>JAEZUC010000088.1 GCA_023443515.1 Bacillota bacterium
ATTTATTGTTAAGGGGATGACACTTCCATTAAGCTGTGTCGGCAGCAGATTATTCTTTTTGTAGCTGTCATAGGTAGTCTGGTCAAAAAACTCCCTGCCGCCATTTTCATATTTTAGTAAAGTATAGCCATTTTCAGCATGTACAACTATATCCGGAAAGCCGGATATAAATATTACAAGACAAAGAATCAAAGAAATTATTTTTATATATTTATTCAAAATTTAAACACCTTCTCATTAATTTAATTTAAGCATTGTATCCTTGGTTATATACCCCTTTGCCCAAACATGAAATGAAAAAACATTACCGCTGTCACCGTTTCCACCAACAACTGAGATTTGTCTACCATTTAGCAAATAAATTTGGTGTTTCCAATCAATATCCTTTAATCCATAACTTAAATATTGGTCATGTATTTTTTTAGCCTGCTCATAATCCTTCCCAAACCATATTTTAAGCAATTCATAGGTGTATTCTTTTAAGTCCTTGTTATACCTGTCGACCTCATAACTTAATATTTCGTAAAGCCAACCGTTGCTGTTATCATATAAACTTTGTTCTTTTCCCTTTGGTATTTGTGTCCTTTGAGTAGCTATACCAATTCCGTTTAAAGGTAAAAATATTCCATGATAATTGTTGTTCATTACTTTTTCAAAATGGTCTTGGCTATCGTAATAATTAATACCAAAATTTTTATGACCTTCACTGAAAGTAAAATCTATCTTCCCACCCGTTATAAGATTACGGTTTTTATACATTATTTGTGCGGTTTCCCATATCTCCATCATCGGGAACAACCCTTTGTACAAGGTGTATTCCTTGTTTTCATAGAAACCTTCCGCCTCATTGTCATATTCACCATTGTTGGCATTGCTGTTTTTCCATTTAAAACTTTCGCTTGACGACGGTATGCTTTCAACCCTCGTCTTTTCATCCAACAACTTTATTATAACGACGGAGGCTTCGGCCCTTGTAAGAGTTCCCTTGGGATTGAATTTGTTGTTGCTGCCCGTCATAAGTCCAATACGGTAGCAGTCTATTACATCCTGAAGATATTTACTTGTGATAGTAGGATAATCTGTCATTTTAAGCTTCTGGTAGCCTGCGTATACATTATCAAAAAAGCCTTTGTCACCTTTGGAAGGATAAGGGTCACTGCCCTTTACAAAATAATCCTTTGGTACGGTTTCATATTTTCCTATAGTCCTTCTTGCCAAACTCGCTGCCAGTTCACGTGTTATAGGTTTTGTGTAGTCTGCTGTCTCCCCTTGAATCAGGATACCTTCCTTAATAGCTATATCGACGAAGGGCTTATAATAAGGCACTCCTTGAGGTACCTCCACGCTATAGCCTATTGCCCTCATGAGCATCAATATGTACTGCCCTCCCAAAAGCTTGTCGTCGGGGCCAAAACTTCCGTCAGGATATCCCGATATTACTTCCAGTGCTGATATTTTTGTTATGTAATTTTTGCCCCAGTGATTTTTAATATCCGGAAATTTAGCCAATTCAGTATCCAGGTTTGTTTGTGTCAGTCCATTATATTTGTCAACCAAGGGCTGCATCCGCATTGCTGTGGTTGTACTACCTGGTATATTAGCATTTTCAGCTGTTACCGGCAAAGCTACTGATAATATAAGTGCTGAAACTGTTATTGCACATAAAAGTTTTTTCAACATACTTACTATTCTCCTTTTTAAATTAACATAATTGTTTTTGAAATGTTTAGGTTTGAATTGTTTTGAATTTGGAACATTTCCAGTGTGACAAGTACACAAGTTTAGTCCCATATGCTATATGCTTACAGGTGACTACGATTCCCTTGATTGACTTAGATGCTAATAACTATAGCATAATTGAATAAATATGAAAAATTAAGTTGATTGATACTCATGATGTGAAACTTCTGATTTTTATTATATCATTGCTGAGATGGGTGTCAATATTTTTTCTTGAATAATTTTCCTAAATCAGAAAATGGTAAGAAGCTATCTGCAATTTACTTGAGATAGCCTCCTACCATAACATGTTTGCTTATATTCTTGTATTATTCTACTTGAGCAAGACCTTCTTTTTGTTGTTCTTCCACATATCTCTTGATTTTATGTGTAGTTGTTCTAAGAAATTCATTTTCTCTTAGAGAGAATTCTTTTATATGTTTGTAAAGTGGCATTTTGCCATTTACTGTTTTAACAATGTTCTTAAAAATTTTCGTCAGCTCATCTTTTGATATATTCATTGCATTTAACTTGTCAGAGATTGCTTCTACATTGGGCAGAATCTGGGCGCAAACAACGGTATCTCCGGAATTTTCATCATACTTGCCCCAAACATAAGATTCCCTTACAAATGGGTCTGAATTTATATAGTTTTCAACTTCTTCAGGAAAAATCTTTTTACCGTTTTTAGTTACAATAACGTTTTTAAGCCTGCCTGTTATATATAAAAAGCCCTTGCGGTCCATATATCCGAGATCTCCCGTATAGAACCAACCATCAGACAAACATTTTTGGGTAGCTTTTTCGTTACGGTAATAACCCAACATTACATTTTTACCTTTGACTAATATTTCTCCAATCCCGCTTTTATCCGGTTCCAAAATTTTAATTTCTACGCCGGGAATAGCTCTTCCGCATGAGTTATCTTTAAAGCTTTTATCTCTGTTACCGGCTACCAGAGGTGAACATTCCGTTAATCCATAACCTTGCAGAACCTTTATCCCAATTCGTCTGAAAAACCTTGAAACCTCAGGTTTAATCGGGGCAGCACCAACAATAATCAGCCTCATTTCTCCGCCAAAGTTATCATGTATTTCTTTAAATAATTTTTTGCCAAGGTTTATTTTAAAAATTGACAAAATGGTTACCAAAAATAAAGCAAACTTAAATTTGATTTTAACCGCCCTGCTTTTATTAACTTTATCTTGTATTTTTTTATATACATTTTCCAGTAGCAAAGGTACTGTAATCATTATAGTAGGTTTAACCTTTTTAAAATTCTTTGTGATATTTCTTAATCCGTCATTGAAGGCTATAGCAGCACCGTTATATATAAATAATAAAAACCCTAACGAACATTCATATGTGTGATGCAATGGCAATATAGATAAAGACTTGTCATCATTTTCAACTCGAACAGTAGTGCACACTCCCATTATATCAGAGCAAATATTTTGATGTGAAAGCATAACCCCTTTTGCTATATCTGTGGTACCAGAAGTAAAAATCAAAATCCTCGCAGCTTCCGGATCAATTTTCACGGAAGAAAAGCTTTTGTCACCGGCTTCTACAAATCGCTTTCCATCTTCTAGCAAAGCTTGAAATGAAAGTATTCCATCCTCATTTGTTTGAGAATCCATATCAATAAAAATTTTAACAGTAGTAAAAGTTGATTTTAGCAATTTAATTTGATCTCGGTATTTTCCTGAAAAAATTATAGTGGTAGCTTCAGACCTTTCAAGAAGATTTGTAATTTCATTTGAAGGAAGTTCCTTATCTAAAGGTACAACAGTTCCTACACCGTTTACTGTTGATAAATATGATACACACCATTCATACCGGTTCTCTCCCAAAATGGCAACAGAAGAACCGCTTAGGCCTAGTTTAAGTAATGCAGTACCCAAATACTCTACATCATTTCCAAACTGTTTATAGCTTATTTTGCTATAACTATCACCTTTATTCTTAATTAAAAATGCATTCTTATCACTATATAAAGTGCAGCTTTGTGTTAATAAATCCTTTAAATCATTTATTGTACGAACTTGATAAAATTTCTCCATCTAGAATTCCCCTTTGAGTAATTTGGCAGTTATGCTACAGGTGCATTAGTCCAGATTAATTTTATCAAAATAAATTCAACTAATTATCAACTTTGTGTTTTATTTTAAAATAAATTAAATGAAATCATTACAGAGGTTCCGATGCCTTTCTCACTTTCTATTGTAACAGTACCTTCACACAATTCCACAATTCTCTTTACCAGAGCAAGACCAAGACCATTTCCTTTCACATGGTGTGAACGTTCTCCTTGATAGAATTTATCAAAAGCATGTTTGCTTACTTCGTTATCCATTCCGATTCCGTTATCTTTTATAGTAATATATACTTTTTTGCCATTTGTCAGACAGTCAATTGTCAGTACTCCATTATAATTTGAAAATTTGATTGCATTTTCGATAACATTACTCCAAACCTGTGTAAGAAGTGACGGGTTTCCGTAAAACATAACCCTTTCTAAATTTAAATCAATTGAAAGATTCTTTTCCTCCCATTTACTCTCATAGCTTAAAAGGACACGTCTTATCTGTTCATCCAGTAGAAAGTGTTCCTTTTGTAAAACAATTTCCTGGTTTTCAAGTCGTGATAAAGAAAGAATGTTTTGGGTAAGTTTTGATAATCTTGCTGTGTTTTCCAATATATATTTAATATACTTTTGTTCCTCTTCCCTTGTTAAAGTTTCATCCTGTAATAAAGTTGCGTAACCCTCAATTGCAGAAAGTGGAGTTTTAAATTCATGTGATACGTTACTTACAAAATCATTTCTCAAAGTTTCGGTATTTGACAGTTCCTTAACCATTATGTTAAAATTCTCAGCTATTTGTTTAACTTCTTTAGCTATACTTTTTTCTTCCAGCCTTACGGAAAAATCCCCCATAGCCACTTTTTTAGCTGCATCATTTATTTTTAGTATTGGACGAAGCATTTTACTTGAAACATACGAAGAAATGATGGTTCCAACAGCGATGCACATAAGTGCAATAAATGAAGAAGATGTCAACGCTCCTGTGATCGGATCAAAGCTGAACTTCAATAGTATATATATAATTACAAATGTAAGTGCCATAGATGTAGTCATAATAATTGCCATAATAAGTGCAAATATACGGGATATAGTAAATTTTTCATTATTAAATATCATGACTTTACCGCCTTATATCCTAAACCTCGAATAGTTTTAATTTCAAACTGAGTATTATCCTTAAAACGCTCTCTTAATCTGCTAATATGAACATCCAGTGTATGAGGATCACTTTCAGTGTCAACACCCCAGATTTCGTCCATGAGCTGCTGTTTTGTAAAAGCCTTGTTGGGATTAGATAGCAACTTAAAAAGAATATAAAATTCCTTCTGTGGCAGAAGCATATTTTCCCCGTTGATATATACAGTTAAATCGTCATATGTTAATACCATATCTCCAAAAATCAGTTTTCTTTCATTAACAATCTGTGCTCTTCTAAGCAAAGCATTAACACGTAGAATCATTTCATTTACATTTACAGGCTTTATCATGTAATCATCAGTGCCTGCACGAAACCCATTCTTCATGTCTTCAAAGGTATCTTTTGCCGTAATCATAAGTACCGGCATATTATATCCATTGTCCCGTAAACTTTTCACAAATTCATATCCATCCATATTTGGCATCATAATATCTGATATAACCAGGTCAATATATTGTTTTTCAATTATATCCCAAGCTTCGAGGCCGTCATTTGCCACAAAATAAGAATAACCGTGTTTGGCTAAAACAGTGCAAAACAACGTACTTAAGGATTGATCATCTTCAACTACTAATATACTAAACATTTTTTTTACCTTTCTTTCTTGTATCTCAATATCAATATACTTAAAAGTATAACACATAAAGTATTTTTAAAAGATTCTCTATATATCATTATTACTAAAAAGTAAGATTGACTGCAGAAAATTAGAAGGGCATATCAAGTACACCCTCTGTCGGGTACTTGATATGCCTGATTGACAGTTTGTATATTTAGTCCAGAAGCTTACTAATTAGAATATTTTCAATCTTATTATTTTTAATATGAAAATTCATAACATCAACATAATTTACCGGCTCATATCGAAAATCATCCTGTTTTTGGTCTCCGTCACCTCCGAGTAAAGTCCCTTCAGGATATGCTTCTTTAAGCTTATCAAGACTATCACCAACTTTGATATTTCTAACTGTAGAATATTTTGAGTCGGTTATTTTTATATTAAATATGTGAAAATCCTTTCCCTCGGCTGTTTTAATAGCTTTAATTTCAAGTCCCGGAAATTTGTACTGTTTCTCAGTGAAGCCAATAAGAGTATCCATATTTAGTCCATCATCCTTGGAATAAGTGTGAGACTTCTTTTCTACTGCTTTCCCCAAAATACCTTCAAGCTTTTCATCATCAACGATATCCGAAATAGCAATTGTTTTTCCGTTGTAGCTAAAAGCCAATTCTTTAAGAATAACATTTCCGTCCTTCTGAATTGTACCTTCTTTTATCACTTTGCCTGAAGACCCGGTGTTGTTACCGGTTGAAGTACTGGTTGATTTATCTTCGGTGGGGTTTGTTTTAGAGGACTCAACCCGATTATCATTACATCCGGCCATAATCGTTACACTAAGTACCAGAATCATTATTACTGCAAATCCTTTTTTCAATATTTTCATTGTTTTATACCTCCGTAATTTATTTTTATTTAACTTATGAGGTAATTATAGTTTAACACTTTATTATTGTAATAACAGAATTGTATCATTATTGTAACATTATGCTGAGGGTATAAGCATTGTGACTGTAGTTCCAACACCAAGTTCACTCTCAATAAACAACTGCCCGTTAAATTTTTGTATGATCTCTTTACATATTGAAAGTCCCAAACCTGAACCACTTGCAATGGGTGAATTTTGTGCCCTGTAAAATCTCTCCTGCACCATTTCGATTTCACTTTTTGCGATCCCAATACCTTGATCGCTTATTTTTACAACTGAATTATTATCTTTTGTAAAAGTTTCCACAATAATCTGACTTTTAGGATTCGAGTATTTTATAGCATTCTCTATAACATTGGCGATTGCATGAGACATCAGGGTTTTGTTCACACTGACGATAACTTCCTCTTTCAAGTTAATTACTAAAGCAATATCTTTCTTTTCAGCTTTTGGCTTGAACTCTTGAGCAACTGTATTAGTTAATTCAGATAAATCTGTCCTCTCAGTGTTAAGCTCCTGTGTAGCTCTGTCAAACCTGGATAGCATCAATAACTCATTTATAAGATTTGTAAGCCGGTCTGATTCATTCAAAAGATGATAATACACTTTCTTTAATTCCTCATTCTCATTTTCTCCCTCAAATAAATATTGAGAAAAGCCACGGATTGCAGCAAGGGGTGTCTTTAATTCATGTGATACATTTGAAATAAATTGCTTTTGATATTGAATATAATCCTTCAATTGAATTCCCATCTGATTTAACCCTGCTGCAAGCATCCCAAGTTCATCCTTCCTATTCAACTGCACCTTCTCAAACTGTTGTTTAGAAAATTTTTCTGTTGCTCCAAGAAGGTATTTTATCGGTTTAGTTGTTTTACTTGAGATGTACAAACTTGAGAAAGTTACCAGTACAATAAACCCTGCTGCACCAATTAACAAAATATATCTGATTTTATTCATGATATCGTAAAAGTAAGAGATATTTTCAACAAGCTCGAAAACATAGACATTCTGGTAATATTTATCCTGAATAGGTATTGAAAAATATATCAAGTTTTTATCTGTGACGGTATAAGAATAATTCCCCTGCAATGCATTTTTAATGTTTTCTTTAAAGATCAAAGGTGTTGCATCATTAATTATTATTCCGTTTGCAGCAAAACCCAGTAGTTTTAGATTATTGTCATAAATTCTTACTTCTTTCCCTGATGACTTTAATGCTTCCAAGGCACTTTTTGTAATATCAGACTGCTGAGTAGTAGCTGCAAATTTATCATGCCTGGTTAATATTTCAACAAATGATAACTCGCACATATCGGCCTTTTCCATCATTTGTTTTTCAATGGTCACAAAGCTGAAATAATCTATTGCCTTATTTACAGAAATAATTATTATTGTAAAAGATAATACAGACAAAAATAAAAAATTCAAAAGCAGTTTGGTTGAAAACTTCAAGTGGAGTCACCTCCGAGCTGGTAACCGAAGCCGTAGATTGTTTTGACATATTTAGGAGTTTCGGAATCTTCCTCAATTTTCTTTCGAAGACGCATAATTGTCATATCTACGCTTCGACTGTCACCTGAATAATCATAACCCCACACTATTTCAAGAAGTTCATCCCTGGTAAATATCTTTTTTGGTCGTTTAAATAGTGTTTCAAGAATTCCATATTCTTTTGCTGTAAGTAAAATCTGAGTTCCGTTTTTTTGTACTACTTTTGTATCGGGGTTTATTTCCAGTTCTCCGCATACAAGCTTATTAGTATATTCATATTTAGCTTCTTCATTATGTTCATATCTTCTCAATACTACTTTGATTCTGGCAATCAGTTCTCTATTGTCAAAAGGCTTGGTTATATAATCCTCTGCACCTAGTTCAAGACCTAATACCTTATCGATGGTTTCGTTCTTTGCAGATACCATTATTATAGGAATGTTTGATTTTTTTACAATTTCCTTGCACAAATCATAGCCTGAGTAATCAGGCAACATTAAATCCAGCAATACCAGATCAGGCCGGAAGGTATCCAGTTCTATAAGTCCTTTCTTACCATTCTCTGCTGTTTTTACCTGAAAACTCTCTCTTTTAAGCACTAATTCTGTTAAATCTCTGATAGCAAGCTCATCATCAATTACAAGAATCTTTTTCACTTGAAGTCCTCACTTTTTAAATTCACTTAATATCGGCTGAAATACCAGGCTTTGGAACCATAATTAGCGTTGGTAATAGTGTTTATCAATTTATTAAAATTATCCTAGAACCATCATTGTTTACTATAACTTCTATTTTTTATTATATTAATGCTGAGATGTGTGTCAATATTTTTCTTAATTCATACTATATTCAGTACCCACTAATTATAAAACCGGGATATAAGTACAATCTCAGCTTTAAGCAGGTACTTATATCCCGGTTTTTTGGTTTATTTATAATTAACGTTATCTATTTTACAATTCTTACTTTTAAGACACCTTTAATTGACTCAATCTTCTTTACAACCTCGTCATTGGTCTTGCTTTCAATATCAAGTACGGTATATGCATAATCGCCTCTTGATTTACTAACCATGTCTAAAATATTTACATTCATAGAAGAAAACGCTCCGGCGAACTGCGCTAACATATTCGGAATGTTTCTGTGGCAGATAGCGATACGTCCGTCTGTCATACAGATACCTGCATCACAGTTTGGATAGTTTACGGAATTTTTTATATTACCGTTTTCCATAAAATCAATCAATTGTTTTACAGCCATTACTGCACAGTTATCTTCGGATTCTTCTGTGGAGGCTCCAAGGTGGGGAATTGCGATAACTCCTTCCATCTTAGCTGTCTTCTCATTTGGGAAATCCGTAACATACTTGCCAACCTTGCCATTTTTAAGAGCTACTTCAATATCGTTATCACTTACTAACAAATCTCTTGCGAAATTAAGTATGATAACACCATCCTTCATCTTGGAAATCGTATCTTCGTTAATCATTTCCTTGGTATTAACATTCGGATCCGAATTCTCTATCAAAGGAGTATGAAGAGTGATATAGTCGCACTCTTTATAAATTTCGTCTCTAGTTTTCACGTGCACAATATCCCTGGATAAATTCCATGCACTGTCTACAGAAATGAACGGATCATATCCATAGACTTCCATTCCCAGGCGGTTAGCTGCATTTGCTACAAGAACACCAATTGCTCCAAGGCCGATAACCCCTAACTTCTTGCCCATTATTTCCTTGCCCGCAAACTTGCCTTTTCCCTTTTCCACAGCCTTTGCAACACCAGGTTCCTCCTTAATGGTCTGCACCCAGTTGACTCCTCCGATGATATCACGGGAAGCTAACATAAGTCCTGCAATTACTGATTCCTTTACACCGTTTGCATTTGCTCCCGGTGTATTAAATACGACAATTCCCTGCTCGGCACATTTTTCTAATGGTATATTGTTGACACCAGCACCTGCTCTTGCAATCGCTTTTAGATTACTGCTAAATTCCATGTCATGCATGGCTGCACTTCTGACTAAAATTACATCTGCTTCATTGACATTCTCAACCTTTTTATATTCCTCGGTAAAAATGTCTAAACCAATATTTGCTATCGGATTAAGACAATTATATTTCATGACTATACCCCTTTCGACATCTTATTACAGGTTCTCAGCTTCAAACTTCTTCATAAACTCAACTAACGCTTCAACACCTTCAATCGGCATAGCATTATAGATGGAAGCTCTCATACCGCCTACTGTCCTGTGGCCCTTTAGGTTCTCAAAGCCTGCAGCCTTTGCTTCTTTAACAAACTTTGCATCAAGCTCTTCGTTTCCAGTGACAAAAGGAACATTCATTAAAGAACGGTCTTCTTTCAAAACAGTTCCATGGAACATCTTGCTCTGGTCCAGGAAATCATAAAGTATGGCTGCTTTCTTTTCATTATGAACCTTCATGGCCTCTAAGCCACCTTGGTTCTTGATCCATTTAAATACCTTACCGCATATATAAATACCATAAGCAGGAGGGGTATTATACATAGAACCCTCTTTGGCATGAATTTTATATTTCATCATGGTAGGAGTTCCGGGAAGCGTATCTTCCGTGATGAGATCTTCACGGATGATTACAATTACCACACCTGCAGGTCCGATATTCTTCTGAACGCCACCATAGATTATACCATATTTTGATACATCAACCGGTTCTGACAAGAAACAGGAAGAAACATCAGAAACTAATATTTTACCCTTCGTATTGGGTAATTTTTTAAATTTTGTTCCGTATATAGTGTTGTTTTCACAAATGTACACGTAATCAGCATTCTCAGATATCGGAAGGTCGGAACAATCCGGGATATAGGAAAATGTCTTGTCCTCTGAAGAGGCAATTACATTTGCTGTTCCATAGATTTTTGCTTCCTGATATGCTTTCTTTGCCCATTGTCCGGTTATTATATGATCAGCTACTTTATTCTTCATCAAATTCATCGGAATCATGGCAAACTGCAGTGATGCACCGCCCTGTAAGAAGAGTACTTTATAATTATCAGGAATATTCATTAATTCCCGTAAATCCTTCTCAGCTTCCTGTATAATTACCTCGTATGCCTTGGATCTGTGGCTCATCTCCATAACAGACATACCAGTACCTCTGTAATCCAGCATCTCGTCTGCTGCTTCCTTTAGTACCTCTACCGGCAACATCGCCGGTCCTGCAGAAAAATTATAAATCCTTCCCACTCTTTTTTCCTCCTTATATATACTCTCTAGTATCCAATAACCTCTGTATCCCTTCTGTTTAAAGCAATTGCTACAGAAATAGACACAATTCATGTTCCCCGCCCCATTGCGTTTTAGGTAGATGCCATATGATAATTTTCATAGCATCACTCCTTTTAACGAAACTCATAGTTTATTGGAAGTTTAGGGAGATAATTATGGCACAAGCTTAATGTATGCCATCTCATTTAATGTTTTTTTGTAACTATATAAATAATAGCAAACAATGCACTTTATTACAATAAAATAATAGCTAAATGAAGTCGAAAGTTGATTATTCTACAAAACCCCAAAATAATCTCCATGTAGGATTTGACTTAATACTACAGTTTTAAGGTGTGCTCTATATTATTACAAAGAAAACATACTGATTGTTATATATCAACACTTCCATAAAGCACATAGAATCTGTACGTGCTCCTGAAACCCGCTTCGATATTTATTTTCTTGTTTATTAATGATAAAATCAACTAATAATATAATCTTGATTGGTGGGAATATTGTGTTAGAAATGAATGACTTGATATACATCAGATCCAGACTTACTTTTTGGGATAAATTAAATGAATCTGAAATTGAATTAATTGAAAAAAATATTACAACGGTATCCTATAGCAAGGGCTATAATCTTTATAGTACCGACAATGAGTGTATTGGAGTTCTTCTTATAAAGAACGGTGCTTTACGTGTCTATATTTTGTCAGAAGACGGGCGTGAAGTAACCTTATATCGTCTTTCACCCGGCGATGTCTGTGTGCTTTCGGCTTCCTGCATTTTAAACAGCATTACATTTGATGTGCATATAGATGCTGAAACGGACACGGATGCTTATCTAATCAATATTGGAGCATTTAGCAAACTAAGCAGTAAAAATGTATATGTTGAAAACTTCGCATACAAAAATACTGTGGAGCGTTTTTCAGATGTTATGTGGGCAATGGAGCAGATATTGTTTATGAGCTTTGATAAAAGATTGGCTATCTTTCTTTTAGATGAAACAACAAAAACAAATTCTACTGAACTGCATTTTACACAGGAGCAAATTGCGAAATACATTGGTAGTGCCAGGGAAGTTGTGTCCCGAATGTTAAAAGTTTTTCAAGATACTGGTATATTAACTCAATCCAGAGGCGTGATTAATATTATTGACAAAGACAAACTTAGAAATTTGATAGAATAAAGTACTTCTATCAAATTTCTATAATAGTGGATTTATTCCGTTGCCTCTATAGTCTGATTAATTACATTAATCATAATATCCTTGGTCATCATTCCCGGTACATAGCCAACAATATTTCCTTCTTTATCTATCATAAATGTTGTTGGAAACGCCGAAATGTTATAATTTCTGAATACTTCTCCCGTTTCATCAAATAACGTTGGAAAGGTATATTTATTATCCTCTAGGAAGGATTTTATCTCTTCTTTTTCCACATCTTGATTTCTTGGATACTCCACACTTTTAGGATTAGCAACCCCTAGAAATACTACTTCATCCTGGTTCAGATTATATTTATTATACAACTCCTCAATATCCGGCATTTCCTTTTTACACGGAGGACACCATGTTGCCCAAAAATTCAGGAATACAACTTTCCCCTTGTAATCAGAAAGCTTATGTTTGTTACCATATTGATCCGTCAAGGTAAAATCAAAAGCAGGAGTCACATTCTTTTTCTCACTTGCTGTACTGTCTTCTTCAGCAACTTGATTTTCTGATGTGTTTTCAGTAGTCAAGGCATCCGATTTATTTTGTATTTCTTGTGAATTATTCTGTTGATTATTACTGACGGAATTTAAATAGCCTGATACACCATTCATCCATCCTGTAAAAATCATAACACCCATTATTATAAGAACAGCTCCTCCAACTTTGACAGTGTATTTTAATAACTTTTGTTTTGCCTTTAGAAAATTCAATACTTGCGTAGTAAACAAGCCAAGTAGCAGGAACGGAATTAAGAAACCAATAGCATAGACAAATACAAGTATATTACCCATTACTGATGATGTTGCTCCAGAAGCCATAATCAGAACGGAGGATAGTGCAGGTCCTATACAGGGAGTCCATGCAAAACTAAAGGTAAAGCCCATAGCAAGTGCTATAGCAGGATTCATTTTTTTATCAGTCAGATTCATGTTTATTTTTCTTTCTTTTTTCAAAAATGACAGGTCAAAAATTCCAATCTGAAATAATCCTAATAGTATAATTAAAATACCACCAACTCTGGTAAGCAGTAGCTTGTTGCTACTAAAGAAGCTACCTAGTGTAGTGAATGACATACCTAGTATAAAAAAGCTAAATGATATTCCGAAAACAAAAAACAAAGTATTTAAAAACACTTTTTTTCGTTCATATATAATAGTGCCATCTTTAACAACCTTTTTCCCATTGCCTGCTAAATAGCCCATATAAACCGGAATTAACGGTATTACGCAGGGAGAAAAAAAAGATAATATTCCTTCCAAAAATACGAGTACAAAACTCGCGCTGTTTGTTCCTATAAGATTTCCAATCATAAAATCCTCCATTATAATGCTTCTAGCAACTTCAAATAAGAACACTGTATAGAACCATAAAACATTTATTTTATATAGTGTTATTAATAAATAGTAGGTACATTTTTCGTACTCTACTCTTTATCTCGTATATACCTATACACATTAACATAATGCCATTAACAAAGTGGGGGGGCTTAAGGACACAGTGTATTTTTTATTGAATCATTGATAAAATAGCATTCTTTGACTGAACCCCTACAACACGTTGAGCTACTTTTCCATTTTTCATTACAACAAGTGTTGGGATACTCATGACACCAAAGGCCTGTGCAAGCTCCGGTTGCTCATCCACATTAACTTTACCTACTTTAGCAGTGTTAATCGCCTCTTCTGCAACTTGCTCAACTATAGGTCCTACCATTCTGCAAGGGCCACACCATGGTGCCCAAAAGTCTATTAATACAGGCTTGTCAGATTTAATAACTTCTTGTTCAAAATTATTTTGTGTTATTGTTAGTACGCTCATATCCATTCTCCTTTTTATAATTCTTGTCATTTTATTTGGTTTTAATTTTAAGTTCTTATAATTTAATTATACGGATTTTCTGGTTTTATACCGTGATTAAGTCACATAGGCTATTCGTTGCTTTATCTGAAGTTGTATTCCGTTACAATGCTTTCTCTTTCATTCAGTTTGTCATTATAGTATTCATAGAAAGAAATTCCTAAAAAACTACCTGTGATGTTAGTAACGTTATGAAAGCCCATATTCTGAAGTGCCAAAGTTGCATTGTAGCTGCGTTGACCTGTTCGGCAGTGTAAATATACCGGTTTGTCTCTTGGAATTTCATCTATCCTTTTCCTAAGTTCACTTAACGGAATATTGATTGCTCCTTTGATATGCCCTCTCTCAAATTCACTGATTTCTCTTACATCAATTATGGTATTATTATTTTCAACAAGCTCCCTTACCTTATCCACATTTACTTGCCTGTAGTCACCATTTAAAAGATTTGAGCCTACATATCCTGCGTAATTTACAATATCCTTTGCAGTGGTAAACGGAGGTGCATAGCTAAGTTCCAGATCCTTTAGGTCCTCTAGTGTTCCGCCGAACTTAATGGCAGTGGCAACAATATCAATCCTCTTTGTAACATCACCTTTACCAATCGCCTGAGCTCCCAAAATCTTTCCTGTAGGAACTTCAAAAAGTAATTTAAAATGCATTGGTGCCGCATCCGGCATAAGTCCCACTTTATCAGATAGAATTACACGAACAATATCATAATTGATTTTAATGTTTAGAGCCTCGATTAAAGATTCATTCAATCCGGTAGATGCTCCATTGTATTCAAATACTTTAATTGCAGAAGAACCAATATACCCTTTGTTCAATGTACTCTTATGATTAATATGATCTGCAACTGCTCTTGCCTGCTTTAATGCGGGACCTGCTAATGATAATTTTGTCATGGTATGGGTCAATGCATTATAAACTTCGATTGCATCTCCAACTGCGTAGATATCCGGGTCATTAGTACGGTAGTTTTTATCTACTTTGATGGCACCTGTTTCTCCCAATTCCAGACCAGCTTCTTTTGCAAGATATGTTTCAGGTGATACTCCGATTGCCATTACCACAGCACTGGCATTTACCGTTTTCCCAGAAGCCAATACAACTTTATTTTCTTCAAATCTCTCTACTTTATCTCCCACAATTAAATTCACCTTATGATCGACCAATACTTTATGGAATATTTGAACCATATCATAATCAAATGGCTTGAGTATTTGATTGGAAGCTTCTATCAGTGATACATTGTATCCGGCCTCGCTTAAGTTCTCAGCAACTTCAACTCCGATAAATCCACCACCGATTACTGCTATGTCCTTGGTTTGCATTTGTTTTACAAATTGATTTAATGCATTAATGTCAACTACATTTCTCACTGTGAATACATTTACATTTGCGATACCCGGAAACTTAGGTACAATTGGAGAAGCTCCAAGTGATAATATTAATTTATCATAGTTTTCTGTATACTCTTCTTCTGAATTTGTCCTCTTAACTCTGACAGTTTTGTTTTGTCTATCAATTGCAATTACTTCACTATTTACACGTGCATCTATATTATATTGTTTTAAAAACAACCCCGGATTCATTAAAACTAAATCATCTGCCTCCTTAACCACTCCACTTAAATGGTATGGAAGCGAGCAATTTGAAAAAGAAACGTGAGGTCCTCTCTCAAAAATAATAATCTGATCTTCTTCACTATTTCTTCTTAGTCTTGCAGCCGCCGATGCTCCACCGGCAACTCCGCCAATAATCAATATCTTTCGTCCCACAAAAATCCCCCCCCTTTTAAAATAGTTATTTTTTGTTCACTCCTACATAGGAACCCATACCACCGGAAACATTGATTACATTGAACCCCTCTTTTGCAAGTACTCTTGTAGTTCTTCCGCTTCTTCCACCTGACTGACACATGATATAGTACGTCTTGCCTTTTGCCAAATATTTCTCAGTACTTGTTAACAAATTACCCATCGGTATGTTTTTAGCAGTCTTTATGCTACCACTTTTATATTCATACGGTTCTCTTATATCAATTAATTCAACCTTGCCAATAAGGTGGTCTATATCATTTACATTAATTACTTTACTAAAATCTTTCTTTAAAAAACTAAACATTTTATCTTCCCTCCTATGTTTTTGTCTTACCTTTAATCATAATTATAATGAATTTTAAATTAATATCTGTGACCAAATCACATAGAAGAATACGCCCTCCAGCATTACATTTGAAGACAATTGTTAAAACAAAAATACAATCCTCAAAACCAGTAATATTAAGACCAATTACTTACTTTGTCATAAAAAAATAAGTGCAAATGTCCAAGCCATTATAAATGGTGAAACACTTACACTCTTCTGATAATAAGTACAACCCCCTTGACTGAGAATTGCTTCTACATAACCTCAAACCGAATATTTTTACACTAGCAATATTGGCACTGCTGATTTTGATAATTTCATTTCTACAAATTCTTCATATGATACATCGATACAATATTCAGTGCATCCTCAAATCTCTTTGTCCTCAAATTGCGTAAAACCTGTTTCATATGAACTAAAGCATACTGAATTTTAACATCATCGCTGATTAAACTGATTTCACCTGCCCATATACCATCATGGAAGCTTCGAAAATCTAAATCTGGTTTTTCAATACGTATATCAATCGGTTTACCTTTAGAACCGAACAGCATGAAAACAGTAAAATAGGACATATGGGTTATTTGTTGTGCTAAAAAAATCAGGCACGCATGTATTCATTCGCTGATTCTCCAAAATAGTTCCCTAGATAATCAGCTTCCTCTTCTTCGTTCTTAACTAGAAAATTAGCGACAATTGCAAGATCCGAGTAACGATCATTTAAAAAAGCTGCTTCCCAATCCACAAGCCAAACCCGCTCTCCATCAAACAAAATATTTTCTGGTTTAAGATCGTTATGGCAGGAAACTAAATCCTCTTCGTTGCGGGGATACACAGCGGCAATGCGACTGTATTGCTTAAATAGTTCTTCCGTCATATTCTCCGGAAGAATTTTGGCTTCCTGAAATTTTCGAATAAAAATGTCAGCAGTATCTTGAAAATTCATCACTTTTGGAAAAGGCGGTAGTGAATGTAGCTCTCTAAGTAGCTTAGGCAGTTTAGTTTTTGCTTTCTCAATGGGTAATGGTTGTGCTTCGATATAATCTGTAATTGAAATTCTGTCTTCTATATTCGTATACCAAATACGCGGAGCAATCTCTGCCTCGGCAGCCATCTCCATGCAATCAAATTGACGTGTAGAGTCACTTGTGGCATCGGTGCGAGTAATAATACGTAGCAAGTATGGTGTCCTCTGCACAACAATGCGATAAACAAGGGCAGTTGAGAGACCTGCGGTTAACATTTTGATATCTTCGTATTCACTTACACCAAATGTAGCCTGTAATACGTCCTTAACAGTACTCTGTTTTTCTTCAGGAACCATTTTATTTCCTCCTCGGATAATGCTTAAGTCTGCTCATATGATACACAGAATAAATACAGAATATAAGACTGATAATTAACAATTTCGTATGATATAATAATAGTAGGATAAATTGTGATTGTCTGGTATAAGTCATTATACAAAATCTTTTCAGTAAATAACACCGACATATTATTTAATGTAACTGACAAAATCATTCAGAAATTTATAAACAATAAATGTGAAACTCGTAGCGATGAGTACGTCCAATCGATATATAACTTTTTCATGTTATATTTAACTATACAGTTGCTAAAAAATATTTGAGAGCTTCACCAATGGCAAAGTTCATCCGCCTATATCGTTGTTGAGAGGTCTGTCAATAATTTCTTTCCCACCGTTTTCCCACGAAAGATTTATTCCCACAAGTAGTGAGAATAGTTCCAATTATCTATAAATTAAAAGCCAAGCTATTTCAATACTGCATATTTATGTACAGAGTTCTTATTATCAGCTTCATACCAAAAAAGTACATTATTATATATTCCTGTACAAGCAACCGTATCGTCAGTACCAACCTTTTGGGCTAAATTAAACATTTTATTACTTTTACAATTATAGACCAATATTTTTGCCCTAATGCTGTCTTGCCATATTAAATATGAACCATTGATAGACGGCATTAGCATTTCTACGTATTTTTCATCTTTATAATCGTTGCTTTTTGGTGATGCTATAGTGTGCCAGCCATCCTTTTTATTTAAATCATATAATACGATACTGGAATCAGTGTTTTGCCCGTTTGGCTTTACCCTGGCTGCAATAAAGTTTCCATATATATACGGCCACAAAATATCTGTACCTGTTGTAATCAATTGCTTTTCCTTGTTATCAATGTTATAAATGTATGTACTTCCCTTTTCAGACCAATCAACACTACATTTTGATTCGCTCCATGTTATCAGGTTATTGTAAATCTTAGGATGGCTGTAAAACCCATCGGAATAATCCTTATTTGAATCAATAATTTCCACGTTCTTTTTTGATAAATCATACATTTTTATTACCGCACATGTAATATTATTCAATTTATCGTATGACTCATATACAACCTTATCTCCAGACAATGAAAACTCATAAGGTTCAACTTTCACATATACTGCACTGGGATCTACTTTTATGCCTTTATCTTTATCAATCTGAATAATTTCACCTGTTTTCAAATTTCTTGCATAAGCACGCCAGTTTATATCATACAATGCATCAGTTTCAACTTTTACATCGTCTTCTACCCAAACAATCCACTTATCATTAGCTGATACTGTATTTATATATTTTTTAGGACTTACCGTTGAAGACACAACTGATTTGGTTTTTTTATCAGCATTGTACAAATAAACATTCTTATTGTCTTCATCACAGCAATAAAAGTTTTTTCCATCACGAGCTCCCACAATTCTTAAATTACTCGGCAACACTCCTGTCCTTAATACGATTTCATCTTTATCACCCAATTTCACCTGTGTTAAATCAGCTTTTTCATTATTCAAAGAATATGGGTCTTTCTTAGTATCCACAGTATGAAAGCTTGATACTTTTACCTGTCCCTTGTTATTATGACAACTTATACTGGAAATAATGAAGCACAGTACCATAAATAAAACTATAATTTTTCTTTTCATTTAATTTAGCCTTTCCAAGCTTTAAAAGAAGAAGCCTGCTGTTAGGCAGGCTCTATGTGTCTTTTAAATTTATATAGCAATTAAGTGTTTACATAGTTTTACACCAAACCGTTTAACCCTATTACTCTATCACAGGGATACGGGCACTTCGTTCCCCCCAATTGAGTTGCACCGGTATAATAAGGCCAGGCAGCTGACTCGAATAATACATAAGAATATGAGCTTCCTATCGCGATCCCCTCTGACATTGGTGGTAATCTTAATTCACTGA
>JAEZUC010000138.1 GCA_023443515.1 Bacillota bacterium
TTATTGAAGGTCAGTCCGTTATGGTATTTCGAAAGTATGTAGTAAAGGTTCTGACTTTTGAAGAGCAGGCCAGACGAGGTACTATTCCTATTGAATTGGTACCTGCACTTGAAGCACTTGTGAAATGCGGTGTTAAAGTAGCGTTTATCGGCCCTGTTCGTTCAGGTAAATCCACCATGCTGTTAACCTGGCAGTTATATGAAGATCCTGAACTGGAGGGAGTACTGATACAGACCGACCCTGAAATCCGTATACACGAAGTAATGCCAAAGGCTCCTATCATGCCGTTGATAGCAGGAGGAAAGGAACTCTTTGAGCTATCATCAGAGATATTGAAATCAGATGCAGACTACCTGGTAGTTCAGGAAGTCAGAGACGGTTACACAGCATATATCGCAGTTGAGGCAGCCAATAAAGGCACAAACCGCTTGAAGATAACTGCTCACCTGTCAAATCCTGAGGATTTCTGCTATGACATAGCCAACAAGATTCAAGGAGTGTTCGGCGGTAACATTGACTACCAGATGGTAAGAGTGGCAAACAGTTTTAACTTTCTCTTTGAAATGGTTCAGCTGCCGGGTAAAAGGTCACAAAAAAGACTTAAATCCATATATGAGATCCGTTACGATACTGAAGCCAATATAATAAGCTATCACAAGATTTGTGAATATCATAAAGACACAGACAGCTGGTGCTTTAATTACAGTGCTGGGAAGAAGGTTATGGAGCTGGGCGAATTTGAAGATCCAAAGGCACTTGATGTATATATAAATACATTGAAGTTCCTTGCAAAAAAGTATCCCATGCCTGAAAAGGTAATAAAGCCTACTTATTCAAAGGTAGAAAGCAAAGAAGGTGAACGTGAAAAATGAAACCTAATATAATCGGTATTTTACTACAACACATTGTACCATGGGGTTGTGTCGGACTTCTTGCTGCCGGACTCTGGTGTCTCTTTGGAGCTTCAATAGTAAATATGTTCAAGGAAGTACAGCGTTACAGGCAATTGGAGAAAACCGTCAGTGCTACCAAAAAGAAAAGTCAGGGAAAAATATTCAATCATATATATAAGGTCTTGACTGCGACCTTATCAAAAGAAATATCTGACTTAGGGACTTATACCTTTATCATCGGCAGCATTTCATTATTTATTTTCAGTTTCCTGACTGCATTAAAGCTGTTCAACTTAATTATAAGTCTTGGTATTGCAATAGTAATTGCGACTTTGCCCTATGTATTGCTGAGATTAAAGCTCAGAACAGTGCAAATTGAAGGCTCTTATGATGCAAATGTACTGGTGCCAAGTATTACGAATGAATATAAGCAGCATTATTTCAATATGATAAATGCCATAGAAAACTGTGCAGTACGGGAGGACATAGGAAGTTACTCAAGAAAGAATCTGTTCAGACTGTCTCTGGCTTTAAAGGCATATTACTCTGAGGAGGACTTGGATAGAGCAATCGAGCGGTTTGTATTCGCATACAATACCGAATGGGCCGTGTTGCTGGGTCTGAATAATCCATAAAGGAATTATGGTTAGTAGCGGACTTGAAGAATCTTGAAAAAGTTGAAGGACAGCAGTGAACAGGTGGAAGTAAGCAAAAGATATAATACGGATGCATTTGCCATAAAATTCTTATTAATTCCTCTGTACATCGGAGGAATTTTCTTTTCAATAAGCACATTCGGTTTTACACTCAGAAAATACTTCGAATATCAGTTTTTAAATCCAATCGGCCTGCGGACGGGGATTATATCGTTTATGGGTATTATAGTGAGCTTTATAGCCCTCAGAATGATACGCAAGCCCTAAATATGACATATGAAAGGAGGGAATACACAGTGCAAATACTTCCATATATAGTGATTCTGGCAGTCTTCTTTTCAGGTGCTGCAATATATAAAAAATCCTTCAGCTATGAAAGTGCAGGATTCAGGTTTTCAAGAGACGTAACCAGGAGAAGTCTTGACAGGATCACCAAATGGTATAAACAAGAGTTTGAAAGTGCAGAGACGGATAGAGTATTGAAGCAGGCAGGAATTAAGCTGTCTGCTTTTTCTTACCAACTAATCCGTTATTCATTGCTTATAATCTGGCTTGGCTATATAACGTACATTCGGTTGTACAGGGGATTGGGAGTAAACATTCATGTTTTGCTATGGCTGGTTATTTTTATTGTATCAATACCTATATGTACAGTCGGCTCCTACAATCCAGTATTCCGGTAGCAGAAAGATGTGGCATGTAAGGCCAAACGGCTCTATCTGGTATCAGACGTTTTCAATACCAATACTGAAAAATAACAAATACGACTTGCCGATAAAGTTCTATGTCACACTTGCTTCTCCATTGCCAAGCATACCTGAAAGCGGAGAGCTTGACAGTCAAAGGGTACGGCTTCAATTCAAAGTTCAAGGAGTTTTGGAAGAAGATGATTATTAGAAAGATTCTGTTACAAGAAGTGCATTTTATACAAGACAGGATATAAAAAACTGAACTTTAAATATTGACAAAATCTCAGGACTGCTACTAACTGATAAGGAAAAGAAAGCCGTTACGATAGTACCAAAGAGTGTTGCGGACAACCAAGGTACTGCAACAATTCAACTATCATGTAGAATTTGATGGCTTTTTCTACAGTGTTCCTCATACTTACATAAACAATCCATGTTCCATACGTGCTACTTCGAAAACAATAGAAATATATATTGGCAACGAAATGGTAGCAGCTTACCGGCGTAACTACAAAAAAATTCAAGCGTTACATGACTATGCCCGAACATATGCCTGAAAACCATAAAACAGTCTACGGGTGGAGTTCCGAACGCTTTTTGTCATGGGCTGAAAAGACAGGCCCTAATACACGGGAATTCATAA
>JAEZUC010000143.1 GCA_023443515.1 Bacillota bacterium
CCATAGCTTTTCTCTAAAAAAACAAAAAGGACATTAATTTTGAAATTTTTCTTCAAAATAGTGTCCATTTTTTTACTTCTAAAACGCTGAAAAGCCTGATAAATCAGGCTTTTCAGACAAATTGTGGCGGAGAAGAAGGGATTCGAACCCTTGCTCCAGTTGCCCAGACTAACGGTTTAGCAAACCGTCCCCTTCGACCTACTTGGGTACTTCTCCATTAAACTTGAGCTGGCATTAAGCCAGCTCATATTTATTTGGCGGAGAGAGTGAGATTCGAACTCACGGTAGGCTCACACCTACGCCGGTTTTCAAGACCGGTGCCTTAAACCAACTCGACCATCTCTCCATGTTGGTTTTGTCAAGCGACGTGTTTAATTTTACAATGATTTTTTACTTTTGTCAACACTTTACTTTATAATAAACACAACTTCTTCAAAGTAATTTATTCCATTATGCCTTAAACCATTTTTTCCAACAGCATTTTCATATTTCTGTTATACTCACTTTTTGGACAATCAGTTTGAAAAGCACTTATTATCCTTTTTGCATCGTTGTAATAACCACTTTTATAATATGAATTTGCTAAATAGTAGTATGCGTCATCAATGTAATATTCATTCTTTTTTGAGAAATCAATTGCACGATTTAAATTTATTATAGCCCCGGCATAATTTTTATTTTTATAATTCTTGTAGCCATCTCTATATAGCTGTAAAGAAGCTTTTCCATAGCTTTTTCCAATCAGATCATTATAGGTATTTAAACCCTGTGAGCTTAAATATTCAATCTTAACATCATATTTAAGAGTAACAGCGCAATTTACATAATCTTTCTGATTAAAGTATTCCAGTGCCTTAACAAGCGCGTCCGTTGCACTTACAGTACTATTATATTTTGACTCTATATCTGTTGTTTTGGAGCTCTGTGTTGCTATTTCCTGCTCAGATACAACCAGTTTATTCCTTAGAGACTCCAGTTCTTTATTTAGCCTTTCATTTTCCTTTAAAACTGATTTTAAGTCTGTTACGGCAGTAAGTTTTGCTTTTTCCTGTGAAGATAGTTTATTTTGGTAATCGCTGATATTATTCTGAAATTTCACTTGGCTGTATGCAGTTAATAAAAGAATAATAAATGCACCTGTAAATAAGATCACAGCATACATCCAAATTTGTTTTTTTTCATTTTTATTTTCTTTATTGCTATGAAAATGAATATTCATATTTAATGGCCTCCGTTTTACTACAAAAAACAATTGTCATTGGTTAATCAATATAACTTCTTTCAATATTTGTTTTCTTCGCTATATCTATAGCTTGTATTTCTTCTGCAGACAAAGTATATTTTGATTTTCCGGATACAACTGGCTTGGAATAAGTTGAGGAACTTTCTCTTGCATATATTCCGCTTATAACAACACCTGAATCATTATTATCCAAAAGAGCAATAGCAAAACTCAAATCACTGCCAACATTATCAAATGCATTAAATCTGACTATTCCAACCTTTTGTATACACTGAAGCAGTCTTCTTTCAATATTGTTTATCTTTAGTTCAATTTCTCTATTTTTAGTACTTACAGAATTTGTGGTATTTAAACATGTTTCCAAAAGTTCTTCAATATTTCTATCACTTAACCCACTCATAAACTTTTTATATCTTATTTTTAGTTTATTTGTCTTTTTTATATTTGCTATCAACATAAAACAATTAATTATTATAAAAATAAAACAAACTCCAAAAAGTACTAATATCTCAAACTGCATATTTAATATATTTGAAAAAAAGTCACTCATCTTAACCTGCTCCCTTGTAGTTTCACTCAATGTAAACAATTATTTACATAATTATGTCTTAAAGCATTATTTTCATTTTTGACACGTTTTTATATCAAGGAATATAATATCATTCCCCTGCTTAAAAAAACGGCTTAAAATCGATTTTAAACCCTTGCTTTATTTACACTTTATAAAAAAATTCCAACAACCTGTCCAATTCATCATTTGAATAGTATTCGATTGTTATTTTACCTTTATTATTTTTTGATTGTAATTTAACCTTTGTACCTAAAATATTCTTAAGCTTGTTCTCAACATCAATTAATTCAGGATTGCTTACTTCTGTTTTTTTTCTATCTTTATTATCTCCCTTACAGAGCTTCTTTACATAATTTTCGGTTTCTCTTACACTTAATTTATTTTCAACTATAAATTCAGCAACTTTTTGCTGTAATTCTTCATCTTGAATAATAACCAATGTTCTTGCATGTCCACTGGTTAACTCACCACTAATAATAAATTTTCTGACCTCTTTTGTTAATCCTAACAATCTCAATGAATTTGCTATAGTAGGTCTGCTTTTTCCAATAGTAGTAGCAATTTGCTCCTGAGTCAGACTGTACTCGTCCATTAAGTGAAGAAAAGCTTCAGCTTCTTCAATTGGATTCAGATCTTCTCTTTGAAGATTTTCAATAAGCGCGACTTCCATAGTCTGTTTATTTGAAAAATTTTTAACAATAACGGGTACATTAGTTAAACCCGCTAGTTTTGCGGCTCTCCATCTTCTTTCACCGGCAATTATTGTATAAGTATTGTCTTCTTTTTTAACAATTATAGGTTGAATTATTCCATGCTGTTTAATTGATTCCGCAAGTTGTATCATTTTCTCATCATCAAAATTTTTTCGCGGTTGTCCAATATTGGGCTCTATTTCATTTATTCGCAGTTGCAATATGCCTGAATCTTCGTCTAAAGCCTCATTAGAAATTAACGCCCCAAGTCCCTTACCTAGTCCTTTTTTTATCATAAGTTTTATACCACCTCTTCAGCATACTCAATAACTTCTTCCGCTAAATCGATATAACATTCAGCACCCTTTGATTTTGCATCATATAATATAATAGGAAGACCAAAACTTGGTGCCTCGCTTAATCTAACGTTTCTTGGTATAATTGTCCTGTAAACCTTATTACTGAAATACTTTTTAACTTCCTCTACCACTTGAATTGACAAATTAGTACGAGCATCAAACATTGTCAGTACAACACCTTCTACCTCTAATTGCGGATTTAAGTGTCTTTGAACAAGCTTAACGGTATTCATTAGTTGACTTAGCCCTTCCAATGCATAATATTCACATTGAATTGGAACTAATATTGTGTCAGAAGCAGTGAGGGAATTTAAAGTTAGCAGTCCTAGGGAAGGTGGACAGTCAATTATGATAAAATCAAATTCCTTGCGAATATAATATAATGCTGATTTAAGCCTGTTTTCTCTTGAAATCATTGATACAAGCTCAACTTCCGCTCCGGCAAGCTGAATATTTGACGGACATATCATAAGGCTGTCGATACAGGTATGTAGTAGTGTATTTTCTATTGGTTCGTCATTAATAATAACGTCATAAACTGAATGAGTTATATTTTTTTTATCAATACCAAGGCCACTTGTTGTGTTTCCTTGGGGATCTATATCAATAACTAAAACCTTTTTACCCTTATATGCCAAACATGAGCTTAAATTCACCGATGTAGTTGTTTTCCCTACGCCACCCTTTTGGTTAGCAATGGCTATAATTTTCGCCAAAAATACCTCACTCCTTATTGAGCCTTATTTACCACATAATTAACAAAACACCTTGAAGGTGTCCTTTTTTGCTCTCTAATTGAAAATTATATCATATGACATATGATAATACAAAGATTATAATTTAATTGTAAAATGTTTCACGTGAAACATTTACAAACTTATTTCTATAAACAAAATGTTTCACGTGAAACATTTTGTGCCGTAATTTAGTTAAATTAATTCAGCAGGGTATTATTCATATGTTCCAACATGTATTTCAGTTCTATACTATTGCTTTCTTTACTGCAATAAACGTTTTTATAAAACGAACGGGTTATTAAACAAGCTCCAAAGGCTTTCCGTCGATTGACCACTTATTTCACAGAAAAATATCGCTATTTTATTAGGGATTTCACCTTCCACCGTTAATAGGTGGTTGCAGTTATGAAAAGAAGTCTTTTACAGGTTTATGGTCTCTAAGGGCAAACAGGAGGCTACCAATAATCTAAAAGAATTCCGTATTCATGCATATGTTGCTGATATTCCAGAATTTAAAGCCTGTTTGACAATGCTACAAACTTGAGAACCCTACATATTAAATGCTTTTACCTGACCTTTCTCAAATGTATTTACATACCATAAAACAATTAAAGAGCCAATTACTTGTTAAAGTAATTAGCTCTTTAAAAAATTTTATTCAATTTGCGTTCCACTCCAACATTGACGTAGAACTTTTTTATTAATCTTTTAGATATCTAAATATGTTACATCCTTTGCATGCAAATGGATATATTCTTTCCTAGGTTCAACCTTCTCTCCCATAAACATACTGAATACTTCATCAGCTGATATAGCATCCTGAACATCAACTTTTATTATGGTCCGTGTCTCGGGATTCATTGTAGTCTCCCATAATTGATCAGGATTCATTTCTCCAAGACCTTTAAATCTTTGTATGTTAACATTTGGGTCGTCTTTTCTCCACCCACGCTCTTCGTAAATCTTATTTACTTGTCTGTCATCATACGCGTAATACTCTTCTTTTCCCTTATAAACCTTGAACAAAGGTGGCATGGCAATATAAACATGACCCTGTTCAACTAGTGGTCTCATATATCTAAAGAAGAATGTTAACAACAGCATTCTGATATGGGAACCATCAACATCCGCATCAGCCATAATAATTATTTTGTCATATCTTAATTTAGATGTATCAAAGTCGTCTCCTATACCTGCTCCGAGAGCTATAATTACAGGTAACAATTTTTCGTTATCAAAAACTTTGTCTATTCTTGATTTTTCAACATTGAGCATCTTTCCCCACAAAGGAAGTATTGCTTGTATTCTTCTATCTCTACCCTGTTTTGCAGATCCTCCGGCTGAGTCACCCTCAACAATAAATATTTCCGTTCTTGTAGGGTCCTTTTCAGAACAATCAGCCAGCTTACCTGGTAAGGTACTTGAATCCATAGCACTCTTTCTTCTGGTTAATTCCCTTGCTTTCCTGGCTGCTTCTCTTGCCCTTGCAGCCGTAAGACATTTATCCAGAATAATCCGAGCAATAGCAGGATTCTCTTCCAGGAATATAATTAATTTATCACTAACAACATTTTCAACAAGAGTTCTTATTTCACTATTTCCCAATTTTGTTTTTGTCTGTCCCTCGAATTGAGGTTCAGGAAGTTTAACGCTTATTACAGCCGTAAGACCTTCCCTAACATCATCTCCTGATAAATTCTTGTCGTTTTCTTTTAAAATATTAAATTTTCTGGCATAATCATTAAATACTTTAGTAATTGCTGCTCTAAAACCGGTTAAATGGGTTCCACCTTCAGTTGTTGCAATATTATTTGCATAACTAAAAACAGTTTCATTGTAATTATCGTTATATTGCATTGCAACTTCAACTATATTTGCATCTCTGATGCCTTCAAAATATATTACTTTATCATGCAAAGGTTCTTTTGTTTTATTAAGATACTCAACAAAAGATATAATCCCGCCTTCATAGTGAAGATTTTTCTCAATTATTTCATCAGAACGTTGGTCAATAAGCTTTATCTTAATGCCTCTATTTAAAAATGCCATTTCTCTGTATCTGGTTATCATAGCATCAAAATCAAAAACAATATCCTCGAAAATTTCAGGATCAGGCTTAAATCTTGTTATTGTTCCGCTATCTTCAGTTTCGCCCACTATTTCAACAGAGGTGATAGGTTTTCCTCGGGAATATTTCTGTCTGTAAATATGCCCTTCTCTTTTAACTTCAACTTCCATACTTTCCGATAATGCATTAACAACAGAGGCTCCAACACCATGAAGTCCCCCTGATACACTGTATGCACCACTTCCGAATTTTCCTCCGGCATGAAGTATTGTATGTACTACTTCAAGAGTTGGAATACCCATCTTTGGATGAATACCGACAGGAATACCACTTCCGTTGTCAGTAACAGTAACAGAATTATCTTTGTGAACAATCACCTCGATTGTATCACATCTTCCGGCAAGTGCTTCATCAACACTATTTGCAACTATTTCATAAACTAAATGATGCAACCCTCTGCTTGAGGTACTTCCTATATACATTCCAGGTCTCTTACGTACAGCCTCCAAGCCTTCCAGCACCTGAATCTGACTCTCATCATAAGATGAAGCATTGTTAAATTCATTCATAGTCTCTTGTTTACTTCCTTTCAGCAATCAATTAAATATTTGAAATTTCAGTTATATATTTTGATCTCTTTTGCAATGTAACTGATGATATGGGTGATAAATAAATTTTACTTTTTTTATCTGTTTCAGTAATAATAAATGATTTTGGTAAATCATCTGATATACTTATTACAAAACCTTCTTCTTCCGCTACTTTAAGAAACTCTCTTGTATCTTTAGAAATTGTAGTTGTATCTATATCCATGATAGCTATTACATTTTTTATAGGAATAACAACATCTCCGCCTATATGCAAAAACATACTTAAAATCCTCCATAAATCTCTAAACCCAATTTTACCTTATTAAATTATTTATTGCAAACTATCGTTTACAAACTGCTTTTAATATTTCCTCCGACAATATTAAAAAAATTACTTTTGCCGTATAATAATTTGCCAAAGTGATCTGTACTTGTACATGTAATAAAAGTCTGTACTTCCTTGATGCTGTCCATAAGATATTTTTGCCTATTGTTATCCAATTCAGACATAACATCATCCAGAAGTAAAACCGGATATTGATTGGTCTCTTTTTTTATCAACTCAATCTCAGCGATCTTCAAGGACAGAACAGCTGACCTTTGCTGTCCTTGGGAGCCATATAACTTAAGGCTTTTATCATTAACCATAATATCATAATCATCCCTATGTGGACCTATAGTAGTATATCCAAGTATTATATCTCGTGAAAGACATTTTTCTAATTGTCTTATATACAGATTCTGAATCTGTTCTTTATCATCATTTTCAGTAATCTGGAAGCTACATTTATAATCAAATGAAATTTTTTCAGTTTTATCAGTTATAAAATTATGTTGACTTTCTGCCAGGCCTGAAAGGATGCTAGAAAACGTTCTTCTTGCAATAATTATAGATGATGCAACTTCAGCCAGCCTGATATTCCAGACATCAACAGTTTCCATTAATTTGGAATTACCGTTTATATTCTTGAGAAGTGTATTTCGTTGCTTTAGGATCTTTGTCATTTGTTGAAGGTTATAAAAGTAGGATGGTTTGATTTGACTAAGAGTTATATCTACAAACCTTCTTCTTTCAGTAGGCCCCTGCTTTACTATAAATAAATCTTCCGGGGAAAATAATACAGCATAAAGATTTCCCATAAGTGCCCCAATTTTTTTTATAGGAATATCATTTATCTTTATTTGTTTTTTTTGGTTTTCATAATAACTTATTTCAATATCCTTATCCAATCCGCCAGAATTAGTAACATGAGCATTAACAGTAAATTTATCACAACCAAACTTTATAAGTTCAAAATCTTTAGATGTTCTGTGTGAACGCCCGGAAGCACATAAATAAATGGCTTCAAGGATATTTGTTTTCCCTTGGCCATTATCACCGTAAATAATATTAAAACGATCAGAAAATACAATTCTTGAATTTGTATGGTTTCTATAATTCTCTAAAACCAAGCTTTCTACAACCAATGTATTACCTCATTCAGCTATTTTTGAATTACTTTGTATTGTTTTTGATCGAATTCTATAATATCACCGTTTCTGAGCTTTTTACCGCGTTGAAATTCAACATTACCATTAACCTTGACAAATCCGTCGATTATAAAGCCCTTAGCCATGGCTCCGTTATCACAAGCACCAACCCATTTCAAAAATTGATCAAGCTTGATAAACTCAGTACTGATACCTACCTCTTCCATAAAGCCTCCAAATATTCCATTGTATATTTTAAATTCTTACAGCTTGTATCAAATATGCAAAATCGTTATTGCTTTCAATTAGTGGTCTTAACGTACATGGCGCATTTGTAGTAATAAAATATACAGATGCTCTTTCTTCATCAATTGCTTTTAATGCATCAATCAAAAAAGCAGGATTATATCCTATTTCCATAGTATTTCCTTCTATCTCAGCTTTAACCTCTTCACGAACATTTCCAAGATCCGCATTCGATGTAATTACAATTTTATCATTTCCTATAAAAAGTTTTACAGGGCTATTTTTATCATTCATGGATATAAGTGAAGCTCTCTCAAGACTTGACTGAAATTCTTTTATATTAATAACAACTTTTGTTTCAAAATCTTTGTTAAGTAAGCTATTATAATTTAAAAATTTACCTTCAATGAGGCGAGAAACTATTCTCCATGATTTCGCATCAAACACTACCTGGTTATTAGAACTGTAAACAGAAACTTCATCATCAGTTGCCTGAAGAATTTTAGAAATTTCATTCAAAGTCTTCCCTGGTATAATAACACTAAAATCATTTATATCATTTTCTAAAATCTTTCTTCTAAGTGCCAGTCTGAATCCGTCTATTGATACAATAACCAATTCCTTATCCTTGACTTCAATAAGAGAACCGGTTAAAACAGGTCTGTTTTCATCAGAACCAACTGCAAATACAGTTTGCCTGATCATATCCTTCAGGTTGCCTTGGGTCAATGATAAAACATTTTCTTTTTCCACAACCGGCAGTGCTGGATATCCAGAAGGGTTTATACCTTTAATTTCAAAATGTGAATTTTCACATTCAACAACTACAAGGTTGTTTACTGTAACTTCAATAAGAACCTCTGAGTCAGGAAGTCTTCTTACAATATCCCCAAATATTTTAGAATTTATAACAATAGAACCGGTACTTCTTATATCAGCTTCAACATAGCATTCTATACCAATTTCAAGATCATTTCCTGTTAACTTGAACTTATCCTCAGCATTAAGTAATATTCCTTCTAGTATAGGTAAAGTTGTTTTAGTTGAAACAGCTTTTTGAACTATATTAATCCCGTTAAGTAGGTTTTCTTTAGAACATATAACTTTCATCTAGGTGCCTCCGTTTTTTAAATATAATAAAAATATAAATATAGTAATAATAGTAGTAGGGGGTGTTAAATCTGTGTATAACTTGTCTGAATTAGTTATACCAACAGCTATGTGGTGTTAATAATATGTTGACCAATCGATACTTTTTTTCAACAATACTTTAAGTTTATCCAGAACTCAAAGTTATACACAGATATTGATCACCAAATCAACATAAACTGTGTATAACTTTCATCAAATTTTAGATTTATCCCCCAGTTATATTTTTCTTTATATCTTCTACTGTTCGTCTTAGTTCCGCACTATTTTCAAGATCGTGATTGATCTTTTCACATGCGTGTATAACGGTCGTATGATCACGTCCACCAAATTCATCTCCAATTTTGGGCAAAGACATATCTGTCATTTCGCGACAGAGGTGCATTGCTATTTGACGGGGAAAAGATACGTCTCTGGATCTCTTTTTTGATTTAAGTTCATCCGTTTTTAGGTGAAAGTATCTTGAAACTGCTTCTTGTATGGTTTTAGAATTTATAATAACTGCTTTACTGTTATTAAGCATATCTTTAAGAGCCTCAACCGCCATATCAACATTTATGATATTTTCGGTTAAAGTCGAATATGCTATAACTCTATTTAAAGCACCTTCTAGTTCACGTATATTGGAACCAACCTTATCAGCAATAAAAACCATTACGTCATCAGGAACATCCAAATTTTCCAGTTGGGCTTTTTTCCTAAGAATAGCTATTCTGGTTTCCAGATCAGGCGGAGCAATATCGGCTATTAATCCCCACTCAAATCTGGATCTAAGCCTGTCCTCAAGAGTAGGAATTTCCTTTGGAGGCTTATCACTGGATATGATTATTTGTTTATTGGCTTCATAAAGCGCATTAAAAGTATGGAAAAATTCTTCTTCTGTTCTTTCTTTACCACCTATAAACTGAATATCATCAATAAGTAACACATCGATATTTCTGTACTTATATCTGAATTCTTCATTTTTATCATCTCTGATTGCATTTATAAGTTCATTTGTAAATTTCTCAGAAGAAACATATAAAACTTTAAGTGCAGGATTCTGGCCTAAAACAAAATGACCAATTGCGTGCATTAAATGTGTTTTTCCAAGACCAACTCCTCCATAAAGAAAAAGAGGATTGTACGCTTTTGCAGGTGCTTCTGCAACGGCTAATGATGCTGCATGAGCAAATCTGTTACCGTTACCGATTACAAATGTATCGAATGTATATTTAGGATTCAAAAAAGACACAGTGGTGTCTTCAGTATATTCCTGAACTGCGGGCTTTACAGGCGATTGTGAAGGTATAGCAAAATAAATATTATAATCTCTGTGACTTATTTGCCTTAATGCATTTTTTATTAGATATGAGTATCTTGATTCAAGAATACCTTTATTAAAATCAGCAGGTACCCCTAATGTAACAGTATTAGAATCAATAGAAATTGGTTCTATTGTTAAAATCCAGGTATTAAAACTGATTTCAGTCATTTCACCTTTTAATAATTCCAATGTACGGTTCCATAATTCATTAAGTTGCACGTTCATGTCCCTTCGCCCACCTTGGTTATACATATTAATAATAAAAAATGTGCATGATATCGAATATAAATACACGTTATTTGCTAAAAAAGCTACGAGTTAAAAAGCTTGTACAAGTTTTATCATGAGTGAAAAATACAAAAAAAATAAATTGTTGAGTTAATTTTTAAAAGTTATTAACAACCCTGAAGATTAAAAACACACAAGTTATCAACAAGTATTAATAAATATATCAGAGTTTTGTGGAAAATTCAATAAGAAAAACGTGAGATATCCACAAAAATATATTTTCTATTGATATATATCCACAGGTTTATGTGTAAATAATGTATGCAAGTAACAATATGTTGAAAAAATAAAATTGACAGTACCATATATAGTTCTTAAAAATTTATAAAAAATAAATTGAAAAATTATTCTAATATTATGGCTTTGAATAAGCCTTGACAGGTTGAAATATCATAATATATAATAGGTCTGGTGTCTTTAAAAGAAAACACTCAACTGTTTATATAAACAAATACGGATCGGGGGTGTACCAATGTTAAGAACATATCAACCTAAAAAAAGACATGCGAAGAAGGAACATGGATTCAGAAAAAGAATGAGTACTTCTAATGGCAGAAAAGTATTAAGAAGACGCAGATTAAAAGGAAGAAAGGTTCTTTCAGCGTAAGACCGCATATTTGTGGTCTTTTTCTTTAAAACTTGCTATTCTTCGTACGAACTAATATTTGTAAAGGCAGTATTTTATGAAAAAGACTGTAACACTAAAAAAGAATTACGAGTTTGCAAGAGTTTTTAATAGAGGATCGTTTTATGTTGGAAGGTATATAACTATTTATATCCTTCCAAATAAACAATCCTTAAACAAGATTGGAATATCAGTATCAAAAAAGGCAGGCAAGGCGGTTATCAGAAATAGAAAAAAGAGATTAATAAGAGAAAGTTACCGTTATTTTGAAGACTATATTTCCAAGGGGTATGATATAGTAATTGCAGCAAGGTCTGGTGAAAGTGTTCCTACGTATGCAGCTGTGATAAAGGAATTCAAGTACTTGCTTAAAAAGTTGCAGATATTTGATCAGGAGAAATACAATTGTTTAAAAGAATATTAATATTATTAATCAGATTTTACCAGAAAATTTTATCACCACTTAAGATAAGGCCTACATGCAGATTTTATCCTACATGTTCACAGTATGCAATTGAGGCCGTAATAAAATATGGTTGTATAAAAGGCTCATACCTGGCATTAAAACGAATATTAAAGTGTCATCCCTTTCATCCTGGAGGGTTTGACCCTGTAAAATAGATACTAATTGTAATATAGGAGATAAACATGTTTGACATATTAATTAGGCCACTTGGTCAATTCCTCTATTGGATTTATAAAACTGTTGCTTTTGAAAATTACGGTTTAGCACTTATAATTTTTACTATAATAGTAAGATCTGCAATGATTCCCTTAACTTTAAAACAGTACAAGTCATCAGCTGAAATGCAAAGGGTTCAGCCCCTGCTTCAGGAGATTCAAAGAAAATACGCAAACGATAAAGCAAAGCTAAATGAAGAAATGATGAAGCTGTATCAGGAACATAAGATAAATCCCGCAGGGGGATGTCTTCCACTACTCATTCAGATGCCTATATTATTAGCATTGTGGCAGGCTATTACAAAACCACTCAAATACATGTTAGGTTTTACCTCTACCCAGTTAAATAATCTGGCAGTAGAAGCAAAGATACCGGTAAACAGTGCATACTCAGAAATTAATACAATAACACATTTTATGAGCGAAGGCCAGGGTGAGAAAGTCGGAAATCTAAATATGTTTTTCCCAAGCCATGGTTTTGGTATAAATTTGGGAGATATTCCTACATGGCATTTCGACAAGATTATAAGCGACCCTAAATTTGCAGTTCTTTTACTATTACCTATAATTGCAACCATTACAACATATTTGTCGGTGAGAATGTCCATGCCTAAGGCAACCGGAGATAAGCCTGCAAACCCAATGGGAAACAGCATGATGTATATATCTCCTATAATGACGTTAATATTTTCTTTCCAGTTCCCTGCAGGTCTTGGTTTATATTGGATTACTGGTAATGTATTTGCTATTGTTCAGCAGTACTATGTAAATAAGTATGTCCTTAATAAAAAGGAGGAAGTGAGTAAATAATGGCTTACAGTATTGAAAAAAAAGGTAAAACAGTTCAGGAAGCTATATCTGCTGCACTCGAAGAATTACAATTAACACAGGATGATGTCGATATAGAAGTTATAGAAGAAGGCAACAAAGGTATTTTCGGTATTATAGGCACAAAAGTTGCCAGAATACGAGTGACAGTTAAGGAACAAGAAGAGAAAAACAGATGTGACATAGCATCAGATTTCTTGTTTACGATACTTAATAATATGGGTGTTGAAGCTGATATAAATGTTAGTGAAGATGAGGAAAGTATAGTTGTTGATATTAATGGAGATAATATTGGAATAATTATCGGTCGCAGAGGGGAAACAATGGATTCCCTGCAATATCTTACAAGCCTGGTTGTTAATAAAGACTACGAAGACTACAAGAGAGTAATATTAAACGTAGAAAATTATAGACAAAAAAGAGAAGAAACACTTATTAAACTTGCAAACAGATTGGCAGACAAAGTAGTTAAATACAGAAAACCTATTACTCTGGAACCAATGAATCCTTATGAGAGAAGAATTATACACTCATCTCTTCAAGGCCATAAGCTTGTTGAGACATACAGCACAGGAGAAGAACCAAAGAGGAAGGTAGTTATTACTCTGAAATAATTATTACAAGTAAAAAACGCATACTAAAGAAGTAAATATGCAAATCAGATGGTTCAGGGTTTCCCCTTGAACCATTTTGTGCGTTGGTAAGGGAATTATAAATATACACCATATAGAAGAGGTATATTATGCACAATGAAGATACGATAGCAGCACTATCTACTCCGTACGGAACAGGTGGTATCGGCGTAATACGAATAAGCGGAGAAAAAGCATTTGAAGCAGCAAGTAAGATATTTAAGTCTTCAAAACCAATGGAGGCAATTCAGTCTCATTCAGTAACATACGGAAAAATTGTTGATCAGGAATTAAAAAGTGTTATTGATGAGGTATTATTGCTTAAAATGAGTAAGCCTAATACCTTTACAAGGGAAGATGTTATAGAAATACACTGTCATGGTGGACTTGTTATAGTAAACAGGGTGTTGGAATTAATTTTTAAAAATGGAGTCAGGCCTGCCGAACCCGGAGAATTTACTAAACGTGCTTTTTTAAATGGCAGAATAGATTTGTCACAGGCAGAAGCAATAATAGATTTAATCAACTCCAAAACTTTAGAAAGCTCAAAAGCTGCAATAAGTCATCTTGAGGGAAGATTATCAACGCGATTAAAAAGTATCAGAGAAACTTTAGTAGGACTGCTTGCTCATATAGAGGTAACTGTTGATTATCCTGAACACGATATTGAAGAAATAACAGGTGAAAATGTACTGAAGAATCTCATCAAGATAAAAAAAGAGCTTCTTACTTTGGCAGGTACTTTTGAAAGAGGTAAGATATTAAGAGAAGGACTAAATATAGTAATTGCAGGAAAACCCAATGTAGGTAAGTCTTCCTTACTAAATCATTTGTCGGGAAGTACAAAAGCTATAGTTACTGATATTCCCGGAACCACAAGAGATATTATTGAAGAATATGTAAATATAAATGGAATTCCGGCTAAAATTACGGATACTGCGGGTATCAGAAATACCGAGGATGTAGTTGAAAAGATAGGTGTAAACAAAGCGTATGAAGCTATAGAAAATGCAGATCTTACAATAGCAGTGCTTTCTGCCGACACAGGTATACAAGAAGAAGATGCAGAGATTTTAAAATTAATAAAGAATAAAAAATCTATTATCCTAATTAACAAAACAGACATGGTTAATAAAAATAGGGTGAATGAAATACACGAGAATTTAAAGGAATTTAATATAATTTTAAATGCATCAGTAATTAATAGCGTGGGAATAGAAGAGTTGGAAGCAACAATATCGGAATTATTTATAAAAGGCAGAATATCAGGCAATGATGAAGTATTGTTAACAAATTCAAGGCATAAGTATCTTGTGGACAAAGCTATAGAAGATATTGAACAGGCTATGAATTCGTTTGAAGCAGGTATGCCTTTAGACATGGTAACAATTGATATAAAAAGCTGTGCCGATAATATAGGACAGATTACAGGGGAATCAATTGATGAAGCCGTCATGCATGATATATTTAGCCGTTTTTGTATTGGAAAGTAGCAATAAAGTTAAAGATTCTAAATAGAAAGGAAGAATCCTTATGGATTATTTCGCTGGAAGTTATGATATAGCAGTTATCGGAGCAGGACATGCCGGGTGTGAGGCAGCACTGGCAGCTGCAAGACTTGGATGCAACACTATAATATTTTCAATCAATCTTGACAGTATTGCAAATATGCCTTGTAACCCAAGTATAGGGGGAACTGCAAAAGGACATCTGGTAAGGGAAATAGATGCTTTAGGCGGACAAATGGGTAAGACGACAGATAAAACCTTTATCCAATCAAAAATACTTAATTCGTCTAAAGGCCCGGCAGTGTATTCCTTACGTGCTCAGGTGGACAGAAGACAGTATCAGATGGAAATGAAGCAGATACTTGAAACTCAAGAGAACCTTGATATAAGGCAGGCAGAAGTAGTAGAAATAATCACTGATGAAGCCGGTTCAAAGGTTAAAGGAGTCAAAACCCACACAGGAGCTATATTCCATTGTAGTACAATAGTTCTTACAACCGGTACTTACCTGAAAGGTAGAATTTTTATAGGAGATGTAAATTACAGCGGAGGTCCCGATGGTTTGTTTCCTGCAAATAAATTATCAGAGAGCTTAAGAAACTTAGGCATAGACCTGCTTAGATTTAAGACAGGCACTCCTGCCAGACTTAACAGACGCAGTCTGGATTTTTCAAAAATGTCTGAACAACCCGGTGATGATGTAATTGTCCCATTTTCATTTGAAACAGATAGAATTGAAAAGGAACAAGTTCCCTGTTGGCTGACATATACAAATCAGGAGACCCATGAAGTTATTAAGAAAAACATACACAGATCACCTTTATATAGTGGAAATATAACAGGAATTGGCCCGAGATATTGCCCATCAATAGAAGACAAGGTAGTAAGATTCTCTGATAAGGAACACCATCAGGTTTTTGTTGAACCTATGGGGTTGGACACGGAAGAAATGTACCTTCAGGGTATGTCAAGCAGTCTCCCAGAAGATGTACAGGTAGAATTTATGAGAACTATTCCCGGTCTTGAAAATGTAAAGGTAATGAGAAGTGCCTATGCAATAGAATATGACGGAATAGACGCTACACAGCTGAAATTATCATTGGAATGCAAAAATATTGATGGTTTGTTTTCAGCCGGACAAATAAACGGAAGTTCCGGATATGAAGAAGCTGCCGCACAGGGAATTGTTGCCGGAATAAATGCAGCAATGAAGGTGCAAAACAGAGAACCCTTGATACTGGACAGATCACAGGCATATATAGGCGTACTTATTGATGACCTTGTTACAAAGGGTACAAAGGAACCTTATAGAATGATGACATCCCGGGCAGAGTACAGACTTCTTCTTAGGCAAGATAATGCCGACCTAAGATTGACTCCCATGGGTAAGGAAATAGGACTGATTAGTGAAGAACGCTATGAAAAATTTCTAACGAAGAAGGAAATGATAGAAAAAGAGATAGAGAGACTCAAAAAAACCTATTTGCCACCAAGTGAAGCTGTTCTGAAATATCTCGAAAGTAGAGACAGTACCGCAATAAAAAGCGGAATTCAGGTAACAGAACTACTTAGGAGGCCTGAAATAAGTTATGAAAGCCTTTCAGAAGTTTGCGAACTTCCTGACCTCCCCAGAGCTGTCCGTGAACAGGTTGAAGTTGCCGTAAAGTATGAAGGCTATATTAGAAGGCAAATGCAGCAGGTGGAACAGTATAAAAAGCTTGAAGGCAGAAAACTACCAAAGAGCATTGATTACAACGAGATACAAGGATTAAGACTGGAGGCTAGGCAAAAACTTTCACAAATAAGGCCCGACTCCATAGGCCAGGCATCCAGAATAACAGGAGTATCTCCTTCTGATATTTCAGTATTACTTATATATCTTGAACAGATTAACAGAAAGAAAAATTAGTAACCGGAGGCATTTATGGCACTTGATAATGAACTAAAGGAACTGCTTATCAATGGTTTGACACACTATAAAACAGAAATATCGGATACTCAAGTAAAGCAATTCGAAAAGTATATGGAGCTCCTGAAAGAATGGAACAAAAAAATAAATTTAACAGCAATAGAGGATGACAGGGAAATAGTAATAAAACACTTTATTGATTCAATCAGTATAGTTCCTTATATAAGCAATGGAAATACAAAGATTATTGATGTAGGTACCGGCGCAGGTTTTCCGGGAATTCCTCTTAAAATAGTGAACCCTGAAAATGAAATTACATTGCTGGATTCTTTGGATAAGAGAATAAAGTTTCTTAATGAGGTAATAAACTCCTTAAAAATTACCCAAATATCAGCAAATCATGGCAGAGCAGAGGACTTTGGTACTAATCCTTTATACAGAGAAAAGTACGATATAGCTGTTGCAAGAGCAGTATCAAATCTTCCGGTTTTACTCGAATATTGTCTACCCTTTGTAAAAATAAACGGGTTATTTATCGCAATGAAAGGAAGTAACACAGAAGAGTTTGATAATTGCAATAAGGCTCTCGACATTTTAGGAGGTAAAATTGAGAAAATTGAAAAAATGGACTTACCTTTCACAAATATAGAAAGAAATGTCGTCGTGGTAAGAAAGTTTAGACACACCCCGACAAAATATCCGAGGAAAGCGGGCAAACCCTCGAAAGAACCGTTGATATAAGAATTATTATCCGTTATTAACTGATTTTTTATCGAACGATTTTTTATTGGCAATAAAGGAAAAGAAGGCTTGTAATAGAAATATCCTTTGTGAGTAATTTACAACATATAGTAGATTACTAAATTAAAATTAAAAAAAATACACAAAGGATGGTGCCGTTATGTTGGAGAGTAAAATTCAGTTTACAAAGCAGGAAAAGAAGGAAGACCAGAAAAATATTACTTATGTTGGTATAGAACATATCAGACCTAACCCATACCAACCAAGGAAACAATTTAATAAAATAGCTCTTGAAGAACTGTGTGACTCAATTAAACAATATGGTGTTTTACAGCCAATAAACGTTAGAAGACTTTCCCATGGCACATTTGAACTTGTAGCAGGAGAAAGGAGACTCAGGGCTGCCACTATGGCAGGGTTAAAGGAGATCCCGGCAATAATAATTAATGTAGATGATAATGATTCTGCTGTGATGGCACTTATAGAAAATCTTCAAAGGGAAGACCTTAGTTATATGGAAGAAGCAGAGGGATACAGCAATCTTATAAATGAGCATGGTTTTACCCAGGAAGAACTTGCTCAGAAGATTGGAAAAAGTCAATCTACAATAGCAAATAAAATAAGACTTTTAAAGCTGTCTCCATTAATAAAAAAAATACTTTCTGACAATAATTTAACTGAAAGGCATGCAAGAGCTTTACTAAAGCTCCACGACGAGCAGCTTCAGCTAAAAGTTTTAAGACTTGTCTGTGAAAGAGGCTTGAATGTTAAAAAAACTGAAGAACTTGTGGAGAGAGCTATAGATAAGTATTCAAAAAATCTGAAACAAAGAACTTCTGAAAAGAAAATGACTAAAGCAATCAAGGATGTACGAATATTTGTCAATACTATAAAACAAGCAATAGATATAATGAGACAATCAGGTGTTAATGCAAAGGCTGCTCAGATTGACAGAGGGGAATACATAGAATTTGTGGTTCGAGTTCCTAAGAACAATATGGCTTGATATACATAAAGTAGGAAGTTATATATATAAATTTTAGGAAACTGGGCCGGGGGTGTCCAGTTTTTTATGTATAAAAACAAGCTTTCCCTAATTATCCCCGGGATTTTAAACGGTACTCAATATGTAATTAAATGGCAATACTATATATTGTATTCAAATAAACCAGGTATACAAAAAAGTGGACAGTAAGTTAAAAGTTTATTACAATATACAGTGGATAAGATTGTTTTTATAAAAGGAAAAGAGGTAAAAAGTTAGATGGCAGATGAAATAAGGGAGCAAAAAATTATTCCCATAGACATTGAATCTGAAATGAAAAAATCATTTATAGATTATGCTATGAGTGTAATAATAGACAGAGCACTGCCTGATGTTCGAGATGGATTGAAACCAGTACACAGGCGTATACTCTACACCATGTTTACTTCCGGTTTTACTCCGGACAAGCCATACAGAAAATCTGTTGCAACCGTAGGTGAAGCTTTAAAAAGTTTTCATCCTCATGGTGATGCCGCTGTTTACGATAGTCTTGTACGTATGGCGCAGGACTTTTCATTGAGACATCCATTAGTGGATGGGCATGGAAACTTTGGTTCCAGAGATGGTGACGCCGCAGCTGCAATGAGGTATACGGAAGCAAAGCTGGCCAAAATATCAATGGAAATGTTGGCTGATATTAACAAAGATACAGTTGATTTTAAGCCAAACTTCGATGAACATGAAGTTGAACCGGTTGTATTACCAGCTAGGTTTCCTAATCTATTGGTTAACGGTTCATCAGGTATTGCTGTTGGTATGGCAACAAATATACCCCCACACAATTTAGGTGAGACAATAGACGGTATATGTGCAGTTTTGGATAATCCAGAGATTACTATCGACGAATTAATGAAGTACATCAAAGGACCTGATTTTCCAACCGCTGCTAAAATAATTGGTAAAAGAGGAATAAGAGAGGCATACAAAACCGGAAGAGGAAGGCTTATAGTACGTTCGGAAGCCACCATAGAAGAACTTCACGGAAACAGGCACAGGATTGTTATTACCGAAATTCCTTACATGGTTAACAAAGCAAGACTAGTAGAAAAAATTGCAGATCTTGTTAAGGACAAAAAAATAGATGGAATATCATTTATTCAGGATGAATCCGGCAGAGAAGAACCTGTTAGAATAGTTATTGATTTAAAACGTGATGCCAATCCAAATGTAGTTCTGAATCAACTATATAAAAATACTCAGCTTCAGGAAAGCTTCAGTGTAAATATGGTTGCTATAGTACCTACTGAAGACAAAATGTATGAGCCGAGAACTTTGAATTTAAAACAAGCAATAGACTATTACGTAGCTCATCAAGAGGATGTAATCAGACGAAGAACAAAGTTCGAACTGGATAAAGCTGAAGCAAGAAAACATATATTGGAAGGTTTAAAAATAGCACTGGATCATCTGGATGAGGTTATAAAAATCATACGTAATTCAAAAACAGAATCCCTTGCAAAAGAAAACCTCTCAGAAAGATTCGGATTCAGTGACAAACAATCTCAGGCTATCGTAGATATGAGATTGGGACGTTTAACAGGTCTGGAAAGAGAGAAGCTGGAAAGTGAATTTAATGAGCTTCTAGAAAAGATTAAATATTACAAGGACGTACTTGCAAATGAAATTCTTGTTCATCAAATAATAAAGGATGAACTTTCAGTTATAAAGAACAAATATGCTGATGAGAGAAGAACAAAGATTGAGATTGACGAAGATGAAATAGACATTGAAGACCTTATCCAAGAGCAGGAAAGTGTTATTACAATGACTCATTTCGGATATATAAAAAGATTGCCTGCTGACACATATAAAAGTCAAAGGCGTGGCGGTAAGGGTATAATAGGTTTGAGTACAAGGGAAGAGGATTTTGTAAAAAACCTGTTTGTAACTTCCACACATCACTTTATTATGTTCTTTACCAATAAGGGAAGAGTTTATAGGTTAAAGGCATACGAGATACCTGAGTCTGGACGACAGGCAAAGGGCACTGCAATAGTAAACTTGTTGCAGCTTAATGGAGATGAGAAGGTTACAACTGTAATCCCTATACAGGAGTATAAGGAAGGTTTATACCTTGTAATGGCAACTAAAAACGGCCTCGTAAAGAAAACCGATCTGATGGAATATGATAATATCAGAAAAGGTGGGCTTGCAGCCGTTAGTTTAAGGGAAAATGACGAGCTTATAGATGTTAAGCTTACGGACGGTAATCAGGATATAATACTTTCAACGGTTAATGGTATGGCAATCAGATTTAATGAAACTGATGCAAGACCTATAGGTAGAGTCTCACAAGGGGTTAAGGGTATGGAACTTGATGAAGGGGACTTTATAATTGGTATGGAAGTATGCACTGATAATACTACACTGTTAGTGGTAACTGAGAATGGTTTTGGTAAGAGAACTGAACTAGATGAATACAAAGTCCAGACAAGAGGTGGCAAGGGAGTCTTAACTTATAGAATAACTGAAAAAACCGGTAAATCAATCGGTATGTTACTGGTATCTGAAGAAGATGACATAATGCTGATAAGTTCAGACGGAACTATTATTAGAATGAAAGTAAATGAAATCAGTATTTTGGGTAGAGCTACTCAAGGTGTTACACTTATGAGAATGAGCGAAGGAAACAACGTAGTAAGTGTAGCAAGGATGGTTAATGAAGATAGTGAAGAACCAGAAGTATTAGATGAATCAGAAGATACTGAACCAACTGAACCTACCGAAAACTAAAAGTCAAGTTAATTTAAAAAATGTACTAAAAGAGCTTGTTCAAATATTTTATAATATCTTGGACAAGCTCTTTAATATTAGTAAGAATAACGAGGTATTTTAAGCAAAACTTATTATAGCACACATAAATTAATATAAACCTTAAAAATTGCTTATATAGTTCTTTGTAAAAACAGTGTACAGGTGTTACAATAAGCAAGCTGTGAAACGGTCACACGGCATTTAAGTAACAGAAAAAAAGTTATTTTAAAAAAGTGTTGACAAATATATTTTACTTATGGTATTATATATAAGCTGTCTCAAGAGATGGCACAGTAACAAATGGACTTTGAAAAGTAAACAGTGATAAACATGTAAAGGAACTCGAAAAAATTCCGAAATCGTAAAACGATTTCAAAATTGAGTAACTTGCGAACTTTACAACCTGGTTTTTGGAAACAAGAACTAG
>JAEZUC010000174.1 GCA_023443515.1 Bacillota bacterium
GGAATTATAATTAAAGTTATTTTTTTCTTACTCATGGGTTCATTCTCCAATAAAAATTAAAATACGACTAATGGGACAGATGCTTAAAAAACAAGCACCTGTCCCTTAGTCTGTTTTCTAACGATACTATCCTACCCGATAGCCTCTGAGCCTTCTTCGCCTGTTCTGATACGATAACATTCTTCGATTGGAAGTACAAAAATTTTACCATCTCCGATGTTTCCGCTTCTTGCAGCTTCCATTATAGCATTTACGGTTGGTTTAACATAGTCATCATTCACGCAGATTTCAAATCTGACTTTGTTCAATAGATTTACTTCTGTAACAGTTCCACGATAGCTCTCGGTGTATCCCATCTGCTGCCCGCAGCCTTTTACATGGCTTACTGTCATTTTAGCAACTTTAGCATCAAAAAGTGCCTGCTTTACATCTTCAAAGGCTTCCGGCCTCACAATTGCAACTATCATCTTCATAACAAAACCCTCCCTTTAAAATATTATCAGTATATACTTATAATACTGTATGTACCCAGTAAATGAAAATATTAACTTTTAAAGGAAATATTTTAAATAATAGGAATATATGATTTTAAGAGGATATTTGACGAATTTTTGCGAAATCCGCAGGATATATGATATAATTTTTCTAATAAATTAGTTTTTGAGCCGGTTTGGCTCAGGGGAGGTAAAATGTCTAAGAAACTACTTATGGGTAACGAGGCAATAGCCCTTGGTGCTATAAGAGCAGGGGTAAATATTGTAACAGGGTACCCCGGAACCCCTTCTACAGAGGTACTTGAAACAGTAGCCCGTAATAACCCCGGTGATATATATGTTGAATGGTCTGTAAATGAAAAATCTGCCATGGAAGTAGCTGCAGGTGCAGCATATTCCGGTGCCAGAACCATGGTAACCATGAAGCAGGTAGGATTGAATGTTGCATCTGACCCGCTTATGAGTTTGGCTTATATTGGAGTTAAGGGTGGTTTGGTAGTACTGGTAGCTGATGACCCGGGGCCTTTTTCATCCCAGACCGAGCAGGATACAAGGCATTTTGCAAGGTATTCAAATCTTCCTGTACTCGACCCGTCATCACCTGAAGAAGCATATGAGATGATACAATATGCTTTCGAATTATCAGAAATGGTGGAGCTGCCTGTATTTTTTAGACCAACTACAAGGATATGTCATTCCTGTGCAACTATAGATGTGGACGAAAAAAGACTCGAACATAAAATCGAGGGATTCGTCAAAGACCCCAGGTGGGTTATATTTCCAAGCCTTGCATACCAAAAGCACCTTCATATTGAAGGACTTCAACATAAGCTAAGTAGCATTTTTTCAGGCATCAGTTTTAACAAGGTTGAAGGAAAAGAAGGAAAAATTGGTGTTGCTGCGTCAGGAGTTGCATATTCCTATGTGGTGGAGGCTATAGAAAAATTAAATGCCAATGTAAAGCTGTTTAAAGTGGGAACTCCTTATCCATTGCCTAAGGAGGTGGCCTCATGCTTCCTTGACGGACTGGACGAAGTTCTTGTGTTTGAAGAGCTTGACCCTGTCGTTGAAGAGGAGATAACCATGCTTTGTGCCTCCAAGCAGCAGAAAACAAGAATACTTGGAAAAAAGACCGGGCATTTGCCATTTGCGGGAGAGTATACCTTTGAATTGGTCTACGAATCACTTGCAAAATATCTCAATATTCAAACAGAGAAAGTTGAAAAACCAGTATCTCCGGAACTTCCGGTAAGACAGCCCGTACTTTGTGCAGGATGTCCCCACAGAGCATCCTTCTATGCTGTTAAAATGGCAATGAAGGGGCAAAAGGCAGTATTTACAGGTGATATAGGTTGTTATACTCTCGGGAATGCAAAACCCTTGGATATGGTAGATACCTGCCTTTGCATGGGTGCGGGAATTACGGTGGCACAAGGAATTAAAAGAGCCCAGCCTGATGCAAAGCATATAGCTTTTATTGGGGACTCTACATTTTTCCATACAGGAATACCGGGCATTGTAAATGCCGTCTATAACAATACCGATATTACAGTGGTCATATTGGATAACAGTACTACCGCTATGACAGGCCATCAGCCACATCCTGGAACAGGCAGAACGATGATGAACAATATATCTGAAAAAATAGATATTTACACTATGGTGAAGGCCTGTGGGGTGGAACACATTGTTAAAGGGAATCCACTTGATTTTAGCAATTCTGTAGAATTAATAAAAAATGCGGCAGAATACAAAGGCCCTTCAGTAATAATCTTTGAAGCACCTTGTATTGCTCTTTTTAAACCGCCGGTAAAATACAGTATTAAAGAGAACTGTAAAAATTGTAAAAAATGTATTACTGACATAGGCTGTCCTGCTATATCATTTATTGACGGCAAAGTCAGTATTGAACCTTCACTTTGTTACGGCTGCGGGTTATGTACAAATGTGTGCCCGTTTAATGCTATAGGAGGTGAAGAAAATGAGTAAGATTGATATATTGATATCAGGTGTGGGCGGACAGGGAACAGTGCTTGCATCAAGACTTATAGCTGCGGCAGCTATTAATCAGGGCTGTTTTGCAAGAACTGCTGAAACAATAGGTATGTCTCAGAGGGGTGGCTGCGTTGTCAGCCATGTACGTATAGACAGCCAAAAATCCGGTTCTGTAATCCCATTGGGCAGTGCAGATATGATCATAGCATTTGAGCTTGCGGAAGCCGCACGCAGTATTCCGCGACTGTCCAAAAAAGGTTGCTGTATTGTTAATACACAGGTTATAAAGCCTGTGTCAGCATCTCTTGGTAACTCTCATTATGATAGTGATGAAATAATCAAATTTATAAAAGACAATTCAGAGGAAGTATATTTTGTAGACGGTTATTCTCTGGCTGAAAAAGCAGGTAATGTAAAAGCAGTAAATGTAGTCTTGCTTGGAGCCGCTACAGCTGTTGGTAAAATGCCTTTTACAAGTGAAATAATGCTTGATGCTATTGTTGAAAATGTTCCTCAGAAATTCAGGGAACTGAATCAGAAAGCATTCCAAATGGGGTATGAAGCAACTGTTCAGTTAATAAAAAATGCCTAAAAACAACATAACATAAATGACGCAAATAAACGTACAATTACAGGGGGATAAAACATGAGCAAAAATAAACTTGGCAAACAGAAACATATAGCATTGATAGCGCATGATAACAGGAAAGAAGATTTAATTAACTGGGCAAATAGCAAAAAAGATATACTTTGCAAGCATTTCTTATGCGGAACGGGTACAACAGCAAAAATGATTACTGAAAAAACAGGGCTGCCGGTTAAGAGGTTTAAAAGCGGACCTTTGGGAGGTGACCAACAGATAGGTGCATGTATTGCCAATGGTGAAGTGGATTTTATGATATTCTTCTGGGATCCTCTTACTTCACAACCACATGATCCGGATGTAAAGGCGCTGCTGAGGATAGCCGTGTTGTATGATATTCCGGTTGCAATGAATCAGTCGACGGCTGATTTTGTTCTTACGTCAAACCTGATGGAAGACGACTATGAGAGAAATGTGGTAGACTACTACAGCCGCCTAAGGAAAGAGAATTTTGGCGGTGTCTGATTTTAGTAAAATCCGTAGACAATATATGCAAAAATTTGTATAATAAAGAAAAATAAAGAGAAGAGATGAGTTAAGATGAGAGTAGACCAGTTTGAACTTTTGAAAAAACTACTGGTAAACATAAGCCAAAACAGTCCCTTTTATAAGGATAAATTTCAGAAAAACAATGTGAATATTGACGATATAAAATCCCTTGAACAGATAAAAAATCTTCCGTTCACTGTAAAGGAAGAACTTAGAGATGCTTATCCCCTGGGATTACAGTCGGTACCTGATGAACAGATTATCAGAATACACTCGTCATCCGGAACAACAGGTAAGCCAATAATCATACCTTACACTGCACAGGATGTATCAGATTGGGCAGAAATGATGTCCAGAAGCTTTAGTATAGCAGGAGTTACACCCCTAGACCGGGTCCAGATTACTCCGGGTTACGGACTTTGGACAGCCGGCATAGGCTTTCAGGCAGGTGCTGAACGACTAGGCGCAATGGCTGTTCCTATGGGCCCGGGTAATACGGACAAACAGCTTCAAATGATGATAGACTTGAAGTCAACTGTTATTATAGGAACATCCTCGTATGCACTTGTACTGGCAGAAGAGGTTGAAAAAAGAGGAATAGGCTCTGATATTCATTTAAGAAAAGGTATTATAGGTTCAGAACGCTGGGGCGAAAAAATGAGACAGCGTATCAAAAATGAGCTTAACATTGATATTTATGATATTTACGGCCTTACAGAGATTTACGGACCGGGGATAGCAATTGACTGTCCTTGCCACGACGGAATGCACTATTACGATGATTACCTTTATTTTGAGATAATTGACCCTGTAACTGAGGAGGTTCTCCCGGTGGGAGAGGTTGGTGAGCTGGTAATAACCACCCTCAGAAAAGAGGGAGCACCGCTTCTTAGGTACAGAACAAGAGACCTGACCAGAATTATTCCGGGTAAATGTAAGTGTGGTCTGGAATATCCGCGTATTGACAGGATTATCGGTCGTACCGATGATATGGTTAAGGTAAAAGGAGTGAACATCTATCCCGGTCAGATTGACGAGATATTAAAGGATGTTGACGGAGCAAGCAGTGAGTATCAGATAATTATTGACCATTTGAACGGAAAGGATGTTATGACTCTCAAGGTTGAATATAATTCCGACGGTGATACCGAGCGTGAGGAAATCGAATCCAACATCGTTGACTTATTCAAAAAAAGAATCGGAATACATATTATAGCCGAAGCCAGTCGCATTGGTAGCCTTCCAAGAAGCGAAAAAAAGAGTAAGAGAATTATAGATTATAGACATAGCTAACAAAGGAAATCTAAAGGCGGTTTGCATACAAAGCAGACTGTCTTTTTTTATTTCTATTAACTTCACCATTTACAGTTTGTTCACAATTCAAACACAGGAAAAACATAAAAATTTAATATTATTTTAATAAAAGAATTATGCAGTTTACTTATTTTGAAGAGGTGGATTTAATGGGGAAAGGTACTAAAAAGTGGAGTCGTAAAAGAATTATAACACTTGTGATATC
>JAEZUC010000035.1 GCA_023443515.1 Bacillota bacterium
TATTTGCACCAAAATACAGAAGGCAGGAAATATTTGGAAAGTATAAAATAGAAATAGGAAAGATATTAAGAGAAATATGTACAAGAAATAATGTAGAAATAATAGAGGCTAATGCATGTCCTGATCATGTGCATATGTTGATTGCAATACCGCCCAAAATAAGCGTCTCAAAATTTATGGGCATACTTAAGGGGAAAAGCAGTTTAATGATATTTGATAGATTTGCAAATTTAAAATATAAGTATGGCAATCGTCATTTCTGGTGCAGAGAATATTATGTTGACACAGTAGGAAGAAATAAGACTGCAATAACGAAATACATTCAGAAGCAATTGCAAGAAGATCAAATAGCTGAACAATTGAGTTTGAAAGAATATATTGACCCGTTTACGGGTGAGCAGGCAAAAGGAAGCAAATAAATAGAGCCACCCGGGAGGGTGGCCGCTGGAAATGTTTTGCGATTGGCGGTTTTTTCGGAGCGCGAGTAGCGCGTGCCAGCACCATGCCCTTATAGGGCTTAATCAGCCACCAGCTAAGCTGGTGGTACTTGACTCCCCAATAGGGGGTATTAGTTTTTCATAGGGAATTACGAAAGAAATCCGATATTCGGGCGTTATAACCATTTAGTAGCGTTAGGTTTTTCAAATTATTGATATGACCTTACCACCGCAATGTAGTCACTCACAATCATTAATTATGAAATCAAAATAAGGTCACAGCTTCCTTATCTTTAAATAGTGTAACTTTTCCCAGCACTAAATCGGATAGTGAGAGACTGTCTTTATAATATAGGAATTGAATAGTTAGAAAGTTAGCATTTCCTGATACATATTTGCCTTGTCGCTCACGAATATTTCTACTTGGCTTATCAAAAACAGTTAATACATCTTCGGGCTTTATTTCACTTAATTTCATCTCAATACCTCCTATGTTATAGCTTTTCCCCACATTAAAGTTAGGGTAGGAGAGCGCCTTCAGTGCAGCTCTCAAAATTTGTTGATTATCATCTCAATCCATTCCCTCTGTATCATGTGATTTCTCATATGACACATAAACCAAAAAAGCTACCTCATAAAGAGATAGCTTTTTTCAACGGAAATTTAAGCAAGATAAACATTAGTTGCTTGCAGACCACGTTGACCTTTTTCTATATCAAAGCTCACTCTTTGTCCTTCATCCAGGCTTTTGTAACCATTTGACTGGATTGAAGAAAAATGAACGAATACATCATCTCCACCATCCACGGTAATAAAACCAAATCCTTTTTCTGCGTTGAACCATTTTACTGTACCATTATTCATGTTGGTACCTCCATCGATTATATTATATTTTGTTGCAAAAACAAAAGCACATACTTTTGTAAATGATTTTAATGTTTAAATCATTTACAAAAATATGTGCAAATAATTATCACTTTTAAATACTTCTTCAGTCTAGCACATATATAACAATGTGTCAAATAATCTGACAAGATATAGGTAATTTAGTAATTATTTCTGAGGAGGTCGCTTATGAAGAGATTACAGGATTAGCCTGCCCTTTTCAAATAACTCCTTAATATCCCATTCAGAGCCAAATTGTGAGTCTCGAATAATAATGCCTTTTTGATCAAGTTTTGCTTTTATTTCATCTGACAAGCTATAATTTTTTGCAGATTTAGCTTCTTGTCTTAGATTCATTAATTCTTTGACTTCTTCCATATCGATATGATTCAAATTTATATATTTTTCTTTGATTTCTAAAATGAAATCTTCAGGTTCTTCCAAGAAAATTCCCAGCAAATTCGCCACTGTTAAAATATTCTCATATATTTTATTCAGCGTTGTAAGTTTATGAAGAGGATTCTCATTAGCATTATTCAATAAAGCATTTGAGTACTTGAATACTTTCAGAAACTCGGAAATCTCCAAAGTAGTATTGAAATTATCGTTCATAGCCGCTACGAAAGACGCTTTAATTCCATTTACTATATCTGGTTTGATGATTCTACCATGAATAGCGATGCTTTCATTTAACTTACTATTTTCATTTTCAAAGTTCTTGATGTTATTTAAAGTTTTATAAAAATAGTAAAGTTGCTTTTCCGAAGCTATAAAATCAGTCTCTACCAGTTCTTTTGAACCTTGTGGAGGGTTTGAAAGGATACTAAGCTTTAAAACTTCTAGGTGATATTTAGATAATACTACTTCTGATTCTAAAATATTACCCAAGGACGCGCTTGCATCTTGAAAATTAATGATAGTTCCACCAGGATACATTTTATATTCATGTCCTTGTATACGTATAGACTTCTGATTATTATGAGTGGGTATGTTAAGATTATCTGAAATCATTAAATAGTTCTCCCTTAAAAAATATTATTTGTTTAGTATAACACTTTCTGTGCTATTTGATAATTAATGCTTGAATAATCGATCGTGCTTATGTTGAATAGTATTTAGAATTTGAACAAGTTTATAAAATAATGTAGTATTATTATAAAAGCTAGATTGCCTAGGGTAATATATAGATAAGGAACTCTTAAGGTAATTTTTCCAGGTGGGATGATGACGTTTCATATCAGCTTGTACCGTGCATGAAAATGCTAATTTATAGTTCGATATCTATAGTAGTAAAAATATAGCTTTAAAAGGGAGCAGAATGAAAAATTATAAAATAATTGTCCAATACGATGGAAGCAAATATAAGGGTTGGCAAAAACTTAAAGATAGTGACCTTTCAATTCAGCAAAAGATTGAAACAGTGCTTTCGAGGATGTCTGGAGAAGAAATTCAAGTAATTGGTTGTGGAAGGACAGATGCTGGTATTCATGCTGAGAACTACGTGGCGAATTTTCATACAAATTCAAGGATGTCGCCCAAACTAATATTAAATCATCTTTACGAATTTTTGCCACAGGACATTGTTGTAAAATCAGTTGAGGAGGTAGATGAAAGATTCCATGCGCAACACAATGCGAAATCAAAAACTTATGTATATAGTATAACTAAGGGAAAATTCAGAAATGTATTCAATAGAAAATATTCATTTCACTCAGAAGAGAAGCTTGATCTTGTTCAAATGAAAAATGCGGCTGAATATTTAATTGGAACTCATGATTTTCAGAGCTTTACCAGTTTGAAAGAGGGCTCGAAATCCACTATAAGAACTATAAATTCCTTAGATATTATTGAAAATGGCATGGTAATTGAGATTATAATAAATGGTAATGATTTCTTGCTTCATATGGCAAGGTTGGTTGTGGGAGTTCTTCTGGAGGTTGGAAAAAATAAGATAGAAGCCATAGACGTTCTAAAAATATTAAATGAAAAAAAACGCACAGAAGCTGTACCGTTGGCTCAGCCAAAGGGTCTTTGCTTAAGAGACGTTAAATATAGCTTTTAATTGAAGTAAATCCTACGCAGGTTATGGCTTAAATTACTATATAAACTATTTGGGGATAAGGAAAATGTGATATATGTTAATACCATCATATCTTGTAAACGAGCAGTTTGATGATCGCTATTTTGATGTGGTTAATGCGATGGACGAAGCGCAACAGATTTATTTTAGGAATAATAATCTAATTGAGCGGATTACTATGGGGATAGAATCGAAAACTCCTTTTATAATTGGTGAAACAGGTTTTGGCGCTGGACGCGTGGTACTTTCACTCGTGGAATTTATGGAGAATAGTGGTTTGAAAAATGTTTCTATTGAATATAATTCAGTTGAATTGTATCCCTTGAGTCCTGAGAGAATGCTCGATATCCTAAACGGATTTAAAGATCGGGTCGGTGAAGGGATTGATACACTTGTGGAAGCATATCGAAGTATTGATATCTCGGTATCCGGCTGGCATTCAATGAAAATACAGAAATCATTTGGAACGCTTGAGCTTAATCTTTGGATAGGTGAAGCGCTTGAAATGGTGAATGCTTTGGAAAAGCCCTGTGATGTCTGGTTTCTTGATGGGCACAGTCCAAAAAAAAATCCTTCAATATGGCGCCCAGAGTTGCTTATGGGAATTGGGAAAAAGACAAAAACGGGAGGCACCTGTGCCACTTTTACTGTAGCAGGTGCTGTGAAAAGTGCCCTCATATCCGCAGGTTTTACACTTGAGAAACTTCCTGGGTGCGGCGGTAAAAATGAAGTTCTGTACGGAATAAAAGGTTGAGTTGGACGTTGGTCATTATGAAGGTTAAAATTTAATAACATTGTGAAATATATATTATAACAACACAAAAATACATTTTCTTGTTACTACTGATGTTGCTGCGAGAGGGCTGGATATTGAAGGTGTCACGCATATATTTAACTGTGACATTCCAGAGGATGCTGAAAGCTACATACATGGCATTGACCGTACTGGGATAGCAAGACAGACGACAAAGCAATTACTTTTGCCACACTTAAATATCAGGAGCCTTTGGCAGTAATTAATAAGGAATTCAAATCAAATTATTAATAGTAGAATGACCGCAGAAGAATTATCTGCGTAAAAAGAAGACGTAAGCTCAACAGTGGGGAAAAGCCTAGCAAAAGAAAATCTTTGCACAGGCACAAGGGTAATCATAAAAGGAGAAAAAATGTTATTTGATAAGTTAAATCTCATTTCGCCAATTCGGGAGGCACTATTGGCGGAAGGATATACTACACCTACCGATATACAGGAACAGGCTATTCCGCTCCTGCTTGAAGGAAAAGACCTGGTCGGGTGCGCTCAGACCGGAACTGGAAAGACAGCAGCATTTGCTATTCCCATACTGCAAATGCTTTCTGGAGAACAAAGGGATTCAAAAGAACTTAGAAGGATTAAGGCCTTAATATTAACTCCGACACGCGAGTTGGCAGTCCAAATTGGAGAAAGCTTCACAGTTTATGGACAATATTTGGGTCTTAAAAATAGCGTGATTTTCGGGGGAGTGTCACAGAAACCTCAGACAGATGCTTTAGAAGAAGGAGTAGATATTCTGATTGCAACTCCGGGCAGATTACTTGATTTAGTAAATCAGAAATATATAAACCTTCATCATATAAAGTTCTTTGTGCTTGATGAGGCAGACCGCATGCTTGATATGGGGCTTGTGGTTGACGTAAAAAGAATCATATCACACTTGCCTGAAATAAGGCAAACGATGTTATTTTCTGCAACCATGCCGCCCGATGTTTCAAAGCTGATAGACTCTATTTTAACGGATCCTGTAAAAGTGGCAGTTACTCCTATTTCATCGACAGTTGATATTATTGAGCAAGCAGTATATTTTGTAGGGAAAAAAGACAAGAAACTACTGCTTATCCACCTGTTAAAAAACATATCCATAACTTCTGCACTGGTGTTTTCACGAACAAAGCATGGAGCTGATAAAATTGTAAAAGAACTTGCTAAAGTAAGGATACATGCGGAAGCTATTCACGGGAATAAGTCACAGGGAGCACGACAAAGGGCATTAAATAATTTTAAAGACAAAAAGACAAGGGTCTTAGTAGCGACGGACATAGCTGCCAGGGGAATTGATGTGGAAGGATTGTCATATGTAATTAATTATGACTTGCCTAGTATACCTGAAACGTATGTTCATCGGATTGGACGTACTGGAAGAGCAGGATTAGGTGGAGTAGCACTTTCTTTTTGTGATGCGGATGAAAAGCCATATCTCAAAGATATTGAAAAACTCATATCCAAGTCAATACCTGTAATTGAAGACCACCCTTATACCTTAACTTTAACGGAATCGGCAGAATGTTAACAAGGGTTTCTAACAAGTTTGAAGGGAAGGAGAAGACATATTTTGAGGTGTTGGTGAGGAATTACTGAACCAATTATTGAAACTATAGTATACCATAGTTGACATATTATGTATTTCATGGCAATATATTAACAAATATTGTAGCTGTTTTTACTTAATTTTATTAATTGGAAATGACGAAAAATAACTGGCTGGTGCAAATTATAGATCAGATTTATTATTCTGTTGTCACTCCAGTGAAAAGACAAAATGGTTTACTGTAGTTAAAATGACAAAAGAATCTCCATGGAAAATAGATGAAATAGGATATTAATACAAGATGTAGAATAGGAATAAGGCCATGTATATAGAGTGTTTTTTGATCTACACATGGCTTTTATTTTACTCATGTGAGATAAAAATATTAGTTATTTCAAAGGGATAATTACTTAATATTTTAAGATAATTTCAAATGACGCTGGAAAAGCTATATCTGAGAGGTGAATTTATTTGCA
>JAEZUC010000044.1 GCA_023443515.1 Bacillota bacterium
CATACTGCCTGTTTTGGATACCAGCTTTGCTCCTGATTTCAGCAGGCTTTTGATGCCTTTTCCTGCTGTGGTAACCAGTTTTTTTGCTCCTCCGGCAGTTGCTTTGATTCCTTTTTTGATACCGCCCTTGGCTGCTTTTATGCCTTTTTCGGCGAACTTGAAACCCAGTGCCATTGCCAGTTCTACCAGTCCCATTGCCAAGGCTGTTGCAAGGGCTATTGCCGCCGGTTGTATATGCCTTGCCCAGCCCTTTGTCAGGTAGGTTTCTATGTAGCCTGCAGCTTTTGCAATGGTATCTATTATGGACACCACCATGGCTGCATTCATTGCTGTGGTTATTACGTTTATTATTATCGGCAGTGCTGCAGTTATTGCTCCTCCTGTTACTATTTCAGCAGCTATTATTCCAGCCAGTGCTCCCAGTACTCCCAACAGCAACTTCCACCAGTTATCTTTTAACCATTTTATTACAAATTGTTTTATCTGGTCAAGAATCTTTCCTGCGTTCTGAGCCCGTGTTTTTACTCCGTCTGCGAAGCTGTTGCCTGTTTTTTGCGCCTCTTTTTGGGTATCGAACTCCGCCATTATGCTTTCTGTGGTATGCGGATCGGAGCTTCCGTTTAACTCCTTTGTCTCTCCGTCTTTTAGGTTTATATCCTCAAGCAGCTCCGGGGTTATTTCCCCTTTCTCCACTTGTTCTATAACTATATCATTTTCTGTTAGTTTTTCTGCTGTCTGGCCTTGAGCCTGTCCTCCCTCGGTTGTCTGCTCTTCTATGGGCTGTGTCAGGTCTACTCCTATCAGCTGTTCCCACACCTTCCCTTCTATATGGGGCAGTGATGCTTTTGCAGCTTCTCCTAATGCTTTTATCCCCTCCATTATTTCAGCGAACTGGCCTGAGATTAACATTCCCGTGAAGGTCAATATTCCATTGTATGCGCTTTGTACAAATCCCAGTAGTTTGTCCAGTGTTCCTGACAGGAAATCCAGTACTTGATTTACACCTTTTTTTAAGGTATCTGCCAGGGTGTTTACTATGTTTACCGCCTTGTTTACTGTTTTGTCTATAAAGCCGCATATTTTATTCGATATCCCCGGGAATTTTGCAAATACTATCTTTACAAGTCCTTTCAGGAAGGTTCCCAGTCCCTTAATGAGCCCTACTACCATTCTTCGTCCTAATTCTATTAGTCCGTTTATTGCTTTTTTAGCCAAATCGAATACAAATTTTACTGCTTTTCTCAGTGCGTCATATATGAAATTCAGTGCCTGCTTGAGTCCTTCTATGAATTTTTGAGCTTTGTCCTTTACCCAGTCTATGGCCTTTGCATACCATGGTTTGTCTTCTTTTTCTTTTTCCTTTTCTTTCTCTTTCTTTTTATCCTCTGCTTTTTTCTTTGCAGTTTTACATTCCTGACTGGCATCGCTTTCTGCTTTTGCCATTTTTTCTTTTATTTCTTTGTTTTTGTCTTCTTTTATTTTGTTTATCTCTTTGGTTTTGTTTTTTGTTTCAGTTTCTGCCTGCTTGTCGTAGTCTGCCACTGCTCCGTCTATTTCTTGTCTCCATTGTTTCCTCTGGCGTTCTACTTCTGCTTGTGCTCCTTTTTGTTCTTCCATCTGTTTTTTGCTGGTTTCTGCTTTCATTGCTGTTATCCGGCTGTCAGATTCTGCTCTGGCCACCTTTACATCTGAATCAAATTTTTCTCGTCCGGTTTGGTATTTTTCTTTTTGCTCCGTTAGCTTGGTTTTCATTTTAGGGCCAAGAGTCTTGTTCAGCTGTGCTTCCATTTCTACCGGGATTTCAAGTGCTTTGGGTGCTTTGTATGCCTTTGCTGCTGTACCTTTTATTGCTTTTTTCGCTTTTAGGATTGTAGTGTCCGTATCGGGGAATATACTGTTTTCTCCAAAGTCATTGTGAATTTGTCCAAGCTCCTGCTGTTTTGCCTTTTGCATGTTCTGGGACATCTCGGTATTGTAGCCTTCCATCTGTGATGGGTCTGCATCTCCCGTAAATTCCATGACTGGAGTGTTTACAGCCTGATTCTTTGCTTGTGCCATTATTTCATCAGGCTCAGCCTCGTTGTTTATGTTTATATTAAGGTCTTTTGCACCTTCTGATGATTTGCCGCCTGTCTTTTCTGTCTTGAAACTTGTTGGTACAGTATGATTAAATGTCTTGGGGGTCTTTTTGGTTTTTTGGCTTTTGGATATAGCTGTTATTCCCGTGGGTGCCTTTATTTGTGGTACGGTTTTCTGGGTTTTCTGTGTCTGGCCTTTGAGGGCTTCTCCCGACAGGGCTGTTACCTGGGAATATGCATTTAATGCCTGTGTAGGTGGAACATTCTCAAGCTGTGACAGTAGGCTTCCCGGGTCTCCCCCCTTTATTTTTACCGCAGGAGTTTTTTTGGCCTTTTGCCCTGCCACCGCTGTTGCCGAAGCAATAGAAGCTATTTCCTTTCCAAAGGTTGGAGCTTGTTTTTTATCGGGAGTCGCAGTTTTGGTCTGAATTGTCTGTTTTATTTGTTTATTATCATTTGTTTTAGGAACAACTGCTTTTATTTCCTTTGTATTCTGTAATTGAGCAGAACTTTTAGGTGTTTTTTGCTCCTTGACAGCTTTCTGTATCTGTTGTTGTGTTGTTTGCTTTACTTGAGGGGATTTTTCAGTATAAGCCTTTTCGCTAGCAGACTTTTCTTTAGAGCTATCCTGTTGCGTGTTTACATAATTTATTTCAGGAGTTTCCTGCTTTTTGTCTTCCTTCGGCTTAGTTGTTTTTTCACTGACAGCAGACTTAGTCTCAGTAGGAGATACCATTTCCTCCTGAGGCTTTTTGGTGTCTTTTTTAACATCCTTATTATCATTATTCATAAGGGCAAGAGGACTATTCTTTTGGTCAACCTTATTACCCTGTTTTTCCAGTTGCTTACGTTTTCTGCCCTCTGACATGAGCCTGACCGTTTGACTATAGCCCAGCTTTGACTGAAAAAACATAAATTCATCACGTGTGACTGAATCCGGGTCATTAAGCAGCAGTGCAATTATTTGTGAAAATTCCGTCACTCGGACTTTTGGCTTTTTGCCCTCAGACTTTGACGCGGATGATTTTTTCTGACTATTGCTATATTGTGACCTTGAGAATTGGGCGGGTTTTCTTCCAACGGTTGCTCTGTTGTACATATTATCTCTCCTGTAAACATACTCTAATGTTTAGGTAAAATTTACAGGGTTTTTACTACCAAATTATTAAATCTTAATGTGAGGATTTCTTATTCTTTCATGTTCCTCTAATGCAAACCTGTCTGTCATTCCTGCAATATAATCACAAATTACATGTATTTCATTATTGGCAAAACCACTGTAATTTTCAGGATTGTCGGTATGCATATATTTATATAATTCTTCCGGTGGTAATAATTTTGGATTATTTACGAATGTCTCAAACAAGTCCTTGGCAACAGTTACAGCTTTGCTGTCCATCGTTTGAATAGTATGTATACCGTAAACCGACTTGTATATTAAATCTTTAATCTTTTTAAATCTATCTTCATCCTCTTTTTTAAGAGTGATAAGGGTCTCTCCCTCTAGTGCTAATAATTTTACATCTTCTAAAGTTTCAATTTTTTTCTCTACTAAGTTTTCAACACTTTGTTCTGTAACACTCATAATAAGTTTGTGAATGAGACTATCAATAAAAAAGGTATCAGAATATTTTGTGACTCCTATTTTTTTATTGTCAGATTCTAAAAGATCATTAATAATATCAGTGATTTCTTGAATATCTCTTTTAAAATCTCTATTTTTTGACATAGCTCTTTCTATTAATCCAGATTCGATACCATCTTGTAAATCATGACATAAATAAGCTATGGTATCAACCAATGCCACTACCTGCCCTTCCAAAGAAAAACAAGGCTCGGACGGATTCAAGCTTTTATAAATACCGCTTCTATCGGAATTATGTTTTAAAATTCCTTCTCTTACTTCACTGGTCAAATTTAACCCAAAATAGTCATCACTGCGCTTTTCAATAAAATCAACAACTCTTACGCTTTGTTCATTATGATAAAAACGACCCATTTTTCGGGTTTTAAGTTCTCCGTCCAAAAATCTCTCAACAGCATGTCCGAAGGGTGTATGTCCTAAATCGTGTCCTAAAGCTATGGCCTCAGCAAGATCTTCATTCAGAGCCAGTGATTTAGAAATTCCGCGTGCAAATTGAGCTACTTCCAAGGTATGTGTCAATCGTGTTCTGAAATGATCACCTTCATGATTTACAAATACCTGTGTCTTATACATTAGTCTCCTGAAAGCCTTTGAGTGGATAATTCTATCCCTGTCTCTCTGAAATGAGCCTCTGTTTTCATGTTCATCAAATTTATCTTCATGTTCTCTGCTGCCGTCTTTTGGCTTTATAACCGCAAATGGAGCTAAAATTTTTGCATACGAATCTTCTATTAACCTTCTGTTACGAGGAAGTTCCAACCCATTGATTTTGACCATATCACCACTCCATTCGAGTATTTTTAAAACCATTAGTAATACAGTAATTATAGCATCAATGACCAAAAATTCCTACATAGTACAAATAATGTTAAAAAAATAAACTCAATTACTTTTTGTATGCACCAACAACCGTTGCAACATAGTCATCCAATCCTGATTTTGCCAAAACAATAATTGAGCTGTCCTCTCCTTGAAAATCCACCTTGTATGCCTGAGCTTCATCCTGATCAAGGTTTTTTACTCTGGAAACATTCACTTTGTTGCGGTCAGCAACACCATAATTTTCAAGTATTCCTGCAACACGGTTTTCTATTTCTCCTGTAGGGCACTCCAGAATTTTAATTCTGTCAATTGCAGCATCAATATTATTCATATGAAACCTCCTGTAATTGTTTATTCTTATTATGTCCCAATGTAAAATATTAAACTCTCATAGCATTAAAAAGAAGCAAGGAAATATCCCAATGTCATTAAGTTAAGAAAATAAATAATTTAGTAGTTAGAACAGAGTGTGTTTAAATACATACCCTGTTCTTTTTTTATGTAAAAATCTCAAAATAGTACTTGACAAATAGTCAGAAAAATGTG
>JAEZUC010000113.1 GCA_023443515.1 Bacillota bacterium
TCCTACGATCTGGGCTACAAATCAGGAGCAACAGACAACACAGCAAAAGCAGGCTTGCTATGGGATGACCAGTATCTATACGTTGCAGTAGATGTAAAGGATGCAGAATTAATAAATGCAAACTCAACATTAGATGGGATAAATGCACCATTTATAGATGATTCAGTAGAAGTATATATTGATGGAGGCCTGTTAAAGGGAGATTACCTTAACCAACCATCAATACCAATAGCACAATATGTATTCAGATGGAATGATGCAACAGTATATGTATATCCGGGCGGAACAGCTGCAACAACCACGGGAGTAACACATAAGACCGTAGCAACAGCCGATGGATACGTACTGGAAGCAGCAATACCATGGAGTGCGGTAAATGGATTGACAGTGGCACCGGACAAGATAGTAGGGATAACCCTACATGTAAATGACAAGGATGTAAATGATCCGGCAGATACTGGAGAAGGTATTCTGTCTTTCACAGCTAACGCAAATGACGATTGGAGAACATCTGCAAGTTGGGCAGCGTTTAAATTGAAGTAATAAAAACTAAGAGATGCTTGGTAGAAATAGCAAGCATCTCTTAGAAATTCTTATCATATATAGAGTTAAATTAATAGAAAAAAGATTAGGGGAAAATAGGTTAACTTATTTTGATATTATGTAAATTAATATATAATAAAGATATAGTATGTTGTAATAACCAAAACTATTAATTGGAGCTTTTTATGTTTATAACAAAAAGAATTAAATTTTTTTATGAAAAACATTTTAAGAAAAAGCTGTTTAATAAAATTTTATTACTAAATGTTGTTATTACACTTATATCTGTATGTGCCATTTCGACAATTATACTTATTTTATTATATCAATCATCACTACAAAATGAAATATATTATAACCAGAAGGTTATAAAGAATATAGATAATTACATAAATGAAAAGGTAGTCTTTTCAGAAAATTCATTAAAACAGCTATATGCCAGAAATACTCTACTATCTGATTTATCACTATTTTTGAAAAGTGATTTCAATGAATACAGTAGAAGGAGAATAGAAACTTATCAGCACAGCATATCAAATACTATGGACGATTTTACTGAACAGATTGCTTCTACATTTAATTATGACAAAGACATATGTAACATAATAATATACAGCAAAGAAAAGGATTTTTTTTATATAACCTCAAATGCCGGCATGACGAAGTATTGTATTTATGGTGATCCTGCAAATAAACTAAATGTACAAACATTTGGGAATCAAGAGTATAAAAGTAATTATGTTTTTACCGGTATAAAATTGCCCAATGAGGATAGAAGTACATATGGAATAATGAATGCTATAAAAGACCCCGATATCCCGGAAAACATGGGTGCAATGATTATAAACTTTAATATAGATGGAATTGCGAAACTACATAAAAAGTATGAAAATGAATTAAAAGGTTATATTGTTGTTCTTACAAGCGAGGGTGATGTTATATATGATTCGTCAAATAGATATTATGGCAGAAAGTATCCATACACAAATATGTTATCAGACATATCCAACGGACCTCAAGACTTAGAAAAAAAGTCTTATATAAATGTTATAAATTCGTATAAAGGGATAATAATTGCAGGTATAATGCCACAAGAGCAAATATCCCACAGCATAAAAGGAGTCAAAATTATAGTATATATTGGGGCGGTTATACTATTTTTTGTATTTGTAATGATAATGTACTTAAGTTTGCATATTTTTTCCGTGCGTACGAGATCTATAATGGATACAATGAAGGAAGTTCAGGAAGGCAATTTGTCTGCAAGAGTACCTATGTCTGGAGACGATGATGAATTGAAGCTTATCGGACAGTGCTTTAATGAAGTATGTACCAGACTTGAGGAGTATATTGAGAAGGTCTACGTAGCTGATTTAAAGCAAAATAATGCAAAACTCCTTGCACTTCAAGCACAAATAAATCCACATTTTTTATATAATACGTTAGAAGTAATAAGAATGAGAGCCGTATCACATGGTGCTAATGATGTTGCCGAAATGATATACATAATGTCAATGTTGTTTAAAAATACTATAAAAAAAGATACTATAGTTACAATCTCAGAGGAAATATCTCATTGTAAACAGTATCTGGAGCTGTTTCATATAAGATATAATAATAAATTTACTTATGAAATAACTGTGTGGGAACAGATTTTAAATTATCAAATTCCTAAGTTTACTATTCAACCTTTGATTGAAAACTATATTGTACATGGAATAAGATTAGACCAAAATAACAATATTATTAAAATTACCGGATTTATACAGGATAACAGTATTATTATTACTGTAAAAGACAATGGTACAGGTATTCCGAAAGAGAAACTTGATGAAATACAAAAAAGATTAATGAATATTGAAGATGGCTCGCTGAATACCATAGGCTTATCAAATGTAAATGAACGGTTAAAGATTTTATACGGCAGACAATATGGATTGGGTATATCAAGTATATTCAATGAAGGAACGGTTATCTACATCAAGATTCCAGTTAGGAAAGGAGAACAATAATATGTTTAAGGTACTAATTGTGGATGATGAGCCTTTTATTCTGGAAGGTTTAAAAATGATTATTAGCTGGGAGGAATATGGTCTTGAGATTATCGGACAGGCTGAAAATGGTATGGAAGCCTTAGAATTTATCAAAAAAAACCATATTGACATTTTAATTACTGATATCACAATGCCTCAGATGAATGGATTACAGTTAATAGATAACGCTAAGGGTATAAGGCCTGATATCAAATGTGTTGTATTAAGTGGATATAATGATTTTGATTATGTTAAGCAAGGTATACGGTTAGGTATAGAAAACTATCTTTTGAAACCGGTAACTGTGAAGGAGCTTATAGCCACTATTGAAAATATTTCAATTAAAATAGAGAAATCCAAAAATATTGCCAGATTGGAAGAAGTAAACAATAAGATACTGCGAAATAATATTTTGTATCGTTGGGTAACCAATAGTATTGACAATTTTGAATTAGAAGAGAGAGCCAAGTTACTGGAAATAGAGATAAATTATGATTATTATTTAGCGTGTTCCATTAGCGTTTTATCTGAAAACAACGTGGAAGAAATGGCTGAAAGACAAATTAGCAATAATATTTATAATAAAATAGATCATATTTGTAAGACGTTTTGTAGCCATGAAGTGCAGAATACATGTTCTATGTGCTTTTGTGACTATGATGGGGATTTTATTATTATTTTCGGCATTAACGAACCGGTTAACAGATATACAATATTAAAGAAGGTATATGATATTCTAGAAGCTATAAAAATGCAATTTCAAATAGATTTACTAATAACTATCGGTGATACTCAATCAACATATACTCAACTTTTTAATAGCTATTATAATGCAAAAAAACTTAAGGAATATAGTTTAATACATAATGATAAATTTATAATTGATTATGATGAAATGAACAAAGTAACTTCCGAACATACATCCCAATACGATATCAATAGTAAAGACTTGTCAAAAATAATTGTTTCCGGAACAGAGCAAGAGATTTCAGACTACATAGATAATATATACGATAAAACATTAAAGGAAGAACAGCTAAATCCATACGACGTTCAGAATTTTACTATAGAAATAATATTAGCAATCAGAAGGATTATTAGGCAGTTTAATGATAAAAATGATTATGCAAAGATATTTAAAAGTATATTAGAGCTTCAGACAATAGATCAAGTAAAAAAATATGTAAAGAATTTCGCTATAAATAACTCTGCAGACTATGAAAGTAGAACAAGCCAATATAGTCCGGTAGTTAAACAGATGATTAATTATATGAATGATCATTTAGAGGAGGATATTTCTTTAAAGCAGCTTGGAGATTTACTTAATGCAAATTCAACTTATCTTGGACAGATATTTAAAAAAGAAACAGGAGAATTCTTTACAGAATACGTTAACAAGAAAAAAATGGAAAATGCTAAAAGGCTGGTTATAGAATCCAACTTGAAAATAGCCGATATTTGCCGTAAGCTAGGTTTTGATAATCAAAATTATTTCTATACTCAATTCAAAAAATACAATGGCGTTTCACCTTCAGAATTAAGAGGCTATAAAAAAAAGTGTGTTTAGTTAATAAAGAGATGGAGCTTAAAGAGTCAGACAAATAAAGCCCTCGGAGTTTCCGAGAGCATACAGATTAATTAGGAGGGATATGATTGCAGATGCCTGATAAATTAGGAATAGGAATAGATGGTGGCGGTACCAAAACCAAAGTATTAGTAAAAAAGTCTTTGAATGGGGATGTACTTTTTGAAAAAAAATATCCGTCAACTAATTATAACAATATCGGAGTATATGGATTAGAACAGGTTCTAAAAACTATACACAGTGAACTGGTTCAGAAATTCGGTAAAGAACAACTTGCAAATGCATCTCTGGCAATGGGAGCTGCGGGTATTGACAGACCCCAAGATGCAGCAGTATATCGTGAAGCTTTAGAAAACAGTGGTTTTGTTTGTAGTTTTGACGTATTCAATGATGCATATATCGCTTTAATAGGTGGTAATGGCGGAAGAAATGGTGCACTTTTAATTACGGGTACAGGTTCAATCGCTATAGGCATTTCTTCTGAAGGAAAAGAGGTAAGAACCGGTGGCTGGGGTTATATGACCAGTGATGATGGAAGTGGCTATAAGCTTGGAATAAAGGCTGTTTCAGCAATAATGGATCATTATGACGGAATTATAGAACATACATCATTAACTGATAGAGTGCTAAATTATTATGGAATAAATTCTCCTGAAGATTTTATGGATTTGATATATATAGATAAAGATTTTAGCATAGACAAAATTGCTGCAATAGCTCCTATGGTACAGGAAGAAGCTGAAAGAGGGGATGCGGCTGCTTTGAATATTCTAAATAGTGAAATTGAAAGATTAGTTGCAATGATAAGAGCTCTGACAAAAAAAATGAAAACAGGTGAGTTCAGACTATCCCTTGCAGGAAGCTTAATGTTAAAGTCGGATATTTATTTGAGGTTATTTAAGGATAGTATGAATAGAATCTTACCCGGTATCGAGATATGTGAACCGCTGAATGAGCCGGTATATGGAGCACTAATTATTGCATTGGGGGAACAATAATTAGTGGCGACAAATAAACAAATGGAAAAGTAAAAAGATATTCACAGTAAGGTTACTAAAACTAACGAGTTAAAAAGATGCTTTATTTAGACCCCTCAAAATACATGGATAAGCATAGAAATATCACTATGTTAAATTATTGTCAGATTTAATCTATAAATATAAAACAGAATAATCTGACAATAATTTAAAAATATTAAAATTTAAGAGTTAATACAATACTCACTAAAATTTTTCTGTTCCAAAGAAAACCTCATTGAAGAATTTCTTTGTAGATTCAGCGCCCATAGAATTCTTAAATACATTTGTAGATACGCCTCCGCTGTCAACAAGATTATTCACGTAATCCCTTGTAATCTGCAATTTAAGCCTCTTTTCACTTTCTGAAAGAATATCAGTTTTCTGTTCTGTCTCAATAAAGGTATGTAAATTTTCATTAAAAATTGATAGCATAATATCATCTTCCGCAATTGAAGTTTTTTTGGCTATGCATACGGTTTTTAATGAGTCATACCAACACTCTTTAAGTTTCATATCAGGTAAATCTTCGTATTTTTCCTTTATAGCTTGAAGCTTGTTAAGATATGTATTATACAGCGAATCTTTTTCACTTACCAAATCATAATATTCAACTAGAAAATTACGTTTTTCCCCGATAAACAAATAGTCACTTGAAAAAAGGGGTAAATTTTTATAGTACGGCGTAATAACAAAAGAAAGCATCTGCAGCTCAGTTGAATCTTTGGATTCCATCATTAACAAATTACCAACGCTGGCAATTTCATATTGTTTTATATTATATGCTATGTTTTGTATCTGAAGATTGGAAAACTGTCCACAGTTTATTTCATTTAGTTTATAGGTAGTATTAAGAATATCCAGGCCATCTTTGATTTCTTTCTCAATTATTTTTTTATTAACTAAAAAAACCGAATTTTCTTTCATGTAATCATTCCTTTAAAATTATTTAGGTTACTTACCTATCAATTTATAATATCAGATTAATTAGGATAAAGTAAATTCAAAAAATTTACAAATTTAGCAAGTCAGAACTATAATGGATGATTGTGATAAACGTTCTAAGAATATTATATATTTACTGTAATTATCAAGCTTTTCCTATATTTGTTAATTAAGATGCAGGGTGATATAATACCCCTTACACATTAATTTGCCATATAATACCAACATTTTTATTATGAAGGGAAGGTTTAAATTTATGAGTAAAATAGTAGATTTAATTGTTGTGGGTGCCGGCCCGGCAGGACTAATGACTGCAAAAACTGCAGCTGAAATGGGGCTTAGGGTTGTAATAGTTGAGAAAAGTAAAAATCTTGATCACCTGAAACGTGCGTGTTCTGCACAGATAATTTTGGATGATGGATATGAAAATGAATTTGTCCATGTAAATGACGGAAAATTAATCTTTGAGAGGAATAATTTCCAGGTTAAATATTCCGGGATATTAAAAAATGTTACAGACAAATACTATCACTCCCCTCAGGGACATAAAATTCATTTTGCCCATCCGGACGGAAGGCCATTTGCTGTTAAGTTTGATAAGAACAGGCTTCTTCAGGATTTATGCAAAGAATGTGAAAATCTTGGAGTAGATATTAGGATGTCAACTCTGGCTTATGGAGGTTCAGATATGGGTGACCATGTGCAAATAGACCTCAAAACCAATGATAAGTATTATACCATTGATGCAAAGAAAGCAATTATTGCTGAAGGTGTCAATGCAAAACTAACCGGAATATTAGGTCTCAATAAAAACAGACAGCTATATGCAACCGCACATTGCGTAAAATATATCCTTGAAGGAGTATCGGGATATATACCCAACAGTTGGAACTTATACTATGGAAAAACATATCATTCCAATGCAGCAGTAATTATCGGACCTAGTATATATGGAGATGATATTGTTGAATTAACGCTTTCCGGCAGTACAAATATGAGACCCGTATCAATTTTTCAGAATGTTACTACAAACAGTCCCCTTAAAAATCATTTTGCCAATGCTAAAATACTGGACACACATGGCTGTGCTGTGAAGGCGTTTATGTCACTGAAGAAGCCATATAACGGCAATGTACTTGCAATAGGTGATAGTGCTGCTTTTGTAGAAGTTGAAGTTCAGGGCGCTTTAATGTGCGGATATCATGCAGCCAAGGCAATAAATAGTGAACTAGAAGGAAATAATGGCTTTGAAAAATATACTGATTGGTGGAAAGATTCTTTCGAGTTTAATTGCGATGAATACCTTAAAGTTTCACAGGGTTATGCACTTGTTCCTACGTATACGGATGATGAACTGGATTATTTGTTCTCGTTAGTGGAAGGCAAAACACTGGAAGGTACATATAGTCAATATAAAACACCAAAGCTTATCTGGGATTCCATTTTGCAAAATAAGGATAAAATTCAAACCGAAAGACCTGAAATATTTAGCAAGATACTTAATATCAATCAATTGACACTATCGGGTACATTTTAATCGAAAGGTAAATATATATATGGAAAACAAATTTGATTTGGTAGTAGTAGGTGCAGGTCCGGCAGGACTTATGGCTGCAAAAACTGCAGCCGAAATGGGCCTCAAAGTAGTAATTATAGAAAAAAAACGTGACATAAGTGAAATACGTAGAGCTTGCTGTGCACAGTTTGTTATGGATGATGGATATGAAAATGAATTCCTGCAAATACAGGACGGAAAAATATCGTTTACAAGAAACAATTTTGATGTTCCTTATACCGGACGTTTAGTAGATGTCGTAAACAATTACCATTATTCTCCCAATGGTCATAGAATACATTTTGCTCATCCCGATGGGAGACCATTTGCAATCAAGTTTGACAAAGGACAGTTACTTCAGGATTTGTGGGGGGATTGCGAAAGGTTGGGAGTAGAATTAAGGTCGGAAACCTTGGCATATGGCGGCACAGATATGGGTAACTCTGTCAGGTTAGAGGTTAAATATAAAGGTAAAACTTCTGCAATAGAGGCCAAAAAGCTGGTAATAGCCGAGGGTGCTAACGCAAAGCTTACGGACATATTTGGTTTAAATAATGGCAGAAGCCTATTTGGCACACCTTTTGTTTTAATATACACAATTGAAAATACTTGTGGTTTTGAGCCCGGGAGCTGGAATCAGTACTACGGCAGTGCCTATCATCCTTATGGAGAAGTAATAGTTGCTCCAAGCTTGGGAGATAAGGACACTATAGAATTGACTATTGTAGGGAACAAACAGTTACTGCCGGAAACATTTTATGAGGGCATTACAAAAAACAGTCCATTGAAAGAGAATTTTGCAAACTCACGGATTGTTGATAAACAAGGATGCTCACTAAGGTCTTATGCACCACTTAAAAAACCTTACTTAGGTAACGTAATTACTATAGGTGACAGTGCAGCTCATGTTGAGGTTATTGTTCAAGGGGCGTTGATGTGTGGATACCATGCCGCAAGGGCAGTAAAGGAAGAGCTTCAAGGTAAAAATGGTTTTGAGGAGTATACTGTATGGTGGAAGGATGCTTTTGATTTTAACCGTGGTGAGTTCAATGATTTTATCGGTCTGTACGGAAGCTTGACCATGATGCCCAAATATACTGATGATGAGCTTGACTACTTGTTTTCATTGCTAGAGGGTAAAGTGCTTAATGGCGACTTTAGTCAGTTTGAAGTCCCAAAGAAAGTCTGGCGCTCTATGTTAGAGTTTAGGGAGCGGATAGAGACTGAAAGACCACAATTATTTGAAAAAATAAAGAAAATAGATAAATTTAATATCTAAGTAAGACCTTCAAAAAGGTTCAGCTGAGCAATTTTATTTTTATAAGATAGTTCATGAATTTTTTAAAACAAATATTCCAGATGGCTGTATAAACCAGTGAAAAGGAGAAAAAAATTAATAGAGTCAAAGGTGTTGACAACTTTCCGGCTACATCCGCAAAGGACGAAATACCTACTACATAAGTTAAAAATATCATCCCTAGAGATAATGCTACACTGGATAATATTATAGAAACTACTATTCCCTTTCTATAAAGTAGTATTCCCATTACGATACCTAGCAGCCCGGTGGTAAATAGCAGGATTATTGTCTCCTGTGCACTAACTATGATAAGGAGCAATGCTGAGGAAAAATAGACAGTAAAACAAAGAGAAATATTACAAACAGCAGCTATCCCAATAGGCAGAGTACTTAACGGACTTAAAGCCAACCCGATTGCAGGTAAAAAGACAGGTGCTGATTGGAATAGTACAGTTATTGCTGTTAATATTCCTCCGGTACAAATAAACCTGCCTATATTCATTTTTCTCAAAACAAATGCCTCCTATCTAACGCCAATAGAATAGGGAATTATGGAACAATTTCAAACACAGTACCTTGGTTAAAATCAGTTACATTCATAGATCCATAAACCCCCAGATATATTCTGGTTTGATTTGTATTAGCTCCTAAACTGGTGTAATAAGCTGATTGAGATCCAAAATTATAGCCGGTTTCAATAACACTAAAATCATTTAGTTTACAATCCGATCTTGCCCTGGTATAAGCTAAAACCCCTCTAATCGGTGGTTGAGACCCTTCATCCCGGGCAAAGTCGGTAAACACAACTCCTCCTGTTAAATCCGGAATTTCGTTTCCCATATATGGCTGAACTCCCGTAAGTGCAGTTGCGCCAAATTTATCGGGCCGTGGATCTTTATGGAAATAACTGATGAGAGGCAGAATGCGCTGTGTTGAAACCTCTACTGCATCATTGTAATAGGCTATTTTTTCTTCATCCAAAGCCGGATTTCCGGAGCAGTCTGTTATTATTGTAGTTGGAAAAGCGCCTTCCCATCCTCGCCAGCCAAAGTTTATAAAGCCTTCCGGGTCGGGTTGAGATTTCAATAAAGAAGCTTGAATTAGCTGGGGAACCGGTATTGGTTTGTAACAAGTGAAGGAAAATATTGACTCCACCAAGTCCTGCCCAACAATTCCTACATATTTGATATACCGAGCACGATGCCTTTGAAAGGAAATGCCTGTTATATTCCGGGTACCTTTAGCAATAACCGTAAGCATTTCCTGAATAGGCGGGGGAAGTTCATTAAAGCGTGTGACAACAGGCGGATTATCGATAAAGGTGTTCCTTGCTATATCAATTTCAATTATTTTGCCCGCGATTTCCATATCAGTCTGGCTTAAATTAAAAGGATCATAGCCTGAGCCACCATCTCCCACTGTTAAAACGAGTTTACCGGTTTCAGGTGAAAAGTTTAAGCTATTAATACCGTTATGATTAAAAAATGGTCTTCTTATATTGAGTAAAGTCCTGCGTTTCTGAGATTGTCCATTGGATTGAAATGCCCATTCTTCGACGGTATCAATGTGGTCATAGTTAACTTCTCTATTTATCCACTTTTGGTTTAAGGTACTTGGGTCACATGGGTTAGGCATAAAAAATTCAGGGAGATCCCTTCGTGAAACCTCTGAACTGGGGAGGGCACCCGGGCCTTGTGTTCCGGCCACTGAATAATGAATATAAAATAGGCCGTTATAATAAAATTGAGGATGAAATGCCAGTCCTATCAATCCACGTTCATCATATTTACCACCAGCAAAACCAAGCTTTAAGACTCGTGGGCGAATATCTAAAAAAGTTCTTAAAGCTCCGTTAACTATGTAAAAAATCTCCCCTACCTGAGTAGCGATAAACAATCTTTCCATTGAGTCACCGGGAAGAATAGCTGTTTTCAAAACAGTGGGTAAATTTATCTTATTGACAATAGGCCGTAAACCGACTTTAATTTTTTTCAATTGACTTTACGCTCCTTATAATTCTTTTCATTTATAAGGATATGATTTGAACTGTTCTATTAGTACTGTATGAGGTGGGGGAGTGTGAATTCATTGCAAAAAAGAACGGATTGACATAATTCAATCCGTTCTTTTTCATGTAAAAATATATTGGGTTTAGGGGAGCTTTTTATATTTATTTATTTCTAATAAAGACGCACTTCAAAAATTCTTGCTGATGAATAACCGTGGGTAGATAACACAGAAATACTAACCTTGTCTGCTATTACTTCCGTCGGTAAACGAAGAATATTGAGACGCTGATAATTTCCCTCTATGGTCTTAGAGAATACTTCTTTACCGCCGTTATAGAATGTCACGCTATAATCCTTTACCAATTCCTCAGGTAGCTCTTTGACCTGACGACTTCTCACCTGATTGGTAATGGATGGCATAATTTCCCTGGTCAGGTTAGGATCAAAGGTAATGCGCAACTCTTGAATCTTCTGTGGATTATCTAGGGTCAGAGATATTGTTTCTCCGCCTTCACCGAGGGGTGTAGATTCCCAACAATTGCTTTCACTGCCGATAGTGCGGGCAACACCGTTTATAACTTTTTCGGGTTCGCAGCCCGGGATAAAGCTGGTAGCCGATACAGCTGCATTGCGTGCAAGGTCGCCGGGGTCAGTGTTGCTATAACCGGGGATATAGCAGTCGTCTCTTAGCAGAGTTTGCTGTAATTCATCCATACGGTTTGATATATCTCGAGGGGTACAGTTGTACTTAACTGCCATTGCAGCTGCCGTACCCGCCGCCTGACCACCTACTGCACAGGTGCCCATAACACGTGTGCTTCCAAATGCCATTTTAGAGGTACTTATGTCTCTTCCTGCCATCATAAGATTTTTAACGTTCTTGGAATAATAGCAACGGTAAGGAATTGTATAAACGCCCTCAAAATTAAATATTCTGGAGGGATACTTATCAAAATCAAAGATTCCGCCCGGTACATGCTCGTCCATAGGCCAGCCACCGTAAGCAACAGCATCTTCGAAGATTTTGTTGGAACGTACATCGTTTTCATTCAGCAGGTAATCTCCCACCAAACGGCGGCTTTCACGATATCCCGGAACCATACCAACCCAGGTAAGGTCATAGTTTTCTGCTCCATGGTCGCCGCAGTTTTTAATATGATCCCATACACCGTATACACACTTTACCAATTCATCACGGATTATTTCTCCCTCAGCTATGATGTCCTCATTTTGCCCACCCAATTCAATCCACCAGTAGCCGGCATCCATGGCATAAAATTCTGGCAGGTTCTTCATTTCTCCGGCAACGAATTCAGCAGGGGCACCGCCTTCTCCAAGTGCGATTGTACTGTTGTAATGGCGCCGATGCTTTAAATCTTCTTCCGAGAAGCTGTAAGCCCAAAAAGGTTTTTCAAACTTTACCGGCTCACCCCGGTCTACAGCCTGGAACATCAGGGTATTTCCCATAGTGAAATTGTTGGCTTCCTCGGGAGCATTTGGCTCATTGAATTCATATCGTGACTCACTGCCAATCCGGGACTCTGCACCTGCTAACATTCCGAGAGTACCATGACCTGTTGCATCAATGAAAACTTTTCCGGACAGCTTAAAGTCTGTTTCGGTGGTGGTTTGATGGCAAAGTACTGAAATAATCTGATCATTTTCATATTCAGCACTGTTCAGGTTGGTGTTCAGGAGAAGGTCCAGATTTTCAGTTTGTCTGGTTTTTTCCAAAAGAACGGTGTCCCATATGCTAAAGGTCTGGGCTGCGTTCAGGTTTTTATTTTCCAGTAAAAGCTCCTCCAGAATTCCGGTTTCAGCATTATTTGGCTTAGCCATATGACAGCTTGCACCGACAACATGCATACGGATTTCTCCGCTGGAGTTTCCTCCTAAAACCGAACGATTTTGCAATAATACGGTTTTTGCTCCGTTGCGTGCTGAGGCTATAGCAGCGCAAACGCCTGCAAGACCGCCTCCGATTACAACTACATCATAACATTTTTCATAATATCTATTCATAATTGACACGCTCCTTTTAGTACGCTCGGATTTCGAAGATTCTCGCATTTAAGTACCCATGTGTTTCAAGAACAGTTACATCGATGCGGTTGCCGCAAGTACCCTCAGGTAACTCATGAATATTGAGACGTTGGTAATTGTTTGTGATTTCTTTAAAATAAGTAAGTTCATCTCCGTTGTATATTCTTATTTCATAATCCTTTACAAGTTCTATAGGTACACCCTTTACTTGGGATTCCCTTACACTTTTAGTCATTGAAGGAACGATCTCCTGATTTAAATTAGAATCAAAGGTTATCCGGAGCTGCTTCACTGCCATAGGTGAAGATAGTGTTACTGAAATTGTTTCACCGTTCTCAGAAATCTTATTTGATTCCCAGCAATTTTTATTTTCTCCTACGGTTCTTGAAACACCATTTATTACATTTTCCGGCTCACAGCCACTAATGAAACTTTTAGCGGATACTGAGGCATCCAGTAAAAGGTCTGCCCGGTCAGTATTTTTGAATCCCGGAATATAGCAGTCATCCCTCAATAGTGTTTGTTGTAGCTCATCTATATACAGAGAAACCTCTCTAGGAGCGCAGTTATATTTTACTGCCAGTGCAGCAGCTGTACCAACTGCCTGTCCCCCAACGGAACAGGTGCCCATAACACGTGTAGAACTTAATGACCCTTTAGTTGTACTTATGTTCCGACCCACCATCATAAGGTTTTCAATATTTTTTGAATAATAGCAGCGATATGGAATTGTATACGCACCTGAGAAATTAATATTTGGCTTCGGAGGGCCTTCACGGAAAATTCCAGTCTGGGTATGCTCATCTATAGGCCAACCGCCGTATGCAACAGCATCGTTAAAAATTCTGTTAGCATATATATCCTTTTCATCTAATATATGATCACCTATAAGGCGGCGACTTTCACTTCCGCAAGGAACTGTTCCCACCCAGGTAAGTGCAAAGTTTTCTGCCTCATAGTCTCCTGAGTTTTTAATATAATCCCATATACCGTAAATGTATTTGTTGATATCCTCAGAGATGCGTTCATGGTCGCCAACTATATCCCGGCTGAATCCTTCAAGCTCGATCCACCAGTACCCTGAATCCGTGTCGTGCTCATTAACTCCGTTATTGTCATGACTGCGGAATTTCAACTCCTCCTTACCAAAGGAATAAGCCCAGGAAGGTTTTTTGAATTTTACCGGTTCACCCATATCTTCTGCAACAAACATGAGAATGCTGCCTATTTTATTTTCATTGGAGTTATCACTGCAAATTTGGTATTCGGCACCTGCAAAAAAACCTAGTGTTCCAATACCGGTAGCATCAATAAAAATGTCTGCTGAAAAGTTATAGGTAGTTTCAGTAGTGGTTTGATGACAGAGAACACTCTTAATTTTGTTATCACAGGTTTCCACACTATCCATTGAGGTATTTAAATAACAGTCAAGGTTTTTCTGGAAACGAACCTTTTCCCATAATACGGAATCCCAAATGGAAAATGATTGATAAGGATTACGTTGCTTATTTTCCAAAAGGAGTTCTTCTATAATACCTGTTTCAGTTAAATCTTTTTTACTAAGGTGACAATTGGCACCGGCAATATGCATACGTATTTCTGAACTGGCATTTCCACCCAAAACCGGGCGCGCATGTACTATAGCTGTTTTTGCTCCATGCCTTGCTGCTGCTATGGCGGCATTAATACCCGACATACCTCCGCCTATGACGACAACGTCATATTTTTTATCATAACATCGTTGTACTTTCATAATTTGCTACCTCCAAAATAATTGGTTTTCTAACTTGATGGAAAAAAATCATTTCTCTATGGATTTCAACGAGGCGGGAGATAAGTACCTGTCATCTGTCGCCTTGATATAATTGTAAAAGGTTTTTTTACTGTAAACCTTAAATAAATTGCATATAATCTTTGTTATTCTGCAAATGATAAATCTTTAAAATTCTGCTTTATCTATTACAATCCTGCGATTTTGGTACAGAAAGCTGAAAACCGCATATTTATTCCTTTGTGAGGGCAGATGTTATATGGTAAGATTTTATTAAAACAACATTATGTTTACTAGGATGTGATAATTCGTGAACAGATATTTTAATGTTTTAGAGTATATTAAAAATCTTACATTAGAGCTTAGCTGCCAGATTGCCATTAAGGACTTTGTCGGTTTTATTGAAAAGGACCCGGATGTGGCCCATTTACTTAATCCGTATTATATACACAAGTCGTCCTTTTGTATGTTTATAAAATTGAACAGAGAAATGTGGAAGCGCTGTCAGGATACAAGTAAACTTCTGCACAAAAAATGTGAAACCTCTGACGGTTACTTTGTTGGCACTTGCTACTGTGGGTGCAGTGAGATGGTAATTCCGGTTAAATACAACGGCAAGGTAATTGCAGCCATAGGTATCTATGGCTTTGAGCTTGATGCTAAACGAGCAGTTCACCGTATTGCAAAAGCCGGGAAAAAGTATGGGATAGATAAAGAAAAGGCACTGCGCCTTTATGCTAAGTCTGTGAAAAACAGTATCATTGATGTTGATAAGATTTTGTTGAGATGCGGTATATTGGTGGATTTTTTCCGGATGTATTACAAAGCCCTTATAAATGCAGGAACAGTAAGCCCTCATACCGTTTACAGCACTGATACAAACAGGGCTTATATTCTATCCAATACCATTGAGTTTATACGTCTGAACTATACAAATGATATTCGAATTGCTGATATTGCTGCATTCTGCCAGTGTAGTGAATCTTATATCAGCCATATTTTTAAAAAGAGTATGAATCAGAATATCAATCAGTTTATTAATCAAATTCGCATAGATAAGGCTAAGCAGCTAATTGTAGAGACTTCATGCAGCTTTTTAGAGATATCAGGCAGATGTGGTTTTTCCGATCCTAATTACTTCTCATCTGTATTTAAGTTGCACACCGGATTATCTCCATCTATGTATAAAAAAAATATTAGGACAGGGAAGGTGCAACTTTGAAAATTAAAAGGGGTCGGCTCTCATCACGGATTTTTATCATAATTGTATTTTTAATATTAATTCCCTTTACACTTATGCTCCAGTATGTAAAGGGTGAAATGGAATCCATTTTACGTAAAGAAATAAGCGTTAAAATAATACAGAATCTTTCCAAAAGTGAAAATGAAATGAACCGGATTTTTAATAAAATGGTGAGTATCTCCAATGTCTTTTATAATGATTCTAAAATCGCCGAGGTATTCAGTAATGACTCATACACTTATTATGACCGCACCGTGGCCTTTAATAATATGTTGAACCAGATTTCAATGCTAAACCTTTACGATGATAGTATGGATTATATGAAAATTACTTTTTTTGACAAAGACCATAAGGCATATGCAAATTGGAGTTTAAATAACAATAACTATGCATACCTCCTAGAACAGGACTGGGTACAGGAAAGTATAGCAGCTAAAGGGTACATTATCTGGAGTATGTTATCTAAAGGTTATGAAAAAAGTGATTTAGGAGACACAAATCAGATTTCTCTTGCCCGTTCAATTATGGATAACAACCATTTTGACAAAATGCTTGGGACAGTTCTTATAAGCATTGACCAGCAGAAGATATCTGGTATCCTTGATAGTTATAAATACTCGGATAAGGATTCTATTTTCGCATACACCCAAGAAGGACAGGTTTTGTTTCACAACAATGATAGTCTTTCAGAGGATAAATTTAATAAAATAGCTATGGAGCATACAAATGAACAAAATGGAAGTACTGTGCTAACCGTAAATGGAGGGAAGCATTTGCTGAGCTTTTATACCGTCAAGCTTTTTAGCAAGTACTCACATAAGCAACTTAAAATTTTTTATCTTACCGATTATCAAAAGCTGGAGAGCCAAATTCGTAAGTTAACTGTTAAAATTACCACTATGAGTATCCTTTTTATTGCTGTCATATTACTGATTGCTTTTATGATTGCAAACCGGATAGCAAGACCCATCAGGGTTCTTTCCAATCAGATGAAAAACTACAGGGTTGGTGAAGCACCCACTGCATTAAAAAAAGAAAGGAAAGACGAAATAGGGGAAATATATTCTGTATACTATGATATGTCGGTACATATAAATGACCTGTTCGCAAAGCTACGGCAGGAGCAGGTTACAAAAGAAAAATATAAATATGAATCCTTGAGGTCTAAAATGAGCCCTCATTTTCTCTTCAACACCCTTAACAGCATCAGATGGATGGCTATCATAAGAAATGCTGATAATATAAGAGAGAGCATAGACTCACTGGCAGAGATTCTGAAATACAGCTTGACGCAGGATGACGAAACAGTTGACCTTGTAAAAGAGCTTGAGGTCATAAAAAGTTATTGTTATATACAAAACATGCGTTTTGGGAACAGCTACTCCTTAGAAGTGGATATGCCCCACTATCTGGAACAATGTCAGATTATTAAATTTATCCTTCAACCTTCTGTTGAGAATATTTTTAAGCACGCATTTTCTCCTAATTCTACCGGGGGAGTTATTACTATTTCAGCACGTGTTAAAAATGGCACCCTTGAAATTTCTATTTCTGACAATGGAAAGGGCTTCTCAAAAGAGGCTATTGATGGATTTAACAGTAAAAGAGAAGGTAAAGTCGGAGAAATAGAGGGTTCCGGCATCGGCCTCGGTATTATCAACGAGAGAATAAAGGTATCTTATGGAAATGGGTATGGGATAGACATATCAAATAACAATGAAGGCGGTGCGCAGGTGACCTATCATCTTCCGGTGATTTACCCTGAGTATGAAAGGAGAGAAATATAAATGAAGCGTGTCATGATAGTAGATGATGAGTATATTGTCCGAATTGGTGTTAAATCCATGCTTGATTGGGAGAAATGGGGCTATTCCGTAGTGTGCGATGCTATCAATGGTCAGGACGCAATTGAGAAAATATCTCAGTATTCACCTCAGATTATTCTTACTGACCTTATGATGGAACCTGTAAACGGACTTGAACTCATTGAGTACTGCAGTAAAAATGCTTTGGATATAAAAATCATTGTTTTAAGCAACTACACTGATTTTGAGAAGGTAAAAATGGCTATGAAACTTGGCGCGAGGGATTTTATATTTAAACTGACCATAAATGCAGATGAACTTCTTGGTATTTTGGACAATGTGTCAAAAGAGATAAATGAAAGAAAAATGTCAGGTAAGGACGCGGAAATGTTGCTGCGCAATAATGCCGGTGTAATAAGAGAACGGCTCATTAACATTATAATAGAGCGCAGTTATATAAATAAAGCTGATTTGATGAAAGAGTTGTGTCTGATAAACGTGAAATGTGATTTTAATAAAACCTATGCAGTCTTGTTTTTAAGCGTAGCAGACTACAATATGGTTCACTCGTCGGGGGAGACACTGGAGCCGGATTTGTTCTCGGCATCCTTGGAAAATATAGTAGGAGAAGTAATGGATGAAATTATTATTTCTCAGACCTTCCGATATGAAAAAAATCAGTGTATTGTTACAATAAATCTCCCCAGAAGACGTCTGGACAGGGAGTTAATCCGCAAGGTCGAAGCAGGGTTCCAGCGCATAGTAAAAAGTGTTGAACTCTATTTTGGTATGCAGATATATGGAGTTATGAGCAAGGAAACTATGGGCCTGGAAAACCTATCAAATGCAGTAGCTGACTGTAGGAGAGTAATGAATGAGCGTTTCTTTATGAAAGAAAACAAGCTGTTGTTATGTAATGATGAAAAACCAAAACAGCAAGGATTTAATATGCCCTCGGATTTCAGATTATCAGACTGGAGAGAGGCATTAGAGGATTTTAATTTTTCACAAGCGGATACACTTCTGAGAAAGACCATTGGTTATTTTTATGAGAAGGAAGGTATAGAACCCTACCATGTGAGAGAAGCACTGTATGAGCTGTACCGGGTTATAAAGGCAGATGGCCTTGCAAAAGGAATTATGGTGGACAAGCTGACGGATGACAAGGGTATGACTCTGTACCAAGCAATTTTTAATTATGATTTGCTTTTAAAAATTGAAGAAAGTTTTTTGTCGGTGCTTGGGCTATATGCTAAGGAGAGCAGTAAGAACGGTAATAAAAAATTAAAAAAGGAAATTGCCAAAATTGTAGCTTACGTTAAAGAAAACCTAAGCGGTGATTTAAGTGTTGCAACCGCTGCCCGTGTGATACATATCAGCGAAAGTCACTTCTCACATTTATTCAAAAGTGAAATGGGAGTATCTTTTATAGATTATGTAAACAGGCTTAGAATAGAAAAAGCAATGAAGCTACTGACAGAAACTGATAAGAATATTAATGAAATATCTTATGAGGTTGGAATAAATAGCCCCAATTATTTCAGCATACTTTTTAAGAAAGTTACTAAAATATCACCAAATGAGTACAGAAATGGAAAAATTACAGAATAGTTATAGTAATCTAAAAATAATAAACATCAAAAGTTCAATAGAATAGCTAAATGTAATTTAATGAAAATATCTATATACATAATCAGCAGAAAAATAAATATGAAAAGTAGTTCAGTTAATTAACATATCAATAGGAACGGTTTACGATATTAATGTGCTTAAAATGTACGAATCTATTTATAACGGGAGGAAAGAAAATGTTAAAGAAAAAGTGGACTATTTTCATTGCGGTATCTATGATCATTACAATGCTTGCCGGTTGCGGCGGTAATTCAGGAGAGAGTAGCCAGACACCCGGCTCGGACTCGGCAGTGGAAACTACTGCTAAATCTGATAAACCCGTAGTGCTTAAATTCTGGGGCGGAGTTCCTGCAGAATATGGACCGCAGTTAACGGTGGATGCCTTTAACAAAGAATTTAAGGATAAGGGTATCCAAGCGGAGTATATCAGGTTTGTTAACGATGACACAGGTAATATGAAACTTGATACTACATTATTAGCAGGCGGAGATATTGATGTCTTCATGACCTATACCTCAAGCAATCTTGTAAAAAGAGGAACGGGCGGTATGGCACTGGAAATATCAGACAAGCTTACCAAATCAGGTTTTGATCCTATTAAGGAATTGGGAAACAGTGTATCTCCATATATTTATGATGGAAAAGTGTATGGTCTTCCAACAAAAATGGAAAATTACTATATTTTAGCTAATAAGAACATGTTTGATGAAGCAGGTATCCCTCTACCTGAATCATGGACTTATGATGAATTCAGGGAAACAGCAAAAAAACTCACAAAGGGTGAGGGTCAGAATAAGGTTTATGGTATGTACTGGAACACTATAATGGAAATTTTCAGACCTTCTTATATTGCGCAAACCGTTTTAGGCTCTGATTTTCTTTATAAATCAGGTGGCAAGGAAACTAATCTGGATAATCCTGAGTTTATAAAGCTCAATCAAATGATTTCCGACATGATGTGGGTAGATAAGTCTGCCGTAACACATACAGACAATGTAACACAAAAGCTGTCTGTTGAAAGCGTTTTCCTTGCAGGTAAAAGTGCTATGTCTTTAGGTGTATGGACAATCAGATCAATAAAAGATTTAGAGAAGTACCCTCACGATTTTGTTACAGCATATCTTCCGGTTCCTGTATCCGATAAATCCGCAGCAAAGCATTCTATAGGCGAAGGTGTTGCCGGTGACTTTATCTGTATTAATCCAAATTCAGAAAATATTGATAAGGCAATGGAATTTGTAATGTGGTATACCAAGGGTGGTATGCTGTCAATGACCCCATATGGACGTGTGCCAATGCATCAGGGTATCGATTCTAATAAAATTGTTGATGAATATATGAAGAATGGCGAAAAAATTCTTGATAAAAATACAGTTGTAAAATTCCTTGAAAAGAAAGATAATCTTGCAGTTTCAACTGAAACTAAAAAACTTCCGGAAATTCAGAAAGTATTTAATGATGCTTTGGAGTCAATTTATACAGGGAAAAAGGATGCTGCTACTGCATTAAAGGAAGCTAAGATAAGTGCAGACAAGTTCTTGAAATAACAGACAACAGCTAAATTGTTATAAGAGTTATATGAGGACGCCTTACCAGCGTCCTCATATACTCTAGGTAATTTAGCAGAAGGAGGTAATATATTTGAAGCTGAAATTAAGCAGGCAGCTAAAAACAGACTTAACCGGGTACACTTTCATTTTGCCAAATATTCTCGGTATGGTAATATTTACACTTTTCCCTCTTTTGTTCTCCCTCTTTATAAGCTTTACCGATTGGGACTTTACAAAAGGACTTGGAAATTGGAACTTTAATTTTGGTGCTAACTATATTGAGATGTGGAGGGACGAATGGTTCACATCCTCATTGTTTAACACAATTTTGTATTCATTAATGGTTGTTCCCGTATCAATTTTTCTTGCGTTGATACTCGCTGTAATTCTAGAATCCTACTGTTTTGCAAAAGTTCCCATGAAGCTGGCAATGTTTATGCCGTACATATCTAACATAGTTGCTGTTGCAATAGTCTGGGTTATGATGTATTCACCCTGGGGGCCTTTTACACTAATGGTAAAGACACTTGGATGGGAAACACCTCCGGCATGGCTGGGCGACTACAATTGGGCATTGATTGCCGTTACAATAATGTCAATTTGGAGTAGCATAGGATATAACATTCTGATATATTCATCAGCTATACAGGGACTGCCTCAGGATGTGTACGAGGCCGCTGATGTGGATGGAGCAAGTGAGATAACCAAGTTCTTTAAGATTACTATACCTTCACTTTCACCAACAACATTTTTTCTTGTAATAACTACTTTAATAAATTCATTCCAGGTATTTGCCCCTATTCAGATTATGACGAGAGGCGGTCCGGGAACTTCCACCAGCGTGCTGGTATATTATATCTACACAACCGGTTTTACCTTCTTCCGTATGGGTTATGCCTCTGCGATAGCATGGATACTATTTTTATTATTGCTTATCGTCACGTTGATACAATGGCGTGGACAGAAGAAATGGGTTAGTTATGAATAGGGAGATGATAAAATGAAGAACAAAGATTTGAAAAAATATTACTTTATGAAAAAATTATTAATTCGCTTCGGTTGTACTGCATTAATCATCGGAATTTCTCTGGTTATGATTACCCCGTTTTTATGGATGCTTTCCGCATCAATGAAGACTGCAGCGGATGTTTTGAAGCTGCCGATTAAATGGATACCGGATTATTTCTATCCTGATAACTATTTGTCGGTGTGGAATATTGGCGGTAAAGCGAAGGTAGATTATCATTTTGGCGTTGCTTATTTAAATTCACTTAAAATTGCTTTTATAAATCTGTTTGGTGCGGTGCTTACAAGTACACTTGCGGGTTATGCATTTGCGAAGATTAAATTCCGTGGGAGTAATGTAATTTTCTTACTGTATCTGGCAGCTATGATGATACCTACACAGGTTACTTTAATTCCTAGATTTACTCTTTTCAATTCACTGGGTATGGTGGGCGGTCATCTTCCTCTTATTCTTCCGGGACTTGTTACAATAACCGGTACATTTTTGATGCGCCAGTATTTTATGCAGATACCGAATGAATTGAAGGAAGCTTCATTTATTGATGGTGCCAATGAATTTCAGATTTGGGCACGTGTTATGGTTCCGGTTGCAAAGCCCGGTATGGCGTCACTTGCCATGCTTGTTTTTCTGTGGAACTGGAACAATTACTTAGATGCCCTTGTATTTCTTTCAGATTGGCGTCAATACACCATACCTGTAGCACTTACAAACTTTGTTGAAGAGAGCTTAACTGAATATAATCTTGTTATGGCTGCGTCAGCATCTGCACTGATTCCGGTATTTGTAGTATTTTTAGCAGGCCAGAGATTCTTTGTAAAAGGTCTGGTTGCGGGAGCAGTCAAAGGGTAAAAGGAGATTTTTATGAAATACGGTATTTATTATGCTTACTGGGAAAAGCAGTGGGGGGGAGAATATCTTCCTTATGTAAAAAGAGTTGCAGGGCTTGGCTTCGACATCCTTGAAATTTCTTGTGCTTCTTTACTTGATATGAGTGACCGACAGATTGATGAACTTCGCCGTGCTAAAGAAAACTATGGTATAACCCTTACCGGGGGTTACGGGCCGAAGGCAAGTGAGAATATCGCATCAGCTAATCCCGCGGTTGTAGATAATGCACTCAGATTTTGGAATAATACATTCAAAATATTGGAAAAGCTGGACGTCAGTATGGTAGGGGGAGGGCTATATTCCTACTGGCCTGTTGATTATTCCAACACCATTGACAAAGAGGCAGACCTTGCACGCAGCATTCAGGGTGTGAAGAAAATGGCAACAATGGCGGCTGATTATGGTATAACTCTTGGGATGGAGGTTTTAAACCGCTTCGAAGGATACCTGTTAAATACTGCAGCAGAGGGTGTAGCTTTTATTAAAGCCGTGGACAGTCCCAATGTCAAGCTAATGCTTGACACTTTTCATATGAATATTGAAGAAGACAGCTTCGGCGATGCAATACGCACTGCCGGTAAATATTTAGGTCACTTCCATACAGGCGAGTGTAACCGCCGGGTTCCGGGCAAGGGACGCATACCATGGCAAGAGATTGGTTGCGCACTGCAGGATATAGGATACGACGGTGCAGTTGTTATGGAACCCTTTGTTCTGATGGGAGGACAGGTTGGTTCTGATATTAAGGTATGGCGTGACCTTTCGGAGGGAGCATCTTCAGAACAGCTTGATATGAACGCAAAAGAAGCACTAAAGTTTACAAAACATGTTTTTGAAGGGAGTATATAATATGTTACAGGCGATAATGACAGAACCCGGAAAAATAGTATATCAAGAAGTTCCGGTGCCGGAAGTCGGAGATAATCAGATAAAAGTTAAAATGAAAATTATTGGTGTATGCGGTTCAGATGTTCACGTAAACCACGGCAAACACCCGTACACAAAATATCCTGTAGTTCAGGGTCATGAGGTATCAGCCATAGTTGAAGAGGTTGGCAGCTCAGTCACCAACGTGAAGGTCGGGGATAGAGTAACTATTCAGCCTCAGGTAGTGTGCGGTGAATGTTATCCCTGCACTCATGGTATGTACAACGATTGCGAAGTCTTAAAGGTAATGGGTTTTCAGACTACCGGAATGGCCAGCGAATATTTTGTGGTAGACGCAGAGAAAGCTATAAAGCTACCGGAAGGAATGAGTTATGACCATGGTGCCATGATTGAGCCTTTGGCTGTGGCAGTACATGCTATACGCCGTTACGGAAATATTCAGGGCAAGTCAGTACTGGTGCTGGGTGGTGGCCCTATAGGGAATCTGGTGGCACAGACTGCTAAAGCAATGGGGGCTACTAAGGTAATGATGTCCGAACTTAGCGAATATCGTCTTAAGACAGCTGAAAAATGTGGTATTGTAGCTGTAAACCCAAAGGAGAAGGATTTAAAAGAAGCCATAATTAACTTTTTTGGTGCTGACGGGGCAGATGTAATTTTTGAATGTATCGGAATAAACGCTACCATGAAGCAGGCTATTGAATATGCAAGAAAAGGCAGTGACATTGTAGTAGTTGGTGTATTCGGAGATCTTGCTACTGTAAATATGGGCTTTGTGCAGGATCATGAACTGCGTCTGATTGGCACAGCCATGTACAGGGTGGAGGACTATATTGAGGCTATCCGTCTTGTAGGAGAAGGCTTGATTGAGTTTGACTCATTGATTACCCACAGAGTGCCCTTTAGTGAATATGAGAAAGCATACAAAATCATTGACGAGGAAAAGGATAAAGCCATGAAGGTGCTCATCGAAATGGATTAAAAAAAGACTAAAATAAATATAATTGTAAAGGAATGATTATTATATTTGATGTAGTAGCATTAGGCGAATTATTAATAGATTTTACGCCCACAGGGAATTCCTCTGCAAACAATTTACTCTTTGAAAGAAACCCGGGTGGAGCACCGGCCAATGTACTTACAGCTGTTTCAAAACTGGGAGGAAAGAGTGCTTTTATTGGAAAGGTAGGAAATGATCAGTTTGGAAACTTCCTAAAGAGTGTGCTTGAAGACAACCATATAGAGTCAAGAGGTTTAAAATTCTCTGAAAAAGTTAATACAACACTCGCTTTCGTACATCTTGATGAACACGGAGACAGGAGTTTCAGCTTTTACAGAAACCCGGGAGCTGACTTAATGCTTACACCGGAAGACCTGGAGTTAGATATTATAAAGAATTGTAAAATTTTTCACTTCGGCTCTTTATCAATGACTGATGAACCGGCAAGAAGAGCTACCCTAAAGGCAGTGGAGTTTGCAAAAAGTGAAGGGAAAATAATCTCCTATGATCCCAATTGGAGACCGCTCCTGTGGAAAGATGACAAACAAGCAAGAGTTGGTATGATGTTAGGCTTAGAATATGCAGATATTTTGAAAATATCAGAAACAGAACTGGAATTTTTGACGGGGGAAAGTAATCCGGAGAAGGGAAGTGAAATACTTTTTAATAAAGGTATAAAGCTTGTACTTGTTACACTTGGTCCCAAAGGTTGTTATTTCAGATGTTCAGATGGCTGCGGTCATTTGAACACCTATGACACAAAGGTAGTGGATACTACCGGTGCTGGTGATGCTTTTCTAGGTGGACTTCTATATCAGATAAGCAAAGTGACGACCCCTCTGGCTGAAATTAATAAAACAATGATATCGGATATTATTGACTTCTCTAATGCAGTAGGAGCCCTTTGTGCTTCCAAAAGAGGGGCAATTCCTGCGATGCCTTCTAAAACTGAGGTGGAGGATTGTATAAATAAAATTCAAAAGGTCAAATAAATAGCTTTAGTTATAAAAAACCCGTTGGAGGATTTCCGGCGGGTTTTAATTTTTTAAAATAAAATCAGTATTTGACAATAGACTTAATCTCTGGAAAAATATATTACTAACGAAGACATTGCTGCTCTATTTAAACTAAAATTATAAAAACAGAAAGGATATGATGTAGATTGAATAATAAAATGACAACAAGAACCAAGCAGGCAATTGCATCAAAAAATAAAATATATAAGTGCGGAGAAAATCTAATTCGGAAATATGGTTTTGATGCTGTAACAGTAGAACAGATTGCAAAAAAAGCCGGTGTATCGGTAGGCACATACTATTATTATTATGAATCTAAAATGGATCTTTTAAGAGAGGCATTCAATAAGGCTGATAAGTATTTCCTGGAACAGGTAGAAGGAAATTTAACCAAAACAGGTTGCAAAGAGAAAATAGTAGAATATTTTGACGTTTATGCAGAATTTACTTTGAAAGATGGAATTGATATGATAAAAAAGTTTTATACGTCAGAAAACAAAATGTTTATAGTTGATGGTAGGGGTATGCAGAACGTTTTAACCAATATAATTAAAGCAGGGCAGGAAAATAACGAAATAAATAGTGATACAAACCCGGAAACTTTGACAAAGATGCTTTTTGTAGTTGCAAGAGGTATTATATTTGATTGGTGCTTGTACGATGGAAAAACTGACTTGAAAGCTCAAATGGAAAATATCATTGGAATAATGGTAAGACAACTATAGAAATATCCAGTTAATAATACTAATAGCTTCAAGCCCCAATTTATACTTTATTTTCCATTAATGTTATGATATTATTTATCTATTGAATTCACCGAATGTATTCAGTGAAGCTTCATAAAACATGTTCTGAATATCTTCAGGGGGATTCAAAGTAACTATCGTACTAAACGATAGACATATTAAGGAGGAGATTAATATGAAAAAATCCAATTTTATCACGTTCCTGTTGTTGGCGGCATTAATTACTTTTTGCTTACCAACAACTTCATTTGCCGCTGATGCCGGCAAAATTACAGGAAGTGAAGTCCTTGTAATAGGAGATTCATTTTTAGCAATGTCTCATGATATTACAAAGAGACTGGAACAAAATGCAAAAAATGATGGGGTTCTGGGCTCAACCGACAAGTTCAGAGATCTCTCGGTAAGCGGAACTATGTTAAGTGGAGGAATATCACCAAACATTCCTACACAGTTTCAGAATGGTGTAAATGCAGGTACTGTAAAATATGTAATAATGGATGGTGGTGGAAATGACTGCATAGCTGGAAACGTCAGTAATGCGGCTACTGCAGCAAGAAGCTTATTTGAACAGATGGGGAGAAGCGGAATTGTAAAAGTGTTTTATCTATTTTACCCGGATGCTCAAGGAGGAATGGCTGGTATGTTAAATCCAAACCTTAACACCCTCAGACCTCAGATTCAGAGTATTGTAACTGGTTCAACATCACCAAAAGGATACTTCCTTGATTTAAGGCCAACCTTTGAAGGAAAATATTCCTCATACATTTTGTCTGATGGAATTCATCCTACAATGGAAGGAAGTTATGCAGCAGCGGATGCTATATGGGCAGAAATGAAGAAAGTCGGTTTCTTTGGAAGCACTACACCAACACCAAAAGTCGGCGATTGTAACAATGACGGAAATATCGATGCTATAGACTTCTCACTATTAAAACAGTATATAATGAATGGTGGAAGTACATATAATAATTTAATGGATCTAAATTCTGATAATACAATAAATGCATTAGATTTTGCAATTATGAAAAAGTACTTGCTGGGAATGGTAAGTACTTTGCCTTCTGTGTAATGCAGGGATCTTTGTACAAATATAAATAATTTGAACAATTTAAGCAGAGTGTCGCAAGTTAGAATTTTCTTATAGCGATACTCTGTTTTTATTATGTTTAGAACAATAATTTATAAAATATTGAAAAAAAGTAAATTACATGGTAATATTAACATATAATGTAATTAAAGGATGAATTATAGAAAATACAAGTATTTTTTTATACTACTTTTCGACCTTACAATTTGAAATGTATTTAGAAAATATAAGCAATATATAAATATATTATCTTTATGGATTAAAAATACATCAACCGGGGTGAGAAAATGAAACATTTGTATAAAAACAGTAATAAATACTACTTGCTTGATTCCGGGCAAATGCGATTCTATGTAATACCCGATAATTTGTCCTCTCTGTTAGACACTTATAATTCCCAAGAACTGGATAAAGCTGCGAAACAGTTTAATTTACCCGGTTCTGAGGAACATATTTCAGAAATAATCAAAGAAGACCCTCAAAAATGTAAGCGTTTAATTTTAAACATAAGCGAAGTCTGTAATTTATCTTGTAAATATTGCTATGCCCACGGAGGGAGCTATAAACAAGATTCTTATATGAAGAATATGTCCTTGGATACGCTGAAAAAAGTTGTGGCACGAACTTGTGAGCTTTATCCCAATGGAATATCTCAAATTCAGTTTTTCGGTGGTGAACCCTTATTAAATAAAGAAGTTCTCTTTTCAGGAGTAGAATGGATTGAGAACTATTTTAAAAGTTTAGGTCTGGATTGCCCAATATTTACTATGGTTACAAATGGGACATTGATTGACGAAAAGTGCATTGCTATATTTAATAAATATTTTGAGTCTGTAACTTTAAGCTTAGATGGTTCGAAGCAGGTTAATGACCAAAAGAGAATTTATAAGGACGATCCTTCTTCTTCTGTATATGAGCGTGTTGTGGATGTAATTAATCTGATGAATAAGGATAAAAGAGAGTTCTATATCTGTATAGAAGGTACTATTCACGAGGGGCATATCCGGGAATTTGAAGAGAAGAAGAGCATGGAATCATTTATAGCACTAAAAAACCTCGGAGCAGATATTATACATATTAGTCCTCTAATAGGAGACACGGGTATTAGCTGTGATTGCGGTAAAGCATATTGCGATTTTTTTGAAGCATGGGTGAAGGAAGAATTTAAGAGTGGAATAGAAAATACAAAAACCAGGACAGTAGCCAGTCTTTTATATGCAGCAAAGCAGAGAAAAGCTTATGGAAATGGCTGTGGTGCTACAGAAACTGATCTTGCCACTGATGTGGATGGAAAAATGTATCCTTGCTTTATGTTTATTGGTGAGCAGAAATTTTCACTTGGCTATGCTTTTGATGACTTGGCATTACAACAGGAGAAGCTTCTAAGTATAAGAGAATTGTTGCGTCAGGCCAATGATAATACGGAGTGTAATAATTGTTGGGTGAAACCCATATGTTCTAAAACCTATGGACACTGTATAGGAGCCCGTTATCTAACAAATGGAGACATATCCAGACCTATTAAAGAGGTTTGTGATATTAGTAAATGCGTAATTGAGAATATTTTTGTTGAATCCTACAATATGTATGGAATTAAGAGATAAATATGGAAAATATAACTGAGCTACCAATAACTGATAAAAATCGAATCAAGCCCAAACTAAAGGGTTCTGTATACACTAATGATATCTTTATCAATAAAAAGGGAGAGGGATATTGGGTAATCGGAAACCTTGAGCAAGATACACAGTTTATGTTACCTGCTCATCAAAAGGGCAGTTTTGAGCGGGTTAGTGCCTTATTGGATGGTAATCATACGATAGCCGATATATCCAGGAAGGCAGGTATTCGGGAAAGTGAGATTGAAAATATTGTCCGAATTTTAAGAGGAAAGGGACTCATCGAAGAGGATGATTCTGCACCGGTTCGATTTAACGAGGTGGACAATTTTTCAATAAAATTAATTAATTATAACTTTAGGGATATTAAAGACAGAAAAAAATCGCAGAGAACTGCCAAAATACTGTCAAACATATTGGTTATCGCATTTGCTTTGGCTTTTGTTTTATTTTTTATACTGAATGTTAACAATGGATTTTCAATATTTCGAAAAACAAGCATTAATCATTGGCTGAACTATGGAAATGGTTCATCAAACAGTTGGTTGGGCTACCTTTTAATTAACGGTGGCATGATATTAATGTTTGTGTTTCATGAAATAGGGCATGTAGTAGCAGGAATACGATGTGGCGTACAACCACAGAATTTTTCCTTAGTACTTTACTTCGGAATCATTCCTATGTTCTATGTTAAAAATAAAAATATATACTCTTTAAAAAAGAGGGATATTCTTAGGGTTTTGTTTGCAGGAGTATTTTTAAATTTGTTACTTTGCTTTGTATTCCTTAATTTGTTTTTGGTAACGGAATATGAATTATATAAAATTTTAGCTTTATCAAATTTAAGAATATTTTTAATTAATCTTAGTCCTTTATCATTGAGTGATGGTTATTTTATTTTTACGGTAATACTTCGTCACCCTAATTTAAGATATAAGCTGCATCAGTTTTGGTCAAAACCATCAAGCATATTTAAATATAACCTTATAGAAGTGGTGTATTCACTGTTATCCACGTTGATTATGATGGGAACTATGGGTATCGAAATAATATGGCTATTAAGTTTGTTCCCGATTTCATCAGGTTTAAGGAATGTTTTAGTGATATTAGTATTATTTTTATATTATGTAGGGTTGCACCTCTTAGAAAAAAGAAAGTTTAAACATCTTAAAGTATGAATAAGTATTGAGGAAAGGAAAATTTAAAATTGAAAAAAATATTACAAGTATTATTAAAGAACAAGAGAGCAAAAGATTATAAGCTTTTATTATGCAGGATAACGGTAGTTGTTACAAGCTTGACTTTGTTTACAGCATTAAATGCCCTTCCCTTATTAGAAGAATCAATAAAACAGGACTTGAGACAAACAACAGTTGGGGAAGCAAATTATATTGTTACACATTCAGCTAATGAATTGTTTAATAAATTTGCAGTAGACAAAGGTAAAAAGCTCGATGTCTTGTCGCTTAATGCAAGTATAGCGGGACAAAAAAATACAAAGATTAATGTGTGGGGAACTGAATACAGTACTTTCCTTGAGGTGTTTGGTAATACATACACTGAACGAGGCGAGGTTTCTTTCCCAACTGCATTAAAAGATAATGAAGTGTTAGTATCTCCTAAAATTGGTGAAAGACTCAATATATCTGACGGTAGTAAAATCGACATTGAATTATTTGGCCAAAAGTTGTCAGCTACTGCTGTAATCGCCCCAAAAGACAATTACTTTGTTAAGGCCAATGAGAATTTAGTTGTTTGTAATCCCGGTATTTTATACGACACTCTTAAAATAAGCCCTGAATCAATTACCCTCTGTTTTTTATATGATATTCAAAAGGATAGCAATACAATAAAGAAATTAGAAGAGAATAAAGATACCTTTTACATAAAAGATGCGATTGACCCTGAGTATATTTCTTCTAATATGGCAACTTATTATGGCATAGATTTTATGATTTTCATATTTATCCTATTGATAGCAATTGATATCCTTAAATCAACCGGGCTGATATATGTTACGGAACGTTCTAAGTTTATAGGAACCCTCCGTAGCAATGGTGCAGAGAAAAAGAATATAGTGAGTCTTTTTTCAAGGATTGGGTTAAACATTTCTCTGACAGGTTGCATTTTAGGTATGTGTATCGGATTGGCATTGGTAATCTTATTTGCTAAGTTTGGCATAGGAATACCAAATCCATTTGTAGTAATTGATATAGTCTTTTTGATAGTTTCTATAATAATAACTTTAGGTGTAACTGTACTTATTTCAAGAATAAGTTTTGTCAAACCGGTTAAACAATTGTTGAAAAAATCTGATAGAAGCTTAATTCTTGAAGATGTATCAAAAAGTATGCAGCAAGAAAGTAATAGCAAATATGCTTTAATATATCCTACTCTTCTTGTATTATTGTTTATTTTGGGATTTTGGATTTCAAATTGGGGAGTGGCAGTGGTTTTACTTTATTCTGTAGCTTTAGTTTTTGTGTTGCTTAAGAGTGTAAAGGTTATTTTTACAGCTTTTAAGAACAGAATAAAGGAAAAAACAGGTAAAGGGTTATTGCTTATTTCTTCTAAAAATGTGGGAACTAATATTTATTTGAGAAAAACCCTTAAACTTACTGCAACTATTTCTTTATTTATAACTATAGTTGGCGTATTAATATTTTCAGTACTTTCGGCTATGACAAGTTTTTATAAAGACTATAGATCTGATGCCTTTGTCAGGTTAGATGATGGAACCTTCAAAAAGGAAGAGCTGGCCACAATTAGCTCGGCACCCGGTGTTACAGACACATTTACATACTACAGCGGGAAAGTAACCATTATTAATTCAGACGAAAAACGCCAGGTAAGTGTAATAGGTATAGATGATCCTGAGACTTATGATAAAAACTTTTTCAACTTGAAGCTAACATGGTTAGATGGCTTTGAGCCTGCTATGTTTAATAAGAGTGAAAATGTGATTATGAGTAAAATTATTTGTAATCGATTTGGATTTAAACTTGGTGACAAAGTTAAACTAAACGACGGTAAAATAGATAAAAACTTTACTATTGTTGCTATAACCCCAAGTTTACAGGAACTGGGGGACATGGTGTACATTTCAAGACATGACAGTGATTTTTGTGAAGGTAGTATACTGAATGGGATTTACATAAAATGCAAAGATACAGAATCCCTGGAAAAATCCGTCGAAGATATTTTTTATAATAGAAACTACAGATATAAAGATGTTTCACAAATGAAAGAAAATGACATAACCAATGGTATGCAGATTATTATCTTCTTTTTATCTTTTGCAGCATTGGTTGGAATGGCTAGTATAACCGGAATATATAGCAATTATAAATTAAGTTATATAATGAGAAAAAAAGAATTTGCTATTTTTTACTCAAATGGGTATAGCAGACAGCATATATTAAGAATGCTTATTTCTGAGATAGCTATCATAAGCACACTTGGATATTTAGCGGGAATACTGATTCTCTGGATAGTCAAAAAACCATTGGAAAACCTTATGGAGTTAGTGGAGCTGCCAATTAAGCTAAGTATGAAAGCAGAGGTATTTTTAGCAATGCTCCTTGTTGTTATAGCTATGATGTTAATTAATATAGTATTAGCATGCAAAACAAGTCGGATATCAAGAGACAAAATTATTGAGGAATTAAAGAAGTAGGAAGAAAGGAAGAGTAAAATGGAGATAATTAGAGCAGAAGGTTTAAAGAAGATATATAAAGCAGGGGTTGTTGAAACAGAGATAATAAAAGGAATTGACTTATCTATCCAATCAGGTGAATTTGTAACTATTACCGGACCTTCAGGTTCAGGGAAAAGTACACTATTGTATTTACTTAGTGGTATGGAACCATTAACAGAGGGAAAAGTACTGTTTAATAATGAGGATATATCTGAAATGGATGATGCAAAACTATCATTAATCAGAAGGAAAGATATGGCGTTTGTTTTTCAGTTTTATAATCTTCTGACAGAGATGAGCGTAACAGATAATGTATTACTGCCTTCATTGATTATGACAAACCCCTTGGATGATTCCCGTTTGCAAAAGATGCTGCAATTAGTAGGTTTGGAACAGTATGGAAGCAAGTATCCATATGAGCTTTCCGGTGGTCAGCAACAACGTGTTGCAATTGCCAGGGCACTTTATACTAATCCAAAGGTAATATTTGCAGATGAACCTACAGGTAATTTGGATTCCGTCAACAGTAAAAAAGTTATGGATATTTTTAAGCAAATAAACGAACAGACGGGAATAACCATTGTAATGGTTACACATTCCCCGAAGTATGCAGATTATGGTACACAAAAAATATATCTGGAGGATGGAAGAATATGCTGACGCATAATATTCCTACAAGGATAGATTTAGAGTTTAGCAAGATTGTAACACCCCGAGAACTGGGAGATTGCAGAACACAAGCATTCTGTCTCATGCTTAACCACTATGGCTACAAAATTACCACACAGGATATATTTGGTATAGGTAACGGGTTAAGTTTCTTGATTCAGAAGGTAAATTACAACGGCTTTGATTTAATGGCCCTCTCAGGCAGGAATTTTGAAGCTGAGATGAAATGTTGTAGCACTATAGGGGCTTTGTGTGAAGAAAAAACCTTTGAATATAACCCTAATATTGAAATGGAACAGATTCCATTTCATATAGAGATAATTGAAAAAGTGGCAGAGGGTCATCCAGTTTTACTACAATGCGATGTATACTATATGACTTATCTCACCAATATTAAGAGAAATCATAATGAATATCATATGGTCATCGTTTTAGGTTATGATTTAGATAAAAAAGAACTGACTGTTTTAGATAGTGTTTCAAATGACATACATAAGATTGATATGCATCAGATGTATAAGGCCATGTTTGAAAAGCAGTATGATGAAGAAAAGAAGCCAAGATGGTATGTTTTTGAAAAACTCACAAAAAAAGAACAACTAGTAAGAATTAGCTCTGACATATATTTAAAATCACTATCAGATCAAGGTAAATATATGAACGAAAAGGATGGGCCTTTGGAAAGCATGAAGACAATACATGAATTCTTAATGTCCATCCGCAAAAGAGCAGAAATGGGTTCTCTAAGCCATGAAAAGTACCTTGCATTTACTATTGAGATGAATAGCATAATGCTACGACGACAGGATGAGCTCAATGGGACATGCTTTAGGAGTCTTTACATAAAATTTTTGAAAGACATGTTTGAACAGAAAATAATTGAACGGGAAAAGTGGACAAGTCTGGTCAGAATTCTGAATGATTTGGAAGACAAATGGAAAATAATAACCTTTAAAATCAGATATTTTAAAGGCTCTGTTATAGAAAAAAGTGATATTTTTCTTAGTGCTTTAGAGCAAATTTATAGTTTAGAAAAAATATTGACAATGGAATTGATGAATATTTAGGGGGTATTTAAGATGCAAGAAGAATTAGAAAAGATGATGAAAGAAATCAGGGAGATGATACAGGATAGATTAATGTTATCCTGTGAGCCGGAGGATATTGATGTAGATGCCCTTATTTTCGAGGTTGAAGGAATAGATGAAGAACATAAAAACCTACCTAACCTGGGGCTGGACTCTGTTGACGGATTAGAGATTATGGTTGGAATCAAAAACTTATATAATGTAAAACTTGATGCAGAGAAAGAACCGCAAGCATATAAGTCGGTAAGGACATTGGCAGAGGCAGTTTATAATCATTTACATGAAAAAGAATGTGAGGGTTAGTATGTCAAAAAAAAAGGTATCTGTTGTGGTTACTGGAGTGGGTGCCGTCGCTCCAAATGGTAAAAATGCCAAAGATTTTTATCAAAACTGTATTTCGGGAGTAACCGGCATTCGTGAAAGCTCAGTAATGAAAGATTTTAATTACATGACAAAGTATGCGGGTGAAATAGTAACGGATAAGCCTTTGAGATGGGAATCAAAGTTCAGGGAAATCGGAGAACAGGCTTGTGCGGATATGCTTGAGGATGCTCAATTAAGTAAAGAGTATATTGAAAAACTCAAGGAACGGGCAGTTTTCAGCTTGGCTTCAGCTAATCTTGGAAGTCTGCGGTTAGAGCCACTATTGCGAATTAAGTATGGGTTCGATTATACAGGAATTACATACGATCCCGGTGAGTACATAAAAAGTGACTGTAGCATGCTGGATTTTAATTCTGCTGATTGCTTTTATCATTTTAGTAATATCCTCGGAATAAGTGGCAACGTAATGGGTGTAAATGCGGCATGTGCCTCAGGAACCCTTGCTATTGGAGAGGCAGTAAGAATGATTGAGACCGGTCGTGCAGATATGGCAGTTACAGCAGGTATAGATGTACTCAGTGATTTAAGCTTGGCAGGATTTAATTCCTTGGAAAATTTAAGTACAACACCATGTAAACCTTTTGATATAAACCGTGAGGGCATAACAATTGGCGAGGGCGCTGCTTTTATAATGCTTGAACGTGAAGACTTAGCCCTACAAAGGGGTGCAAAGATTTACGGAAGAATATTTGGTTTTGCTTCGATGAATGAGGCTTACCATGTAACTGCCCCTGATCCCAGTGGTAAAGGTGCATTTTTCTGTATGAATAAAGTTTTGGAAAAAATAAAAGGCTTACAGGGAAAATCTTTATATATCAATGCTCACGGTACCTCTACTTCGGTCAATGATGCCATGGAAATAAAAGCAATGGAATTACTCAGTCAAACTCATAAAACAGATCATCTTTGGTTTTCATCAACAAAATCAATGATTGGACATTGTCTGGGTGCAGCCGGAAGTTTAGAGTTTGTGTGCTCTGTCATAGGACTTAAAGAGGGTACTATGCCGGTCTCTATTTCGGTGGAAAACCCTATGGAATATGATAATAAAATTATGACTCTTGTAACAGATAAATCGAAATCAAGGCAATACGACCTGTTTTTATCTAATTCATTTGCTTTTGCCGGGAATATGGCATGTATCGGAGTTGAACAACTTTAGGCGTATCAGAAGGAGAAAGATAGGAATATGAAGATTAACATTCTCGAAATTATGAAACACAGATATCCGTTTCTTTTAATAGACAAGGTAATAGACTTTGAATATCTTAAATCAGCTAATGTTATTAAAAATGTAAGTTATAATGAACCTTGGGTTCAAGGCCATTATCCCAATCACCCCATAATGCCCGGTGTACTGCTGATAGAGGCTATGGGGCAGGCTAGTGCTTTTATAACTATAGATTTTAGTAAAGAAGAAACTAAACCTAAATATGGATACCTTATAAAAGTAGATAATGTTAAATTTGTCAGGCCTGTTTATCCGGGAGACCAAATAGTGATTTCTTCAAAACTGATAGAAATGGTTGATAATTACATTTGTATTCAGTCAGTTTGTAGGGTGGACAATAAGGTTGTTGCAAAATGTAAACTTACCTATATTTTAAAGGAGGAGAATGATGAGTTGTAATAAAATCTGGATAAATGATTTTGACATACAAAGTCCCGTTATACCAATAGGCTGTGATATAACAGATACATTATTCAATCCGAAAGAGAATTGGGTTTCAAAGAGGCAATTTGATTTTGCAGCATTAATAGGCCCCTACAGAAAAGATGTTCGTAGAATGAATAGAACCTCTACCTTAGGATATCTTTCTGCTACTTCGATTATGGAAAAAAGCGGGCTTGCAAAAGAATCCTTTGACCCATACGGATTTGGCACAGTTTTTTCTACAACCAATGCAAGCTATGAGAGTGTTCTGGCTGTTTTAAACAGTCTGTATCAAAAGAGTATAGAAGATGTTAGCCCGATAAATTTTACGTATTCTGTTGGGAATTCGCTGATTTCAGGAATTACTATGAAGTATGGTCTAAAAGGACCAAGTACAATGTTGCCCTCTACTGAGCCATTATTGGTTGCATCAATGATTTTGGAGCAAGAGGATGCAGAAAGGATTCTTGTTGGTAATTACAATATTTGTTTAGACGATAACCTGAATTTCTATAGACAGTTTGACTACCTACAGGGTGATGATCAGCATTTCACCGGTATATTAGAGGATGCAAAGGGAATGGTAATTCGTGAACAGGCAGTAAGCTTGGTTTTAGAGAGTGATGCTGTACATACCGGAAAGGAAGGCTGTGTTTTAGCCGGTTTGTCAATAAAACGAAAAAAGAAAATAAATAGTACACTTGCCCAAGGTCAAATGAAGAATATGACTTCCGCATATAATATAAATAGTTTTGTTGAACTATCTCACTTCTCACCTGAGGATTTTGAAGAAACAATAAAACTTGCTTTATCTGAATCAGGAGTAGCAGCGAGTCAAGTAGATGCAGTAATTATGTGTTCTTGCGGGAATCCCGGTCTGGATAATGCAGAATATAAAGCGGTATCTTCATTAATTCCTGATGCCAAAATGGTTTCTGTACATGGTATCTTTGGAAGTAACTTTGGAAGTAGTTTTATGTTAAATTGTGCTGTTGCTGTAGCCAGCCTCCAAAAACAGATGCTACCTCCGTCTGAGGGAGTTATAGACAGTAAGGGCAGATTTACAACTAAAACAGAGTCACTAAACCTCAAAACAGTTCTTGTAAATGGGTATAACGATTTGGGGAATATGATAACAGGGGTAATAAAATGGAACTAGGATTAAAGGGAAAAGTCGTTTTAATAAGCGGAGGTAGCAGAGGAATAGGCGAAGCACTGTGTGAAGCCTTTGCAGGTGAAAATTGCAGAATATATTTTCTCTACAAAAGCAATTCTGATTTAGCAAAACAGGTTGAAAAAAGGATTTCAGAGACATATGACGGAGTATTTATTCAGGGCATTAAAGCAGATATTACGAATTCCTTGGAGTGTGAGTCTGTAACACAGACAATAGTTGATAAAGAAGGCTCAATTGATATTTTAATAAATAATGCAGGAATTATACAGGATGGATTATTTTTAATGCAAAGCGCAGAAAAGTGGGAGTCAGTGATAAAGACAAACCTATTTGGGAATGCAGCTTTAACCTCAGCAGTAGCACTGTCAATGTTTTCAAACCGAAAGGGTAACATTATTAATATATCATCAACAGCCGGAATTATAGGAGTTAAAGGGCAAACAAACTATTGCGCTGCAAAGGCTGGAATAATAGGTTTTACTAAGGCTCTTTCAAAAGAATTAGGAATGAAAAATATCAGAGTAAATGCAATTGCTCCTGGATATATAGAAACTGATATGACAAGTAATATCAAGAATTTAAAAGATATAAGTACAAACATTCCACTAAGAAGATTAGGAATTCCGCAAGAAGTTGCCAAAACAGCATTATTTCTTGCTTCTGATGCTGCCAGTTATATTAATGGAGCAACTATTGTTGTAGATGGCGGTCTAACTGCTTAATAACCGAAGTGGAGGGAAGAATATGCAGGACGAGGAATATTATGATCTTGGAATAGCAGGTGCATTCAGAACAGCTGTTGATAAGTACAAGAATAATATTGCTATATCAGACGCTGACGGAACTTTAACTTATCAAGAGATGTATGAAATGTCTTTGAGAATAGCTTCACGTTTATCTAAACTTGAGGGGTGGAACAGGGAGGTAATAGTTGCTGTAGACCTTCCTAAAAGTAGAGAATTAATATTATTAATGATGGCTATATATCAAGCAGGAGGCGCATTTTTACCTATTGCCAGAACTTCTCCAAAAATGCGTATGATAAGTATGCTTCAAGATGGAAGGGCAGAAATATTTATATCTGATTCAAATGACAGAATGGACACGTTAGATTTTAATATTAAAAAAGTTCCTTTATGTAATTTGATAAGTAATCTTATGGAGGAAACCCCTGTTTCGGAAAATATTTCTGAACAAAGAGGAAATAAGTTGGCTTACGTTATGTTTACTTCCGGATCAACGGGTAAACCAAAGGGAATTATGGTTTTACAATCAAGTGTGGTGCATATTGCCCGCGCTTGCTACAGCAGATTTTTTGGACTGCCGGAAGATGCAAGTATTGAGAAGCTCCAAACAATTACCAAAGAATATATAAAAATAGGTATTCTCTGTGAATTTAGTTTTGACCCAAGTGTGGTACAGATGTATATGGCGCTGTTTTTTGGTCATTGTGTTGTATTAGTTCCTGATGAAGTAAAGAGATCCCAATGGCAACTCATAGAGTATTGGAAAAATCAGAAGGTGGATATGTGCGACATAACGCCTACTCACCTAAAACATATATTGTTGTACTTTGAAAATGACAAAGAAAAACTATTCTTACCCGGAAATATTGTATCTGTGGGAGAACCGCTCTCACTAGCTTTACTAAAAAAGTTGTTATCCAGTGGACAGGTAGATAATGTAATTAATGCATATGGCCCCACAGAGGTGTGTGTGTATTGCAATGCAAAGGTATATAACAGTAAGGATATTTCCGGAATAAAGCATGTAAGTGTAGGTAAGCCTCTTGATGAATATAGAATTTACATATTGGACCAATATGGAAAACCCCTTGACCAAGGTGAGATTGGGGAGATTTACACAGCTAGCCGTTTCTTATCTCTGGGGTATATAGGCAGAGAGGACTTAACCCAAAAATCCTTTTTTAAGGATACTCTTGAGTCCGGGCATATGATGTATAAAACAAATGATTGTGGTAAATTTGATGACACCGGGGAGCTTATATGTCTTGGCAGAAATGACGACCAGATTAAGATAAGAGGTCATAGAATAGAGCTGAGTGAAATAGAAAATGTTTTAGTAAACTGCGGACTATTTGAAGAAGTACATGTTTTGGCCAAAGAGGATGAAGACAGTCAGAAGCAGATTATAGCATTTTACAGGGGTCAGAGAGTAGATGAAGAAACTATAAACAAAAAGCTTGGCGAGTACCTTCCTGAATATATGTTACCTAAACTTTTTGTACAGGTTGAAAGATTTATTACCAATACTAACGGTAAACTTGATAAAGCAGATTTACTGAGCAGAATAGAATTTAAAAAAAGTGTTTCAAACAGTAAGGATGAGAGAAATATTCTTGAACTTTGCAGAAACGTTTTGAATAACGAGGCTGTTTCTATACAGGATAATTTTTTTGAACAAGGAGCGACCTCTTTGGAGGTATTCGTTTTAAATACCAGGATTTATCAAGAGTGGGGTGTGGTACTGAATAATAGCCTGCTTTACGAATGTGAAACAATTGAGCAAATAGGAAATTTAATTCAAAGTGAGTTAAACAAATCACATTCTGATACGAGTAATATAATAAATAAAGAAGAAGCGGTTAAAGCTACAGAATTTCAATGTAAAATATTACGAAGCGAAAATCAGCTATACAAGAATAAAAGTTTTGATAAATTTTCTAAAAAGTTTCCACCATTTAATGTAGTGTACCGTGTCTCACATTCCAATTACCTAGAAAATGAACAATTTAAATCAGCTATAGAGAGTATGAGTGAGAGACATCGTATTTTACGCAGCAGGTTTTATTCAAATAATGGCAATGTACGGATAAAAAGTGAAAATAAGGCAGTAACTGACTATTCCTATCTTGTAGTAGATGATATAGAGAAAGTAGACTTTTATGACTATATAAGAAGATTTATTTGTACAGAGTTGCCATTATTCCAGGTCTTGCTCTTTGAGGACAGAAATAAAAATCAGGAGATTTTATTAAATTTTCATCATGGGATATTTGATTACTTGTCATTATCTATATTTTTAAATGAAATATTTATGCTGTATTACAATATGCAACTACCACCGTACAATTATGATTTTTATGAATATAGAAAAGAGTTAGTTAAGTCTGATAATGCATTATTGCAAGAGTTTTGGAATAAGTACCTGCAAAATCGCCCAAAATCCGTTGGATTCCCCGGAGATGGGGAAAATAAGAGGATGAAAATTAAAAAGGATGAAACATTTTCAGGTATAAAGCATGAACTAAACAATGATGAAATTATAGTTTTGAGAAAAATATGCAAGGAAATGAAAATAAGCTTATTTAATCTTACATCTACAGTATTAGCACAGATTCTTTATGAAAGTACGGGGCAGTCGGATATTTGTATTGGAACAATTCAACACGGGCGAATGCAGCAGTTGTCAGGAGTTAGTAACAGTATTGGTTTATTTGCAGAATTAATACCTCTTCGTTTTATGTTCCACAGTAATCAATCTGTACAAGACAAGTTACTAATTCAACAAAAACTACTGGACCAGACATTGAAAAATCAAGGTTTAGGGATGCATGATTTTTATTTAATGCAAGATTTTGAGGAGAGGCTTAAAGGAGACTACTTCAAAGTTGTAATAAATTACCATACAGACTATAGGAGTGTATTGCCACAAGGAAAAGGTGATTTGTGTGCAGTGGAAATCGGCCAATATGCCGAGTCAATCCCTTTGTACATTCAGATTACTGAACATAAAGACAGTATGACACTTTACTTCCTATTTGCCGACTCTATATATTTGGATAGTGATAAAAAGAGAATTTCGGAAGAGTATTTATCATGCTTAGAAAAATGGCTAAAGTGTTTGACAAACGAGCGGTGGGATAGGAGTAACAATGGAAACCTCACTAGGGGATAAGGTTGTAGTGTATTTATTGGATGTCAGAGAGTTTAATGATAAAGAGTGGCATTTTTATAAATCAAAAAGCACGTGGCTACCGGGCTCTTGCCGGCAAAAGATAGAAAAAAACCTGCACAAAACTAATAGGAACCTTAGCTTAATGGGATGGATTCTTTTCCTTATGTTTGTTGGGTACCCATTAGGTATAAAGGAGGATAAAAAAATACAATTTGGAAAATATGGCAAGCCCTATATATTAAACAGTAATATTCATTTTAACATAAGCCATAGTTACCCTTGGGTTTGTTTAGCAACTTCTTACACGAGTGTTGGGGTTGATATTGAATGTAAATCTGTTTCAGACCCAAGCCAGGTACTTGATAAATTCTCGGACAAGGAGAAGGCGTGGCTTGTAGGGGAGAGTGCAGATAATCCGGAGGTAATGAAAGGTCGATTTAGGATGCTGTGGAGTGCAAAGGAGGCTTGGCTGAAATATCTGGGCTGTGGTCTGAAAGGTATAGGTATGGAATTACCGTTCGCACTTACTGCTTCCGGCGGTTTATATAATAGTGTTGACCAGGATGGAAAAAAGCTTTATCTTAATCAGAATTTATTGTCTGATAAAGAGGTATTAAGTATATGTTGCGAATCGGAGGCCTGTGAGTTAAAGAATATAACTGCTGTGGAAATAAAGAAGTTCTTTATGAATTGGGAGTGATATATGATGCTGATATCTACACATTGTATTGAACATACAGTAACTTTTTCGGAATGTGATTATTTTGGAACGGTCAAGAACTCTAGCTGTTTGTGCTGGTTTGAGGATGCCCGTTTTCAGATTAGCCTGATAGCCGGAATACAGGGATATTTTTTACCGGAGCATAGGAGTCAGACAACACTCGATAAACAACCAAATGACACTGAAGAATACTATACTATGCCTGTTCTTCAAAATAGCTTGGAGTCATATAAAGAGATACGGTTCGGAACAGAGATTCTGGTTCATACATGGTTAGAAATGCCGATAGCTGCGTATTGTGTGTTTCATCATTATATAACCTCAAAGGATTGTAAGACTGTTTTTTACAAGTGTGATACCACAATTGGTCTTGTAGGACAAAAATCGGGCTTAATTAAAGATATGCCAAATGATATGTACAATAGAATAATTTATTTTATAAAAGATATTCAAAACGAATTTTCAAAATACAATCTGGAGATAGATGAAAATGAAGGATTTTGAAGTCGAAATGACTACCGGGATATTTGATTGTGATGCCTATAAAATAGTGCACAATGCCAGATATATCGAATGGTATGAACAGGCGCTTTATATGTACTGGACGGAAAAACTAGGTGCTGACTGCTGGGAAAATACAAGGTTAAAAATTAAGAAAATACGATGCAGATATATTAGTGCTTTAAAATTCAATGATGAATTTAAAATCATAACAACTCTATCAAGCGATAAAACTGATGACAATAAGTACCATTTTAAACAAAAAATAGTTAAATTAATAACCTTACAGACTGTTAGTATCAGTCAGGGGATTGTTTGCATAAATTGCAGGAAAGAAGTGCAACTATGAAAATATTATTATTCAACTGCAGTATAAAAAAGAAAGCCAGTAGAAGTTTAAAGATTGCAAATTCATTTATTGAGGGGTTAAACCAAAATATAAATATAAGAGAAGAAATACAAGTAAATGAAATAACACTTTATGATAAGAACATAAATGATTGTAGGTGCTGTTACTACTGCTGGTGCGAAGAAGCATCAGGCAAATGTATACAAAAAGATGATATGCGGGATTTACTTAAAGAGTATATAGACAGTGATTTAGTAATTTGGAGTTTTCCACTGCTTTTCTTTAGTTTTCCTGCTGCTATGAAAAAATTTATTGAGAGAACCTTTCCCTTGTACACATGGCAAAAACATAGGGAAGGTGATTACTACATTCAGTCTAGTCGATATCCAAAGTTATTAAATCGCAGAGAGGTATTTATATCAACTTGCGGTTACCCTCATCGCACAAACAACTATGAACCGGTGGATGAAACATTAAGAATACTTTTTGGAGATAAGGCCGATAGAATTTTTTGTACACAAGGAACTCTTTTTGATGAAGAAAGATTTGAAAAAATAGTTAAGCGATACTTAGAAGCAGCCAAAAATGCGGGTAAAAACTACTCTCTTAAAGACGGGATAACAAAAAAGGACAATGACAGATTGTCTCAACAATTTTTAATAGAAGAATTATATTATGAAGAGTCTAAAAGAAACAACAAGTGGTTAATCAGGAAGGACTACCTTAATTTTTAGGTTTAAAATATATTCTTTTGCGAAAGGAGGATATAAAATATGGACATCAAAAAACTCGAAATGGATTTAAATGAAGTTGAATTCAACTTCAATGTAGAGGACCTTGAGGATGTAGTAACTCCAGGTAGCGGATTTGGTTGTGCGTGCAGCTAATCCAAATTGTACGGCTTTAAGAAAATCAAATTATTAATAAACGAAAGGGGGATAAGATTATGGAAAACATGAGAAAACTGGAAATGGACTTAAATGAAGTTGAGTTCAATTTCGACGTAGAAGATCTAGAGGACATTGTAACACCAGGTAGTGGATTTGGTTGTAATTGTAATTAATACATATTTAAGAAAACAGGATTATTATAAACGAAAGGGGGATAAGAATATGAAGGACATCAAAAAACTCGAAATGGATTTAAATGAAGTTGAATTCAATTTCAATGTTGAAGACCTGGAGGATGTAGTAACACCAGGAAGCGGTTTTGGTTGTGACTGCTAATTTCTAGTATATTAAGGTAGTCCTTATAAATGCAATTTTTAATATATCATCGGAGTGGACTAAAATGAGGTATAGAAAATTAATTTGGAAACTAATAGATTAATTTTACGTCCATGGGAAGAAGAGGATGCTGAAGAATTATACAAATTTGCAAAAGGCCAAAGAGTAGGGCCAAAACCTATGAGGTTGTACTAAAAGATAATGAAGTAATGACATATATGTTAAAAGCATTACAAAAGTGCAGTGGAAGGAACTTTGCTTGAAAAGGTAGAAATAATACAATATTTGGTATATAATCCTTTAACAGGGGGGCGAATTTATTGAGATTTATAGATAAATGGTCATATTCTTGTGCAAAGGGTTTGGCAAATGTTCTAGAAGAGAATCACCAGAAAAAGGCAGAATATTATTTCGGCTTTCAAGTAGCTATCGGAAGTGTTGTAAAAACTGCTTTATTGGTAGCTGTTTCAGCGGTTTTAGGGGTGCTGATTCCTACCTTGATAATATCCATATCATTTGCATTACTGCGAAAGGTAGCGGGAGGCTATCATATGGATACATATGGAAAATGCTTATTGGTGACGATAGGATTATTTGTTACCGCAGCACTTATTGCAAAGCATACATACAGGTATTGGAGTATTGCATGGATGGTAATCTTTATAGCCTTAACATTTACAATAGGGCTTTATGTATTGATCAGGTATGCACCAAGGGATACACCCAATAGATTAATTACAGACCCTGTGGAGATACGGAAATTTAAAGCCTTATCCATTGCTTATATCTCTGTATGGTTAGTAGTGGTTACAGTCTTGACTATGCTCGGTATGAAAATGTATGTTTTATTATTATGTTTTAGTGTTTTACAGGAAGTATTTGCAATAACACCCACAGGTCATAAATTTTTTGACATGATAAAGTATGGGCTGGCAACTGAGTAGAATTACCAGTTGGCTGACGACCATTTCAAGAAATTTTGATGAAAAAGGCTGTTCAGGAAAAGCAAACCTTTTAAAAAACATAGACCGTGACTTGAGAAGTTGTCGAAAAACACAGCTTTTACAGAGTTGTTCGGTCTTTTTCTGAATGTATTTACTTTTTAAGAAATATGTCATAAAATACAAACAATAGATAAAATTGTAGGAGATGTCCTTTATATGGTAATGAATTTGTATATTCTGCTTTTAGTATCCTTACCGGAAGCATTTTTAAATTTAATAATAGCCTTACTTATTACTGGAAGAAAAGAAAACTTGAAAATAAATAGTCAAAATATTTTTAAATTTGCTACGGCTATAATTTTAATGCTTACCTCATCATGTATTATTCGGCCTGCTTCTCCGAATATTATAACAAGTCTTACCTTACATATTATTGCATATACAATAATATTTATAATTGTATATAGGATGACACCTGTATATGCTTTGTTCGGAACATCATTTTTTTTATTGATAATTACTACAACAGACATATTATATATATCCTATGTAATTACATATATATTTAAAGGAATGGCAAACTTTCAAAACGAATATCATTGGTACGTACTTATTTCTTTACCCCAACGAATTATTCAGTTTATGGCGATAGTCTTTTTATGGAAGCATGAGGTCTTGTTAGCCACAAAGATTAATTATAGGTTCCACAAATTGTTTCTTGCATCCTTTTTACTGTTAACATTAGGAGAACAATTGCTATATTTTGTGTACCTTGATCTTTGTGATAAGTTAACACTTATCTATCAGATAATGTTCTCTGTATCTATGTTTATAATAGTGTTGGTACTTAATATTTTGATGTTTAAATTAATTCATATGGTAATAGGAAGCTTACTGCAAAAATCATATAAAATGTATACTGATTTGGAGGATGATGTCGGATTTGCTTTAGATGAAATACGTTCTCTACTACTCAATAATCAGGTGGACGAGGCAGTTAAGCTCATAGATTATATTAATGAATAAGTATATAAGCAGAGGGGAGGGAAAAAATATGAAGGTAAGAATCAAATTTTTGCTTGCACCTTTGTCAATAATAATTACGCAGCTTGCGTTATCAGGTGTTTGCTCGGCATGCAGTTCAACACTTTATCAGCCCAAAGCACCAAAGCATTTGACGGCACACAGAAAGCATTAATTGGCATGACAGAAACACCGGGTTGGTGTACACAAGGAAAAATTGTGAACCTACCTAAAATGCCACGTAAAATGCGGACAGCTCAATCTGTCCGCATTTTGCTGTCTTTAAGGCAATTGAAGCTCTCAATCCCATCAATATAGCCCATCGGTTCTAAACATTTCTTCTGGGGCTCCAATAATTCTCACTTTCTATTAATATATTTATTATACATTTTTGACATTTTATTTTCATCTATTTGTAAACCGTATACTGAACCTTGTGTAATAGGTTCTCTGATTTCTTTTCCATCCAAAGTATATTTAATATAAGGCCTTATATAAAGAATATCATAATATTCTTGAAATTTTGGTGAAATACTTAGATCTATAATATCATTTTTACTTAATTCAATATCTTTTA
>JAEZUC010000164.1 GCA_023443515.1 Bacillota bacterium
CATACCGAACACGGCAGTTAAGCATCTTATGTGCCGATAATACTTGGCTGGAAACGGCCCGGGAAAGTAGGTCTCTGCCAGATTTATATGAAAGCCTCAAGCTCATAGCTTGAGGCTTTGTTTATTATTTCCAGAAAATTAATGCTACAAGTATGCCAAACATATATAATTATAGCACTTTATGTAAAATTATGATAAAATTAAACATGTCTTAAAGAATAATATAAAAATATGGAAATTCAATTAAAAGGTATGACTTACTAATAGAAACTCAACAAAAAACAAAGGTGATTTTTGTAGAATAAACAATTTCTTTTTATGTTTTTTTGTAATATAATATATGGTGATTGTATTATTTTGGCAATAGCTTTTGGAGAACCTTCATTCTTAAGGACAAAATTAAAAAACTAAGAAATAATATTCTAAATCGTATTCTTTTGGAATACACATTACATTAGATAAACAAATAAGAGAGACACAACAGCAAAAGAGAGGAGTGGGGGGTAAATGGTCGGAAATGTAATAGAAAATAACGTAGTGACCATTTCAGGAAGAGTAGTTTCAGAGGTTGAATATAGTCATGAGGTATATGGAGAAGGATTTTATTCTTTTCATTTAGATGTACCCAGATTAAGTGAAAGCAGTGATAAAATATCTGTTACATTTTCAGAACGTCTGGTTCCAAAGGAGAAGCTTGTTATTGGCTCATTGTTGGAAATAGAGGGTCAATTCAGATCATATAACAGTTATAAAAGTGAATCCAATAAACTTGTGCTTACTGTTTTTGCAAGGGAAATCGTATTTAGTGATGAAGATAAAAGAATAAAAAATCCTAATCAGATTTATCTGAACGGTTATATATGTAAGTCACCCATATATAGAATGACCCCTTTTGGAAGGGAAATAACAGATATACTTGTAGCTGTTAACAGACCATATAATAAATCTGACTATATCCCATGTATAGCCTGGGGCAGAAATGCCAGGTATTCTCAGAATCTGTCCATAGGAGACAATATTAAGATATGGGGAAGAATACAAAGCAGAGAGTATCAAAAAAAGCTTGAGTCAGGAGAAACTTTAACAAAAACAGCTTATGAGGTTTCAGTCTCTAAAATGGAAATTTCCGAACCGTCTGATACTAAAGAGAATGAAGATAGTGATAACATCGAAAGTTCAACTGAAGAATAGTCATATATAAACATACAGACAAAAACCATCACACATTGCTTCAATTCTTTGAGACAGGGTGTGATGGTTTTTTAGTTTACGAGCTACGCCTTACCAGGTATCTCCATAGCTTCATTAATGCCGGCATTAGGTAGCTGTCAATGCCGAATACTCTGCCTGCTCCTCCCAACATAGCAATCTCAGCGGGGATTAGCCACCAGCTGGTCTCATACAAACCTGTTGAAAGTAGAAAATTTATGTTTAAAGCAATTGCAGCAAGACCTGCTAAAAAAGTAAATGTTCCTGATATAAATGCAAGGCCAAGCCCTACTTCAGCCAATACTATCATTATTTGGAACAGAAGAGCGTTTGGAATAACTAATTTGTTTGCTATCCATCCATACCACTCCGGTGTGTGGGAGGAAACAATTCTAAATATTTTTTCACCCGATTCCGTAACAGAAGCACTTGAAGCACCGTCCACCGGTAAGCCTGCGAGCATTGGTGAAGTAAGCCAGCCTTCCTTTATTTTATTGTAACCCTCTATAAACCATGTGTAGCCCAGAAAAAGTCTTAGAGGCACAAGCCAAATTGTAGCGGATCTGCGTGTATATTGGTATTCCAGAAAGGATTTTCTATGCCTTTTGTGCATAAACTCATGATTCAAATACTTTAAAACAAGCTCGAAACCTCCGATACCGAACAGGTAATGAATATTTACCATATATTTCATTATTATTGACATCCAGACGGGCAACTGCCTTCCCATTATTTCACTAACTGCAAAATTGCTACCTATTGAAACCATTACACCGTGAAGCTTAGGCTTCAATTTAACTTTTTCCGTGCCTCTGATATCAGCGAGAATATTAATAGCTGCATTTCTGCCTGTTTGCACTGCCGATTCTACAAGTGGAGGAAGAATTTTGTCTTCATAGGTAAAAGCAGATACATCGCCTATTGCATAGACGTTTTTAAAGGCTGTTTTAGTGTATTCGTCAACAATAATTCTGGAAGTTCTATTCTTTTCAGTGTCTATTTTATCAGTCAGAGAGGATGCTTTTATTCCGGCAGTCCAGATGAGAGTACGTGTATTTATTGAGCGTCCGTCTTTTAGTTCCACCTTTTCAGCATCAAGTTTTGTAATTGCACTTTCAAGAAGTACGTTAACACCCAGGTTGGAAGTTAGATAATTCATAGATTTTTTTACATTATTCTCATTTAGTATAGTAAGTATATTGGGTAGTGCTTCTATTAAATATAAAATTACCTGATTGCGGGGAATACCGTAGTCAATACAAAGCTTTTTAACCCATCTTCCTAATTCCCCCATCATCTCAACGCCTGTAAAGCCACCACCCCCGACTATAAAGGTCAAAAGAGATTTCCTTATGGTCTCATCATTTTCCTGAGAAGCAAGTTCGAAGCAATCCAGTATATGTTCTTTTATTCTGATTGAATCTTTAAATGACCAAAGAGGATAGCTGTATTCCTTCATACCGGGTATACCGTAATAGTTGGGCTCACTTCCAAAAGCTAAAACAAGATAGTCATACTCATACTGGTTTTGATTTGATGAAACAATACTACTTTCCATATCAAATTTAACAATTTCATCTTTTACTATCTGAACATCGGTATACTGAAAAATATCTCTGAGAGGTACAATAACTCCGTCTGCATCTATTCTGTTTCCGGCGGTTTCATGTAGCTCTGTCAACAGTGTATGATATGGGTTTTTATCTATAATGGTAATCGACAAATCGTCTTTCTTTTTCTTTTTTCGTTGAAGGTATAAAGCAGTTTCTATTCCTGCATAACCTGCACCTACGATTACTATTTTTCTGGACATGATTATCTCTCCTGTATTTGTTATAAAAGTAGAAATTTCAGGGAAACATTTATAAATAAAGCAATACGTTTATATAATGTATTTTTTACCTGATTTGTATACATATTTGTAACTATATGGGGGTGAACTGTTTGAAAGTTAAGCGAATCTTATTTCTTATTACATTTGTAGCGGTTTCTTTTCATTTAAGCGGGTGTTCAAAGGGTAATGCCAATGATGATTATGTTGAAAAGGAAAGCTTTCATATGGGCACTATAATTTCACAAAAAATTTATGGCATAAATGCAGAAAGTTCTGCAAACAAGATTATTCAAAGGCTGGACAATATTGAAGAAAATATGTCTGTTAACATTGAAACAAGTACTGTAGGGCAGATTAACAGTCATTCCGGTCAATCGCAAGTATTCAGAATTAATAACGATATATGCAATATTTTAAATTCAGCTGACAAATTTTCCAAGTTAAGTAATGGTGCCTTTGACATAACTGTAGGTCCCTTAGTCAAGGAATGGGGTATTTTTACGGATCACCCTCATATTCCTTCAAGGAGCAGGATTACAGAACTTTTAAAACTTGTGAATTACAAATCAATTAACTTTAACCGAGAGAAAATGACCTTCAGACTCCCTATTAAGGGACAAATGATTGATTTTGGTGCTATTGCCAAAGGCTATGCCGCAGACGAAGCCGTAAAAATATGCCGAGAAGACGGAATAAAATCAGCTTACATAAACCTTGGAGGGAATGTTTATGTAGTTGGGAACAAACCCGACAACACACCATGGAGAATAGGAATTCAAAATCCAAGGGCAGCTGATGGAAAATATATTGGTATATTAAATATTTCCGATAAAACCGTTGTGACCTCAGGCGACTATGAAAGGTTTTTTATGAAAGACGGTGTCAGGTACCACCATATAATAGACCCCAGAACAGGATGGCCCAGTAATTCGGATTTGATTAGTTCAACCATTGTTACGAACAGTTCCATGAGTGCTGATGCCCTGTCAACTGCAACATTTGTAATGGGTTTGAAAAAATCCAGAGAATTACTTAAAAAACTGGATGGTATTGATGCCATATTTATTACAAAAGATAAAAAAATCTATGTAACTGAAAATCTAAAAAAATATTTTAATTTTCAGGATGAAAGTGGGGAGTTTACGTATGTTGAAGAAGGGTGACATAATTCTTTTGCTGGTAATAGTTTTTGGGTTATTGTCAACTGTGTTATTGGGTAGGGAAAATGCAGTCAGTTTAAGCAATACCAGTGGAAGTCGTCTGGATAACAGGGCTATTACAGCTGTAATAAAACAAAACGATAAAATAATCAAAAAAGTTAATCTTTCAAAGCTAGAAAAGAGGGAAATAATTAATATATCCGGATTGCATAAGGCAACTATTGCAGCAGAAAAAAACAGAATTTGCTTTTTAAAGTCAGACTGCCCGGATAAGATTTGTGTAAAAACAGGCTGGCTACGCCATCCCGGAGACATAGCGGTTTGTCTTCCTAATAAAATAATTATCAAGCTTGAGCAAGGAAAGGATCAAAATGTAGATGGGGTGGTAAAATGAGAATGTTTATAAAAAGTAATGTTGACATAAAGAAAATGGTGCTACTGGCTGTTCTTGCTTCGCAAGCGTTGGTTTTATCTGTTATTGAAGCATGGTTTCCGGTTCCGGTGGGGATTCCAGGGATAAAGCTTGGGCTATCAAACATAATAACTATTGTAGCTTTAATCTTCTTCAGTCTGTCAAATACTCTGGCAATAGTACTGGTGAAATGTGTTCTCTCATCCCTATTTATGGGGGGGCCGGTAATTTTTGCTTTTAGTATATGCGGAGGAATTTTGAGTACACTGATTATGTGGATAATGTTAAAATATATGGAGAGGTGGTTTAGCTTGATTGGAATAAGCATAGCCGGTTCAATAGCACATAATGTGGGACAGATAATGGTAGCGTGCTTTATAATGAGTGATTTGTCTGTTATTGGTTATTTACCTGTGTTGCTTTTGTCAGGAATTATTATGGGTACTTTTGTAGGGATATGTAGTACCTTTTTGGTTAGAGCTTTGAAAAGGCTAAATATTATATCAAATTTATAAGGGGTAATTATGTTTTTTGACAACCAAAGATTAAACAGTGATATTGAAAAAGTCGAGGAAAATTTACGTACAAATGTTACTTCAAAAAACCAGCTTCTGGTTAGAGCTATCGCTGATACAGTTGGTGCAGGGGGTAAGAGACTACGGCCTGCAATGGTAGTAGTTTCATCATATTTCGGGAAAATCCGGCAGGATAGGCTGATTCAGCTTGCAAGTGCCGTAGAATTGCTTCATACTGCAACTCTTATCCACGATGATGTTGTGGATTACTCACCATATAGAAGAAATAGGGAAACAGTTTACAAAAAATATGGAACAGATATGGCTATATACTGCGGTGACTTTTTGTATACTAAGGCACTTTTGATGCTTGCTGATATTGTTCCTGCAAAAAATCTAACAATAGCCGCCAAGGCAGTAAAAACAATTTGTGAAGGAGAAGTGGACCAATACAGGGATAAGTATGTAATGAACTTGTCTGTTCCTTCATATCTTAAAAGAATTTCAAGAAAAACAGCAGTACTTTTTTCAGCCTCCTGTGCCTTGGGTGCTTTATGTGCAAAATGTAATCCTCGTATTACTAACAGCCTTTCAAAGATAGGTTTTTACTATGGGGTCATGTTTCAGATGGTTGACGACTATAGGGATTACAGAAGCGGTGATTCAGAATGGGGAAAACCCGTCTACAATGACCTCTCAAAGGGTATATTAACTCTTCCGGGGATATATGCATGCAAAAATAATAATGATATATACCAAAAGGTTGAAAATTACTGGAGAAAAGAAGAAAAGTCAAATGAAGAACTTCATAATATAGTTTCTCAGATTTGCTCTTCAGGGGGGATGGAATATACCGAAAGCTACATACAAAGATATAGGAAGAAGGCTTTCAGGGAGATAGAAAAGCTTCCGGCAAGCGAGGCAAGAGATATTTTTACGGATTTGATAAATAAATTGCATATCTGATATAATAAAATGGTTCTTAGAATATTTAACTTGGAGTTAACATAATGAATGTAACGAAAGTATCAGTGGTGCTAAGTAATACAACAAGAGCTTTTGATAAAAAATATACGTATAGTGTACCTGAAACCCTGTCTCATCAAGTTTTTCAAGGATGCAGGGTTCTTGTCCCCTTCGGGAACGGAGAACTTGTAAGAGAAGGGTTTGTCATGGAAACAAACCCTTTGGTATTTGAAGATAAGAATATTTTATATAAAGAGATAAAAGAAATACTTGAGCCTTACCCTCTTTTGACAAGAGACAGTATACAGCTTCTGGAATGGATGAAAAGAAGGTATATATGTACATACTCAGACATTATCAAATGTATGCTTCCTCCGGGGATAAGCGTCAAGACAGTAAAAAATATTAAAATCAATCCTGAAAATCATAATAAATTTAAAAAAGCAGGTTTAAATAAGGTTTTAAGTATTCTATCGGATTGTGGCGGAGAATGCGAGTATGAGGAACTTAGGGGTCTTTGTACAATAAAGGGATTTAAAGCGGCTATTGAGGAGCTGTGCCAATCCGGAGCAGTTTTAATGGAGGAAAGCTATGAACAAAAGGTTAATGCAAAGACGGTTAAAGCTGTGAGTCTTGCAAGACCGGCCACTGAGATAATAGATGAACTCGAAAACAACCAGATTAAGAGAATCCAACATGTAAAAGTTCTTGAAATACTTCTTGATAATGAAATAGTTTCGGTAAGCGATATGCAGAGGTTTGCAGGTGTTACTGCTTCGGTGCTTGATACTCTCAGCAAACACGGATACATAAGCTATAAGAGTTTAGAGATTAAAAGAAATCCCTTAAAGGGCAAGCACTATGAAAAGACAGAACCTTTTTTGCCTACAGAGGAACAAGCACATGCACTTGGGTTTTTAAAAAATCAGCTTGACTGCAAGGACTTTCAGGAGACATTACTCCATGGCATTACAGGAAGCGGGAAGACGGAGGTATATCTTCAGCTTATTTCTCACTGTTTTGATTTGGGTAAAAAGGCTATTTTACTGGTGCCTGAAATTTCACTGACACCTCAGATGGTGGAGAGATTTGTTTCAAGGTTCGGAAACAGAGTTGCTGTAATACATTCTAAACTCTCATTGGGGGAGAGGTTCGATCAGTGGAAACTTATCAGGGAAGGCAAAGTCGATGTGGTAGTCGGAGCACGTTCTGCGGTATTTGCTCCTATGGAAAACCTGGGATTGATTGTAATAGACGAAGAGCATGAAGGCTCCTACAAGTCTGAATCTATGCCAAGATATAATGCAAAGGATGTGGCCCGAAAAAGATGTGAAATTAATAATTGCTTGCTTGTATATGGGTCTGCAACGCCGTCTGTGGAGACATATTACAGTGCAGAAACAGGGAAAATATGTCTCGTGGAAATGCAAAAAAGACCCAAAACTGCAGTTCTGCCCAAAGTTGAGCTTGTAGATATGAGAATGGAGTTGGAAAATGGAAATAAGACGCCTTTTAGTTCAAGACTTGTGGAAGAAATACAAAAAAATAAGGAGAACAACCAGCAGAGTATTTTGTTTCTTAACAGAAGAGGCTTTTCAACTTTTGTAATTTGTAGAGATTGTGGTTATACTATGAAATGTCCGGATTGCAGTATTGCGCTGACATATCATTCAAAAACAAAAAGACTGATTTGTCATTACTGTGGGTTTACAGTTCAGAGCCCGTCCATATGTCCTTCTTGTAAAAGTGAAAATATCAGGTATTTTGGAATAGGAACGCAAAAAATAGAAGAGGAAGTTATAAAGCGTATTCCCGACGCTTCGGTTATACGTATGGATATGGACACAATAGGTTACAAAAATGCACATGAGGAAATACTGAATAGGTTTAAAAATGAAAATATAAATGTCATGGTAGGTACTCAGATGATAGCCAAGGGCCATGATTTTCCAAATGTTACTCTTGTTGGAGTACTTGCTGCGGACGGTATGCTAAATACCGGTGATTACAGAGCCTCGGAAAGGACTTTTCAGTTACTTACACAGGTTTCCGGAAGGGCTGGGAGAGGAAACCTTGAAGGCCGTGTAATTATACAAACGTATAATACTGATGAGTACAGCATTGTTGCAGCCTGCAATCATGACTTTTCGGCATTTTACAAACAGGAAATCACGATTCGCAAGAGACTGGATTATCCACCTTTTACCAATATTGCCGTAGTTACATGTGCAGGAAGACGTGACAGAGCTGTTTTTGAAGCGGTAAAGGGTATAAAAACACTTCTCTTAGAAGCTACTGAAGATTTTATGGTACTTGGGCCTTCAAGATGTCCCATACCCAAAATTGCAAATAAGTACAGATGGAGGCTGGTTATAAAGGAACAGGATGTGGAGTTGTTGATTGACAGACTAACAGGTATGTCGGACAAGTTCTGGAGAAACAACAAAGACAAAGATGTTACTATGAGCATAGATATAAATCCATATAATATGCTATAATAGAAAAGATATATATAATTTGGAGGTTGGTTATGGCTTACAGGCAAATAAGGAACGATGGGGACGAGGTTTTAAGAAAGATAAGTAAACCGGTTGATACTATTGACAAAAAAATATTATCCCTTTTAGAGGATATGGCAGATACTATGTACAGAGCTGACGGTGTTGGCTTGGCAGCGCCACAGATTGGTATTCTAAAGAGGATGGTTGTAATAGATGTTGGGGATGGCTTATACGAAATGATTAACCCGGTTATTCTGGAACAAAGCGGAGAACAGGATGGTATGGAAGGCTGTCTGAGTATCCTTGGAGTAATGGGAAAGGTTAAGCGTCCCATGAATGTTACATTAAAATATACAGACAGAAACGGCGAAAGTGTAACCATCGAAGCCAGTGAATTTTTTGCAAGGGCTATATGTCATGAACTGGACCATTTAGACGGTATTTTATATAAAGATAAGGCATACAAGATGTATACCGAAAAGGAACTTGAGGAAATGCAGAATGATTGATGACATACCACGGTGTTTAGGAGTGTGAATTTTTGTGAAGATAATTTTTATGGGTACCCCTGAATTTGCAGTACCAAGTCTTAATATGCTGGTAAATGAAGGTTATAAGGTTATTGCAGTTGTTACTCAACCGGACAAACCAAAGGGAAGGGGAAACAAGCTGGCTGCTCCGCCTGTCAAGGAATTTGCCTTGGAACATGGTATCACTGTTCTTCAACCTTCAAAGATAAAGACACCCGAATTTGTTGAGCAGATTAGCGAATTGGGCCCGGATTTGATGGTTACAGCCGCATACGGCAAGATTATTTCAAAGGAGCTGCTAGATGTACCAACCTTGGGCTGTATAAACGTACATGGCTCTCTTTTGCCCGCATACAGAGGAGCAGCTCCTATACATTGGTCAATTATAAATGGAGAAAAAGTAACCGGTATAACTACTATGTTTACTGATGTAGGACTCGATACCGGGGATATGCTTTTGAAAAGAGAGCTTGAAATCGGACCCGATATGACAGCCGGTGAATTGCATGATGCAATGGCTGTGTTAGGGGCGGAAGTATTAAAGGAAACGCTTATACAACTTAAAAGTGGAACACTTGTAAGAAAGCCACAGGACGATGCAGTGTCATCATATGCTCCTATTATTACAAAAGAAGTTGGGCTTATCGATTGGAATAAACCAGCTCAACAGGTACACAACCTGGTAAGAGGAACAAATCCATGGCCGGGAGCGTATACCTTTATGAATGAAAGTAAAATGAGGATTTGGAAAACCTGTGTTGCTGATTACGATAATAACCAAAAGCATTGTCCGGGTGAAATTGTTAAGTCAGATGATGAAGGACTTCTGGTTAAATGCTCAAATGGTTACATAATAATACAAGAGCTGCAATTTGATTCCTCTAAAAGGATGAAGGTCAGCGATTATTTGAGAGGACACAAGATTAGCATAGGTGAGAAGCTTGGAAACTAGTGTTAAGGCATTTTTGCGTATTTTAATTATTATATTGACCGTTTTCATATCACTGTTGATATTATTTGGAGTAGCTTACGTAAATGCTTCCATACATATTTATAGTGCCATCCTTGTTATATTAATTAGTGCTGTAGGCTTCTGCATTGGTGCTTTGGCTGTAATGAGTTTCGCAATTGTCAATACATTCAGAAGGAAAAAAGCAGCAGGGTTAACCCTGGCACTGACAAAACTGGGACTAAGGATTTTAATGCCTGTTGCAGTTTTATTTACAAAACCAAACAGTCAGGAAAAAAAGAGTATAAGATATTTTTATATAGAATTAAATAATATTGTGGTGGAATCCTATAATATAAAATATAATCCCAGAGATATCATGATTCTGCTACCGCACTGTTTGCAAAACAGCCAATGCGGGTTTAAAGTAACTTCAGACCCCGAACTTTGCCGTCAATGCGGGAAGTGTAGAATCGGAGTACTTTTAAAATATGCAAAAGAGAATGGAATAAGCCTGTTTGTTGCAACGGGCGGTACAGTAGCGAGGAATGTAGTAAAAAAAACAAAACCGGGTATTATAATATCTGTAGCCTGTGAAAGGGATCTTATGAGTGGTATTTCAGATATTAAGGGTATTCCGGTAATTGGAATTATAAATAAACAGCCGAACGGGCCGTGTGTGAATACAGATGTTGACGTAGAAAGGCTTATTGAAAAAATCAGACAGATTACCGTTGATGTAGCATAGATGCTATTATAAACAGGAGGACAAGTATTATGGGTTTTTATTTGGATAGATATTACTTGATTCTGGTTGTTCCGGCACTGATAATATCAATGATTGCACAGATAAAGGTAAAAAGTACCTTTAACAAATATAGCAAGATGGGTAATTCAAAACATATGACAGGAGCGGAAGTTGCTCGTTATCTGCTTCAGGTAAACGGCATACAGGATGTTCAGGTCACTCAGGTGGGCGGTCAGCTGACAGATCATTATGACCCAAGAAAAAAACTTCTTCGGTTGTCAGAATCTACTTATGCCAGCACTTCCGTAGCGGCTATAGGAGTTGCAGCCCACGAAACAGGACATGCAATACAACACAAGGTAAAATACGGACCCCTTGTTTTGAGAAGTACTCTGGTTCCGGTAGCCGGCTTTGGCTCTTCAGCCGGTCCGTATATAGCAATATTGGGATTGTTCCTGGGCTGGCCGGTAATAATAAATATCGGGTTGCTTTTGTTTTTTGCAGCAATATTATTTTACCTGGTAACTCTCCCTGTTGAGTTCAATGCCAGTAAAAGGGCAATTGCCGTGTTAGACAGCACAGGAATACTAATGAGGGAAGAACTCAATTCTGCGAAAAAGGTACTGAATGCGGCAGCTATGACATATGTAGCCTCCGCATTGGTAGCCATTGCCAGTTTCCTTCGGCTACTATTGCTCGCAAACTCACGCAGGAACAGAGATTAAAATTTTGATACAGACGAGATTTGGGCTTTATGGAGGTTAATGTGGCAGTAGATTTGGCTAGAGAAACAGCATTAAAGATTTTATATGATATTACTGAAAATCAGGCATATTCCAATATTTCAGTTAATAAGCATCTTGAAAATGACAAGCTTAGAGAAATTGACAGGTCATTTGCAACAGAACTGGTTTACGGTACGGTAAAATGGTTATTGCAAATTGATTACATTATAGGAAAATATTCTAGTATCAAGATAAAAAAGCTTTCACCATGGATTAAAAATATTTTAAGACTAGGTATATACCAGCTTCTTCATACAGACCGAATACCTGTTTCTGCGGCCTGCAACACAGCAGTTGATCTTGCAAAAAGATACGGCCATCAGGCTTCCAGCAGATTCGTAAACGCGGTGCTCCGAAGCGTTGCGAAGAACAAGGAAAGTATTCCTTATCCGGATAAAAGCGATATTACAGGCTATTTAAGCATTTTATATTCACATCCCGTTTGGATGGTTGAAAATTGGATAGAATTATATGGGGCAGAGTTTACTGAGGAATTGTTAAAAAGTAACAATCAGGTACCTGATTTCATTATCAGGACAAATACCTTGAAAACGGACAGAAATTCTCTATTGGATATGCTACATAAAGAAGGAATAAGTGCTGAACCGGGAAGGTATCTTGAAGAAGCAGTAATATTAAAAAATCCATCGTCTATATCAAACCTTGAAACCTTCAAAAAAGGATATTTTCAGGTTCAGGATGAGAGTTCAATGCTGGCAGCCAAAATCCTTGATCCAAGAGAAGGTGAAACTGTAATTGATGTATGCAGTGCACCCGGAGGAAAGGCAACACATATGGCACAGCTTATGAATAACAAGGGTACTGTTATAGCAAGAGATATTTATCAACACAAACTTAATCTTATTGAGCAGTCATGCAGCAGATTGGGGATAGATATCATAAAAACTGAGATTCATGATGCCTTAAGCCTTGATGAAAACCTCATCGGAAAAGCTGACAGGGTATTAATAGATGCACCGTGTTCAGGTTTGGGAATAATAAGAAAAAAGCCGGATATAAAATACTCAAAGACACAGAACGAGCTAAAAGCAATAACCGGCCTCCAGCGGGAAATACTTAGAAATGCTTCAAAGTATTTAAAGGTTGGAGGATATATGATTTACAGTACATGTACAATACAGCCACAAGAAAATCTGGAAATTGTGCAGGATTTCCTTGCTGAGAATACTAATTTTACATTGAGAGGCTTTAAGGAAATTATGCCTCCGAATCTCGATATTGCCAGTTCAGAAGATGGATATATTCAATTATATCCTAACAAAAATCAGACAGATGGGTTTTTTATAAGTAAAATAAAAATGGAGAAATAACTACCTATTATGATAAATTTAATGGATATGACTTTGGAGGAACTGGAACATATGCTGGCAGAGATGGGACAGCAGAAATTCAGGGCAAAGCAGATTTTTAAATGGGTAAATAGCGGTATCAAAGCATTTTCAGATATGACTAATATCTCAAAGCAATTAAGAGATGAATTAGAGAAAGTTACAAAAATAAGCAGGATTAAAATAGTTGACAGGCTCCAATCAAAGATTGATTCAACTGTAAAGTACTTATTTGAGCTGGAGGACGGTAATATTATTGAAAGTGTACTAATGGAATATAAGCATGGTTATACAGCATGTATCTCGTCTCAGGCAGGATGCAGAATGGGCTGCAAGTTTTGTGCATCAACAGGAGCGGGGTTTTCACGAAATCTGACTCCCGGTGAGATGCTTGATCAGGTAATGACTATGCAAGAGGACTCCGGTAACAGGATTGGCCATATTGTATTGATGGGAATAGGTGAACCGTTGGATAATTACGAAAATGTAATAAAGTTTTTAAAAATTGTAAATCATCCTGACGGTTTAATGATAGGAATGCGCAATATATCCCTTTCAACCTGCGGTGTAGTGCCTAAAATGTTACAACTTGCAAAGGAGAACATACCCGTAACCCTTTCAGTCTCCCTCCATAGTGCAAAGGATGATAAAAGGTCGGCTATGATGCCGGTGAATAAGGCTTACTGTATTGACAAATTAATTTCAGCATGTAAGATATATACAGAGAGCACAAAAAGAAGGATAACATTTGAGTATGCAATGATTTCAGGTGAAAATGATTCTGAGCAGGATGCCAGAGAGTTAGCGGGTCTATTAAAAGGAATGCTTTGTCATGTAAATTTGATTCCGGTAAACACCGTCACAGGTAATGGTTATAAGAAAAGCTCAAGAATTCACATAGATAAATTTAAAAACATTTTGGAGTCTAAAGGAATTGAGACTACCGTAAGAAGAGAACTTGGCAGCGATATAAATGCGGCCTGTGGCCAGCTTAGAAAAAATAAAATTGACAGTAGTGCCAATTAACTTTTTGAATCAAAAGTGTTTTATTTCAGGAGTGATTTGTTTGAAGTATGGTATTAAAACTGACAGGGGATTGAAAAGACAGCTTAATGAGGATAATTGTAATGTTCTGGTAGGTTATCCCGGAATTCCTGTTTGTTTCGTTATAGCTGACGGAATGGGCGGTCACCAGTGTGGTGAGGTCGCGAGTAAACAGGCAGTTGACTCGGTATGCAATCACCTGCTGAAATCGGATTGGTCGACAGAAAATATTCCAGAGGTATTAAAAAATATAATAGCTACGGTGAATGAGGAAATATACAAATTTTCACTGCTTGATATTTCTACCCAGGGTATGGGGACTACACTTATTATAACTGTACTTAAAAACAGGAAACTCTATATCGGCCACGTTGGGGATAGCAGGGTTTACCTGATAAGAAATAATACTATTGAGAAAGTAACCTGGGATCACTCATTCATAGAAGAAATGCTTAAAAATGGCTCTATTACAAAGGATGAAGCTATAAACCATCCTAAAAAAAATCTCATTACCCGTGCTGTAGGATATGAACCTGATCTGCAGGTTGATACATATGAAATAGACGTTGAAGAAAATGATACTATACTTTTATGCACTGACGGTCTTACCAACATGATAGCAGAAGACGAAATTTTGGACATAATTATTAATACTAAGGATCCTCAAGATGCTTGTGATACTTTAATCCAAAATGCAAATAATAAAGGCGGGGAAGACAACGTAACCGTAATCATAGGGAAAATATAAAATGAGGTGAAGTATGGAAGGTCAAATTTTAGGAAACAGGTATCTATTACTTGAAAAAATAGGTGGCGGCGGAATGGCTGTCGTATATAAAGCAAAATGCACACTTTTAAATAGGTTTGTTGCTGTAAAGGTATTGCGTACGGAGTTTACAAATGATGATGAGTTTGTAAGACGGTTTAAAATAGAAGCTCAGGCTGTTGCAAGCCTTTCACACCCCAATGTGGTATCAATTTATGACGTGGGACATCAAGACGATATCCATTACATTGTTATGGAATATGTTGATGGTATGACTTTGAAGGACTATTTGAACAAGCATGGTGCATTAAACTGGAAAGATGCAGTTAAAATAACCATACAAATTTGTTCCGCAATTGAACATGCTCACAAGAATAACATTGTACATAGAGACATAAAGCCGCACAATATCCTGCTGACCAAAGAAGGTATTGCAAAGGTCACGGATTTTGGAATAGCACGTGCAGTAACCTCTTCTACAATTACTATGGTTGGAAGTACCATCGGTTCGGTACATTATTTTTCTCCGGAGCAGGCAAGGGGCGGTTTCATTGATGAAAAGTCAGATTTGTACTCTTTGGGTATAGCACTCTATGAAATGGTAACCGGCAAGGTTCCTTTTGATGGTGATTCTCCAGTGGCAGTAGCGTTAAAGCATATTCAGGAGATGCCTTTAGAACCTCACAAGATAGTTCCAAGCTTGCCATATGGTGTAAATGAAATAATAATGAAAGCTATTCAAAAAGAACAAAATATGCGTTACCAATCTGCAACGGAAATGCTCGGCGATTTAAACACAGTGCTTGTACAGCCTCAGGGAGGGTTTTTAGGTCATAATTCAGTTTCCAGCCAATCGACAATCAGAATGAGATCGGTAAATTCAGACGATATTGACAGCACTGTTAGAGTTAACACAAGGCCTAACAATGTAAATAATAAAAAGTACGAATCTGAAAAACAAAAAAAGAAAAACAATACTACTTATTGGCTGGCGGGTATTGCCAGTGTACTTGTTATAGGTGTATTATTATTTATAACTATAGGATTGTTAACAAAAAACGGTTCTGACAAGGATATAAATACAATGCCTGATTACCGCAACAAAAAATTTGAAGATGTTAAGCAGGACCTTATTAAAAGAGGCATTAATTATACCGAAAATTGGCAGGATAATGATTCGGTAGAAAAAGGTGTAATATTTGATCAGAGTTTTGAACCCGGAACCGAATACAGAGACGGGAGTTTTACCAATCTTGAGCTTACCATCAGTAACGGCCCTAAGAGTAAAAAAGTACCTGATGTTACTAATAAGGAATATAGAGATGCTCAAAGTGAACTTGAAAGTCAGGATATAAAATATAGGATTGAAGAAGAGTTCAGTGAGGATGTTAAGGAAGATTATGTAATCCGCACAGATCCAAAAGCTAATGAGGAAATTACAGAGGAAACAGTAGTAACAATCTTTGTTAGCAAGGGCGCGGAAGTAAAATTGATAAAAGTGCCAAATCTGGTAGGGAAAACCGAAACTGTTGCTCTCCAGCTTCTTAAAGATGCAAAATTAACCCTCGGAAGTGTGCTTCCGGCAGGTACCACAAACGGAATCGTTAATAAACAAGCACCTGAAGCTTATTCAGAAGTAGCTCCGGGTGAAGCTGTGACAATATGGCTTACTCCACAGGAACAGCAGGCACCTTCAAGTCCAACCCAAAGTCAACCAACTGATACTCAGACAGGTGGTAATACGGGTGGAGACAATACAAAGGGTAATGGCAAAGGTGGTAAAGGAAATACACCGGGAGATCAGGAGACCTCGGGTACACAGCAACCTGATAATGGCTCTGGGGATGGAGATAATAAAACAAACACTGATGGAAAGTAAAATAGGAGGTTCATTTTGCCGCTTGGTATAATACTAAAGGGAATTGGTGGTTTTTACTACGTTAAGCAAGACGAAACAGAGGATATTTACGAGTGTAAACCCAGAGGGGTATTCAGAAAAAACTCTATTACTCCCCTTCCGGGGGATAGGGTAGGTTTCAGCATTATTGACGAAGCTAAAAAGCTTGGAAATGTTGATGAAATACTTCCACGTAATTCGGAACTTGTACGCCCCGCAGTTGCCAATGTTGACCAAATAGCAATTGTTGTAGCTGCAAAAGCGCCAAACCCTGATTATATGTTGCTGGACAAGTTGCTAATTACCGCAGAGACGAAAAACATCAGAGTTATAATATGTATAAATAAGATTGACCTGGATGACGGTACTGCTAAAATGGTCAGAAAGGCATACTCTCTGGCCGGTTATGAAGTAGTAGAAATAAGTTCTGTCCAGAATATCGGATATAAACGGCTAAAGGAGGAACTAAAAGAGCATATTACGGTTTTTGCAGGCCAGTCCGGGGTAGGAAAATCAACCATTTTGAACCATATAATGGAATCATGGGTTATGGAAACCGGAAGTGTGAGCAACAAAATAGAACGTGGTAAACATACTACAAGGCATGCAGAACTTCTTGAACTTAAATCCGGCGGTTATGTTGCTGATACCCCCGGATTTAGTTCTTTTGAGATTACAGATATCCCCTACAATGAACTGGAAAGTTATTACCCCGAGTTCCGACCGTATATCAATACCTGCAGGTTTAATTCCTGCAGTCATATAACAGAACCTGGATGCAGGATCATTGAAGCACTTGAACGAAGCGAAATTGACAATAACAGATATCAAAGATATATACAATTATACAGAGCATTAAAAGATATTCCACAATATAAAGGAAAAAAGACCGAATCTAGGAGAGTGATAAAATGATTAAAATTGCACCTTCAATTTTATCAGCCGACTTTTCATGTCTAGGCAGTGAAATTGAAAAAATCGTTTTAAACGGTGCTGATATTATTCATATCGATGTTATGGATGGACATTTTGTGCCGAATATAACAATCGGACCGGGAGTTGTTAAATGTTTACGTAAATACACAAATAAACCCTTCGATGTTCATCTGATGGTATCAAACCCCGATGAATATATTGAACAGTTTGCACAAGCAGGTGCGGATATTATAACAGTACATGCTGAAGCTACCAAACACCTTAACCGGACTATTCAATTAATAAAAAAATGTGGCAAGAAGGCAGGCATAGCTTTGAATCCTGCAACTCCTCTAAATGTTCTGGATTTTGTAATGCAGGACGTGGACATGGTTCTTATAATGACTGTTAATCCCGGTTTTGGAGGCCAATCATATCTGCCACACTCTACAAAAAAGATTTCAGACTTAAAGAATATGATGATTAAAAATTCACTTCAATTTGACATTGAAGTTGATGGCGGAATTGATTGCAATAATATAAATGTGGTAACAAAGGCAGGTGCTAGTGTAATTGTCGCAGGTTCTGCCGTTTTTAATCAGCATGATGTTGGAGAAGCAATCAGGAGCTTAAAACTGAATTCATATAACAGAAGTGCATTGTAATCCCGGATACGGGCGGAGGTAAAATGAAAGCTGTTTGTGTGTGCAATGGTTCAATCAGTGACTATGAAGAAATAAAAAAATATATACTTGTTGCAGATTATATTATTTCCGTGGACGGAGGAGCGGGTCACCTGAGAAAAATGGGAATTAAACCTAATATTTTATTAGGTGACTTTGATTCTGCCAATTCGCAAGATTTAGATTATTATGTTAACAAAGGTATAAACATTTCAAAGTTTCCCGTTGAAAAGGACATGACTGATTCAGAGCTTGCCATTGAAAAAGCATTGGAATTGGGCGCTGACGAGGTGGTTTTTTTAGGTGCGTTAGGTACACGAATTGATCATTCCTTTGCAAACGTTATGCTTCTAAAAAAAATGCTGGATATTGGACTTCGAGGCTCTATTGTAGATGAACATAACGAAATATATATGTTCAATTCGGATTTTAGCATAAATAAAAAAGAGGGTCGAAAGATCTCTTTGATTCCGATAACAGAAAAGGTAACAGGTGTAAGTACAAGAGGTTTAAAATATCCTCTTAACAATGCAACTATGGTTCTTGGAACTTCCTGGGGTATCAGTAATGAATTTGAGGATGAAACCGCCAGAGTTACTATTGAAAGCGGAATTCTACTTGTATGCCTATCTCGAGATTGATTTTTTTACTATTGGAAAAAACATGGTTGCCAACAGTTAAAAATCATGTTAATATTGGATTGAACTCGTAAAAAGCGTGGGGCATTAGCGCAGTTGGGAGCGCATCACACTGGCAGTGTGGGGGTCAGGGGTTCAAGTCCCCTATGCTCCACCACAAATAAAAAACTACAAGGCGAAAGTCTTGTAGTTTTTTATTTTAAAAAAACCTTGAAGCGAAGTTGGAACAGTTAGCTGATGCTCCCAAGGACGATGTATTAACCTTTGAACAGCTGGGGGTTGATTGCTTGTTTGTAGACGAAGCCCACCATTATAAAAATGGCGGTGTATTTACAAAGATGAGAAACGTTGCCGGGATTTCAGGAAACTCAGCAAAAAAGGTACTGGATATGAAAATGAAATGCGACTATATAATTTCAGAAAACAACGGACGAAATGTTATCTTCGCAACAGGAACACCAGTAAGCAATTCAATGACTGAAATGTTTGTAATGCAACAGTTCCTGCAAAAAAATGAACTTAGAGAAAAAGGGTTGCATAACTTTGATGCATGGGCAGCAAGTTTTGGCGAAGTTGTATCAGCACTTGAACTTGCACCTGAAGGCCGGGGCTTCAGAATGAGAAACAGATTCAGTAAATTTACAAATCTTCCTGAGTTAATGACAATGTTTAAAAACATAGCTGATATTCAGACTGCCGACATGTTAAACCTTCCTATACCAAAACTTTAAAACGATAAGGTTACAGTAGTAACTTCTGAGCCATCGGAGCTGCAACAGGAACTTGTACAGGAAAGTGCTCAACGAGCAGAGAGAATCAGAAACGGTATGGTAGACCCGTCAATAGACAACATGCTTAAAATTACAAATGAAGCAAGGCAGTTTGGAACAGATCCACGATTAATAATTCCTGATGCGCCTGATGAACCGGGAAGCAAAATAAATAAACTGGTGGACAACGTATATCAGAAATACGTTGAATTTAACTCAAACAAGGGTACACAAATAATATTCTCTGATGTTGGAACTCCAAATGACCGTGGAGGTTTTTGTGCTTATTATGATATAAAAAACAAACTTGTCAGTCTGGGGATTCCGGAAGATGAAATATGCATAATCCACCATGCCAAAACAAAGAAGCAGAAGGAATCCATGTTCTCTGCAATGCGTACAGGAGAAAAAAGAATAATCCTGGGTTCAACCTCAAAAATGGGAACCGGGACAAACATACAAAACAAGCTTGTTGCACTGCATAACCTGGATTGCCCCTGGAGGCCCGCTGATATCGAGCAGCGTGACGGAAGAATACTACGGCAGGGAAACGAAAACGAGGAAGTGGAGATATTCAGATATGTTACAAAAGATACCTTTGACGCGTATCTCTGGCAAATAGTTGAACAGAAGCAACGGTTTATCTCACAGGTAATGACAAGCAAGTCTGTCAGCCGCAGCTGTGAGGACATAGATGAAGTAGTTTTAAACTACGCTGAAATTAAAGCTCTGGCAATGGGAGATCCGAGAATCAAGGAAAAGATGGATTTGGACATAGAGATAAACAAGCTTTCGGTACTAAAGGCTGCTTGGTCAAAACAAAGATACTCACTACAGGACAGTATAGTTTACTCAATACCAAAGGGTATTAATTCAAATGAAGTAAAAATAGAAGCCATACAAAAGGACATAGAATTAAGGAACTCAAATAAGTTCCAGGAGGATGAATTCAGTATTATATTGGAAAACACCCTGATTACTGAAAAAGAAAAAGCCGGAGAACTTTTGTTACTTCTTTGTACCAAGGCAAAAAAAGAGAACTGGAAGCAGGTAAGTATCGGAACCTATAAAGGCTTTGGTTTAAAGCTTGAATACAATGAATTTCTGAGTGGGTTTAATTTACATATCACAGGTAAATATCATTACACAATTGAGCTTGGCGCGAATCCCATCGGGAATATAACACGTATAGACAATGCACTAGAAGGCATGGAACCAGCATTGCAAAGATGTCGCAATCAGTTGGAACAGCTGTACCAGGACTTTGAAACAGCAAAGGCAGAATATGAAAAGCCCTGGCGCTACGAGGAAGAATACAAGACAAAACTAGCACGTCAGGCAGAACTCAACATTGAGCTAGATTTAAACAAACAGGATGAAGTCCTGGGAGATGAAGCATCAATTGAAGACAAAGAAGTAGTTTCAATTAATGCTTCGTCTGTAGTCTTTGATGAAGAAGAGCAGGAAATGGAGATATAAATGAAAGGGGCATAAGTCATAAAACAAAATTATAGGGTGGCAATAGCTTTGAAAAGTGAATAGTTCGGTATATTTTATAACAGAAACACTGTTGACTCCAGTGAATTCTCAATATAGTATAAATGTAATAAGTTTTTGCATATAAGGCAGAATTGTTGAATATGGTGAAATATGTTCTGTTATATTAAATGGAGGGAACGTCATGTATGATTTAGAAAGAACAAAGAAAACAATTATAATCATGTTTTGTCTTTCGGCAGTTTCATTAATATTAACTTTTATAGGGTTTGCGGGTGGTGGAGAAGAATTAATAAGGTATGGCTTTATGAATAACCCAGGGCATGCTATTCTGATGTTTGTTAGTGCTGGAGTGTTCATCATATCTATATTAACAGGATTAGGATTTAAAGCCTTATTCAAAGATATTACCGAAGAATTAAAATATATAGATAGTAAAAAACAAAATTAGCCCTGTCTACTGCTTATGGTTCTCAATACTTATATTTCGTGATATATCTTATGCTAATGAACTAGAATCTTAACAAACAACTCAATATACCATTTTTAAGCTCAACTGTTAAGGATTGAATTTTAACATAACTCCAGATATAGTATTAATTGTAGAAGTATTAATAAAAGGGAGACATCTGATGAGTAATGAAAATTATTATTGGTATTGCCCTGGAAGAGAAGAAGATATTGATTGGGGTTTATGCTGGGAATTTTGTTTCGCAGGTAGTATTGGGCCTATTGATACAACAAATGAACTTATACAATGGATTAAACAGAGTAAAAAGTTTAAAAATTTAAAAGATTTTCATAAAGTATGTGAAAAATGTTCTCATTGTCAATGGGGTTAGCACTAAAAATTTACGCTAATTTCTAACATCATATAAAAGCCTCCAAAGCTACGATTTAAATACTAATGTACCGCACATTCAGTTAGTCTGATGTGCGTTTTTTATTGTACAAAATAAGTGAATACGTACTAAAAAAGTTGTACATTCATAATTGAATAGTGCGGTAGAGATTGAAACTTGATATAGAAAAATGCCATATGTAGTATTATTATAAATATATTGCTTTTTATCGGTATCGTTAAATTATACGAAATGATGGTTATTTTTTCTTAAGCCGATAATTCTAGTGCTACGATTGGAGAATTTAACATGAAAATCACAATGATACATGGGCAAAACCATAAGGGAAGTACTTATCATATAGGAAGGTTATTGGCGGAAAAGCTTGCGAAGGAGGACGAAATTACTGAGTTTTTCTTACCAAGGGACTTGAATCATTTTTGCATGGGCTGCTACCAATGTATTGAAGATGATACAAAATGCCCATACTACTCGGAAAAGCGGATCATCACCGACGCTATGGAAAAGGCAGATATGCTTATTTTCACGACACCAAACTATTGCATGGGTCCATCTGCATCCATGAAAGCTTTTCTTGACCTGATGTTTACATATTGGATGTCGCATCGCCCAAGAGAGTGGATGTTCAGGAAGAAAGCAGTTGTTATTTCAACTGCTGCTGGAGCAGGAGCTAAGCAGGCCATTAAGAGCGTGACAAAGTCTCTCTTTTATTGGGGTGTTCCTTATATAAAAAGCTATGGCATTAACGTGCAGGCCATGAACTGGGCTGGTGTAAAGGAAGATAAGAAAATAAAAATCGAAAAAGATATGATTAAGCTTGCCCGAAAATTAGAACATGATGAAAGGCCGAAAGCCTGTATAAAGACAAAATTCGTATTTTTTATGATGGCGAACATGCACAAAGCCGGATGGGACTCGTCTCCTGTCGAAAGGCAGTATTGGGAGGAACGTGGTTGGCTAAATAAGGGGCGACCTTGGAAAAAAAGGTCATGAGTATTGCATAAGGTTTATACTGCCTGTCATGAACATCATCTTAGGTGGCTCATATGTCACATTATTTATTTTGTATGATTGAAATCATCGATCACGAGGTCAAAAAATAATAGATCGAAAATCTGTACCGCACATTCAGTAAATGATGTGCGTTTTTTATGCGCAAATGAGAATGCAATATAAGTCTTTTGCGTACCAAGTGCTCCTTGAAAACTGAATAGTGCGGTAAGGGATGAAACTTGACATGTTTTTATTCTAGATATAGTATTAATTGTAATAAATAGGTATAGTGCATGATTTTAAACTCAGTTCGCCGTTTGGTAGATAAAGGAGGTTCCTTATGGATATTAAAGAAAAAATTAAATATTTCTATGAAAATATTACTTCGAATAATCTTATTGACGAGTTTCCCCGATATGTATCAAGTAAATGTACAATTAGAATGGGAGAAAAAATCATTCCGGTAGGAATTGATGGAATGAAACAACATTTGATTGACGTAAGGAAAACCTATCCGGATTTAAAAATGACAATAATACGTCAATATTGTGACGGTGATTATGTTATTTCAGAATTTATAGCCGAAGGTACACATAAAGGTGAATGGTTAGGCATGAAACCCACTGGGAAAAAATTATTATTTACTGGTGTTGATATCGATAAAATAGAGGATGAAAAAATCATTGAGCATGGAGGAGCAATGAATACGTTTGAAACTTTGTTTGAAGAGAATATAATTCAACCTACTCCGTAAAAGTTTGATTCAAACATTACATACATTTTAGATTAAATTAACAGCTAAGATTTAGAGAATTTGACAGATCAAATAAACAGCTCTTAGGAAGGTAACCGCACATTCAGTTTTTAAATGATGTGCGGTTTTTTACTGCCTATTTTAGGACGCAAAATGAATACAGGATGATGTAAGTCGTATTGCGAACAAAAATAAAACGAACGGAGGTTAATAAAATGCTACCAATACCAATGTTTTTTTCAATAGTTAAAAATATGTTTATCGCAACTGTTTGGTTATTTATGCTTTTTTATATTTTAATAAAACTTCACCTTTTTGATATTAATAAAGAAAAAAACAAGTCGATTTTAACTATAGTTATTACGGGGATTGATGCTATAGTCCTAATTGTTACAGTACTTACTAGGACGTAAAATGAATGCAGGATGATGTAAGTCTACTGCGAAGAAAGAAGGTGAGAAAAACTTGCCGTATAACAATAATGGTAAAAGGTACTGGCTATCGTTATGGGATTATGCAAAACAATATCCAAACGACAACATTTTATATCAGATGCCTGATTACAGGGCAGATAAGAATACTTGTAAATGGTGTGGTCATTCCTTAAAAAGTAAGAGACAGCAGAGTTATTGCAGTGAAGAATGCAAAATATATTTTCAAAAAATGACTGTATGGGGCCGTGGTGTTGCTCCATTGCCATACAGAATTCTTTGTAGGGACAATTTCACATGTAAAGAATGTGGCTTGTTTGGTGCATATCAAAACAAATTTGGATTATTTATACCGGTTGCAATAGGGTTAGATGTTCATCATATAATCCCAGTGTCAGAAGGCGGTTTAGACAGGCAAGATAATCTTGTTACTCTTTGTGCTGATTGTCACCAACAAATTCATGGAATAGGTAAAAGAAACAAAAGCCAATATGTAAAAGCTTCAATCTACTATAGTGAAGTTGACAAGAAAGAAGGGATTATATGAAACAAGTTTATGATTTGCAAGTAACAAATTTGTATGATACTGCAACGGATGAAACTTGTGGTTATTGTTCAAAGGGACATCACGATAGAGAAGCATTTGTAAACGCAGTACTTGAACAACATGGAGTTATAGTACATATGTCTGATGTTCAGCATAAATGGGTTAAAGTAATACCAGTTAAATCGTCATTTTCAGATGTAACTTGGAAGTGGTTTGATGAACAGAAAAAGGGTGCTTGTCCTGTAACAATAATTAACACGGAAGATTAATTTCGCAGAATATATTGTTTTTTAGTTAACTTCAATAACATTAATTAAATATCTAATCAATCAAACAGCAGGCACTTTTGTGTTCTGCTTTTTTTATTTTGAAAGGAGAAAACAAAAATGGGAAAAGTTATTGCAATTGCAAATCAAAAAGGCGGTGTAGGAAAAACTACAACCGCTGTAAACATTGCTGCAGGTCTGGTGCAGGAAGGATTTAGTGTCATGGGCATTGACCTGGATCCGCAGGCAAACATGAGCGACTATTTAGGTTATGAAAGTGACAGCTTGTACAATATCAGCGACCTGATGGTGGCCGCGGCAAATAATACTCTGAGTGATGAGTATATAGTGGGAAGTATTGTCCACAGTAAGGAGGGCATTGACTACATTCCTTCCAGTATAAAGCTTTCCGGAGCTGACTTGTTTTTAGCAAATGTAATGTGTAGGGAGCAAGTGTTGAACAGGATACTGAAAAAAGAAATATTCAGTAAATATGACTACATAATTATCGACTGCCTGCCCAGCCTTGGTATTCTTCTTACAAATGCACTTGCAGCAACAGACAGCCTCATAATTCCCGTACAAGCACAGAAGTTTGCTCTGGATGGATTAGTACAGCTGGAACAGGTATATGACATGGTTAAGGTAAATGTAAATCCTGGACTCAAAATTGACGGTGTTATTTTGACTATGGCTGATAACACAAATATGTCCAAGGCGGTAGAAACAGCTTTAGAAAGACAATACGGTAATACGCTTTTTGTTACCAGGATTCACAAAAGGGTTGAAGCTACAAACAGTACATTTGAACAAAAAAGCTTGGTTTCCACGGAAAATAGCGTACTGGGTGCCGAATACAGAAATGTGACAAAGGAGCTGATTGAAAGGAGTAGAGTGTAAGTGGGGACAACAAAAATTGACTTTTCAAAAAAGCTGGACAAGCCTTCAGACAATGCTTTTGCACAGATGTTTAATTTGAACTCGACAAATAAAAATAAGGAAAATGCTACTGAAATAGATATAAACCTTATAATACCCTTTAAAAATCATCCATTCAGACTGTATACAGGTGAGAAGCTACGGCAAATGGTTGAATCAATAAAGGAAAATGGAGTAATAGTTCCAATAGTGGTTAGGAAAAAAGATGACGGAACATATGAGAAC
>JAEZUC010000038.1 GCA_023443515.1 Bacillota bacterium
CTTGCAGTTTAGCGAAAGCTGAAGGAAGAAGAATATCGGAAAGCTGTGTGCGAGAAAATCGCATGCACAGTTTGATGCAGGGGAAAGAGGGAAAAGATATTAAATTTCCCTCCTACCTACTCTACATTAAAATTTACTATAATACAGTAGACTTGTAGTACAAGGATTCTTTATGAATCAAAATAACCTTGATATATAAGTTGAATTAAGTTTTTGTGATTTTTACAATTTGCAACATAACCTTTGTATTACAGTTTCTGGTTCGGCACTTATGGTTTTGGGGGATATTCCGACAATTTGTGCTACTTCTTCACGGGTTTTACCGGAAAGAAAGTGATAGAGTGCTTGATATCTTTTGAAAACTCTAACCTTCTTTTCTGAACCCATGGCTTTTTTTATTAAATTTAATTCTTCCTGTGATGCTCTCATAATCGTTTTCATCCTTTGTAAAAGTATCACAAGTTATATCGGATAGTTTGCCACAATTGTTTAATTCAACTTATATAGCAATAAATTATCGAGTTCCGGAGAAAAAATTGATTTGGGAATACATAGATGGTATACTGTCTGGCATTCTCAGAGGAGAGACTTTATATCTGTAAGGTGAGTCTTCCATTGTTTGCTGGTTAGAAAAACGAGGTTGGTATAATCCAACGAAAACGGTGGTTTACGACAAACAACCTAAGTCAAAACCATCTGAAACTAAGCCATATAAAATAATACTTATTGCTTCAGGTATAAAGAGTTCATTATTAGTAAAGAAGAATCCATCTTCCAATAGTGCAGCACTAGATCGACTTCATAATGGAGATGAGGTTATCTGGACTGGTCAGATGGCTTTTTCAAAAGTCAATAAAGATGACGTGGAACCATGGGTAAAAGTTATAACATCGAAAGGTGTAGAAGGTTGGACTAGATTGTTATATCTTCATCCGCAAGGATATGAGAATATAGAATTTTATCTTCGAAAGAAGGAGTAGTATATTAGAAAGAACAGCAAAAGATGGACAATGGGATGGCCTTTCTATGTCAAACCGGCATCTGGTCTGCCGGATGAAGGGAGACTTTCAAGTCTGGTTCAGTGAGAAGTTTGGGGTAAAAATCCCCGTACTTACTCGACTGAGGGGAAGGAGGTCTATGACCTCCAACCTACTCTATCAGCATGGGTGCAATCTTACGGATGACAGAGATGTAATAAACATATACAATTCATAAACCGGAAGAACTTCATGGAAATACAACGTTAGTTATAAAAAAATCTGTCAACAAGTCCGAATCCATTCTATATTTTTTGGTGAGTAATATTTCTGCTATTGTCTGTAATTTTTTAGCACGAATCATCTAAAGCCAGCGTCTTTCGGCGCTGGCTTTAGATGATAATCATTTTTTAGTCTTATCGAATGCAGGATTAAAAGCGTAAAAATTCTTGGAATCTAAATTATCCTGTACATTCCTCAATGCTTCACCAAACCTCTGGAAGTGAACTACTTCTCTTTCTCGGAGGAATTTTATAGGTTCTTTAACAAATGACAAAAAATTCTTCGCTCAGGAATCCGGTTTTATTATTTAGTCATTCCTTAAAAATTCCAATATAAATTAAATATAGATACGGTTGGCTTATAAGTTATCCGATCATGGGTGGGTGAATGATGTTTTGTTTTTCTCCCTTTGATTGATAAGCTCGATCCATTTCCGAGTAAAATCATTTCTAAACGTATCCATATCAGTATTCTTAAAGATGTTTTTCACCGCCAATTGTACTTTTTGCGCCATATGAAAACCTCCAATACAATGAATTCTATTATTAACACACTCTTACACCGTCACAAAATGTCACAATATGATAAAATATGATGTTAATTGCCAATAAACTACAACATTCTACCGACATTTTTCCTTGTGAACCAATAATAATCTCTTCATCCTTATGTATTAGAGATATACAATTAATCATATTAGTAAAATTATCCTTTAAAATATCTAAATTATTGTCAAGAAGTATCCATAGAGGCTATTGAAGAAACTGGGTCTTATATCCGGATTCATCTTTTGAATTTTGGTCTAGAAGAATGTGGGACCATTAGCGTTTAAGGCTGAAAGGCCTTAAAATAAAGGGGATTGCAAATTCTGAATCGCCTATCTATTATAATTAAAGGAGGCTTTTATGAGAGCAAGAAAAAGAGCTTTAAGTTGGATTGTGACTGTAATAATGGTAATAACTATGCTTCCATTACCTCAGGCAACAGTCAACGCCGACAGTACCACATCAGCAACTATTTATGTAGCTACGAACGGTGACGACGTCACTGGTGATGGAACCCAAGGAAAGCCTTACAAATCAATTGCCAAGGCAAAAGAAGTAGTACGGACCTTGCCAAAGACCGGCGGTGATATCGTTGTACAAATTGCAGATGGATTTTATCCTAACGATGAAACCTTAGTTTTTGACAAAGATGATTCCGGAAGTGAAGATTGCACTATCCGCTATGAGGCAGCTCCTGGAGCAAAGCCGGTAATCAGCGGCGGTGAGATGCTGGAAAAAGGTGTGTGGACAGAAGCTACTGACCTTACCCAGACTGGCGGCTTAAAGGCGTATAAAACCACCCTTGTAAGGGACGAAAAGCTACGCGCAATCTATGTGAACGACAAGCGCGCAAATATGACGCTGAGCCCAACAATAACTTCTGGAAACAGAACCACAACTGGTACCCCTACAGTTAGCTTTAACGGTACCAATAACCCTTGGGCGTGGCAGAACGGCAGCAACATCCCGGCTGCTATTGTGTTCAGCACTAGCGTAGGTCTGACGCCGGAAACAAAAAACCCCCAAAACATTGAAGCCGAGAGTTTGGGTGGTGCCAGATGGGCCAGACCGTTTGTCTGTTTCGCGTCAATCGAAGCAGCGCCGGCAGCTAGCAACATGTCCGGCACCATGCTACGATTCCAAATGCCGTATGCGGCTATTTCACAATCTTTAAGTAATAACACTCAATATAATCCAAATAACAATCAGGTTATCCGTAACGCTTTCGAGTTCCTGAACAAGCGCGGAGATTTCTATTTCGATCAGAATGCGAGCACGCTTTATTACATCCCGCTTGAAGGTGAGGATATTAATACAGCCGAGGTTGTTATTCCAAAGCTGGAGACAGTCGTAGACATAAGAGGAATCCCTGTGGGAGACAGATTGAACCCTGTTCAGGGATCTGATGATGGACGTGTCAAAAATATAACCTTCAACGGGTTAACGTTTGCACACACCGACTACAAACTGTATAAACTGACAGGTACATATACGCTCAGCGACGGATCCGGTCCGGTAACGACCAGTTCCTACGGCTTTGCGTCCGTTCAGGGCTGTATTGTAAATAAGGTTTACTTCCCAAGCTATATAAACTGGCATGAAACGTTCTACCGCGGATATGATATACCGCCAGCAGCGGTAATGATTAATGCTGCGAGAGATATAAAAGTGCTGAACGGTGAGATTAAGTTTACCGGATTTAATGGTATCCATCTGGAAAATGACGTAAAGGCTATTGAAGTCACCGGCAACTATATCGCGGATACGCTCAGTTCCGGCATTGTAGTTGGGCATCCTACGCATATTTATGAAAACGATAAGAAGGATATTAATGAATCAAAAGATACATCAATTAAGAGTTGGGCTGGCGTTGATAAGGAAAAATATCAGGCGGGCACAGAAGCCGTTCCACAGGATGTTTATATTACAAATAACTTCTTGTATAGGAACTGCTATGGTTTCCCTGGCGCCAACTCACTAACTTCTTTCTATACAACTAACATGCAGGTACTGCACAACTTCCTGTATGATTCCACCTACGGCGCTATGAGCATTGGCTGGGGCTGGTGCGAGTACGATGGGTATGGCTATACCAGCCATGGTACAGACAAGACCGGCGGACCTTACGTTGGTACACATGAAACAAGCCTTGCAAGGTCTCCGGAAATCTCTACCACCTCCAGAAATAACAAAATAAACTATAACAGAGTAGAGGAGATTTGTACTATAGTTAATGACTCCGGAGCCATTTACTCACTGGGGCGTCAGGGAGATCCCGGTAATTTACCGGACGGAGGGACATGGGATACCGTCAGAAATCTGACAAGTAGCCCAGTTACCGATCCGAATAATAACTGGAATCCTGACAACTGGTCGAATTTCACCGAGATGAACTACAACTTCCTTAACCCGAATGCCTCTAACAGACCTCAGGACTCCAACAACTGGACGAACGGGTTCCATCCCGACGAAGGTAGCACGTTCATAAAGATGATAGGCAACGTAGTTCAGTCAAAGCTTTCCTATGCTCTGGGACAGAGCCGTGCTTATGAATTTAACAACTGGAAGCGCAAAAGCGATATGATTGCTGTTGATGGTTACGTTGATGGAAATAACAACCAGAACGGCGGTCCTAGAATTACTTATAAGAATTACAAAAGCGAAGACCGTATTTGGCCGGTTAAGGGTAACGAAATCGTCTTGAATTCAGGTCTTGAAGATGAATATGTTCATATGATACCAAAGAGTCTCATTGCCGATACCGAGTTTGAGTTGGCTTCAAATGTCATCATGGGTAAAGGTGAAACTCTGAACCGCAGGGGTCTGCTAAAAGCTGAAGATACTGTTTGGCTGGCGCCAGCAAATACAACTACTTTTGTTGAAGGCCCAACCATGACAAAAGCTGCCGGCGACGCAAAAACAATTGTAGCTCCGTCAGCGGCAGGAGAATACAAATTATATATCGTTTATGGAGACGGTGTCACACCAATTGCTACCTCCAAGTATACGGTGTATGTCGACACGAGCGCGTCAGCTGTTAATGTGGAAGACGGGAAAAGTTACGAGGTTTCAGCAGTACGTCCTCTTAAACTCACATTGAGTGAAGATTACACCTTTACACTTAACGGTAAGCCTGTGGTGAACGGGTATGAAATTTCCACTGATGGAAGCTGGACTTTGGTACTTAGTACTTCAGAAAAGCCGAATTTTAAAACTATAAACTTTAGCACCACAGTTTCGGTTGCAAATAAGCTGCTCCCGGCTGACGTTCAAGTAAGCCCGGGAGGAACAGTCAGGTTTGCGTACGATCTGAACGATCCGACAAAAAAGGTATGGATATCCTCTTCGAGCGGCGGACATTTCGATGGAGGCGATGATGAATCAGTGGTATCCGGTGACCAGCTCGGAATGAATGCTCCACTTGTGCCCGGTCCATACATAATTTTCATACTGTCCGAGGATGGTCAAGTACTTAGCCAGTCACATGCACGTGTTGTGGTACGTGACATGACTCCTGTAGATATTCCTAGAGAAGGTCTGGACTTATGGCTCAAAGCTGATGAGGGAGTAGAAACAGACAGTGATGGTAACGTAACAGGATGGAAAAACATGGGGAGCGTTAATGCGAAGCTTGTTCCAGCAGATGTTCCAGGTAGCGGCGGAGATAATCTTGGAACACCAAACGGCAACCCCACGCTAAAGAAAGATGTATACGACTATATAGATTTCGCCGCAATGTCAAGACCTCTTAAAGCTAAAAACTTTAAGGATTATAACGGCAAGACGCAGATGACGATATATGCACTGGCTAAGCCAACAACTACAGCCAACAACTCCAGTGACCAAAGTGGTCTTGTTTATTTCGGATTGAACGAGACTTTCCAAACATGGCCTGGCAACGACGGTTGGAGCGGTATTAATTTGGGCGTAGGAACAAACAGAGTTAACATCCGCTTTGGTAATGGGAACGGCGGCTCACAGGGCGGCGGTGCGACTTATTCAACAACCATTAGCGGTATGTCAAGCGTTAGAGCGCAGCTAAACGGAACCAATAGAGACATTTATGTTAATAATACCCGTATAGGCGGGGGAACCAACGCTTCTGCGCTTACCGGGAACAGATCGGATTTGGGAGTAGGTTACACAATGTCAGCTGTAACACCATACCGTTTCTTGGGGCAAGTTGCGCAGATTCTCATCTATGACAGAGAACTGACTTCTGACGAAATTGCGAAAGTAGAGTCATACTTTAATGAAGTCAAAGCAGGACGTGGCGGACCTGCAAACCCAATTAGCCAAGAAGTGGACAAAACTCTTCTGAGAGCATTAATTGACGACGTTAAAAACCTTGACGAAAAAATTTATACTGTCAATTCATGGAATGCTTTTGCAAGCGCCTTAAATGAGGCACAAACTGCTGTATCCAATGCTGAGATTGGACAGGAAGCAGCGGACAATTCGTATTTCGCTTTACGTAACGCCTTCAAAGCGCTTAGTGTGAAGCCTAGCGGGGTTGGAACTGCCTTATACGGTACACCTATTCTCGGAGGAGACCAACTCGACCCACTTTGGGATATGACCGACACGCTTCCAAACGTTAAGCATCTTACAATGTCAAACGGACCGACGAGCGGCACCACTAAGGTCCTGTGGGATGATGCTAATCTTTATGTGCTGGTGCGTGTAAAAGACCCTGTACTAAACAGCAGTAGCGGCAATGCACACGAGAAGGACTCGGTGGAAATTTTTGTAGATGAAACCAATAGTAAAGCAGCCTCCTTCGGAACAGGGATGGGGCAATACCGAGTTAACTATCTTAATGAGAAAAGCTTTAATCCAGGCAGTATCAGTACTGGTTTTGAGTCTTATGCGAAAATTGTGGATGGTGGTTATTACATAGAAACTAAGATCCCATTTAAAGCTAAGATTAATGATGTTCCTGTAGTACCTGAGATTGGTCACGTAATTGGATTTGATTCGCAAATAAATGATGCCGGAGCAGCTGGTAGCCGTCAGGACGTTATAATGTGGCATGATGAGACCGGATCATCCTGGAATAACGGTTCAAATTGGGGCGTGGTTACACTTATAAGTGAAGATTTTGAGAAAGAACCTTATGATGGTGAAGTTATAGCTCCTAGCGCTAACACAATAAAACATAATAAGGTATCTCTCAACCCGTTACCTGGTTATGAATATGCCTTTGTTCTTAAGGATGCACCTGCACCAACTGTATTTACTTCTACTTTTGCATTTACAGGACTAAATCCTGATACGGAGTACGACTTCTATCAGAGAGTTGCGGAGACAGTTCTTACATTTGCTTCAGAGGCAGTAAAAACAACAATAAGAACATCGGAAATACCATCAGGTACAGAACCTCTTCTTCCGATGAATGGTCTTGATGTTTGGTTAAAGGCTGATGATGTAAACATTGTCAAGGATGCAGATAATAGAGTACTTGAATGGGCTAATATTGTAAACGGAGAGGTTATTAAGCCAGTCAATGCTACTGAAGCGGCTATATTGATGCGTGATGAAGAAGCAGAAGTACCATACAACTACATCAATTTTGACTCCCTCAATAACAGGCTTGAGGGTGATATTCTTAAAAATTACAATGGAACTGATGAAATGACGGTTATCGTAGTTGCTCAACCGACAGCCGAACACAATGACATTACTGGATTCGGCGACAAGTTCTCACCAGTATACATCAATACTGTTGGCGATTGGGGCGGAATGGGTATAACTGCTGCTACCAACGGAGTTCATGCTCGCTTTGGAAATGGTATGGGACCTTGGGTGGCTCCTGAGAACGATGGTCCAGCACCAGTTGTAAGAAAGCAAGTTAGTATTAGCAGTCTTGTTTCAATCATTGGAATGAAAGATGCTAATGTTCTCTCTGTCAGCATCAACGATAAGGACGGTGAGATCGGAAATGCCGTAGACTCAAGCGTTCGTAGAAATGAGTTTAAGAATCTTGGAACTACTCTAGGAGTAGGAGGTGTTCTTAATGATGAGGCAAGCAATCGTACTGAGGCTAATGCTTTCAAAGGCAGAGTAGCAGAGATTATCATCTATGACCATGCTCTTACTGCAGATGAACTGGAAAGTGTGAATACTTACATAAGTGAAAAATATTTTGAAGCAACAACTACACCAGTAGACACAACTGCACCGACATGGCCACAGGGTAGACTAACAGTATCAAATGTTTCAACCAGCCAACTTACATTAACATGGTCCGATGCAGAGGATGATATGGGAGTAAACGGCTACAAGATATACAAAGGGTTAGATTTAGTTGGAACTGTGACGGGATCAGCCAAAAGCTTTAATGTTACAGGATTATCACCAAGTACAACATATACGTTTATAGTTCAAGCAGGAGATGAAGCTGGAAACTGGAGTACAAATGGTCCTTCAATCACTGTAACTACTTCTTCAAGTACACCAGCGCCAACACCAACACCAACACCTACGCCAACTGGCGATGTTGTAGTTAAAGACGGAGTGGTCACAGCACAGCCAAAGGTTGAAAAAGGCGTGGCAAGCGTAGAAATTCCTAAGGATGCACTTGATAAGGCATTCGATACTTCTTCTACAGCTAAAGTAGTAGTTACAGCTGCACAGGGTGCAAAGGAATATGTTCAGATATTGCCTGTAAGCTCACTTCAGTCTGCAGACAGTAATAAGAATATTGAAATTGTGACTCCTGTAGGAACAGTTGTAGTACCTGCGGACGCACTGAAAAATCAGGATATACAGCAGAAAACAGTAGATATCGGCCTTGCAGCATCTGATAAGAATCAGATAGGAAACAGACCTGTAATTGATGTTGAGCTAAAGGCAGGCGGAAACAGCTTGTCAATCAGCAATCCTTTAACACCGGTTACAGTGTCAATTGACTACAAGCCTACTGCAGATGAATTGGCAAAGGCTGAACATATTGTAGTTTGGTCTATAGACAGTAATGGTAAGGCAACACCTGTAACAAGCGGAAGATATGATGCTCGTAGTGGTAAGGTAGTATTTGACGCAACGGAGTCAGGATCGTACGCTGTAACATTTGTTGAAAAGAAATTCGAGGATACGTATAAGACTAAATGGGCAGAGGATAAAATTGAAGTACTTGCTTCAAAAGGAATAATAGGAGGAACGTCTGAAACAACATTCTCTCCTCAGAATTCCATTACAAGGGCAGACTATTTGACTCTTCTTATGAAGGCTTTAGGACTCAAATCTAGTGCAACAGTTGCTTTCGATGATGTTAAACCAGGAGACTATTATTTCAATGCAATAGCTACAGCTAAAATGCTTGGAATTACAAATGGAACAGGCAACAATAAGTTTAGTCCTGACCAACTTATTTCAAGACAGGATATGATAGTTCTTTCTGAAAAAGCGTTAACGATTGCCAAAGAAATGGCTAAAAACGGATCATCAAAGGATTTGAAAAAATTCTCTGACAATTCCGACATATCAAGCTACGCTGTCGATAGTGTTGCAAACTTTGTAAATTCCGGTTTGATAAGCGGTTCAAACGGCAATATCAATCCTAGGAGCAATGCAACAAGAGCTGAAGCAGCGGTTCTTATCTACAAAATATATAATAAGTAGTAATTAATTAATCTATAACTTAAAGGGCTGTCTCAGAATCATATCAATGATTTGAGATAGCCCTTTTTGTGCGCCGAGCGTTAAAAAGAGTGAAAGCCAGAGTCTTGTGGCGCTGGTGGGGTTATTAAAACTTCATAATTTACTGATTTTTATTTACTTTTACGGCTTCAAAAACAGTTTCTTCTGAGCAAGCTGGACATTTAAGTCTTAGCTTATAGATAATGGCAGTTTTAATATTAACAGCAGTTTTTATATATTCACTATCACAAATGCTTTTACAACTTGTACAACGTAAATTATAGTTCTTTGTTAATGATGAGTTCCATTTAAATATAATTAGGAAAGAAATTATGCCGGCTAAAAGTATAATTGCTCCAAATATTATTATTAAATCCATAACGAACTCCTTTTGTTTATTTACTTCTTTAAGTATTACACAATATATACCAACAATTCAATAGTTTGGAATGAAAACATATTACCTTGCAATAAAAAACCTCCATGATTGATATTAATTTTACATCAATCATGAAGGTCACGCAAACTTCGAAACAGGCTCTAGGTTAAGGAACAGCATTTAAATTTGAAACACTGATTCCACCAGTAGATGTTATTTGAACTGTACCATAGGAATTTGCTACTGTTCCGGTATAATATAAGCTACCAAAATTAGCTCTTTGAATGTCATCTGTTCTTGCTATTATTGAATTTAATCTTGAAGTTGCAGTGCTGCCATCAGCAACTGTCATAATAGAATATGCTGGTGTTGCTTCATCCAATAATTTTTCAGTTGTACTACCCGGGTAGCCATGGTGTGATATCTTCAAAACATCACAATCAGTATTGGTAGCATTAACCAAATCTGAAAGTTCATAGGTATCACCGAGAAACAGCATTTTATTTCCTGATTCCGTGCCAACTCTGAACACCAAAGAATCTGCATTAATTTTATTTGCTAAGGTAGCCGCAGTTTCAGAGCTACTAAAATATGTAGCCGCAGGATTCATCCATGTAATATATGAAGAGCCAAAATAAAAATTATCACCAGAGGAAACATTAGGGGATAACCAAGAAGTGCCACTGTAACTATATACAGCTGATATTTTATCCATAACTGTCTGACTAAAAGCAGGGACATTATTTAAATCAAATTCATCATATTCATTTGATAAACCAGCTATTTTAATAACTGCATTTACAAATTTAAGATAATTCTTGTAAACTCCATCTTTGTCTAAGGTATACATTAAATTTAGTTGGCTATAATCATAATACCGCCCATAAAGAGTACCCACATTATTGTTGATATGTTCCAAAACGGGCAAAAGTGCTCCGATATGATCAGCATCGTAATGTGTAATTATTATAGAATTTAAATAAGTTACACCACGAGCATCCAATAAAGAGTTTATTGTATCTTTACTATAATATCTACCGGTATCTACCAAAACAAAATTGCTATTTTGCTCTAATAAAATACTATCTTCTTGTCCTATCTTAGCGAAATGAGCATAAAACGGCTTACCATTCGCTGCAAAGCCAATAAATGAACTGGATAAAGCAATTGTGAAAACCAATACCAATGAAAAAATTAGTTTTGTTGTTTTTCTCATAATCCTACTCCCTCCATGACTAAGCCAGTCTTTTGTTTTTATGTAAACGGTGCGCACCAATACATACTTTATCGCTAAATAATTACCATTTTATGGTTTAATTTACTTTTTGGTACATATTATCATATATTCTATGAAGTGTAAACAAATATGTTTTCCGGATTACAAGGAAAACAGACGGGACAATATTGTAAAAAACTAAACATTATGGTAGTATTTGTTAATAAAAGTAAAATGGATAAAAATCTAAAATAGTACCTTAATCGTAAAAAGCAATATTGACTAAAGTATTTACCAAATATAGAATTAAATGGTATTATTTTGTTATTATACATTAGAACAAAAGGCAATGGAAAATGGATATTCAAAATTAATACTTGAAACTGGAAATGTTTTGAAAGAAGCAATTAAATTATATAGTGGCATTGGTTATAATGTTATAGAGAATTATGGACAATATGTAGATATACAAGAATCAATATGTATGGGGAAGTTACTGTAAATTATGAGCTTTATCTGATAGCGTAAGTTCACTATTGTTTGATTCTGCGAAACGAGGATTATTAATATAATTTGAAGAGGTGATTATTTATGAAGGCATTTATGGCATTCATATTAACTATATTGGCAGGCGTGTTTGGAATTTATTTAGATGCTGAATATAACCTTGATGGATATCTTGGTATAATTCTTGCAATTGCGACAATGGGAAGTTATATTGTATCATCAATTGAAAAGAACTAAAAAAGTGAGCATAACTCTGAAGAATACATAATTTCTATCTTCCATTATTTAACTTACGATAATGAACTAGAAATCTTAAACAAAGTAACTAAATATACCATAAATCAGTACCGCTATATTGAGAACTTTATTTCAATAAAAATTACCGGTAATATTTAATTATATATAATTATTAGGTTATAAAAGGCAGATTGTAGGAGGAGTAATAAATGGAGTTAATTGTATACATACTAGGAGGATTCGTTTTATTTTTAATAATTTTAGGGGCTGTAAAAATGGCTGTTAAAGAGGCACTACATGAAATTAAAGAAGATATAATTAAGGAATTTAACCTTAAAAAGGTAAATACAGATGATATTTATGAAGATAAATAATTCGCTAATAATTTAATTAATTCTAAAGATGACAACTAAATACAATTTTCCTAAGTACCGCCTTATCCAGTAAACGAAAGGGCGATACTTCTTTGGTTTGCTCGCACATATCAGCATCAATGGTGGAATCCATTTAGTTGGAAAACTATATATAAGCATTTAAAACAAATTAATATGTTAGCCGAAACTTTTCATAATGTTCCATTACTGTTAAAATCTAATGATTTTAATAAAAAAGCATTTTGGCAACAAATAGGCAGTTATGAAAGGCAATTTTCAATTTTAAAAGAAGATTCTTATATAGAAACATTTGACAAACACTTTAAAGCATAAAAAATTTGGTCAGTACCGCATATTCGGTTAAATGAATTGTGGTTTTTTCATATCCAAATTAAGAACGCAATTTGCAGAATCGGTAACTTGTAGCAAACATTGTAAGTCTGTTGCGAACTAATTTGGACTTGCTACGAAAATAAAAACTTGTAGTTAGACTTGAACCTTGACAAAAGATCTTATCAACTAATCGAATAAAGCCAGCGCATTTTAGCGCTGGCTTTATATTCCTTATAACTTTTTTGTCTTATCAAATGCAGGATTAAATGCATAAAAATTCTTGGAATCCAAATTATCCTGTACATTCCTCAATGCTTCGCCAAACCTCTGGAAGTGAACTATTTCTCTTGCACGGAGGAATTTTATAGGTTCTTTAACATCGGGATCATCTGCTAACCTAAGTATATTGTCATATGTCGTTCTTGCTTTTTGTTCTGCTGCAAGGTCTTCTATTAAATCTGTAATCGGATCGCCTTTTGATTGGAAGTAGGTTGCTGTAAAAGGCATACCTGAAGCAGCAATTGGATATACTGCTGTTGTATGATCAACAAAATAGGTATCAAAGCCACTCTTTTTAATTTCTTCAATACTTAAACCTCTAGTCAATTGATATACAATTGCCGAGATAATTTCCATATGAGCCAGTTCTTCTGTTCCTATATCTGTAAGAGTACCTTTAGCTTGCTCATATGGCATTGTATATCTCTGACTGAGGTAACGAAGAGATGCCGCAAGTTCTCCATCAGGCCCGCCGGATTTCAAGTTTTTATAAACCTCATTAATACAGTCATTCAAATAAGCAGAAATTTTAACAATATATTACTATTAATTATGATATAATTCAAATTATTACATATTAAAATATGTAAAAAATGAATTAAATTATCATTTGCAACATTGGGGTAAAAGTTTAAAAATGAAAGGAGGACAGTAATAATCCAATTTATCCTGAATGTCAGCAAATGAGTAAAAAACAAAAAGGAGACTTGAGTTAAAATGGCTAAAAAAACAAAAATGAAAAAGGTTGGGGCATTAGTTGTTGGATCTGCATTGCTTTTAACAACTATGATTCCTGCAAGCATCTCCTCAGTATCCGCAAGCGATGCAATAAACATAAGTATAGACACAACGGCTGAGAGAGCTGCAATAAGTCCCTATATTTATGGAGGAAACTGGGAGTTTAATAATGCAAAGTTAACTTCAAAAAGATTCGGCGGTAACAGAACAACAGGCTATAACTGGGAAAACAACTATTCCAACGCAGGTAGTGACTGGCAGCAATCCAGTGACACTTATATGCTCACAAGTAACAACATACCCGCAGAAAAATGGAGTGAACCGGGCGTGGTAATAACAGATTTCCAGGATAAAAACCTTGCAGCAGGTGAACCATACTCATTGGTAACCTTGCAGGCAGCAGGATATGTTGCGGCGGATGCAAATGGAACTGTAACGGAAGAAGAAGTAGCACCATCAGAAAGATGGAAAGAAGTAAAATTTAAAAAGGATGCACCTTTATCTCTTACTCCGGATACAACTGACAACTACGTTTATATGGATGAGCTGGTAAACTTCCTTGTTAATAAATATGGAAGCGCTTCAACTTCAACAGGTATAAAAGGCTATGCTATTGACAATGAGCCTGCTCTATGGCCAGGCACACATCCAAGACTTCATCCCGAACAGCCAACCTGTGCAGAGGTTATAGACAAGAATATCAACCTTGCAAAAGCGGTAAAAGGCATGGATCCAAGTGCAGAAACCTTTGGACTTGTTGCATATGGATTTGCTGAATACAATGAATTTCAGTCAGCACCAGATTGGCCGGATTTAAAGGGCAATTACACATGGTTCCTTGATTATTATCTGGACAGCATGAAAAAAGCCTCTACTGAAGCAGGAACCCGTTTGATAGACGCTCTCGATCTGCACTGGTATCCTGAGGCAAAGGGTGGAGGACAAAGAATATGTTTTGGTGAAGACCCAACAAACATACTATGTAACAAAGCACGTTTGCAGGCAGCCAGAACATTGTGGGATCCTACATATAAAGAAGACAGCTGGATAGCACAGTGGTGCAGCTTCGGACTTCCTTTGATTCCAAAGGTACAGGAATCCATAGACAAATACAATCCGGGAACAAAGCTTGCATTCACAGAGTATTCATATGGTGCAGACAACCATATAACCGGTGGTATAGCAGAAGCTGATGTATTGGGTGTATTTGGAAAGTACGGCGTTTACCTTGCAACTGTTTGGGGTGGCGGAAGTTACACAGCAGCAGGTATTAATATGTACACAAACTATGACGGAAATGGTTCAAAATATGGTGATACGAAGGTTAAAGCAGAAACTTCCGACATAGAAAACACTTCCGTATATGCTTCAGTTGATTCAAAAGACGATTCAAAATTACATGTTATGCTTATCAACAAGAATTATGATAGTCCTATGACAGTTAACTTTGGCATAAACAGCGACAAGCAGTATACATCAGGAAGAGTATGGTCATTTGACAGAAGCAGTGCAAACATTACAGAAAAAGATTCAATAGATGCTATAAGCGGTAACAAATTAACTTACACAATACCTGCATTAACCGTATGCCACATTGTACTTGATTCAAATGCTCAGACTGTACTGTACGGTGATGCTAATAATGACGGAACTGTAGATGCTATAGATTATGCATATTTTAAGAAAATTTTATTGAACCCTGATTCAGAATACAACAGAACATGTGATTTAAACCTAGATAACAATGTTGATGCAGTAGATTACGGAATACTAAAACAATATCTTCTTGGAAAAATACAAAGCTTACCTTACAGATCAATAACAGAAAACAAACCGCCGGTAGCCGCCTTTACAGTATCACCAAAAGAAGCATTTACCGGAGATAATATAAATTTTGATGCAACAGCTTCAACTGACCCTGACGGAAATGTTCACATTTATTCATGGGATTTCGGTGACGGTACAGAAGGTACCGGTGCAGATATTATCCATAAGTACAAAGCTCCGGGAACATATACAATAAAATTAACAGTATTTGATGAAAAAGGTCTGTCAAATTCAGTAACGGATACAGTAACAATAACATCAGCTACAGGTGATAATGCAGACGTCAACTTTGAAGATGGAGAATTAAACGGTTTTACAACAAATGACGCTACAATTACAACTTTATCAGTAACCTCTGATAAGGCTTTCCAGGGAAACAAGTCTCTCAAATGGGAAGCTGTAGGTTCAAAAGACGGTAAAGTGGACGCTGAAATAAACAGCAGTGTACATGTTTTAAAACCGGGACAATCAATGACCTTCAGAATTTGGATTCCAGAAGGAGCTCCAATAAAATCAATTCAGCCATACTATATGCCACACAATTCAGATTGGACAGCAGCAGAATGGAATTCTTCATGGAAGGGCTACGACATGGTAAAGAAGGGTGACTGGAATGAATTCACAGTAACACTTCCTCTTACTACAGATGTAACTTTAACCGAGTGCCAGTTTGGTATACAAGTTGAAACATCTGCAGAAGGTAACTTTACTATGTATGTAGATTCAATTGACTGGTAATATCGGCCTAATTAAAAGCTCTGAAGCGGTAAAAAATCGCTTCAGAGTTTTTTTGTCTGAATAATCTTATTCACCAAAATAGTTTACACCCCATATTATAAACTTGGGGTGTATATTTATGACTAAAAAGGAAGTACTTGATGAAGTTATTGAAATTCTTATTAAAAGAGCCTTAGAAGAAAAATCAATAAATCCAAGGGGTGAAAAAGAAAATGGACTATATTCCTCCTCTGGTCAGTGCAAATAATTTTGAGCAATACAATGATATCAGGAATTCCATTGGAGAAGTCGGCTTGGAAATCGGCGGTTACATACGAATTTCAACTAAAAAGGACAGTCAAATAACTTCAATTGAAAATCAAAAAAAATATATAGCGGAATGGGCAAGTGTTAACGGTTATAAAATAATTGATTTTTACATAGATATGAAAACCGGTGCGTACAGTTACTTAAGACAGGAAATGGTACGAATGAAAAACGACATTTCATCAGGAAAAATAAAAGGAATTGTATCAAAGGAAATATCAAGAACCTCACGTGACATACTTGACATAATTGAACTAAAAAGGAGCCTTGCAAACCAAGGAGCTTTTTTTATTTCAATAAAAGAGGGTTACGACAGCAGGACAGACGATGACGAATTTCTTTTGGTAATCCATGCGGGACTGGCACAAAAGGAGAGAAAAGTAACGGGCTCAAGAGTCAAAATAACACAGATGATAAAGGCGAGGGAAGGAAAAACCAACGTACCAATACCAGCATTCGGATATACGCTGTCTGCTGACAGTCAGCATCTTATCATAAATCCTGCAACAGCAGATATATATCGGCTAATAGTTGACAAATTTTTGGAAGGCTGGGGCAGGCTTAAAATATGCAAATATCTAAACTCACGTGGAATAAGGACAAACAGGGGGAACACCCATTGGAGTACCAATTCCATATATGCAATTCTGACAAACCCTGTTTATCTGGGTATAACCATGTACAACATAACTCTGACAGTGAGGGATGATACAGGAAAAGCAAAAAGAATGGTAAGGCCTCAGGAACAGTGGATAGTAAGAGAAAATACTCACCAACCGCTGATTACCAAAGAAAAATTTGATAGGCTTCAGCAGTTGATTCAGGATAAAAAACAAAATGATATAAAAGAATGGAGTTGTGAGAAAAAGTATCTTTTATCAGGGCTGATTTACTGCGAATCCTGTGGCAGTAAACTATACGGGGGGAGGTTTCTCAAAAATCAGGCAAAGTTGAAAAGTGAGTCAGATAGAACACCAGGGGATTACTATTACTATTATTTTGACAGAAAGATATCAGGTGACTGCAGGAACAGCAAGGCAAATTATCATATGGATATTGTTGAAAAAAAGGTAATAGAAAAGGTAAAAGACCTTCTATTATCCTATGAAAAACTGGATGAAACAATTATCAAAAAACAGTACCTCTTTGACGCAAGATATATAAAAGAGAAAAAGGAAAATGAAAGATTTAAAGACAAGTTAAAAAATATCGATAACGCAATCAGAAGGGAACAATCCGCATATGAAGCAGGTGTAATAACCCTTGATGAATATAAAACAAGACTGGATGAGCTTCGCCGTCAAAAGCAAACACTGGAAAATAACCTTGAAAAAATAAATTCCACACCTTTTCAATCATCCTTGGAGTTAACAGACAAGGTAAAAACTATCATACATAATCTACATGCTATGGAAACGGAATTTAAGTATGAAATAATCCATAGATTAATAAACAAAATATATATAAAAGATAATTATTCTCTTGACTTTGAATATACCTTTAATAATTTAAATTAATTTATAAAAACTTGAAATCCGGGCCGCCTAGCTGAGTTATAATAACTTTAGCAAGGGCGGCGTTAGGTCTTGTTATTTTTACCGGATATTCCAATTTTTTTTCATAAATCCACATGTATTATTACACCTCCCGTCCTATTTCCCACGGCCACGGATTCTCAATCCATTTCCATGTCGATAAATCGTTATCCATGTGAGTAGCGGTAAGAGGACCAAATCTTTTTGTAAATTCAGACTCAAGTTGATTTTTCATGTCGCGGTATTGTTTAAAATATGCCAAGGCTGTTTTATCAGTGGGATGCGTATTTAGAAATAAACCTACCTCTATACAGGCAAATTCGTAAGCCTGAACCTTCCAAAGCAGTGCTTCCCGCTCATTCATAGGCTTCATTCCACTAGTCATGCCCATGTTTTCGCAATCATCCATACCGCCCATCTGGCCCATACCGCCCATCTGGCCCATACTGCCCATCTGACCCATGCCACCGGGTGTAACCATGCCGCCGGGTGTACCCATGCCACCGGGTGTACCCATGCCACCGGGTGTACCCATACCACCAGGTCCGCCCATTCCACCGGGACCGCCCATACCCATGTTATTATTCATATCTGTTTCCCCCTCCCAAGAATGGCTTGTCGAGAGCCGGGAAAAGAGTACCTCTGTCTAATCCTTCATTTACATCATAGGGTCTTTCCCATACCTGATCAGGCACATAGGCCATAGCGAGAGCTATCTTAGCAGGATTAAAAGGTTTTATAACACTTTTGTCTCTTTGCTGATAATCGTACCCGTTTACTAAGTCATCCATTATTCTTCTCCTTTCAAATAAAAACGAATAACTTCTTCTATCTATAGATTATGAATTTATCATTACTTAAGTTACATAAAATTTAATAATTTACATTATGTTATTACCAAAAGTAAATCTTGACAGGAAATATCTTACAAGTGTAATATTTAGTAAACGCATCGATTATTTTGTGAGGGGGAATATGTTTTGGGAAAAATCGCAAAAAGATTCCTGTCATTATTTGTAGTTATCATATTAGTTGTTGCTTTAGTTATTATTCTAGTTTTGGCATTCAGGGGAACTTTATCAAACAGGACTCATTCATATAATAGTAAAAAGGTAAGCGAAAGCGGGCAGGTTTATAGTGCAGATAACAAAGATTTTGCCATTACATTAAATAATGATAATCTTATAGTACATTCAATGAAAAAGTATTCTCCTGCCATGTCCAGCGTAATTGGATTAAAAATTAAGTCTACTTATGAGGGGAAAGCCGATAAAATAAGATATACCGCGACAGAGGGTACACTAATGAGAGACATTAATACTAAAAATCGGGGAAAGACATTAACAGTTCCGGTGAATACGTCTATTTATTGGAGTCCTTTAACAGGCGATGATAAAAGTTTAAAGGCTGATAAAATTATTGTTAAAGTAGAAGCGCTGAACGCAGGAATAGAGATTGCGGAACAAACACTTTGTATTAACAAGGAAGGTTTAGTATATTCTATAGAAGAAAATACCAATGTTTTAGCAGATATAAAATAAATCTCAATCTATTTGGACGATATAATATGTAATTAAGTTTGTTTTTTAGGGGGAAGGGATATCATGAGAATACTGCCAATAGAAACAAATCCATATATTAAAGCTTTTACATACCATTCGTATCCATTAAGTATTTTAGGATCAAATCGTTATTGTGGCGAAAAGAAAGCTGAAATCTCAATAACGGAAGCTGATAAAAGCAAATGGCAATATTATACCAATAATGTAAGTGTTAATAATAATAATGAGAATGATTATATTATCAGCGGTAACAAATATTCAGATAATGTTGAAGCCAGAATTTATAGAGAAGCAGATATTGAAGATGAATTAATTGTAAGAATAAATTATATTCAGTATACACAGCCATATGGCTACGTAAGTTTATTTTTGAGTAATAGTGAGGTATTTAGCTCTGATTTTAAAAATACAGAATGCTATCATCAGATAGGAATTTACAACAAAGGAGATGTATTTTCTGGAGGTTATCAGAAAATTGAGAAATGTGAATCTGTATCATGTACAGATTCAGGCTATTATATAAAGCTAGAAAGAAAGAATGATAGTGTTGATTATTGGATTTCTTTTGATGAAGAAGAATGGATATTAATAGCAAAAAATACTTTACAGGACTATGATGATGAACAGAAACTTTATATAGGGGTACATCTGTTTTTAGGGGAAAATCAGTTTAATAATTGGTTATTTACAAATTACATTCAGTTGTATGGAAGAAATGTGTTTACTACTGAATATTTCATTGATTATTATGTCACTCCTGAAAAAGACGGAAATTTTTATACTGTACACAGTTTATTGGATTATTGTAATTTGGACAAATCTGTTTTGATTGAAAGTAATGCAGATATAATACAATTTACTAAGAGTAACCTTAATAAAGGGAAATATGTTGAATTTTATTTAGATGAATACTATATAGAAGGAAGAGAAGCATATAAAAAGCATGTTTTCTATCACGCGAATCTAATATATGGATACGATGAAATTGGTGTATATATCTTAGGGTATGACAAGGGGGGATATATAAATACCATGAGGCTGGAATATGCTGATTTTTTAAAGTCTATAGATAATACTATGAACAAAATACATGTTTATTCATTTGCACCTCTTGAAGCTTATTTTAAACTTAATATTAATACTATTAAAAGCATGTTATATGAATATTGGAAGGGAATAAACACCAACTCAAGGATAGATTTTATTTTACCGGAGAGTGAAAAAGTAAATAATTCAATAGATACTAATCCTAACGAGTCACGTTTTAGCAAATTACCTCAGTTTGCAAATCTCTATGGCATGAAAATCTATGATTTATTCTTAAACAATGAAATAATGTTTGGCTATTTACTAAAAGATAGTAGAATTCCTTTTATCATTTATGAACACAAGAAAATAATGAAAGATAGAGTCCTGTTCTTACAGCAAAAAAAACATATAAGAGCTGAACATATAGAAAAGGTTTTGATAGATACGGATACATTACTTGAGAAAGCTGTTATGTTCTTAAACATATGCTTGAAATACAGAATGAAACCAAGTGACAAAAACAAAATTCATTTGAAAGAGATTTTAGAAGAACTTAAGGCAATAGAAGAAAATTACTACCCTAAAATAATAGACAGTTTGTATTAATAAAGATTGAGAAATCACTTGGAAAAATTTAAAAAAATATAATTTTTAAAAAATATAATAGGACACGCATTATTTTCATATTTAATCATAGAATGGAAAGGTACACTATTTTTGAGGTATTAATTACTTCATTATCATAGGAGGTGCCTTGCTTGATAGATATACTGTTTTCTGCAATCTTTGATGTATTGAGCAACTTTTTTGTGATGATTGGCTACGTATCCAATGTAAATTCCTTCCCCCAGCCATTAAAGCCGGAGGAAGAACAGTACTACGTTGAGGCATACAAAAATGGTAGTGAGGAAGCAAGAAATATTCTTATCGAAAGAAACTTGAGGCTTGTTGCACACATTGTAAAAAAATACGGTTCGTGTGGCAGCGACAGTGATGACCTTATATCAATAGGTACTATTGGCTTAATTAAGGCAATATCTACATTCAACATGGATAAAGGAACTCGTCTTGCAACCTATGCTGCCAGGTGCATTGAAAATGCTATTCTTACATAGTGGAAACACTTAATACATTTTAAATATAATATTCTGTATTATCAGGGTTTTTCATATTAAATTCGGAAAATACCCTGTCACGTATTTTCAAGAAATCATCACTGGTTCGGTCACGTTTTCTTGCTAAAGGTACACTAATAATTGATTTAATTTTACCGGGATTAGGTGTCATAATCACAATTCTGTCTGCAAGGAAAACAGCTTCTTCAATATCATGAGTGACAAAAATAATAGTCTTTTTCTGCTGTTCCCAGATATTTGAAATCTCATCCTGCATTTTAAGTCTTGTTAATGCATCCAAGGCACCAAACGGCTCATCCATAAAAATGATTTCAGGGTCAACAGCCAGGGCACGGGCAATGGCAACCCGCTGCTGCATACCACCTGATAATTGAGAAGGGTGACTTTTACTGAATTTCGAAAGCCCCACTAAATCAATATATTTACTGGCAATATCATGTCTTTCCTTTTTTGAGACTTTCTTACTTTCCAGTCCCAACTCAACATTTTTTTGAACTGTCCGCCAAGGAAGAAGACCATAGTTCTGAAAAATTGTTACGTTGCGGATACTAGGCTCCAAGACCTGTTTCCCGTCTATTTGAATACTTCCGGTGTTAACCTTTTCAAAACCTGCAACGGAATTCAGAAGCGTAGTTTTGCCACAGCCACTTGGGCCAAGCAGGCATAAAAACTCACCTTTTTCAATTTGCAGTGATACATGATCTAAGGCTTTGAATATTGAGTTATTCGTTAAATATTCTTTTGAAACATCTTTTATATTAATGAACATTGTTACCTCCAATGACTCCCCATCTTTTCAAGAGCTGTTTCTCCCCAAGACCCATTAAACTGTCAAGAATAAGTCCTATAAGCCCGATGGATAAAATACTCGCCAGCAGTAAATCCGTTCTGAGATTGTTTCTTGCATCAATAATCATAAAACCCAGCCCCGTCTGAGCTCCCACCATTTCACCAGCTACAAGAAACACCCACGCTGTACCCAAGGCTATATGAAGTCCCGAAGCAATAGAAGGAAAAGCGGAAGGAAGAATTATTTTTGTCAGAAGCTGGGGTTGCTTTATGCCAAAATTCGTTGCGACCTTTATGTAGATTTGGTCAACTTTTCCTACGGCGTTTACTGTAGTTAAAAGAATAGGAAAGAATGCTGCAATGAAAATAATAACGATAGCTGGAAGATCGCCAATTCCAAATAGCAGTACAATAAATGGAAACCATGCTATTGGTGATATAGGTCTTATCAATTGTACAACAGGATTTACAAAGCTCCATGCATTTCTGAACCAACCCAGAACCAACCCCAGAGTAACTCCTGTAAGGGCAGCCAAAAGATATCCTGTAAAAAATCTGTACATACTGGCTTTAACACCCGTAAAAAGGGTTCCGTCCACAATAAGTTCCCAAAATCCCTTTCCCACGTCAATAGGAGAGGGAAGCAGAGCTTGATTCCAGTGTCCCAAGGACACGCCTCCCTGCCACAGAATTAATAATAATGTCAATGATACCGGAATATGAATCAATTTCTTCATAAATTATTCTCCCTTCTATTTGCCTGAAAGGCTTGAATCTACAAAGTCATCATAAGCCGGGGGATTTGAGGAAATCCCGAATTCTTTGATTTTATCAGTCAGGCTGCCATATGCTTCCCTTGTAATTTCAAGATCGTTGTATGAAATCCATTTCATGGATAGGTCCAGAACCTTGTCGTCAAGATTGAGATATTTCTTTGCAATAGCATTTGCCTCATCCTTGTGAGAGCCAATGTATTCCCCTGCTTCTCTATAACTGGACACAACCTCTTTTGCGGCATCCTTGCTGTTGTTAATAAATTTGTCGGACAAAACAAGAGAGCAGCAGATTGAATCTTTCCAGAGCTCATTGGATTCAAAAAGTACATTTCCTGTCTCTAAAGCCACAGACTTTGCACCAAAGGGCTCAGCAACACTATATCCGTCAATCTGACCTTGGGCAAGAGCCGCCGGCATTTCAGGCGGAGGAAGTTCAACAATATTTACATCCTTGTAGGAAAGCCCGGCATTTTTAAGCATTTGTCCCAAAAGTATGTTATGGGAAGACTGCCTGTGAGGAATGGCAAATTTCTTTCCTTTTAAATCGGTGGTACTTTTAATACTTTTTGATACAACAACAACATTACCATCCTTGTGACCCAGTGCAACTGCCTTAACACCGATACCCTGTTCCTTTGCCTTCATGGCAAGCTGAATAAGCACTGAAGCGCCGTCAACATGGCCTGTGTTTAAGGCATCCATCAGTTCAGGCCATGATCCGTACTTGACCAGTTCAATTTTATATTTCTGACCTGACTTATCCTGCAATTCATTCTCTACAAACACAGGCAGAGCGTGTGTTAAAGGAAGGTAGGCAATTTTTACGGTTTTTACATCTGTAGCTTTTCCACAGGCCACAGTACCTGAAATTAGTCCAAAAACCAAAGCTGCTGCAATAAACTTTTTTAAATTCATAGACATCCTCCATAAAATTAATCCCATCCCAGAGTTTTTCTCTGTTCTTTGAGGTGGTTGACAATCTCATTTGCCAATTCAGTGTGATTAACATTCACAATCATTCTTGAACCCAGAATATCCTTGGTTCCATTACTCATAAATTCTGTAACATTATCTGAGCCTTGAGTGGGAGTATATACGCAGTGGTAAGAATCAATACCCAGCAATCTGAAGCTCAGGGCCGCACATATACCTTTTTCATTTGACCATTCCGGACTGGCAAAAGCATAAGGCATGTCCTTGATGTAAATATCCGAAGCCTCTGCAACAGCTTTAAATAGTGCGGAGGCTCTTGCGTTATCAAAACATTCCCCCATGTGCCATACAGGGGGAAGATCCTTCAAAAATCTTTTCAGGTTATCACCTGTACGCTCCAAGCCAGAAGTAGAGCAATATCCAAGCTTCATAAGCGGAAAGGAGGCACACCCGTTAGTCAAAACCAGAACGTTATTCTCTAAAAGAATGTCTGTAAGCTCGACGATAGCTTTTTCATAGACAATACGTGGGTTATTGCAACCTACCAGATTAACGATTCCAAGAATTTCACCGCTTTTCAGTGCTTCTGCAAGAGGCTTAACGCTTCCAAAATGCCTGTTGATATATTCAACCGAAAAGCCCACTTCTGCTTCAATCTCATAAGGCGGAATAAAAACGGGAATCTGTCTTCTTTGAGTAAAGCTCTCAATAGCCCTGTTTAGTATCTTCGTTGCAAGCTCTGTAGTCTGATTCATATTGGAATGATGGTGATCAAAGCCGTAATGCTCGGCTCCCGGCAATCGGGCAGAATCGTTGGTAGTAACAACAGTTGTTTTAAAACAGCTTGCAACCTCCATGATGGAAGGGAAAACATCCTGAACATCAGCCACCCATAAATCTAAAGCACCTGTTCCAAGAACAAGTTCAGCTCCGATAGCATTAGAAAGGGGTATAACACCGCCATATCTGTACATAGCAGAAAGTCCGGAACAGCAAATGCCGTAGAACTTGATTCCCAAAGCTCCGTTTTGCCTTGCCAACTCCTGAAACTCTTCCGAGTTACCAAGCTTCACAATCTCACTTACCAAAACAGGAGAGTGACCGTGAATTGCTATATTAACATAACCTTTTTCCAAAGCACCGATATTAACCTTAGAAGTACTTCTAACAGGCAGTCCGAACAGACTGTCCATAGCAATAGATGACCCAAGCACACAAGACCATGCAAAAGCTACACCCGTACGCAACATTTGCTTCATAATATTTTTCCAGTCACTGTCGTTTCCCGTACCTGTTCTGTTAAGACTCTCAAAAACTTCGTGATAAGGACTAATAGGAAGAATATCCAGCTCACTCCATACCTTAATACGTTCTTTTGAAGCAAATGAGTTTAGAGTACGGTGAGGGCCGGGAACAGTTCTGGACGAATCCTCCAGAAGAATATCAGCAATTAACCCTGCAAGTTCCTCGATGCTTTTGTTTTCAGTATCCAGTCCAAATGCCTTAGCAGAAGCCAACACCTTGCTTTCACCCTCAATAGGAATATTGACTTTGCCTTCTGCAGCATACTTTAAAGCCAGCATACTTTCACGTCCTCTTGCACCATGTTCTGCGACACCTGCAGCGACGCTCCTTAGAATATTCCTTGCTACGATAACGTCTGCATCCGCCCCGCAAACACCTTTTGGACTCTTTTTTGTAATTTTACAGGGTCCCATGTTGCATATTCTGCAGCATACTCCTGCAAGACCAAAGCTGCACTGAGGCTTCTGAGCATCAAATCTGTCAAAAACAGTTTCGCATCCTTTTTCTTCCATATATAGAAGCATAGCTTTAACGGCAGGATCGGGTGTCTGTTCTAGAACCTTCTTCTTAGAAGCGAAAGTCTTTCTGTACTCAGCTACAGCAGTTGCATAATCATTACACCCGGTATCATTATGATGATGATTTTCTGAATGAACAAATTTTGTGTGATGGTATCTAAAATTCATTATAACACCCCTTTAAATAATCCCTACAATTCCAATAAATATAGTATGAAATGATTATAATAAGCAGTTAATAAAAAGTCAACGATTATTTTGTATAATTCATATATAAATACTATGTATTGTAAAAACATAACGTAACCCATACATTTGTACGAGTATTACTGTCATATACATAAACAGCGAATAAAATAGGGATTTAAAAGAATGGGCAGGCAAAAAGAGGGATACGAAATTGTTGTTTTTACGCCTGAAAATGATGACCAGAAAATGCAGCTAAGAAATGCAATGGGATTAGCTTATGGAGAATTTATTATAGAACATTTGACAGAGCTGGATATTTCTTATAAACAAATGACATCCATTTTTAAAAAAATAATAAAAAAAATCAGGTGATTTATTTATGAGAGTAGCTATATATTCCAGAAAAAGCAGGTTTACCGGCAGGGGAGAAAGTATAGAAAATCAGATTCAAATGTGCAAAGAATATGCCATAAATAATATCGGACTATCAGAAAAGGAATTTGTAATTTTTGAAGACGAGGGCTTTTCAGGAGGGAATACAAACAGGCCGGAGTTCAAGAACATGATGCGGGAAGCACGGTGCAAAAAAATAGATATAGTAATTTGCTACAGGTTGGATCGTATAAGCAGGAATGTATCGGATTTTTCACAGCTGATAAATGAACTTGAAGAATACAACATCAGTTTTATTTCTGTTAAGGAACAGTTTGATACAACTAAGCCTATGGGAAGGGCCATGATGTATATAGCATCGGTATTTTCTCAGTTGGAAAGAGAGACCATTGCAGAAAGAATAACAGATAACATGCTACAACTGGCAATAAGAGGAAGGTGGCTCGGAGGCATTACCCCAACAGGCTACAAGTCTGAAATGACACTGAAAAAAGACTCGTCCTTAAAGCAAAACAGAATGTACAGTTTAAAAATAATACCCGAAGAAGCGGAACTTGTAAAAGAAATCTATGATAAATTTATTGCCACGAAATCAATAACAAAGGTAGAGAAAAGTTTATTAGAAAATAGGCTGACAACAAAAAACGGGGTGGATTTTTCAAGGTTCTCGGTTAGATTTATACTTACAAATCCCGTGTATGCAATTGCAGATGAAAAGCTGTATGATTATTTATCTGCACAGGGCTATGAGATATATTCAGATATAAAGGAATTCAACGGTGTTCGTGGTCTTATGGCATATAATAAAACAAGGCAGGGCAAAAATTCAACGTGTGATAAGAACAGAGACCCTAAAGATTGGGTAATAGCCGTTGGAATGCATCCCGGACTGATACCCTCCGTCAAATGGATAGAAGTTCAGAAACTGATGCAGCAAAATAAATCCAAAGCCTATAGAAAGGTTAAAAATACAAATGCATTACTGTCAGGTATTCTCAAATGCGAAAACTGTGGTAGCTTTATGAGACCCAAAACCATGACAAGACTGAACTCAAAAGGAGAAAAGGTTTTCTATTATATTTGTGAAATGAAGGAAAAAAGTAATATAACACGATGTGATACTCCAAATATAAACGGCAATGTGTTGGACGAATTAATCCTTGAGAAATTGAGCAGTATGATGAGAATATACATTCCGGTAGTCAATCCCGGCATATTGACAAACCGACTTAGTACACAGATGGAGGGAAACCCTGAAATAAAGCTTATAAAAGACAAACTGGTAGTCGCTCAAAACGAAATAAGTAATCTTATGAGGCTTGTGTCAAAAGAAGCAGATGAAAAGGTACAATCAATGATATTGAAACGTATGGAAAGCATTTCACAGGATATAAACATATACAGCAGCAAAATCAAACAATCCGAAGACAGCAAAATTAAAAATTCCTTGGAACCGCCGGATGAAAACCGGCTCATACAAATGCTCTCAGACCCTGGCTTCTGCATATTAAATATAATGAATATAAACCAAAAGAGGTCTATTGTAAAAAGTGCTGTGAACGTTATAACATGGGATGGAAGACAGATAAAAATCCGGTTGAAAGGTAGTTGTGAAATGCTGCCGGAGTGTGAGAATTGCAAATGAGATTCTAATGCAAATCAGAGCATCCAAGAAAATTCAGAATGAGGTTTCTTTGCAAGACCCTATAGGCGTTGACAAAGAGGGCAACGAAATAACCTTAATTGACTTAATCAGTAATGACTCCGAGTCCGTAGTTGATGAAGTTGAATTGAAAATGCAGGTTAAAAAGCTGTATAGTAAAATGAAAGGCACTTTAAAAAACAGAGAAAAGGTAGTCTTGGAATTAAGGTACGGACTCCTTAACGGTTCCAGTAAAACTCAGAGAGAAATAGCTAAAATGTTGGGAATTTCAAGATCGTACGTATCAAGAATTGAAAAGAAAGCCATAAAAAAATTAAGTAAAGAACTAAAACCTGAGGGCTGTCATTAATGACAGCCTTTTTGCTGTTTGTGAGTCCAGCACCCGTAAGAATATTCTGAGGTATAGTTTGTCTCTTACTTTTCTGTATTAACTTTAATTGGATATTAATTTGAAATTAGTTGTAAACTATCCACAAAATTTACCATCATTATTAGTACAAACTATTTTGTAAAAATATACCAAACATGTAATATTTATAATTTTATCAAGATTCTGTATTTTAAGTAAACTCAATTTCTAAATTAATAAAAAGGGGGAGAAAAAATGTAAAATATATCAAATAAATATATCGTGGAGGGGGTTTTTTGCTTAATAAGATTATTGAAGCAATTGCTTTAAAACTAGGGCAGGAGTTTGGTAGCGAAATTCCTGTGTACACTGAAGTTATTGAACAAGGTAACAGCTTGCAGTATTTTTTTGTTTCATTACAGACATCAAAAAATAAAAAGATGCTGGGAAAAAGGTACTTAATGGAACAAAAATTCCTAGTCCAGTATTATCCGGGAACAGTGTATAAAAACTCAAAAATATTGGATGTCATTGAAAGACTAAATACAATATTGGAGTATATAGACGTTAACGGTGATTTACTCAGAGGAACAGAAATGACTTCGGAATATATCAATAATACTCTAAATTTTTATGTTGACTTTAACTTTTATACATACAGGGAAACTGAGGTTAAAGAAACTATGGAAAACCTTTCAATAGGAACTGGAATAGGTAAAAGTAATGAGTTCTAAGTACTGTTTTTAATAAAATTTATAAGAATGGATAGGTGAACTAATATGGCATTAGGCGGAGGAACATTTTTAACGCAGAACAAAGTATTACCGGGAAGTTATATCAATTTTGTCAGTGCGGCTAAAGCTACTGCAACTCTGAGCGATAGGGGAATAGTTGCAATGGCGCTGGAACTTGATTGGGGCATTGATGGAGATGTTTTTAAAGTGGAGACAGGGGATTTTCAAAAAAATTCTTTAAAGATTTTTGGGTATCCATATACACATCAAAAACTTAAAGGTTTGAGAGATTTATTTAAAAACATCAAAACCGGGTATTTTTACAAGTTAAACAGTGGAACAAAGGCAACTTGTATATATGCAACTGCGAAATACTCAGGTGTCCGTGGCAATGATATTAAAATCGTTATTGCAAAAAATGCAGAGGATAGTAATAAGTATGATGTAAGCACACTAATTGAAACTGTAAAGGTAGATATTCAAACTGTTTCAAGTATGGCTGGGCTTAAAGAAAATGATTTTGTTGTATTTACATCATCCGAAACAATAGCATTGACAAGCGGAATATCGTTAGAGGGTGGAACCAACGGTGAAGCTATAACCGGGGCTCAGTACCAGACATTTCTTGATAAGGTGGAGTCGTATTCCTTCAATACATTAGGATGTGTATCTACTGATTCAAACGTAAAAAATCTGTTTGTTGAGTTTACAAAAAGAATGAGAAATGATTGTGGCATCAAGTTCCAAACAGTACTTTACAGAACAGTTGGTGACTTTGAAGGTGTTATTAACCTACAGAATGATGTTAGAAATGAAGAAGTAGCATCTCTTGTTTATTGGGTTACAGGAATAGCTGCAGGCTGTGCTGTAAACAAAAGCAATACAAATAAGGTATACGATGGCGAATATGACGTCAATGTAGACTACAAGCAGAGTGAACTAGAGGCGGCACTCAAGTCTGGTAAGTTTATTTTACATAGGGTAGGTGATAGTGTAAGAGTACTTAAAGATATAAACAGCTTTGTTTCATATACTGACGAAAAGAATAGTGATTTTAGTAATAATCAGACAATAAGGGTATTGGATCAGATTGCTAATGACATAGCTGTTATATTCAACGATGTATACAATGGCAATGTTCCGAACGATGCAGCAGGTAGAAGCCTATTTTGGAATGACATAGTTAAGCATCACAAGGAGCTTGAGAAAATAAGAGCTATTGAGAATTTCAAGGCTGAAGATGTTGTAGTGTCCCGAGGTGATACCAAGAAATCAGTAGTTGTTCAGGATATTGTTACAGTGACAAATGCAATGGAACAGCTATATATGACTACAGTTGTACAATAAATTATAAAGGAGATTGAAGGATATGCAAACAATGAATGCAAAGGATGCAATAAGCGCAGCTCAGGCTGAATGTTATGTCACTATAGGAACTGACAGGTATAATTTCATGCAGGCAATAAATTTAGAAGCAAGTATGGAAAAAACTAAAAGCGAGGTTCCAATTCTGGGAAGAACAGCAAAGGGAAACAAAGCTACAGGCTGGAAGGGGACTGGTTCTGCAACCTTCCATTATAACACTTCAATATTTAGAGAGTTGCTTAGCAAATATAACAAAAATGCAGAGGACATATATTTTGACATAATGGTAGTTAATGAGGACCCAACCTCCAGTGCGGGAAGGCAGACTGTAATATTAAAGGATTGCAATCTTGATGGTGGAATTCTTACAAAGTTTGATGCTGATGGAGAATATTTGGATGAAGAGATAAATTTCACATTTGAAGATTTTGAAATAAAAGATAGCTTTAACAAGCTTTCAGGTATGAACACTTAATATATATTTTTAGCTATGAAAGGTGGACGAAATGAGTAATTTAAGTTTTTTCCTATGTCAGAATGTAAAAAAAGATGAGCCGTTTAAGTTCGTAGCATCAAAGAGGTTTGTTGATGATGAAGGAACTCCTGTTGAATGGGAAATTTGCTGTATAACCTCAGAGGAAGATGAAGAAATAAGAAAGGCATGTACACGCAAGGTTCAGGTTCCAGGAAAAAGGAATCAGTATACGCCTGAAACCGATTTTAATGCATATTTAGGCAAGCTTGCGGCAAGATGTACAGTGTATCCAAATCTTAATAATGCAGAGCTTCAACAAAGTTATGGGACTATGGGTGCTGATTCTTTACTTAAAACTATGCTAAAACCCGGTGAATATGCAGATTATCTCACAAAGGTTCAAGAAGTTAACGGCTTTGATGTAACTATGGAAGAGTTGGTGGATGAAGCAAAAAACTAATAAATGGAGGCGATAGTGATGCGAATATTGCTTACTATTGCCTTCATAAATTCCACATTCCTCCCAGTGAATATTTGAGACTTCCAAGAGAAGAACGAGCTTTTATTATGGCAGCAATAGAAATCAAAGTTGAAAATGATAAAAGAGAAGCCAGTAGAACTAGAGCAAGAAGAAAAAGATAAGTTTCATTTTTAGAAGACAAAGCAGCATTACCATTAAAAGGGACTCATCAAATAACTGTAAATGCTGCTTGTTTTCTATTAAACCTATGTAAAGGCTGGTGAAAGAGTGGCTACAATTGCAAATGCGATACAAATTACAAACACAACAGCAAATACCTTTAGTACCATAAATCAATCCGTTGACCGTTCTATTAATAATATTCAGAAGAAATTTCAGTTTTTAAAATTAGAGTTCAATAAATCAATAGATACTAAAAGCATTGATCAAGTAACTTTAAAGTTAGCAGAAATATCAAAGTCACTTGGAACTGTTGTTGACAATTTTAAGGAACTTAAAAGCCAATCAAGCAAAGCTATTGATATAGGTAGTATTAATGCTGTAACAGCTAAAATGACTCAGCCTGCGAATCCTAACGTAAATATTCCTGCTAATACTAATGTAAAAAGTCCTAAGAACAATGCAGGAATAGGTGATTTCGTTGGAAAGATTAAAGATATTGGCTCATCCGTGGTACCAAAGGTAAAAGCTGTCATGGATTTAAGTGATAAATATTCAAGACAAAATTCAGATCTTCAATCAGTAAATGATGGTAGGCAGACCCAAACTGAGTTGCAGAACAAGGTTTATGCAGCAGCACAAAACTCTAGAACGTCTTATGATAGTACAGTTTCAACAGTCAGTACACTCGGGGCACTGTCCGAGGATAATTTTAAAACCAATGATGAAGCGGTTTATTTTACAGAATTAATGAATAAGGCTTTCAGCGGATCAAGCACTGAAGATGCGACAGCAGGTATTGAAAAAATTACAAATGCAATGGTGGCTGGGAAGTTAAAAGGACAAGACTTGACATCTGTTATGCAACAAGCACCGGCATTAGCAGAGGCAGTATCTAAATATACAGGACAACCTGTGGAAAAGGTGATGTCGGGAGATGAAGTGTCTGCTGATGTTTTTAAGAATGCAGTATTTAATTCGGCATCTGAAATAAACAAAGGATTTGTGGATACACCGGCAACGTTTGAACAGATATTTACTACTTTAAAAAACTCAGCTTTGAATGCCTTTGGACCGGTTTTACAAAAGATAAGTGAAATAACAAAAAATCAAGGATTTCAGACTATGATACAAAATATATGCAATGCTTTCAATTTTTTAGGAAGTATAGCATCAACGGTGTTTGATAAAATTTCTACAATTGCGGGTGTAATAATGAGTAACTGGTCTTTTGTTGGACCTGTCATTATAGGCATAGCTAGTGCAGTTGCAGTCCTAGCAGTTGCACTTGGTATCTTGTCGATTGCAACTGCCATACAAGAAGTTGTACAAAGTGGACTAAACCTTGCTCTACTAACTTGTCCTATTACATGGATTGTTTTAGCAATTATAGCCGTTATTGCTGCTATTGCATATTGGGTACAATCGGTCGGTGGATTACAGGTGGCTTGGCTAATTGTTGTAAATGCACTTATGACTGCATGGGATTGGGTTAAAATAGCCTTTTTTATTGGTGTATACTGGATTATTGATCTTTTTAATAATATGATGCTGAAAATAAAAGAAGTAATAGTGAATATTCAAAACTTTATGGGCGATATGAAGGTAAATGTTTTGACAATTATACAGGATATGGTTAATGGCGCTATTGGTTTAATAAATAATATGATTTCAGCTCTTAATAATATTCCGGGAGTACATCTAAGTGCTATAAGTCAGGTAGACTTTGCAGATGATGCAAGAAAGCAAAACGAAGCAGAAAAAGTGGCTAGAAATGCTGGATTAGAAGATTATAGAGCACAGATTGAATCGACTAAAGCTGAGCATGAGAATAAAATAAAAAATGATATAGCCAAAGCAAGGGCCGAAACTGCTAGTAGACAAGCGGAAATAGAAGCTTTACAGGCGAAAAGTAAAGTAAAAGAAAAACAGTCTCAAACAAGAACATTTTTACCGGATCCATATGTCGAAAAATCAAATCCTGCGGCAAATCCATACGCTAATGGCAATACAACCAATTCTTCTGCCAATACATTTGCAAATAATCAAAACATCCAAAATAACATAGCAACTACTGCTGCAAATACAAGTGCTATGAATGATACTATGGAAGTATCAGAAGAGGACTTAAAGTATATGCGGGACATTGCAGAGCAGGATGCAATCAATAAATTTACAACCTCCGAGATAAAGGTAGATATGACAAATCACAATAATATAAATAGCAAGCTTGACTTAGATGGCGTAGTTTCTTATATGGAACAAAAAATTAATGAATCATTAGCAGTTAGTGCGGAAGGGGGAGCGCATTATTAATGGCTTATATAGTTTCATTAGGTGGGGTTCAAATGCCGGTAACCCCATCTAAAATTCAAATGAAGATTAAAAATCAGAATAAAACAATAAACCTAATAGATGGTACTGAGATTAATATATTAAAAGCGCCGGGATTAACAGAGTTTGACTTTGAAGTACTTGTTCCCCAGGTAAAGGGGTATCCATTTGCAATATATGATGATAAATCAACAGGCGGAGGATACGCAGATACAAAATTTTTAGATGCGGCATATTATTTAGAGTTCTTTGAAAAATTAAAAACTGAAAAGCAGAAGGTTAAACTTGAAATAGACAGGAATTCTCCAGATGGAACTGTGAAGCTTTTTGGCACAGATTATGAAATGGTTTTAGAAGAGTATAGCGTAATTGAGGATAGCAGTAATGGACTGGATTTAACAGTTTCATTAAGCTTGAAACAGTATAGGGATTACCAGACACAGGTATATAATGTGACTGAAGATAAACATCTGGTACCGTCAAATCAGCCCACTTCAAAGAAAGTCCCGCCTCCATATACAGTTAAAAAAGGAGACACGCTTTGGGCAATATGTAAAAAGAAACTTGGAAATGGCTCAAAGTATCCTGAAATTGCAAAGTTAAATAAAATAAAAAACCCAAATCTTATTTATGTTGGGCAGGTGATTCGATTTGGCTGACTATGATTTAAGAATAAGGAATGGAGCAAAAGAATATGCACCTATTGTTAAAGAGGGAGTGACATGGGAGACAGTAAGAAAAGGAACTCCCGGGAAACTGGAATTTGAAGTGGTTAAGGATGAGTATATAAATTTTCAAGAGGGCAATCTTGTAACCTTTAAAATGGACGGTAAAAATGTTTTTTATGGATATGTTTTTACAAAGAAGAGGGACAAGGATCAGATTATAAAGGTTACAGCTTATGATCAGCTGAGGTATCTGAAAAACAAGGATACATGTAACTATGAGAAAATGACAGCAGGGGATTTGGTAACAAAACTAGCAAAAGATTTTGGGCTGATAACCGGAACTATTACTAATACAGGTTATGTTATTACCAGCAGACTAGAGGATAACAAGACACTTTTTGATATGATTCAAAATGCCCTTGATCTAACACTTCAAAATAAGGGGAAATTGTATGTACTGTATGATGATTTTGGAAAAATAACCTTAAAGGATATGGAGTCAATGAGACTAAATGTTCTCATAAATGAACCGTCGGCTGAAAACTTTGATTACACTTCGTCTATAGATAGTGATACTTACAATAAAATAAAGCTTGCCTATGATAATGAGAAAACAGGAAAACGTGAAATATATATAGTTGAGGACAGCAGTAAAATGGCAACCTGGGGTGTGCTTCAGTATTATGAAAAAATCAATGAAAATACTAATGGTAAAGCAAAGGCTGAAGCACTTAAATCTCTTTATAATAAAAAAAGACGAAGCTTGTCAGTGTCAAATGCTATAGGAGATATACGCGTCAGAGGAGGAAGTTTACTTCCTGTAAATTTACAAGTTGGTGATATTGAAGTTAAAAACTACATGATTGTTGAATCGGTTAAGCATACGTTTAATGGTAGTGAACACGTTATGGACCTAGACCTGATAGGAGGGGAGTTTATTGCCTAGCATGGTAGAACTTATAAAAATGGCAGCACTTGGTGCAGTAGATGAATCAAAGCCTACTGCTATTATTTTTGGAAATGTAGTGAGTATCGAGCCACTAAAAATAAATATTGATCAGAAATTAACACTTAATGCATCCCAGCTGATTCTAACAAATAATGTGAAGGATTATGAGGTAGAGATGACTGTTGAACATTTCACAGAAGAAAGTGTTGAGCATGCTCATGCCTATAAAGGCAAAAAGAAGTTCAAAATACATAATGGATTGGTTGTGGGTGATCAGGTCATAATGCTTCAAATGCAGGGAGGACAAAAATTTGTTGTCTTAGATAAGGTGGTGAAGACATGATACCTCAGATATATGATGATTTAGCACATGATTTTGAATTTGAGGAGCAGCCTTCAAAAACCTATAAAATGAATTTGGAACAAATGACCATAGGTGGCTGGATTGATGGTGTAGAGGCTGTAAAACAGTCTGTTTATAAAATTTTAAACACAGAAAGGTATGACTATCTTATATATAACTGGAACTATGGGTCAGAACTAAATGAGATTATGGGTGAACAAATATCATTTGTTAATTCTAAAATTGAGCAAAAAATTACCGATGCACTTTTACAGGATGAAAGAATAGAAAAAGTAAGTAATTTTATATTCTCTTCATCAAAAGGCGAGGTTATTGTGGAATTTACAGTAATTACAAGTGGAGGTACTTTTATGGCAGAAAAGGTGGTTAATATATAATGTATGAAAATATGACATATGAATATATACTTCAAAGAATGTTGAGTCGTGTTCCCAGTTCAATAGACAGACGAGAGGGTTCTGTTATTTTTGATGCATTAGCTCCGGCAGCTGCGGAATTGGCTCAAATGTATATTGAGGCAGACATTATTCTAAATGAAACCTTTGCAGATACAGCTTCACGAGACTATTTAATTAAAAGAGCATTGGAAAGGGGAATTACACCCAACCAAGCTACAAATGCCATACTCAAAGGCGTTTTTAACATTAATGTTCCTATTGGCTCAAGATTTTCACTTGGAAAATTAAATTATATTGTAACTGAAAAAATGAAGGAGTTTGAATTTAAACTGAAGTGTGAATCACAGGGAGTTGAAGGGAACCTATATTTTGGAACATTGATACCAATTGATTATATTGATAGCTTGGAAAGCGCCATGCTGACGGAAGTAATTATCCCGGGGGAGGATGAAGAAGATACTGAGGAACTGCGTTCAAGATATTTTTCAACACTTGATTTAAAGGCGTTCGGAGGAAATGTTACAGACTATAAGGAAAAAGTTAATGATTTGCAAGGAGTTGGTGGAGTCAAGGTTTATCCCACTTGGAATGGAGGCGGTACGGTTAAGCTAGTTATAATTAATTCTGAGCATAAAAAGCCTTCAGAGGAGCTAGTTGAATATATTCAAACTGAGGTTGATCCTGTTGGAAAACAAGGCAATGGTATAGGATTTGCACCTATTGGGCATACCGTTACTGTTTTGGGTGTAGAACAGCAGAGAATAGATATAACGACAAAAATAAGCTATCAGACAGGTTGGAAGTGGGATGATATAAAAGATTATGCTGAGAAGGCTATTGAAACATATTTAAATGATCTTTGCCAGCTGTGGTCGGAAAGTGAGTGTTTGATTGTACGAATAAGTCAGCTTGAAACAAGGTTGCTTAATGTAGCTGGAGTTGTTGATATATCAGGGACAACTATAAATGGTGTAGAACAGAATTTAGTTTTAGGTAAGGATTCCATTCCGGTAAGGGGTGAAATTTTTGGATAGAGAAATAAACATTTTAAGCTATTTACCGGATTTTATAAAAGATTTCAGAGAATTTCAAAGGCTTGCTGAAGCAGAAAATCCAGAACTCTTGATTATTTGGGAAAACCTAGAACGTGTAATGAAGGATCAGTTTGTAACTACTTCTACTGAAAACGGTGTAAAACGGTGGGAGAAAATTTTAAAAATAATTCCTAAAGGTTCTGAAACTCTTGATGAGAGAAAATTCAGAATATTAACAAGGCTTAATGAAAAGTTACCATTTACATATAGAAGATTGGACAGACAGCTTGCTTCCTTGTGCGGTGAGGAAGGATATTTTTTAGAGGTTTCAAATAAAGATTACACAGTAATTGTAAAAGTGGAACTTATTGCAAAATCAAACATTGAAGATATCAGAAGGCTCTTAGAAAGAATTCTTCCTGCAAATATGCTTTTTGAACTAAGCCTTTTATATAATACTCATCTACTACTGAATAGATTTACAAATGCCGGATTATCAGAGTATACATATGAACAATTAAGAAGTGAGGTGCTTAAATAATGGGAACCAAATCAAATAATTATAATTTAATAAAACCAGCTCCCGAGGATTTCTATAGTATTCAGGATTATAATCAAAATATGGATATTATTGATGTGCAGTTAAAGAAGTTAGATACCGAAAAGGAAGCTGTAATAACAAAAAAGACAGCATTTAATAAAAATTATGAGACTTCATCAGCAAGCATTAAAATGAATGGTACAGCCAATGTCGGAAGCTCGGACACCATCGCAAGAGGTGACCATGTGCATCCCACAGATACCTCAAGGGCAGCCGCAACACATAATCACGACGGAATATATGCAACAGCAGCCCAAGGGACAAAAGCGGATGCTGCTGCAACACAGACAAGTTTTAATACACATTTGGCTGACTATGTAAGGCAACCCGGCTATGGAATAACTACCGGAAGTGCAAATACATACACGGTAACGCTATCTCCTGCTCCAACAGCATATATAGATGGTATGGGCATAGTAGTAAAGATAAATGCAGTAAATACAACAGCAAGCACGCTAAATGTAAATAGTTTGGGAGCAAAGACTATTGTTGACAGTAAAGGAAATGCCTTAACAGCAGGAAAATTAAGGCTTAATGGTGTTTATGCTTTGAGATATGATGGCACAAATTTTGTACTTCTGGGAGAAGCCATAGAAGGAAGTGGCAGCGGACTAGATGCGGATTTATTGGACGGAAAGGATTCAACAGCCTTTGCGACAGCAGCTCAAGGAACAAAAGCGGATGCTGCACTTCCGGCAGCATCATATACGGCAAGTGAGGTGCTTACAAAATTAAAGACAGTGGATGGCAATGGCAGCGGACTGGATGCAGACTTGCTGGATGGAATGGATTCAACAGCGTTTGCGACAGCAGCTCAGGGGACAAAAGCGGATAATGCCCTTCCGGCAGCATCATATACAGCCAGTGATGTGCTAACAAAGATAAAGACAGTAGATGGCAGTGGTAGCGGACTAGACGCAGATTTATTGGACGGAAAGGATTCAACAGCGTTCGCAACGGCAGCTCAAGGAACAAAAGCGGATGCCGCTGCAACACAGACCAGTTTTAATACACATTTGGTCGATTATGTAAGACAACCCGGTTATGGAACTACTGCAGGAAGTGCAAATACATATACATTAACGCTATCTCCTGTACCAACAGTGTATATAGATGGTATGGGGGTAAGTGTAAAAATAAATGCAGTAAATACAGGAGCAAGCACACTAAATGTAAATGGATTAGGAGCAAAAGCTATCGTTGATAGTAAGGGAAATGCTTTAACGTCGGGAAAATTAAGGCTTAATGGTGTTTATGCTTTGAGATATGATGGCACAAATTTTGTACTTCTGGGAGAAGCCATAGAAGGAAGTGGCAGCGGACTAGATGCGGATTTATTGGACGGAAAAGATTCAACAGCGTTTGCAACAGCAGCTCAAGGTACAAAAGCGGATGCTGCTCTTCCGGCAGCATCATATACAGCGAGTGATGTACTAACAAAATTAAAGACAGTTGATGGCAGCGGTAGCGGAATAGATGCAGACTTACTTGACGGGAAGGATTCAACAGCCTTTGCAACAGCAGAACAGGGAACAAAAGCAGATAATGCTCTTCCGACATCATCATATACAGCCAGTGATGTGCTTACAAAATTAAAAACAGTGGATGGTAGTGGCAGCGGACTAGACGCGGATTTACTGGACGGAAAGGATTCAACAGCGTTCGCAACGGCAACCCAAGGTGCAAAAGCGGATGCTGCTGCAACACAGACCAGTTTAAATACACATTTGGCTGACTATGTAAGGCAACCCGGCTATGGTATTACTGCAGGAAGTGCAAATACATACACGGTAACGCTATCTCCTGCACCAACTTTTGCAGCAAGTGGCTATATAGATGGAATGG
>JAEZUC010000128.1 GCA_023443515.1 Bacillota bacterium
TGTGGCCTTTACCCGCTTTTTTCTTTATTGTCTTTTTTAATAAATGCTTCTCAAATAAATACATATCAATAACCGGTCTATTGTTCTCTAATGTAACCCGTGCCATTATGAACGGGTGAAGCCATAGCGCGGTTGCTTGTAATATTGAATTATCCGTATCCAACACGAAATCAGTCTTTAACGGTACAACAAACAGTAATATAATTAAAATTGCCAATATTGCAAAAATTACTGAAACTATTAGAGAAACTATAATTAATGCCAATTAAAATGACCTCCAATATAAAGTTTGTTTACAATTTTATAGATTTACCCCGATAAAAAGTTTTATTCTATCAATATTTACATAAAAAAACTACAAAATGCTAAATATAAAGAAAAGCACTCCGTAGTTTTTACCTTTTGGAGGAATACTATGGATAATTTTTATAATGAAAAACCGCTGCCGGACATCCTTGCACCGGGACTTAAAGTTGTTTTTATTGGGTATAATCCGGGTTTGCTTTCTGCCAAAAACAGGCACCATTATTCACATAAAAGCAACAGGTTCTGGAAATTTTTGTATGAATCAGGTCTAACAGCTGTCAGATTTGAGCCGGAGGATGACAGGAAAATACTTGAATTAGGATATGGCTCCACGAATATTGTTGACAGGCAGACTAAAGCTGCTAATGAAATTGGCACTGAGGAAGTTATTGAAGGTTCTGCAAACCTTTACAGGCTTTTGGATACCTTTAAACCTCGAATTGCTTGTTATGTGGGGATTGGAGTGTACCGTGCATATGCCTCAAGCATTTTGAAGGTGCCTGCATCAGGAATTAATGTTAAGCCAGGCCTTCAAGCTGCAAATATACTGGAAGCTACCTTGGATTTTGTTTGCTACAGTACAAGCGGGTTGAATACTGTTCCTTTTGCCGAACAATGTAAGTGCTTTGCTGATTTAAAAGAACTTTTGGATTCTATTGGGTAATGGAGGAGATTTTATGAACGAAAATGAGATTGAACTTACCACGTATGACAGACTTTTAAGAGCATGGGAAAATTCCATGGAGCTGGTAAGAGATTACGAAATGTACTCAAAAAGGATTGAAGATGAAAAGATTAAGCAGGTGTTCAAAGATTTTGCAGAGGACGAAGGAATGCATGCCAGTAAGCTTCGTGATATCCTGTTGGATTACAAAAGACAATAAAAACGAGTTTATTCACAATTGCAAGATAGACAAAATTATATGAAACTTTGGCGTGGCTAATGTGACTTGGATTGCCATGCCAAAGATCTTGTTTTGTTTGTGGGTTCTACCCAGGTTTATCAATTCCTCTAAATATGGTATTATATTGGTTATAAATTAAGGAAACGGTGGTTGACCAATGAAACAGCCTTCTCAAAAGACATTATCTCAGAAAAAAACATTTAAAATTGATATAACGGGTTTAACTCATGAAGGACAGGGTGTAGGCAAAATTGAGGGTTTTGTGGTTTTTGTTGACGGGGTTCTACCCGGAGAAAATGTTGATATTAGAATAGTAAAACAGACCAAGAGCTATGCGGTGGGACAGCTTGTTAAAGTAAACAAATCTTCTGAGGACAGAGTAAAACCTTTTTGTCCCGTCTATGACAAATGCGGTGGTTGTGCGGTTCAACACATGACCTATCAGGCACAACTGGATTTTAAAAAGGATACTGTTCTTCAAAATATCAGAAGAATTGGTGGTCTTCAGGGTGTTACAGTAAATGCCACAATTGGAATGGAAAATCCATATAAGTACAGAAACAAGGTTCAATACCCGGTGGGTTCTAACAATGGTGAAATTAGTATTGGCTTCTATGAGACAAGGTCTCACAATATTATTGACAGCAATTTGTGCGAAATACAACCTGATGAGAGCAATGAAATAAGAGACGTTGTAAGAAATTTTTGCAAGGCTGCGGGTATAGCTATTTATAATGAGAAAACCGGCAAGGGACTTCTTCGCCATGTAATGGTGAGAAAGGGCTTTAAAACCGGTGAACTTATGGTGGTTCTGGTTATTAACGGCGATAAGCTGGCAAAATCCGATGAACTGGTAAATAAGCTGCTTGAAGGATTTCCTGGTATTAAGAGTATTGTTTTAAATGTAAATACCAGAAACACAAATATTATTCTTGGGGATAAAAATATATGTATTTACGGGCAGAAGTACATAACTGACTATATTGGAAGCTTTAAATTTGAGATTTCTCCTTTGTCCTTCTTTCAGGTTAATCCTATTCAAACAGAAGTGTTGTATGAAAAGGCTTTGGAATATGCAGGTCTTTCCGGGAATGAAACCGTTTTTGACCTTTACTGCGGTATAGGAACTATCTCGCTTTTCCTATCGACGAAGGCAAAGCGTGTTGTAGGGGTAGAGGTCGTTGCTGATGCTATCAGTGATGCTAAAAGAAATGCTAAACTAAATGGTGTCTCAAATGTGGAGTTCTTGGTGGGAGAGGCAGAGAAGGTTATTCCTGAGCTGTACCAACAGGGCGTAAAAGCGGATGTGGTGGTGGTTGACCCACCAAGAAAAGGCTGTGACCAGGTGCTACTCAATACTTTGTTGGAGATGCAGCCACAGCGGATTGTCTATGTAAGCTGTAACCCGTCCACGCTGGCAAGAGATTTGAAGTACCTGACGGAGCATGGGTTTGAGGTGAAGGAAGTGCAACCGGTGGATATGTTTCCGTGGACGGGGCACGTAGAAGCGACAATTCTGATGACAAGATGTGGTTC
>JAEZUC010000131.1 GCA_023443515.1 Bacillota bacterium
ATAGAAGAGCGGGTTTTGGAACTCGCAAATTATATCATCGACAAAAGGACAACAGTACGATACGCCGCTAAAAAGTTTGGAATAAGCAAGAGCACCGTCCACAAGGACGTAACAAAATGGAACGTAATATCAATTAAATAACAAAGCGGCTAAAACCCGTAAAACAAGCCTTTTAGGACAGCAAATAAATAAGCTGTCTTTTTTGTTTACTTAGAAAAATTATTAGAAAGGAGATTTTAAATGGAAAATGATTATTCTGTTTGGCAAGCCATATCTACAAAGCTGATCTTCAAATTAAGAATGATGGGTTATGGAGCTACATCAGTTAATACTAGCGGAAAGGAGGGTAATTGGGATACTGAAAAAATATGTGTAACCAAGGACGGCAGAGATTTGTGTGACATCAATTGTATTGAAGGTACAATTACGTATCATAATGCATCAGACCAGGAGGAAATCTATTTAATCCGGAACCTTATCAATGACCTTCAGGAACAGGAAAGGATTTTTGCCAGAGCTGATCCTATGCAAGTTGAAGAGTTAAAGCACTATAAGGTTTTGGCTGAATACAATAATGTTATTCTTGCTGCATGTGAATCAGAAAGTGTAAATTCTTCCATGTACAGGGTTAATATCTATCAATATGTCACATGGGAAAAAGATAATGTAGGGTTGGGTGTTCATTCAGGGAATTACTTTAGTGATAACTATACAGGTGCAAAGGAAAACTTTGCTGTAAGATCCGGAATTCTGAGAAAAAGCAAGCTACTTAGTGAGACTGAAATGATGGCTATATATAGCGGAATCGTAAAGCTTGAAGATATTGAAAATACAAATGATGGCAACTACAAAATATTCAAGCAGATAAAAGAAAAAATACAAGACATAATTCCTGATATTGAAGCAAGGATTTACAGGAATGATCCCAGGTTTATTACTAATTCTTTTAATGAAACAGAGGTTATCGAGGAAGACATTGAGCTATATGAACAAGAGCTTTAGTAAGAGGAAAAGTCATTTCTTATTAGACTTCATAAAAAATAATATAATTAATATAGAAAGGATTTTGGAAAAATGCCTAGTTTCAAAACAATGTTTAATGAAACTATGAAGCAGATTACAAGGAATGACAGCGAGTGGAAAAAGTTTCTAGGTTTCTCAGGACAGTTATTCAAGTATGGTTTTTACGAAACTGTCCTTATTTATAATCAAAGACCAGATGCAACTATTGTTGCAGACATGGATACATGGAATAAAAGAGTAGGAAGATGGGTAAATCGTGGCAGCAAGGCGATTAAGGTTTTTGACTCTGATAATAAAGGTGTAAGGTATTTATTTGATATATCAGATACACACGGTAACTATACAAGTAGAATCAACAGCTACATCATAAAATCAGATGCTGCTCAGAACTATGTCATGGAATATTTAGGTGTGGAAAAAGAAAGGGATTTTGAAGGTTTTGTAGAAAGTCTTTGTACTGAGTTTTTAGAAAAACATGAGTACCCGGGAGAATACTTCGATTACTTTGTACTAGATAGTGTTGTTTATTCTGTATTCAGCAGGCTTAAATTTGATACCGAAGGAAAATTTCATTTTGAGGACATGTTGGAACAGCTTGACGTTGAACAAGCAACTGAGTACGCTTCAATAATATGTGATTTCAGCAAACAGGTTTTAAGACTTTTGGAAAAAACGGCACGAATATATGAAAATAAGGAGATAAGTAAAAATGAGAACCAAATACATAGAAGGAATTGGACTGGTGGAATATCCGGAGACACCAGAGGAAATGAAGGAAGCCATGGAAAAAGAGACAGAGACAATAAAGAATCAGGAATCCATATCCAAAGCGGAGTACCGGGAGGGAGCAGACGGGATATTATATCCAATGATATCACCAGACGAGAACCCAGAGCTGGAGGGAATGCCGGAAGGGATATTCGCAGCGGAGGCAGTGAAATACTTGGTGCAAAATCATCCGAAGAGAGTGCAGGAAATGAAGATTCAGGGAATATGGTTCAGTACGATATACGGTATAGACACACAAGCAGTTTTAATGATGCAAAAGCTTCAGGAACAGTTGAAACAGCAATATCCGGAGCCCAAAACGGACAACTACATGGAACTGGCGAGGTATTACAACTGGATCAGGGAAACAGCTCAAGAGATAGTGATGAAGGAAGTAGTCAGAGTACCGAGATAAATAAGAATAACAGTAGTAAAGATAAAGAGTCATCAGAAAATGGTGGCTCTATTATTTTGCCTCAGAAACAGCAATCGCTTCTGGACTTGTTTAAGAATGAGGAACCTGAGAAGTCTAAGAACAAAGAAGGAAATAGGATAAATTATACTTTCGATTCTTCTGATGAAATAGGGATGGGTGGTCAAAAGACAAAATATAAAACCAATGTTGAATCAATTAGACTACTAAAGGACATCGAAAAGGCAAACCGCCTTGCAACAAGTCAGGAACAGAGCATACTTACCCGATATACCGGGTGGGGCGGATTATCCCAGGTATTCAATGCAGAAGCCAAAGGCTGGGAAAATGAGTACAAGGAATTGAAAGAACTCCTCACAGAGGAAGAATATAGCAGTGCCAGAGCATCAACGCCCAATGCTCATTACACAGACCCGCAAGTAATCAAAGCTATATACAAAGCATTGAGCAGGTTTGGGTTTAAAGGAGGAAACATACTTGAACCGTCCATGGGCACCGGATTATTTTTTTCCTTAATTCCTGAAGACATTTCAGACAAATCAAAGTTATACGGTGTAGAACTGGACGGTATATCAGGAAGAATATCAAAGCAGCTATACCAAAAGGCTGATATAAGGATTCAGGGGTTTGAAGATACAGACTATTCAGATAATTTCTTTGATATTGCAGTAGGGAATGTGCCTTTTGGAGATTATAAGCTTCATGATAAAAGATATGACAAGCTCAACCTTAACATACACGATTACTTCTTTGCAAAGACCTTGGACAAGGTTCGACCAGGTGGGATTATTGCATATATAACCAGCAAAGGAACTCTTGATAAAGCAAATAGTTCTTTCAGGAGATACCTTGCGGAGCGTGCCGAACTGATAGGAGCAATAAGGCTTCCAAACAATGCCTTCAGGCAGATAGCCAATACAGATGTAACAACAGATATCATTTTTCTTCAGAAACGTCAGCAGGCAATTGTTTTGGATGAAGAACCGACTTGGACGGGACTTGGTCAGACTGATGACGGAGTACCTGTAAATCAGTATTATCTGGATAATCCTGATATGCTCCTTGGAAAAATGATATTTGACAACAGGATGTTTGGAAGTGATGGAAAATATACAAGTCTTGTGGCAGAGGACAAATTCGATTTGGT
>JAEZUC010000085.1 GCA_023443515.1 Bacillota bacterium
TTAACCATACCAAAAGGCGAAACAAGCGGCACAATTGAAGTAGATGTAATAAATGACAAATTGGATGAAGAAGATGAAGATTTTTCACTTACCATAAAAAATCCTGCAGGTGCAGATTTGGGTGCTTCTACTACTGCAAAATGCACAATAAAGGATGATGATGCTGCACCAGACATAGCTATATCTAGCCATGAGGTAATAGAAGGGGATTCAGGCAACAATACCCAACTAATATTTGATGTTAGTCTTTCAGCAGAAAGCGGAAAAACCGTAACGGTGACTTACTCAACTGCTGGTGACACTGCAACACAAGGGATAGATTATACCGCTATTACTAGTGGAACTCTGACCTTTGCTCCGGGTGATACAGGCCCAAAACAAATTGAAGTGACTGTTTTAGGCGACGATATACAGGAACCAAGTGAGACAGTTACACTGAATTTGACAGCTACAAATGCTAACCAGACGACATATAGTGCTATAGGTACAATTAAGGATAACGACAAGGCGACTATTTCTATAAGTGATGCATCGGGAACAGAAGGCCCTGGCCAAAGTATAATATTCAAAGTGTCTCTCACTAAGCCATGCTCTGAGAGCGTAAGTGTTAATTTCAGAACAAAAGACGGTAGTGCAGTAATGGTGAATGATTATATACAAAAAGACGGTACTGTTACCTTTTCCCCAAATGATACCGAGGATAAGACTATAACCATTGATATAAACGATGATGAAATCTATGAAGGAGCTGAATCCTTCTGTGTTGAACTTTTCGACTTAGACCCATCCGTAGAAATGGGGAAGGCTACAGGAACAGGAACTATAAATGATAATGAATCGAAACCTGTCATATCAGTTGGAGATATTTCAGTAGATGAAGGTGATACGGGTAATACTACCGCTTCCTTTACAGTATCAGTTTCACCTGCAAGTGCCAAGGATATATATGTAAATTATGCTACATCCGCAGTAACTGCAGAAGAAGATAAAGATTATACAGCTGTACCTCCAAACACACTAAAAATACCTGCCACAAAGACAAGTGAAACAATCGATGTAGATGTGACAGGAGACACCATATACGAGGATAATGAAACATTTTCATTAAACCTTTCAATTCCTTCAGCTTTACCTCCTTTAGCCGAAAAGGAAATAAGTTTCTCAAAGGGAACTGCAGTATGTAAAATTACGGACAATGATTCAGCACCTTCCGTAACATTTGACCCAAATAAGGTAAAAGTAGTCGAAGGAGATTCCGGGACTACACAGCTGGTATTCAATGTAAAGCTTTCTGCGGAGTGCGGAAAGAAAATATCTGTTGATTATGAAACAGAGGACGTAACCGCAAAAATAGCTGATAATGACTATACTTTTACGTCCGGCAAGTTGGAATTTGCTTCAGGTGAAACATCCAAGTCCATAACAGTAAATGTTAATGGAGATATTAACGGCGAGCCTGACGAGAGTTTCAATTTGATATTAAACCCCGGTACCGTAGATGAAATTAATGCAGAGGGAATTATACAAGACGATGATAGTGCTTCTATTAAGATGTTTTTTAACAAAGATGATAAAGAGAAGGATATTGCAAACGGTAATACCGTAGAATTTGATAATACAAAGACAGGCACAGAAAGTGATTTAGCGTTCACATTATCAAATACCGGGAATAGTGACCTAACAGAGGATGGTATAAATAAATTAATATCAATAACAGGTTCTGATTTCACTTTGAAAAATGAACCCGTAAGTCCTATTGTAGGAAAAGGCTCCGCAACCTTCACCATAGTCTTTAAACCGTCTTCTACCGGGCCAAAAACAGCAGAAGTAACTATAACAGGCAAGGATGCCGTCAATAGTCCGTTCAAGTTCAAGGTAACGGGAACAGGCACACCAGACAACCCGGTAGACGGCGGCTCAGCTCCCGAAACACCGTTGCAAAAAGAAACAATAGATATAAATGTAGGAGACATTTCTCTGAAAAATATCACTGTGGATGTAAAAAATGAAAACAATACCAAGACCACCACAGTAAATATTGATGAAACAGAAGTACAAAAAACTCTTAATGAAATGGAAAAAACTAATCCTACCAAGGAAAAGAAGGTAGTAATCCCTGTTAATAACAGTTCTGATAAAGTTGTAGGAGAGCTTAAAGCCAGTACCTTAAAGGCTATGGCAGACATGGATGCCATCATTGAAATTAAAACAGAAAATGCATCGTATACCTTACCTGCAAATACTGTTAATTTTGATGAAATAGTAAAAAAACTTGGTGGCAACCCTGAACTTAAAGATATCGAAGTTAAAGTAACAGTTACTAAGGCGACTAACGACAAAGCAGATAAAATAAAAGATGAAGCAGATAAAAAAGGCTATGAGCTTAAAGGCAAACCTGTTGAGTTTGAAATATCATTTACAAATGCAGGCAGGGAAGTAACAGTTTCTTCTTTTAACAATTACGTTGCAAGAACAGTAGCAATACCTGAGGGAGTTGACCCTAAGAAAATAACTACAGGTGTTGTGTATAATCCTGACGGCTCATTCACACATGTACCAACGGCGGTTAATATTATCGATAATAGATATTATGCAAAGATAAACAGCCTTACTAATAGCACATATGCACTTATATATAATCCGTTGACATTCAAGGATGTAGAAAAACATTGGTCAAAGGATTATGTAAATGATGCAGGTTCAAGGCTCATAGTCAGTGGAACTGGAAATGAAAATTTCACTCCTGATAGAGCAGTAACAAGAGCCGAATTTGCAGTAATGATAGTAAAGGCATTGGGCTTGAAAGGTTCACAGTTCTCAGATAATTTCTATGATGTAGGCAAGGATAATCCATACTATTCATATATCTGCACTGCTTACCAATATGGAATCATAACAGGCTATACCAACGGCAAGTTCGGGCCGAATGATTTAATTACAAGGGAACAGTCCATGACAATGATTTCAAAGGCAATGAAAATAGCAGGAATGGACACAACACTGACAGATACTGATAATCTGAACAAAAACTTCTCCGATTCCGGCGATATCTCAAAATGGGCAAAAGACGGAGCAGCTATCTGTGTCAACAGCGGATTGTTTGTGGGGAACAGAGGAAAGCTCAATCCCAAAAATAATGTTACAAGAGCTGAAAGCGCTACAGTAATAATAAAGCTCTTAAAAAATGCACATTTAATTTAAGGCATTTACAAAAAAGAGCTTCTGCAAAATTTGGTGTTTTGCAGAAGCTCTTTTAATTTTTGATATATGTATGTTTAGAAATTAGGATATTACAGTAATCGGTCCACTCAAGTAAGATATTCTGTTTCCTGCTTCATCTATTTGTGCAACATAAAAATCATAACTTCCGATTAACGTTTCGACTGTTAAAGTTGTATCTGTAGTTTCCATACATTTTTCAGGTAAGTCAGTTGTTCCGGTTGCCACTTTATATATTGCATACCTTGCACCGGATGTACCACCCCATGTGAAGTTTATCTGTAAGCCTGACCTGTTTGTAATATGGAAGTTTTGAGGAGCGTTATAAAGGGTCTCAACAAGAACAGAATTGCTCAGGGAAGAAATTATATCTCCGTTATCGTCTATCTGAACTACATAATAATTATAGCTTCCGTATAATGTATCAACTATTGCTGTTGTGTTTGTGGTTTCCACACATTTTTCGGGTGAATCTTCTGAACCTTCGGCCTGTCTGTATATGGCATATCTTTTACCGATTGTACCATCCCACTCGAAGCCTATACTAAGACCTGATCTGTTTGCAATACGGAAGTTTTGCGGAGCGAGATGGGAGGAAAACCGAGTTATAGGGTTACCAAATTCCGAAACTCTGTTTCCATTTCCATCTACCTTTGCAATATAGTAATAACTCCCCAATACTGCAGTAAAACTTAAGGTCGTGTTAGGGGTTGCTACAATTAACTCGGGTTCGGCTGTGGAGCCGGTTTCTTTTCTATATAGTCCGTATTGCGAGCTTGCTTCATCGAACGGGAGCCAGGTTATTTGCAATGTCGTACCTGATGACTGTAGAATTCTCAAATCAAGATCTACAGCACCCAAAGCTCTCCTTACAGTAATTGCTTCAATGCTGTTTTCTCCATATAATGTCTCTGCCGACTGGAGAAGTGCTGATGCAAATTGAATATATTTCATGTCATAAACTATATAACCATCATTAATGGCATGATAGAATATATTTGCGATTTTGTCCATTCCTATTGCTTCAACAACAGTGTTGTTAAATGTTCCGCCCAGTGCCATAAGACTTGCGGCTTTCGTAATAACACCACCGCCTTCATGTGGCTTTGGATATTTTAGAGATTTGTTTTCTTCACATGCCAAAATACGGCTTTGATATTCGGAGTAATTATCAATTACAGGGTTGGTACAATCCCTGAAAACAGTTCCTGTATCTTCACCTATTATCCAATCAGGTGTACCTTCACTTGGAAGAAAGTACTCGCATATTGTACCAAATACGTCAGATATGCCCTCATGTAATGATAAACGCTCTGTTAAAGGTGGATTAAATTCGAAGTGACCATCACTATCTCCTAAGCCTTCTGACGAAAGTATTCCATGAGTATATTCATGTGCTATAGCATCTACCGCAGCGGCAACAGATTTACCTGCCAAACCTTCTCCTACACCAATCCTTACATTATTTATGTCTGCAAAGGCATTAAATACGTTACTGCTGTCTTTTATAATTTCAATGGTATACTCAGATCCGTTGTCATCGTTTCCATTACGGTAAAAAGGTGAACCCTTAAAGAAGTTTATAATATTTGTCATATTATAATGGGCATCTACGGCATCTTTCTGATAATTTGTTCCCGTATCAGTGTTAAAGTAATTATCATTTTCGCTATATGTTCCATCCAATTGATGGATAGTCTTTAGATTTTCAACGGTGTTTTTCAGATAGTATACGTTATTATCTTTTACCATTTTTAACGGTTGTTTTACTCCGGATTGCCCCATACCTGAACCTACAGCGGGCTCCTCAAGATTTAATTCCTGATTGTTTTTTCCCAATATTGACAGATTGCTGGCATAGATATAATATACATAGCTCTTAAATGTGGGATTATTGAATTTGATATTTACTTTATATATGTAGTCGTATTTTCCATCTACGGGATATAGAAGTAACTGGCTTTTAGGAGCCTCGGTATATACCGGCTTAAATCCCAGATCCTCCTCGATTACAGACAAGATTGTTTCTTGGGACACATCGGCGGGTTTAACGGCCAAGGATACTCTATCAGCTATATCATACACATAGTTTCCAACGATATACACAATAACACCGTCAGTATTGATAAAGAAGTTTCTGTCGCTATTTTGAACAGGTACACCGTTATAAGTTTGTATGGTTTTTACTACCGTTTTGTTCAATGAATTTACAAATTGCTCAGTAACTTTAAACTGTATTTGTGGCAAATTATTTTTTTGGGACTCTTGAGCAACATATTGCTCAACTATTTGTTGTGGAGTTTTATCAGACTCTGCTGTTAAATCTCCTGCTAAAAACGAGGGAATAGCTTCTTTAGCCTGAATTGCTCCAAGTTTTGCATTAGTGACAGCGTTTTCAGTATTAGCGTAAACTGATGGAAAACTACTTGCAATAAGCGAAACAGATAGCAAAACAGTACTTAAAATTCTTTTTGCTGATTTCATTTAATAAATACTCCTTGTAAAGTTTGTAAATTTTTATCTGACTGTCGTCACAGACAAATAGTACTTTTTATCTTGCAAGATTGAAAACAATGATACCATTATTTACTGAATGTGTCAAAAAAAGCACTTATTCCCACACGTTAAAAACAATTTGCTATTTGCACAGATTAGGTATATACTTACATAGTAGTTGAAAGAAGGTGGTAAATTGAATAAGGAAAAATTTTTGGTAACACCTAGTGTTATCGAGGAATGCTTGGGTGAATCCTTTGATGCTTCTGAAAAGAAACACCCTGTGCATGAAAAAACCAAAAAAACATTGAAATAGCCTATAGAAAGAGGCTTTTTTTATTGCAAAAAAATAAAAATAAGCTGTGCATCAGTGATAATCTACTAATGCAACAGCCATGTTTTTGCGTTATAGGTTTATTTTGGTTTTTTCGTACTACGTCTGTTAGGCGGTGTCGAACGATTAAATGACGATACGCGTCCGCTTTTCTTTCTTGCATTTGATTTTTCTATATTAATACGTTTTCCCTTTATAGTATAGTTCTTCATTGATTTCAACACTTCGTGAGCAAAGTCCTTTGGAACTTCTACAAATGAATACCTGTCAAATATGTCGATTGCACCCACAAGTTTACCCGGAAGCCCGGTTGAAGCCACAAGACTTTCAATGATATGCCTTGGCTGTATTTTGCTTTCACTTCCTATATTGATGAATAATCTTACCATGTCCTTGTTGCTGCCAGGTTCTACAGCATTGTCAATTTCATTCACCATATTAGGAAGATTACCACTTTGTTCACCGTACATTTTAAGTAGCGCGGCTGCAATGTCTAGAGAGGTTACAAAGTTCTCGTCATGTTCTTCTGATTCATTATTGATTGTGTCAATGAATCGCTCTATGTGACTGGTGAATTTGGATAAGCTCTCATGCCTCAGGTTTTCTTTTAAAGTTTTAAGGATGTTTAACATTTTCTTTTCTTCAACTTCATTGAGACTTGGGGGCTTCATGGAAACAATGGTAGATTTTGTATAACGCTGAATATCCCTAAGCTTGTACATTTCTCTTCCTGAAATAAATGTAAAGGATTTTCCTGTTCTTCCGGCTCTACCTGTACGGCCTATCCTGTGTACATAATATTCTTCATCATTGGGAAGGTCATAGTTAAATACTGCCTCAACGTCGTCTACGTCAATACCCCTTGCAGCAACGTCGGTTGCAATGAGTATATCAAAATTACCTTTTCTGAAAAGAGACATGACCTTGTCACGATGTTCCTGACGCATGTCACCATGCAGGGCTTCAGCAGAAAAACCTCTGGACTGGAGGCTGGCTGTAAGTTCGTCAACCCTTTTTTTAGTATTACAGAATACAAGAGACAGCTTGATATCGTTGGTATCTATCAGTCGTGACAACACTTCCAGCTTTGCAGATTCCTTTACCTCAAGGTAATACTGCTCGATACTCGGAACGGTTAATTCCTTGTGAGCTATCTTTATATGAACAGGGTTCTTCTGATATTTTTTAGTCAATTCAAGAATCTCTTTAGGCATTGTAGCAGAGAATAATATGGTTTGTCTGTCCTCTGGAACTTTTTCCAAAATGGTATCTATATCTTCTCTGAAACCCATGTTTAGCATTTCATCGGCTTCATCAAGAACAATCATTTTAAGGGATTCCAGTTTAAGGGTTCTACGTCTCATATGGTCCATAACACGGCCCGGGGTGCCTATGATTATCTGAGGACGCTTCTTTAAAGCCATAATCTGTCTGTCAATGGGTTGTCCGCCGTAGACGGGAAGAATTCTTATCCCATCCTTATATTTCAATACATTTCTCAATTCTTCGCAGGATTGTATTGCAAGCTCTCTGGTTGGACAAAGGACCAAAACCTGAATTGAATCAATCTGTGGTTCTATTTTTTCCACTGCCGGTATTCCGAATGCACAGGTTTTTCCTGTTCCGGTCTGAGCTTGACCAATCAGATCATTGCCTTCCAAAATATATGGGATTGACTGGGACTGAATAGGAGTCGCTTCCTCAAAGCCCATATCCGCAATTGCATGTTGTACCTCTTCCGAGAGAGTTAAATCTTTAAAACTTAAATTTTCCATTTTTATTCCTTTACCTTAATAAATTTATATACTATTCAATAATAATTACTATTGCCAAGTTTTGCAATGATTATTTATCAATAAAAAGCAAAACTAAAAATTTTATTATAATAATGTTATAGGGAATTATGGTATTATATGAAAGAAAAAACTAATGGCACGATATGTGGCATGCCGGAACGGAGTAATTTATGATGAAAAAATTTGCATTTGTATCTGATTTTGACGGAACACTCACGGAGAGGGATTTTTATCATATTGTCATGGATAAATACTTAAAGGATTGGGCCTGGGATTATTACGAAGACTGGAAGAAAATTAAAAAGATAAATGTGGATTTCCTTAATAAAATGTTCGGCTCAATGGACAGAAGCGAAGAGGAAATATTGCAGGATATTCTGGAGCTTCCTCTTGATCCGTATGCTGTTAAATTTATACAGATGGTGGAAAACAACGGTGGAGATTTCTATATATTAAGTGCGGGAACATCATATTATATAAATAAACTTCTGGAGTATTTCAAAATTAAGAATGTTACTGTTATTTCAATGGAGGGAAGATATCACAACAGGGGAATTGAGATAATGCCCGATCCCAGCAGTGAATTTTATTCAAAAATGTGGGGTATAGACAAGCAAAAAGTTATACTTACACTGAAAGAAAAATATGAAAAGGTGTATTTTTCTGGTGACAGCGAGCCTGATATTGGGGCAGCAAAGGAAGCAGACTGTGCATTCGCAAGGAGTTCTCTTAAAGACTGGCTTACAAAAGAAAAAGTTCCATATATAGCTTTTGAGCATTTTGATGAAATAGCAAAATATATGGTCAGGGAAAAAATAATTACAAATCTTGAGTAAGGAAATGACCTTTCGGATGCTTGCCTCACAGGCATCGCATCCGAATTAAAGGACATTTATAAATTAAGCCTTCTGATAACTTCATGCAAGGACTGTGCAGATTTATTGAGCAATTCTATTTCCTCGCTACTCAAAGGAACATTCAAAATCCTTGAAACACCCTCCGAATTTACCTGGCTGGGAATACTGAGACATATATCATTGAGGCCGTATTCGCCTTCAAATAGGCTTGAAACCGTCAATATAGAGTTTTCGTTACGGACAATAGCCTCTACAATTCTTCTTACTGCCAGAGCTACGGCATAGTAGGTTGCAGTTTTTCTGTCAATAATCTCATAGGCTGCATTTTTTACCTTGTCAAAAGTATCGCGCTTGAAGCTTTCATCATCGCAGGATTTACATTCTTTGCAATAAGCGTCCATAGGTATTCCGGCTATGGATGCAAGGCTCCAGGTAGGGACTTCCGTGTCTCCGTGTTCACCGATTATATATGCATGTACATTTCTTGGGTCAACTCCCATATGTTCTCCTAGCATGTATTTGAAACGTGCAGTGTCTAGAACTGTTCCTGAACCTATAACTCTGTTTTTGGGGAAGCCGGACAGCTTGTAGGTTACATAGGTTAGAATATCCACCGGGTTAGTAACGACAAGCAGAATACAGTCTCTATTATATTTAACGATATTTCCTACAATGTCCTTAAAAATTTCGGTGTTTTTATTTACAAGGTCAATTCTCGTCTCACCGGGCTTCTGATTTGCACCTCCGGTTATTACAACAATATCTGCACCTTTGCAGTCTGAATAGTCTCCCTTATATATTTTAACGGGCCTTACAAACGGCATACCGTGATTCATATCCATAGCTTCGCCTTCAGCTTTTTTGGTGTTTTGATCTATAAGTACAATTTCTGAAACCAGACCGCTTACCATTAATGTATAAGCAGTGGTAGAACCAACAAAGCCAGTACCCACAATTACTATTTTATTTATAGATTTATTTTTCATAGTAAATATCCTTCTCTTTCTAAAGTATTTTCTCAATATAAAATATACCCTTAATTTGTAAATAATAACAAAATAATTTAAATGTAAAAAAATATACTATTTTGTTGTAAAAATATAAATAATAATGTAAAATATTAATATAATATAACAAAAAGTGGAATAATGAATAAAGGAGATAAGCTTATGCAAACATTAATTAATCATCAATTATCAATTATCTCTTTTGTAATTTTGTTTCTTTTCATGATTTACGCTAATTGTGTTCTGGAAAAAAAATCAGTAATCAAAAGACTGTATTTTTCAGCGGCGTTCTTGAATTTATTTCTTACTCTATTAAATCTGTTATTAAATATCTTATCAGAATACAACAACATTCCCTTGGCAATAAAAATAGTAAAAGGCATTAACTTTATGGTTTCACCTCTGCTGGCTTATACATTTCTGCTACTTGTAGGTAATTATTTCTCAAATCCATTCAGGATTAAAAAACAGGCCAGTATGGTTTTTTATTTACTATTTTTTGCAAATACCATTATGGCAATTATTGCTTTTAAAACCGAAATGTTTACAAAGGAATTGGGTGACGGAGCCTATATTCTGCCCTTTACAATAAGTTTAATTTTGTTATCATACAGTATTTATTTAATATTTAAAAGACGAAAGCTACTTTTAAAAATTGAATACATTTATATTATGTCAGTAAGCATTATGACTGCAGCAGTAACAGCCATGGAACTTGTTTTAAATAAAACAGGCAGCATATGGTGTTTTAATTCACTTGTTTTAATACTTATGTTTATCATTATTCAGCAGAGGGAGTTGTACCGGGATTTCCTTACAGGGGCCAGAAACAGACAGGCTTTGAAAAAATTTCTTGACTCGTTTGGTAAACATAATTTAAGCCGATTGTCAGCGGTAATGATAGACCTTGACTATTTCAAGAGCATCAACGACTTGTACGGTCATTCGGAGGGAGATTTTGCACTGAAGGCATTTGTAAAAATGCTACAGAGAGTATATCTGAATTCAGGAATTGTTTTTCGCACAGGCGGTGATGAATTCCTTGTGCTTATTAATAATCGTTCTGAACCTCAGATTCGTGACCTCATGAAGAAGGTTTCAGGGGTAGTTGATAAATTTAATTCAGGGAGCAATAAACCATATAGTATAAAGTACAGTTATGCTTTTGGTACCTATAAAAGAACAGACAAAGGGATAAAACAGTTTTTACATGAAATAGACCTTCAAATGTACAATAATAAAAACGGTAAAAAAAGAACATTTGGTGAAGGACTTCAAACCAGCATTTATGCAGGTGTTTTGTAACAGTTTGAAGTTAAAATCTATTAATTGTATTGTTTATATTCCGGGAAGTATGTATAATCTTGGTATACACTACACTACATTTAAGGGGGGTCCATATGATAGAATGGAGGGACGAATTTATTCTCGGAATTGAGAAAATCGATGAACAGCATAAAAAGTTATTTCAGATTGCTTCAGAAATATATGCTGCCATGAAAAATCAGCTTATCACGGACAAATATGATGAAATTGTACGTCTTATAACGGAACTAAAAGATTACACCATCTTTCACTTCACCTATGAAGAAGAATACATGCATAGTATAGGATACCGCAAGCTACTCTCCCACAAAGTTGAACATCATGATTTTATTGACAAAATCAATAATACGGACTATAGCAGGATAGATAAGGATCAGGATCAATACTTAATGGAATTACTTGATTTTACCGTTGAATGGATTGCAAACCATATAATGAAAACAGATAAAGCATACACAATCAAATAAAATTTCTTTAAGGTACATTCTAAATTCGGATGTACTTTTTTATTTGACTGAAAAGAAATGGTATACCGAATCTGTTTATAAAATATATTAGGTGGTATATATGGGATATGTTTACACGTAAGCGGAGGAGGATATAGTATGAAAATAGTAGTAATCGGATGTACGCATGCAGGGACAGCAGCAATTAACAATATGGCGAAACTTTACCCCGGTTCAGAAATAACGGTTTATGAAAAGAATGATAATATTTCTTTCCTTTCATGCGGTATAGCCCTTTATGTAGGAGGTGTGGTAAAGAATCCCGAAAGCTTGTTTTATTCATCACCTGATAAATTAAGAGAGATAGGCGTTACGACCCGGATGCGTCATGAGGTTATGGATATAGATATGGATAAAAAAACCTTGTTGGTAAAGAACTTGGAAACGGGAAACAGCTTCGAGGACATTTATGACAAGTTGGTGATTTCTTCGGGTTCATGGCCAATTATTCCGAATATCGAAGGTATTGAACTGGAAGGAGTTCTTCCTGCAAAAAATTATAACCATTCAAAAGAAATAGTCAGTAAGGAAAAATCAGCTCAAAGTATTGTTGTGGTAGGGGCAGGATATATTGGTGTAGAACTGGCGGAAGCCTTTGCCATGAAAGGGAAAAAGGTTACTTTGATTGACACTGAAAGCAGAATACTAAGCAAGTATTTTGATAAAGAGTTTACGGATATTGCTGAAGAAAAAATGAAAGCCAAGGGCATTACTCTTGCTTTGGGTGAGTCAGTAACAAAATTCCTGGGGAACCAAAATAAGATTGAAAGGGTTATAACCGATAAAGCACAATATGACGCTGATTTGGCTGTTTTATGTATTGGTTTCAGACCAAGTACAGGTCTGTTCAAAGACAAGCTGGAGATGCTGCCTAACGGAGCGATAATTGTTGATGAGTACATGCAGACAAGCAAAAAAGATATCTTTGCGGCAGGGGACTGCTGTGCGTCAATCTATAATCCGACAGGAGACCATAAGTATATACCTTTGGCAACCAATGCTGTCAGAATGGGAACACTTGCAGCATTAAATCTGAAAAAGCCTGCAGTAAGGTATTTGGGTACTCAGGGTACATCAGCAATAAAAATTTATGACCTCAATTATGCATCGACCGGAATGACTCAATGCACGGCAGAATTTCATAATATTGATATAAAATCCGTAACAGTCAGGGAGAACTACCGTCCTGAATTTATGCCGGATTATGAAGAAGTATTGCTGAAAGTAATTTACGATAGCAAATCAAGGGAGATTCTAGGAGCACAAATCCTTTCAAAGGCGGATTTAACCCAGTCAGCTAACACATTGTCCTTAGCAATTCAAAAGAAATTGACTATTGATGAACTGGCATTTACAGACTTTTTCTTCCAGCCTCATTATAACAAGCCATGGAATTTTCTTAATACAGCAGGACTTATAGCCCAGGACATTTAGTAAATTGATTCAAAAAAGCAGGCTGTCTATAGAGACAGCCTTTTTTGGCGTTCACGCCAGTTGCTATGAAAAATTTTTTATGTTATTCTAAAATGAATTTGTTTTAATACTATTTAGATGGAGTCAAATATGGAAAACGCAGAGAAACAATATAAAAACAAAGGATTAATCCTTGCAAACATTGTGCTATTGACTTTTATGGCATGTCTTGACAGCAGCATTGTAAATGTTGCTTTGCCCGTAATGGCAGATAAATTTTCTGTTGGAATGGGTTCTATTTCAACAATAGTATCTACGTATTTGATTGCTATTTCTGCAACAGTGTTGATTTTTGGAAGGCTTGGCGACATCAAGGGGAATACAAAAATCTTTAAGATAGGTATTGTTATATTTACTCTAGGTTCGTTACTTTGTGCTGTTTCCCCCTCGTTAAATATACTTATATTATCAAGAATTATTCAGGCTATAGGTGCTGCAGCTTTTATGGCAACAAACCAAGGAATAGTTACAAGGGCGTTTCCGGCAAATGAAAGGGGAAGAGCACTTGGTATTACAGGGTCCTTTGTGGCACTTGGTACTCTTGCAGGCCCACCTCTGGGTGGATTTATCGTAGACGTTGCAAGCTGGGAATATATATTCCTGATAAACATACCCATTGGTATTTTGGCATTTATAATGAGCTTAAAAGTGCTTCCTAAAGACGAAGGGAGTCTTGACTCGAAATTTGACATAAAGGGTACAATACTTTTCCTTATAAGCATAATATCACTTTTTGCTGCCTTGCTTACAGGGGAGCAGATAGGTTTCCTCAAACCTGTTATATTGTCAAGCTTTGCGGTGGCTGTAATATCATTTGTATTATTCATAAAAATAGAAGGCAGAGTTGAAAGTCCTCTTCTTCAGCTTAACATATTTAAAAACAAGCTGTTTTCACTGAGTATTTTCTGCGGTTTCCTGCTTTTTGTATGCATGAGCTGTTCAAACATTATAATGCCCTTTTATTTTCAGGATGTTATAAAAATGTCACCTTGGTTAACGGGAATATATCTCATGTCATACCCACTGATACTTCTGGTGGTATCGCCGGTCAGCGGATATTTGTCAGATAAAATTGGCTGTGAAATGCTTACTTTTTTGGGACTGGCGATTTTTAGTGCAGGCTGTTTCTTAATGGCAACTATAAACCAGACTTTTAGTCCTGTAAGGATTATACTGTTTATTTCGTTAATGGCTGTAGGTAACGGTATGTTCCAATCGCCAAACAACTCATTGGTTATGTCAACTGTACCCAGAAGCCGTTTAGGTATTGCAGGTAGCATAAATGCACTTGTCAGAAATCTAGGTCTGGTAATAGGTGTATCGGTATCAACGCTGGTGCTTTACGGTATGATGAGTTTCAAACTCGGATATAAAGTAACGGATTATGTTGAAGGAAAGGAAGCAGAATTTATTTTCGGAATGAGTTCCGCATATATTTTCATTGGAGCAATTTCCTTGATTGCCGCAACTCTGACAGCTGTCAGACTGTACAGAATCAAGAAAAACGCTGCTTCCAATGACAATTCTACTGATGTTCAGGATTGTGGTATCCGGGATGTTGAATCCAGGTAATTTATCGCTTTAATATATCAAGCAGATCTGCAGGCTTCTCCAAGAAGAAGTCTGCATTTATATTTTCAGCATTATTTGACCCCCAAAGAGCCAATGCAAACTTTACTCCGGCACTTTTTGCACATTCTCCGTCAAATACAGTATCGCCGATATAAAGAGTTTCGGATGGAACTGCATTAAGCTTGTCCATTGCAAGCAAAAGAGGGTCCGGGTTTGGTTTGTGCAGGGTAGTATCATCAGAGTTTACAATAGTTTTAAAATATTTAGTGAACTGCTTAAGACAGCTGTCAAATTCAATTTCATACTGACACCTTGAGGTTACTACACCCATTGGTACATTTGACTTTCTAAGGTATTCCATTATTTCAGGTATTCCCTCAAAGGCAGTACATTTTTTAAAACCTTCAATCAGATAATGATAATAATCTTTTAAAGCTGCGTCAATATCAGTAAAACCGTACCTCTCAAGAGCAACGGGAGTAGGAACACCATAGCCCTTTAATAGTTCTTCATTAGTAAAATATCTGCCGTGTTTTTTGAAAATAATGCTTTGATATGCATAGTATACTGCTTTTTCTGTATCAATCATTGTTCCGTCAATATCAAATATTATGTAGTTAAACATTTTTGCCTCCTGGTTATTTGCCTCGATTATACAAGGTATTATAACATCAAAGGTGACACTGTTACCAGTTATGTTTACAATTATAGAATTTTGTTAAGTAGAATATAACAAAAAAGCAGATTCCGACGGACATTATCACATCAAATACCATAAAGTTGTCAGGTATAATAATACTTACTATCCTCATCGCTACAAAGCCTGCAAGTCCACATATGACAAGAACCACTCCCCTTGGTAATGAGAATCTGATTTCGCAGGATTTACGAATTTCTATCAGATTCAGAATCAAAGCAGTCAAGGATGTAACGGCTAGTGAAATTCCTATTCCGTATATGTTGATTGAGGGAATACCTGTTAAAATAAACACAAGCACAAGATTTTCAACAGAAACAATAAGGGAATTTTTTAGATTTACATTCTGTTTACCAAGTCCGTTCAGTACCCCAAAAGAAGCGGAAGCCACGTAGCTTACAAAATTACATACACCGGCTATCATAATCATTTTTCCTAAATCATTTCTACCGTAAAAGAACAAGCCAAGCTCACCCGGAATACAAATTGAAACAATCAAGGTTCCCAACCCTATCAGACAAGATATACGCAGAACCTGCGAAATCCTTTTTTCAGTACTCCACATGTCTCGTTTACTGAGGCTTAGAGACATATCCGGAATGAGTACCGTCATCATGGAGATTACGATTATAAACGGAAGGTTCACTGTTGTAAGAGCCATACCCATAAACTTGCCTATTTGCTGTAAGGCTACATCATAGCTTACTCCGGCACTCATTAATCTCCTTGGAAGAATCAGGGTTGAAGCTGTTGTTAGGATAGATGAAATAAAACCGTTCAGACATAGGGGGCAGGATATGACGAGCACATCTGCCAGCAATTGCAGAGGGTTCTGTACCTTAACACCTGAGGGTTTTAGTTTGCGCGATACAAGCTTAAACCCTGTTAACAGAAAAAGCATACTGATGAGTTCTCCTATTGCAAGAGCAAAATACGCTATTGTTACGGTATTTTTAATATCATTGAGCTGAAGAACCGCAATTGTTGCCAGAAGTATTGAAATTCTTATGCACTTTTCCAGAATATCAATCCCCGCCGGTATAGTGAATTTTTCAAAGCCGTAAAAAAAGCCTTTAAATATAGCTGACATCGGGACAAAAACCAGTGCGGGGCATATGATTCTCAAGGCACTTAAGGCACGGATATCCTTTATGATATATTTACTGATAAATGGAGCATTGAAAAATACCAGTACGGCTACGGTGATGCTCCACAACCCCAGGAAGCATATGGATACTTTTACACTTCGATGAAGATTTCTATAATCCTTTTTACTGTTAAAAACCGCACAGGTTTTTGAAATTGCGGTAACAAGTCCATCGGTTGTAAGGCAAAGCAACAGGGAATAGACTGGCATAATAAGTCCATATAGCCCAAGCCCTTCAGCACCGAGTTTTTTTGAAAGAACAATTGAAAAAGTAAATCCGATAAAGCCCGTTACTAAGTTAGATAATGTAAGTATTGCTGAGTTTTTATAAAATTTATCAAGTCCCATTGGAAACTAACCTCGTATTTCTGTGTTAATAAAGGTTATTCAAATGGCGACCTCATTATTCCATCATAAGAAGGCATAAAAAAAGAGGTTTCACAGTTCAAAACCTCATTTTTTAGTAAGAAAGTATATAAAAACAAATTGAGCAATTATTATGAGCGGAATAATCGTCATGAAATACCAACGTCGGGTTTTATGCTTAAAGGTAAGCAATCCTATGTAAACGCCGATACTTCCTCCCAGAATGGAAAGGAGAAAAAACGATCTTTCAGGTATTCTCCACAATCTGTTTTTTGCTTTATATTTGTCCAATAAAACCAATACGAAACCTATTATATTTAAAATAATTACTATTGTAATAAAGTATTTATGCATATAAGCACCTCGTAATTTTTAAACTACACTAAGAGAGTATTATATTTTATATCATACATTATTATACAATTAAAGTGTATATTTTGTTCTACAAAATCTTAAAAATAAGTCAATATTCCCACTTCTAACAAGCTGTATGGGTGGTAGATGTATTGAGATAGGGTGTATTATTTGGAAGTATTTGTATATTTTTCCTATCAGGATTTGAAAAATAAAGCTAATTTATATATAATAAAGAAAAACTCATTGACTGGAGCAGGAGCTTATGGATTTTAGTTCGCTTTCGGTAGTATTCAGAATTGTATTGGTTGTTTTGATTTTTATAATAATATTATATGCTTTAAAAATAATATCAAAAGATTTAAAAAGAGGTAAACCCGGTAAAAACCTCGGATGGAAGCTGAAAATTGAATATTCTGCTGATAAAAGCAGTCTTGAAGAGGGAGAAATTGTCCCAATCGGCAGTAAGCTTAGCATTGGAAGAAACAAAAATAATCAAATGGTTTTACCCTCAAGAGCTGTTTCCAACTTCCACGCAAAAATTTACTTTGAGGACGGCAGGTATATGCTGGAGGACTTGGACTCCACAAACGGTACTTTTGTAAATGGCAACAGGGTGGATAAGAAGAGTTTACGTCCTGGTGACGAAATCAGAATTTCAGAGACGGTTTTTACCGTGACCGATGACGATTAAAACGATCCGGTATATTAGGAGAACCAAATGACTAAAAAGTTAAGGAAATTTCAGTTTTTAATATATGTATTTTTGTTTTTCGGATTCCTGAACCTGGGAGTTTTAAAACAGCCCTTTGACCCAAAAGCAGGAGTGTTTTTCGGTATACTGGTTGTAATTATAGCTTTGACTACGTGGATTCTTAAAAGGTTTTATCCAATGGGAGACAGGATAATATTCCTTTTAGCAATGCTACTATGTTCAATAGGAATAATAATGCTGTACAGGCTTAACATAAAGCTTGCTACAAAGCAACTTGTATGGCTTTTACTGGGAATTACGGCCTTTCTTTTTGTAGTACTTTTCCTTAAAAGAGGACTTTCTCAATTTGTGCGGTTAAAATATGTTTTTTTGGCAGGAACGATTTCATTTATGTCTATGGCAACCTTTATAGGATATGAAATATTGGGCGCCAAAAACTGGGTAAAATTAGGGCCTGTAAGCTTTCAGCCCTCAGAGTTTGGAAAAATATTTCTGATTTTATACTTAGCAAGTGCTCTTTCAAATGTAAATACCAGAAAGAAGCTCATAGAACCGGGTATAGTAATTTCTATAGCGCTGGGATTTATGGTGATTCAGAGGGACTTAGGAACCGCACTTATTATATTTGCAATCTCTGTTACAATGGTGTATCTTGCAACCTCTAAGAAACTGTATGTACTTGTTTCACTGGGACTGTTTGCGTCAGGGGGGGCAGCAAGCTATGCGATGTTTGATCATATAAAAAGAAGAATAATGATATGGCACAATCCATGGCCCTATGTGTATAACGAGAGCTATCAGCTGGTACAGTCCATGTATGCAATTGCCACGGGAGGTCTCTTTGGAAGAGGTTTGGGAATGGGACATCCGGGTTATGTTGCAGTTAATGAATCAGACTTTATTTTCTCTGTAATATGTGAAGAAATGGGTCTGTTAATGGGCTTTGCCATATTGATTCTGCATTTTCTGCTTTTCTACCGTTCAATAAGAAGTGCAATAAATGCAGAAAATAATTTTACAAAGCTACTTACGGCAGGACTAAGTGTAATGATTGCAACCCAAACATTGGTTATTGTAGGGGGAGTAACAGGGTTTATACCGCTGACGGGAATAACACTTCCCTTTGTCAGCAGCGGAGGAACTTCCTTATTAATCAGTTTTCTTTCTCTAAGCATTATTCAGAAGGTTTCGGAAGGTGAAGACTGAAAGGCAACGGAGGCTTAACTAACATATGGATAATATAACTAATAATATAAAACGTATAATGATAATTTTCCTGGTCGTATTTTTTGTCCTAATAAGTTATCTGGCTTACTTTACCCTTGTAAAGGGGCCTGAAATCGTTACAAGGCCTGATAATAGAAGAATGTGGGATATCAGAAACAAGGTTGTTCGTGGAATCATATATGACAGAAACGGAAAGGAACTTTCCGTCAGCGAGAAAAAATCAGGTAGCAGTGATTATAAAAGGGTATATAAGGGCGGTGCAGTCACAGCTCACGCCTTGGGCTATTATGACCCTCAGTATGGAATTACGGGTTTGGAAAACCTTTATGACAGCTATTTGTCCAGCAATATCTCGGCATCCCTGCTTGCATGGATAGGAAATGGATTTAAAGAGGTTAATAAAAAAGGTGATGACGTTTACAGTACTCTTGATTACCAACTTCAAAAAACAGCCTATGATTCCCTTGGATCTTCCAAAGGATCTGTAGTTGTACTCAAGGTTGATACGGGAGAAATACTTGCAATGGTGTCCAAACCTTCATATGATCCTAATAACCTCAACAAGAATTGGGAAACACTTGTGAAAAGCAAAAACATTCCACTGCTTAACAGGTCAGTCTCGGGGCTGTATCCTCCCGGCTCAACCTTCAAGGTAGTAACGGCAGTAAGTGCGTTGGAGAATATAACAGGTATAAAAAACGAAACCTTTACCGACAAGGGTAAGCTGAATCTGGGGGGAGGGTATACTCTCAGTAATGACCGGGGGGAAGTTCTGGGTAAAATAAAGCTGGAAACGGCTCTGGTAAAATCAAGTAATGTCTTCTTTGGAAGCTTAGGGATAAGGCTGGAAAATGATTTATTTAAGACCGCACAGGATTTCAGATTCAACAAAGATATACCGTCCACTGGACTTATAATTGACAAAAGCAGATTTCCGAAGTACAAGACTCATGAAAAAGGTAATATGGCGCAAAGCGGAATAGGACAAGCAGAAGTACTTGCTACGCCTATACAAATGGCTCTTGTTGCTCAAACTATTGCCAATGACGGAGTTATGATGAAGCCTACATTGGTCAACAAAGTTACCGATTACAACGGCAATACCGTACAGAGTCTTAAATCGTCAGAGATAGAGCAGATTACATCTGCACAATATGCAAGTGAGATAAGAAAGTATATGAGAGAGGTTGTGTCAAAGGGAACAGGTACACGAGCACAGGTAAGCGGTATTCAGGTGTGCGGAAAAACGGGAACTGCTCAGCATATTGAAAGCAAAACCCCTCACAGTTGGTTCATCGGTTTTGCACCCTATAAAAATCCTCAGATTGCTATAGCAGTAATAGTTGAAGAAGGCGGCTACGGAGGGGTTGCTGCCGCTAAGATTTCACAGAAGGTAATGAGCAGGTATTTTCATAAATAAGCTGATTAAATAATACCATCTTAAAACAGAACAAGAGACAGGCTTGTTGAAATAACCTGTCTCTTGCTTTAAGTGGATTTTTACTTGTTTTGTTTTAAATACTAACATCAAAATTACTGCCTAAACCCGGATTTACGCTAAGCTCCATCATTTTCGTTAAATCTGCACCTGCCTGATTCATACTATTCATTGCCATCTTTGTAACGGCAATATTAACATTTTGGGCCAATGAAGCCTGGGACATTGAAATTGAAACAGCTGCAATATCCATTTCAAAACACTCCTCTCGTAAACAGTCATGCATATTTTTATTTGCGTAATATTATATATATTTTACATCTTTATTATCAAAAGTACAAATTTTCTGTATTTTGCAAAAGAACTGTATCCTTGACTGCTTTACTAACAAAAAGTATAATAATTTCCATAAAGGGTGGCATATATACCCGGCTAATTTATAGAAAACAAAAGGTAAGAAAGACATGAATATATTCATCAACAGAGATTATTTCCTTTTCGATGGTGCCATGGGTACCTACTATTCATCGAAGTATAAAAACAATACTCCCTGTGAATTTGCTAATATTAGTGAAAGAGAACATATTTTTGATATACACGCGGAGTATATACAAGCCGGTGTAAACGCCATTAAGACAAATACATTTGGCGCAAACCGATTTTCATTGGAATGTCAACAGTCTGAGGTTGACAGAATAATTAAATCGGGTTATGACATTGCAGTACAGGCTTGTTCGGGACAAGATGTAGAGATTTTTGCTGATATCGGCCCCATACCTGATGGGAAAGGTGCCAATCCCGAAGAAGAATATAAAAAACTCGTTGATGTTTTTCTGGAATGCGGGGCTAAAAACTTTCTGTTTGAAACTTTTGCATACACTGATGTTCTGATTGGGGTTGCAGCTTACATACGCTTACGTTTACCTGATGCCGTTATTATAGCCTCCTTTGCAGTTTATCCTGACGGCTACTCAAAAGAAGGACTTTTTTATATTGATATAATGGACAAGATGTATGCCAGCGGTCTTGTAGACGCGGTTGGACTCAATTGTATAAGTGGCCCTGCCCATATGTACCGTCTTATTAAAAAAGCGGATATCAGCAATAAAAACACTATCATAATGCCCAATTCCGGATATCCGGGCTCAGAAAGAGGCAGAACCGTTTATTCGGACAATTCTGAGTACTATGCCGAAAAGCTTTTGGATATAAAGAAACTGGGAGTTAAAATTCTCGGAGGTTGTTGTGGAACCACACCAAAACATATTGCTGCCACAGCACGACTATTACGCAGTGAGAATATCACGGAAACTGATGAAGCCGGTAAAACTCATATAGAAACTTGTAATATTTCAAATGAAAATATTCTGGATAAACTTATTAAGAATAAAAAGCCAATACTGGTAGAAGTAGACCCTCCCTTTGATACAAACTGGGAATACATGCTCAGGGATACGCTTCTTCTTAAACAGGCTGGGGCAGACATTATTACGATTGCGGATTCACCTCTGGCAAAGGCCAGGGCCGAAAGTACCATCATGGCTGCAAAAATACAGCGGGAAGCAGCCATACCTGTTATGCCCCATATTACCTGCAGGGATAAAAATTTACTTGGAATAAAGGCATCCCTTTTGGGCGTGCATATAGAAGGAATACGGAATGTGCTGGTAATTACAGGAGATCCTATTGCCAACATTGAGAGAAGCAGGATAAAAGGAGTTTTCAGTTTTAGTTCTTCCAATCTGGCAAATTACATTAAAAGCTTAAATAGCAATGTTTTTTGCGGACAGGACATTAAAATTGCCGGCGCTTTAAATATAAATGCAGTAAATTTCGGTGCTGAGCTAAAAAAGGCTTTTATAAAAATTGAAAATGGCATAAGTTGTTTCCTAACTCAGGCAATTTATACAAAAAGCGCGGTTGAAAATTTGCAAAGAGCGGTTGAAACTTTGACAGTACCTATATTTGCTGGATTTATGCCAATAGTAAGCTACAAAAATGCTCAGTTTATAAATAATGAGGTTCCGGGAATAGATATAGATACCGAAACAATAGAAAAATTCCGGGATAAAAGCCGTGAAGAATCAGAAAAATTAGGAATGGAGATAACAATGGATATTATCAAAGAAATACATCCACATGTCTCCGGCTTTTATCTTATGACTCCTCTTAAAAGAACAAATGTAATTTGTGAATTGATTAAAAAAATTAAGGAGATATAAAAATGATAATAGTAGGAGAGAAATTAAACAGTTCCATACCTAAAATGTTTGAAAAAATGAAGGATAAGGACACAGAAGCTATCAGACAGATAGCAATAGATCAGCAGAAGGCCGGAGCAGGATATCTAGATATTAATACTGCAATCTTCAGAGAAGATGAGCTTGAAATGCTGAAATATATCCTTGATATTGTTCTGGAAAATACAGATTGCGGAATTATGCTGGATTCACCATCACCTGTTGTAATAGAAAAAGCACTGCCACTTATATCAGGCAGGGATATAATAATAAATTCCGTAACACTTCAGGACAGAATAAAGGAAATCCTACCTTTAGCTAAAAGCTACAAGACAGGTGTCGTAGGTCTGCCTATTGACGCAGAAGGTATTCCAAAAACGGTGGAAAAAAGAGTGGAAAACTCGCTTAAACTAATTGAAATAATGAACAAGGAAGGAATTAAAAATACTGACATATATATTGACGCTCTTGCAGAGGCAGTAGCAGTGGAAAGTGAAGCGTCATCTATTACCATAAGAACAATAGATGGGGTCAGAAAAGCACATTCCGATGTTCACCTTATCTGCGGAGTTTCAAACGTCTCCTTCGGACTTCCGAAAAGGACAGCGATTAATTGTGTTTTCCTTTCAGCTGCAATTTTTGCAGGTCTTGACAGCGGCATTGTGGATATTACAAATGAACAGATTCAAAGTACTATTTATACTGCTGAAATGATTGCAGGCCGAGATGAATATTGCATGGAGTACTTAGGTTATATTAGAAGTAGATAAAGATAAAATATTTGTAGTATATTTGCAGTATGAAGACGGCAAATATGTTAAAATGATTTATAAAAGTCTATAAAAAATCGGGAGAAGGTAATATGGTGAAAAACAAACCATTATATGAAGTAAGACAAATTTCAAATCTTAAAGACATGATAGAACAAAGTGCAGGTCTGTATGGTTCTAAGCCCGCTTTTCTGGTTAAACAAAAGGGCAGCTCTGCATATACTCCGATTAGTTTTAAAAAGTACAAGGACGATATTGATGCACTTGGAACGGCACTTATAAGCTTGGGCTTGAAAGGCAAAAAAGTTGCCCTCATTGGTGAAAACAGGTACGAATGGGCCACTACTTATTTAGCTGTGTGTAACGGCACAGGTATCATTGTACCTCTTGATAAAGAACTGCCTCAAAACGAGATTGAAAACTGTCTTTTAAGAAGTCATGCCGATGCAATAATTTTTTCGGGAGCGGTATCAAAAAATATTTTGAGTATTCTCAAGAACGTCACTTCCTGTAAGTATTATATAAACATGGATATTGATGAGGATACAGACGGACAGATGTCATACGGACGAATGCTTGAAAAGGGATATGACCTCGTGAGAAACGAAAATAGAGATTTTCTGGATGCTGTTTTAGATAATGAACAAATGAACATACTATTGTTTACATCTGGTACGACAGACAAAGCAAAGGCGGTTATGCTGTCACATAGGAATATTACAGAAAACCTGATGGCTATGTGTTCTATGCTTTATATAGATGAAAAGGATGTTTTCCTGTCTGTTTTACCTGCACATCATACATACGAATGTACCTGCGGATTCCTGTGTCAGATGTACAGGGGGTGTACGGTTGCATTTTGCGAAGGCCTACGTCATATTGTCAAAAATCTAAGTGAATCAAAGTGTACCGTAATGAACGGTGTGCCGTTGGTTTTTGAGTCCATATACAAACAACTAATGAATCAGGTTTCAAAAAGGCCCGGTGGAGCAAAAAAATTAAAGTTTGGAATAAAACTAAGTAATGCTCTGGGTAAGTTGGGAATTGATGTGAGGAAGAAGCTTTTTGCAGAAATTCATAAGGCATTGGGAGGCCATTTAAGACTGTTTATCAGCGGAGCGGCTGCTATTGACCCGGAAGTGGCAAAGGGTTTCAGAAATATTGGCATACAACTTGTTCAGGGTTACGGTCTTACAGAGTGTGCACCTATTGTTGGATTAAACAGAGATTGCTGGTTCAAGGATGATGCTGCAGGCTTACCTTTGCCGGGACTGAAAGTGGAAATAGATAATCCTAATGCCGAGGGAATCGGGGAGATAAAGGTATCAGGCCCAAGCGTAATGATGGGCTACTACGAGAACAAAGAGGCTACGGACCAAGTAATAAGAAATGGTTGGTTTTATACGGGGGATATGGGATATCTGGATTCCGACGGATTTATTCATATTACCGGCAGATTGAAAAATGTAATAATAACTAAAAACGGAAAGAACGTTTATCCTGAAGAAATTGAAACACTTCTTAACAGAAGTGACTATATCAAAGAGTCTTTGGTTTTTGGAAAAAATGATAGTGAAGATGTAGTTGTATGCGCTCAGATTGTGCCTGACAGAGATAAAATTGAGGAAGACTTTAAAAACGGTATCCTAAACAGCAGTGATGCGGATGTTATTATAAACCAAGAGGTTAAACGGATTAACAAGGAACTGGTAACATATAAATATGTAAAAGAGTTTACTCTCAGGGATACAGAGTTTGAGAAAACTACAACTAAAAAAATAAAAAGGTATCAGGAGTTGAAAAAGTAGTGAGTACAATACTGGAAACAGCAATAAATGATGCTGTAAAAATGGTTCGTGAGGCAGGAGAACTCTTGCTTCAAGACATGGATGACAAGAAAGTTATTACTAAGAACGGTACTGCAAATTTTGTTACTGAAATAGATTTGAAGGTACAGGAGGTATTATTTGGTAAGCTGATTAATTTACTTCCTGACAGTAATATAATTGCGGAGGAAACGGCAGATAACACATTTGTTCTGGGAAAATATACATGGATTCTTGACCCCGTTGACGGAACTACCAACTTGATGTACGGGTACAAATGTTCTGCCATAGCCCTTGGACTGGTGGTAGAGGGTGTTCCCTATGCAGGAATAGTATACAATCCCTTTTTAGATGAAATGTTTACCGCACAAAAAGGAAAGGGAGCATTTATAAACAGCAAGAGAATCGAGGTAACTGCAAACGAGAGTCTATCTAGCAGCCTTTTGGCCTTCGGAACTTCACCCTACGACAGAGGAAAGGCCGATGAAACCTTCAGAGTTACCAAGAACGTTTTTGGAAAATGCAGAGATATTAGAAGGAGCGGTTCTGCTGCTCTGGATATATGTAATGTAGCTGCCGGACGTACTGACGGGTATTTTGAAATGGAACTGCAGCCTTGGGATTATGCCGGAGCTTCCATTATACTGAATGAGGCAGGCGGCAGAATAACCGATTGGCAGGGCAAGGATTTAACCTATATTTCAAAAAGCCCAGCAATTGCAACAAATGGGCTTATACATAAGGAATTGATAGAAGCTGTAAAGTAAATATATAAAGAGAACACCAGGTCAAATTATAGGCTTGGTGTTTTTTGTATATTTTGTGTATATTTTTAAAAATTAAAATAATTTTTGGCTGTAAAATCTCCTAGAAAATTTACTTAGTATTTGGAAGTTGATTTTTAAGGAGAGATAATATGCACACCAGAGCAACCGTTGAAAGAAAACCCGACCAATTCTCCAGGTCACAATATAGCAATAGTCAGAAAAAACTTTCCGCGTCAAAGTCTGGGGGCAATAAGACAAAAGTCCGGGTGACGGAATTTTCACAAATAATAGCACTGCTTCTGAACGACCCAGATTCAGTCACACGTGATGAATTTATGTTTTTTCAGTCAAAGCTGGGCTATAGTCAAACGGTCAGACTCATGTCTGAGGGCAGAAAACGCAAGCAATTGGAAAAACAGGGTAAAAAGGTTGACCAAAAGAATAGTCCTCTTGCCCTTATGAATAATGATAATAAGGGTGCTAAAAAAGACACCAAAAAGCCTCAGGAGGAAAAGACATCGCCTACTGGGGTTAATTCTTCTGTCAGCGAAAAAACAACTAAGCCCAAAGAAGACAAAAAGCAGGAAACTCCTGAAATAAATTATGTAAACACGCAACAGGATAGCTCTAAAGAAAAGTCTGCTAGTGAAAAGGCTTATACTGAAAAATCCCCTCAAGTAAAGCAAACAACACAACAACAGATACAGAAAGCTGTCAAGGAGCAAAAAACACCTAAAAGTTCTGCTCAATTACAGAA
>JAEZUC010000101.1 GCA_023443515.1 Bacillota bacterium
CATGGATATGGGATTATGCAAAATGTAAAAGAATTAAGCAGGGAAAGAGTTAACCTTGGGGCAGGAACTTTATATGGAGCATTAAATACGTTGTTGGATAAAAAATGGATTAAATCCATTGATGTAGAAAAAGACTCAAGAAAAAAAGAATACGAAATAACTGTTTTGGGACAAGAGGTTCTTAGTGGCGAGATAGCCAGGTTAGAGGAGTTAATTGAAAACGGAAAGAAGATTACCGGGGGTGAATTTTAATGAAACATGTTGTTTGGAAAGCATATTGGGATTTTGAAAAAGAAGAAAAATGGCTTAATGAAATGTCAGCAAAGGGAATGGCATTAACGGATTATTCATGGTGTAGGTATGTTTTTACTGAAGCACCAAACAATGATTATATTTACAGGCTCGAACTTTTGGAACACGTTCCATCCCATGCTGAAAGTGTGGCATATATCAGGTTTTTAGAGGAAAGTGGTATTGAATGTATTGCTACGTACTGGCGCTGGATTTTTCTTCGAAAGAAAGCGTCGGAAGGGCCCTTTAACATATACTCCGACATAGAATCAAAGATTAATCATTATAGGAGAGTAAGTACTTTTTTTGGTACTATAGGCATAATTAACTTATTAGCGTTTTTAATTAATACTACAAACGGAATAATTTCAAGTTTAGAATTTCACAGCAGTTTCCTTTCTAGTATTATGCCTTTAATTTTCCTGAATGGATTGTTTGGTATTTGTCTTACTTGGTTAACAATAGGCTATTTAAGGAAGATTAGCAAATTAAAAAAGGAAAAACAACTTCATGAGTAATAGAAGATCAATACTTGTGGGGTGACGCCCTTAAAACCTACAGAACGCATTTTGTAGGTTTTTTTGCTGTTATACTGGTGAATAGTATGTTTCAGAGCAATTACATGGGGGTATATAAGAAATATAAAATTGCAGGAGGACGACAAATGCTATATTTAGAAACCTTAAAAAGACAGCATGATGAGATTGCTGAAATTGTATCAGATATTAAATCCTATATAAACCATAAGGATATTGCAAAAGAGGCTCTTGAGATTTCGTCAAAAATAAGTAACCTTGCCGGTAAACTCAAAGTTCACCTTAATACAGAAGACCAGTATATGTATCCTCAGCTCCTTAAAAGCAGTAATTCTGAAGTTAGGACAACAGCACAAGCTTACATAGATGAAATGGGAACGATAAGTACCCAATTCATGGCATATAAAGACCGTTTTAATACAAGGACTAAAATAACTAAAGACATAGATACGTTCGTAAGTGAATCACATAGAATTTTCGACCTTCTTGAGCAAAGAATTGCAAAAGAAGATGCCAATCTATATACATATCAAGAGATATAACATGTTTTTTTCATTTCAAAAATAGAGAGAATACCCACATTCTCTGACCTGGCAAATAATTTATGTAACCTAAACAACTAAGTAAACATAAGATGTAGTAGCTGATTATTGGTGGTAGGTTTACGGAAGTGACGTTGATGAACTATAAACAAATTGAAAATCTAAAGTTTGCACTCTTGAATCTTGCCAGGCAAGGGTGCAGGCTGAATATACCTTCACATGGTATTAACGGAAGAATTATAGGAGTTGGTTTTAAGCCATATTGGACCAGTCCTCTGGATTCCAAGATCGAAAAACTGGAAATCAACTATGTGGATGATTCCGGCAACATAATACCATTTAATTTCCACAATATAACAAAATATGATGTGATATCAAATGATGGTACCGGGTATGAAAACATGCAGAACGCATGTATGGATATTCACGTTTTTTCACAATCAAAAGTCAGGGACGAAGAACCTTATGAAAAAATCAGGGTAGAAATATCCAAGGATACATAAGATTAAAAGTTATCTCAAAAGTAACATAGACTGTTTAGTAGACATAAAGTATAGTATGAAATAAATGAAAGGAGATAGCGTACTATGTCAGATGGTTGTGGATGTGGAGGAGGTATATCCCCTGTAGCAAATTGGGGTGCCTTGCTTGCAAACTATGTAGGAGAGACAGTGACGATTTTTACAAGTAGCGGTGGTCAGTCAGGCTCAGGGTTTACAGGAGTAATTCTAACAGTAAATTCTGTTTTTGTAAGATTAATATCCAGAATTGGACCACCTCCCGGATGTTCTCTGGGTAATGCATGTACCGGATTTACACAGGGTGGTTATGGTGGAGGCTATGGTTCTGGTTGTGGATCAGGTTGGGGCGGTTCAGGAGGCTATGGGCCGGCTGGTTTAGCAAACCAGGTTGGAGCTGTTAATGCAGGAGGTTGGAGCAATTTACCTGTTTATACGGTTGGCTCTGTAGTAGATATACCTATTGCAGCAATTGTTTCTTTTGTACACAATGCAGTATAACTATAAGTAATTTTAGCCTAGGAGGTGAGTGCTACGGATACAAGATATTTACCTTTTTACGGAGGACTCTATGGAGGGTCCATGCAGCCTTATCTTTATTCACTTTACAGCGGTTATAATTACGGATCTCCGTTCGGACTTTACGGAGACATGAGTTACAGTGGGTACGGTAACTACGGGTCATATGGTAGGTATGGAAATCAGTGCTATGAGTATAACTATGGTTCCCCTTTTGAATATTACGGGGATTCCGACTACGACAGCGGGTACGGTTTTAGCTATGGTAACAATTACGGAGGATATAACGGCTATGGTTACAATAACTGCGGTTATTGAACCTGATATAGTTAAAAATGACAACCTGATGGGACACCTTCAGGTTGTTGTTTTTATGACAATTAGTCACATATGTTCTTGAGTTCACATAAGATGAATTAGATTTAGTATTTAAGGAGGAAGTGGAATGTCAGAAGAATTTGAATTTGAACGTGGAGTAACAAAGGCGGCAGCATGTTCACCCGTTGTGAACTGGGAAGCTTTGCTTGCAAAATATATAGGTCAGACCGTAACTATTTTTACAAGCAGTGGTGGCGAATCAGGATCAGGCTTCACAGGTGTGCTAATGACTGTTAATTCTGTATTTGTAAGGCTTCTTACCAGGATAGGTCCTCCCCCGGGATGCTCTCTTGGGAATTCCTGTACGAACTTTCAAGTAGGTGAAGGTTACGGAGGAAACTATGGAGGAGGTTACGGCGGAGGTTATGGTTCAGGAAATTGTGGCGGTTCCGGGTACGGTGGATTTGGTGCCGGAATGTCAGGGGCCGGCCCAATAGTTCCTGCTAGTGTAAACGGGGCTGTAACTGCCGGTGGCTGGGATTCAATTCCGGTATATACTGTAGGTTCAGTAACGGATATACCAATTCCGTCTATAGTTTCATTTGTCCATAATGCAGTTTAAAAGTCAGCATTTGGATTAATAACTGCAATACTTTAGAGACTGGTTTTTTACCAGTCTCTATTTTTTAGGGGCTATTTAAAGGATTAAATTATATAAAAGTAACATTATGTATAGTGTCAACATAATATGAACTAGAGTGGTTACTCGATAAATGTAATTTTTGAAAGGAGTTATTCAAATGGGAGAAGGATGTGGATTTGCTGGAGCATCACCAGTAGGTAATTGGGACGCACTGCTTGCAAGTTATATAGGCCAGACCGTAACTATTTTCACAAGCAGCGGTGGTCAATCCGGCTCTGGTTTTACCGGAGTTTTATTAGCTGTAAACTCTGTTTTTGTAAGATTGATAACTAGAATTGGTCCTCCACCGGGATGTTCATTAGGTAATGCATGTACCGGATTTAATCCAGGATACGGATATGGCGGTGGCGCTGGTATGGGTAGCGGATGTGGCGGATGCGGTTCATCCGGAGGATATTCATCTGGAGCATATGGCCCGGGACCAGTTTTACCGGGAAGTATAAACGGGGCTGCAACTGCAGGAGGTTGGGATTCCTTACCTGTATATACAGTAGGATCAGTAACTGATATACCTGTAGCATCAATAGTTTCCTTTGTTCATAATGCAGTTTAGAAAAATTAACGCTAAAAGGCCGGAAATGTTATCCGGCTTTTTAGCAGCATTATAAAAAAATAGATTATTTTAATGATGCTTCAAGGGTATCATTAACTTGTCTATAAATTTTTTGAAGCATATCATTGAAGGACTTCTCTGCTTTAACAAACCTGTTAACCTCAGGTATACTATTCAGATTTTCAAAAATTTTGTTCAGTTCTGTAGCTCTTTTTTGGGCATCACTTGAGGAAAGCTTTCCTTTGTATAAGGCATCCTCTTTTTTCTTGAAATCCTCGATTTTTGAACGTAATTCCTTGTTTTTATCAATAA
>JAEZUC010000102.1 GCA_023443515.1 Bacillota bacterium
TGAACAGCTTCACCTAAAGCTTCTGCGTTTTTCTCTGTTGGATTTTTATTAACTGTCGTTTCTTTTTCTCTTATTTCTCCATTATCTGGTACTTCTCCTTCTTTTATTTTATTTTCCAATAAATCAGGTGTACTCGCCATCATTACAACATTCTTATTCTTACCTTTTTCCACCCACAGTTCATGGCTTTCATTGCCAAGCTTGAATTTGACCTTCTTAGTAAGCATTTTCCCTATAAGGGTTTTTGCTCCGCCCGCTACTTTGCTTGCAAGGTTCTTGCCCAGTTTGGCGATATTTCTTAATCCTATTGCATAGAGTTTTGTATGTATTCCCGACAACAATATGCCAAGGAAGTCGCCTCCGCCTTTTGGTCCTCCTCCTTTGCTTTCTCCTTTGGCGTCGCCTTTGCTGTTTGCTTTGCTGCCGTCCGATTTGCCTATGCCCATTGCAGTCACAAGTTTTGCTCCGCTACCCAGAGTGGATGTGGCTGACTTCTCCGCATTGTTTACCATGCCTGTTGCTCCGTCGGTTACCTCGTCTATCATTCCATTTACATTGTTTATTGGTCCTTGGAGTGGCTTCATCAGACTTTGTACAGGGCCTGATCCGGCGATTTTGTCAAACAACTTGTCTGCAAAGGGTATGTACTGTCTTACCAGCTCTACTATGGATTTTCCTGCTATTGCTTCAATTCCTTTGAATACTGCTTTGATTAGTGCTGATGGTGGATGAGAGATAATGAAGTTCAGTACCATGTCCACAGCCTTGTTGGCGATTGTCTTCATTAGCTGTGCTGGCTGTCCCAGTATTGCTACCTTTGACTTGATGCTACCTGCTATTTCCTTGAGCTTACCTTTTACACTGCCAAAGAAACCTCCGACTGCCTCCTTTAGTTTTCCGGCACCTTCGCTTAGGGTCTCTACAGGATTTCCAACTACATCCATTGCTTTTACTGCTCCGGCATATATTGCACTAAAGGTTGCAAACCATGGTTTTGCAGCTATATTAATTACTCCCAGTATCTTTCCTACTCCACCTGCAATCTTGTTATATACTCCTTTGGATACATTGAATACAGAGGATAGTGCATGAAGAACTTTGACCAGTCCCTTTTCTGCACGTCCTGATGCAGGTTCTTTTTCCCCTTTTTCGTCCTTACTTTCTTTAGGCAGACCTGTTAATTCTCCGAACAGCCCTTTTGTAAGGAATCCTGCTATTCCTGCTGCTGACAGTAGCTTTAATACATCCTTGAGTTTTATGCTTTTGATTGTCTCAACAAAGTTCATTACCGAACCTGCTGTACGTAGCAGTTGTGGTAATGTGGTTGCAAGCCATTTCACTATCTGAAGCAGTACGCTTCCTCCACCTGTTGCAAAGGCAAGAGCTATTTCTGCCGCTATTTCTGCGGCCTCTAAGATTGCTCCGAATATCTTTTTGAAGTCCATGGTGAGGAATTTCTTTATTCCTGCCATGACTGCCTTGTATAACTTCTGCAAACCGGCAAATAAGCCATCTACTGCTTTTGCCATAAAGTTCAGTGCTGCAGTTACTCCTTTTTTCAGAAGTGCTGCTGCCTTGTTTACTGCTACAACCGCTTTATTTACCGCTTTATCTATCAAATTGCATATTTTATTTGCTATTCCCGGGAATTTAGCAAGGAGAGTTTTTACCAGTCCTTTAAGGACAGTTCCCAATCCCTTTATAGCACTAACTATCAGCCTGCGGCCTGCTTCTATTATTCCCACTGCCAGCTGTTTTGCTTTTTCAAATATTGTTTTTACTGCCTGACGGAGTTTGTCAAATATAAAGCTGACAGCCTTTGATATACCGTCTACAATAGCTTTACCGACTTTCTTTATGCCACCCCATATCTTTCCGGCAAGACTCTTAGGTTTTTCTTCTTGCTTCTTTTTCTCTTCATCAGCATCTTTCTTGGCTGTTTTACATTCCTTTTCAGCATCCTTCTCAGAGTCCTTAAGGGTCTTTTTTACTTCGCCTTCTTTTTCATCCTTTATTTTTCCTACTTCTTTTTTCTTCTTTTCTGTCTCTGCACCGGCACTCTTTTCATATCCTTCTGTGGCAGTGTTTATCTCATTTTTCCATTGGTCTCTCAAGCCGCCTACTTCGGCCCTTGCATTTTGCTGCTCCTTTAGCTGAGTACGTTTTGCTTCTGCTTTATGGCTTTCTATCTGTGCATCAGCATTTACTTTTGCATTGGAAACTCCTGAGTCAAACTGGGTCTTGCCCTTTTGGAATTCAGTTTCCTTACCTTGAATAAAGCTCTTTAGTTGTGCATTCAATTGAGGGTTTACCCTTGAAGCTACTTCCGGGGATATGGGAGCTTGCTTGTTTATATCAATTCCAAGCGGAAGTACTCCTCCTATAGCTTTATCCGCTTTTATTGTCGTGGAGTCTTCCTGAGGTGCTATGGCGTTCTCACCAAAATCCTGCTTTGTCTGGTTTAATTCAGCCTGTTTTGCATTTCCGGCGTTCTGAGATGCCTCATTCATAAAGCCTTCCATCTGATTGGGGTCGGCTTCTCCTGTCATGCCTATCTCAGGTGCATTTTTTGCATATTCTTTTGCTTGCTGCTTTACTTCATCGGCATCAATATCATCGCCTTCACGTATTTTAATATTTTCCGGCATTCCTTCACATGTTTTACCTCCTGATTTCTCACTCTTGAATGAGGATATTGCAGAATGAGCCAATTCCTTAACCTTGTTTACAACTTTTGCCGGACCCTTTTTGGCAGGTATTCCTGTCGGAGTTGGTATTACCGGAATTTTTGCCTGGGTTTTTGTTTTCTGTTTTTCAAAAGCTGTCTCAGACACTGATGAGGCCTGTGAGAAGGCATTTACTATTTCGGTTGGAGGAACACTTCCGAGTGAATTTAGAATTTTACCCGGATCCTCCGAATTTATTTTTATTACAGGTGCTTTAACGGGAGCCTTCTTTGTCGTTACTTCATTCTGGCTCTTTGCTGTTCCGCCAAATCCTGAGGTTATTTTATTTGAAGCAGTTGATTCACCTTTTGCAGGTGCGCTCGTTTTCTGAATCGTATCTTTTTTCTTTGGTGAGACATTCTCTTGACTTTTGCTTTCAATATCAGTTTTTTGTGTGCCCTGTTTTGGCTTTGGAGACGTGTTAGGTTCAATACTTTGGGTTCGAGCCTCAGCACCTTGTTTTTTAACAGTCTCTTTTTCGGGTTTAGCTGAAATAGGACTATTTTCATTCTTAGTCTGTTGCTTTTCTTTTTTGTTACTAACTTCAGAAGGCATTTGAGGCTTTTCTCCAACTTTTATATCAGAAACCTTTGTTTTTTCGACTTTTTTAGCTGTTCCACTCAGAGATTTTACGGCACCTACCTTATCTTTTCCCTGTTCATCCTTCTTGTGCTCCTTCTTTGTATTAAAATCTGTAAGCATTTTCCCCAGAGCTTTATTTCCTATCGCGCTCTGTAATACTACTACATCATCACGTTTTAGCGAATCCGGAGCTTTTTTGAGTCGATGTATTATTTCTACTACATCCGCTTTCTTGGAAACCGGCTTGCGGTTCCCGGCATGCCCCTGTATGTTATTACTTTTTGCGCCGGTTGTCTTATCCTTTTGTTTTTGTGTCGTTATAACTGGACTCATCAGCCGTTTTCCTCCTTTGCTGCTTTTAATTGTTACAAGCTACAATCTTTTTACAGATTGCAGCTTGTAATGATTTGAACCGATTTTATGGTTCTATTCCTCCAATTAGGTTTCCAGAGGAGTATACGGTTATTTTTGATGTTTCAGTGTAATCTCTAGCTGTTGGGTTAAAAGAGTAGTCATTGGTTTGAGTGTAGTTTGACCAGTCTTCCTTTGAAAATCTTCCCTGAACCACTACACTTTCTCCAGGTTTAAGTGTTTCAGTACTGCCAGAGAAGGTTATTTCTATGTAGTGGTCACATTGCGTACCAGTGAACAGTGCAATACTTCCCTTTACACAAGAAGTAATGTTTCTCTGTCCAGAAGTACCTTTTATTTCAGCATAATCACACCAAAAACTCTGACTCTTGTCACTGTCAGAAGTAAAATAATACCTGATTTTTAAGTCTGAGAGTTTAAGCGTTGTATCCCCTGTGTTAACAACCATTATTCTTGGATCAATTGAATTTGTTGTTGCACTTATATTTGCATTAAATGACTTTACTACATATTTTTGAACAACGTTTATGTTCTGTACAGCTTTGGTAACATTACCGTTAGCATCTGTTGCAGTCCAAGTTACAGCTGTTTTTCCTAGAGGGAAATCTGCCGGAGCATCATTTGTTACATTTGCATCGAATATGTCAGTTGCTGTTGCTGTTCCAATCAGCACCTTTGTTCGTGAGCCTGTTGCAACTACTGTAATATCTGCCGGTATTTTCATCACAGGTGGTGTTGTATCCTTTACCGTAATATACTGCTCACCCTGTGATTCATTACCATTAATATCTCTCGCCATCCATTCTACGGTTGTTTTGCCTAATGGGTAGTCTTTAGGTGCATTATTAAGCAACATTACCGGGAAGATGTCAACTGCTGTGGCTCTTCCAATGCTAACAGGTGTCCTTATTGCTGTTGCTTCCACGGTAATGTTATCAGGAATGGTCAATTTAGGCTTAGTGGTATCCGTGATTGTTATATTTTGATAACCTGTTGTAACATTTCCATTTGCATCCGTTGCTGTCCATGTTACTTTTGTTGTATTTATCGGATAATCCGCTAAACCATCATTTGTAATATCCACGTGGAAAATATCAGTCGCAGTTGCTTTTCCGATTTCAACAGGTGTTCTTACTGCTGTTGCTTCAGTTGTTACTTCTTGCGGAACACTCATTACTGGTTTTGTTGTATCCACAATAGTTACTTTTTGTACTGCTTCTGCTACATTTCCATTTGCATCGGTTGCTGTCCATGTTACTTCTGTTGTTCCCATTGGGAAGGTTTCAGGTGCATTATTTTTGATTTCCACTGGGAATATGTCTTTTGCATCAGCCTTTCCGATGTCAACAGGTGTGAGCACATCTGTTGCTTCCGTTGTTATTTCTGGCGGAACACTTA
>JAEZUC010000116.1 GCA_023443515.1 Bacillota bacterium
TTTTTTTATCTCGCATATAAAAGTAAGCTCACCCTTCTTTACTGCTTTTTCAAAAGCAAAAGGACTATTGTTTGTCAAATTCAAAGCCTCATTCTTTACAAAATCAAAAGGTGCTTGTTTTTTGAGATTTTCAACTCGTATTTTTGTACTATCAGCAATTCTATCCAGAATCATTATTTCACCCCTTAGCTAAAACTGTTTGACAGTTCTATAAATTTGTCCAGCTGAGTCTTGGCAGCACCGCTGTCAATAAGTTGTTCAGCCATTTTAACACAATCCCTGAGTGTAGTCTGGTTGTATGACATATAAAGGCATAGTGCCGAATTTAGTACAACAATATCCCTCTTAGGCCCTTTACTGCCGGTGAGAATATCCAGAGCTATTGAAGCATTTTCCTTTGGATCACCCCCAACCAATTCCTTTAGAGAGCACCTTGAAAAGCCCAATTGCTCGGGGGATAAGAAGAAACTGTTGATACTGCCGTTGCTTACTTCACAGATTGTGGTGGTGTCGCAAAGAGTTACTTCATCTAGACCATCATGGCCATGGACAACCATTGCCCTTTTGACTCCCAGATTTAGCAGAACTCTGGCAAGTGGTTCCACAAGATTTTCATCATATACACCTAAAAGTTGCATATTTGCTCCTGCCGGGTTTGCCAGAGGCCCAAGTATATTGAAAATAGTCCTCACTGAAAGTTCCTTGCGAACCGGAGCGGCGTACTTCATAGAAGCATGATAAGTTGGAGCAAACATAAAGCACATTCCGATTTTTTTCAGTATTTCTGCACTTTGCTCGGCAGACAATTCAATATTAATACCCAGTGTTTCAAGCAGGTCTGCGCTACCGCACTTGCTTGAAACGGAACGTCCTCCGTGCTTTGCAACGGGTACGCCCCCTGCCGAGACTACAAAAGAGGACACTGTTGAAATGTTGAAAGTGTTGGCCTCATCCCCGCCTGTACCTACTATATCCAGAACATCCTTTTCAGGGTGGATTCGCTTGCACTTTTGCCTCATAACAGTTGCACAGGCTGTTATTTCGTCTATAGTTTCCCCCTTCATTCTCATGGCAGTGAGGAATGAACCTATTTGTGCAGTTGTAGCACGGCCCTCCATGATTTCTTCCATAACTTGTGTTGTTTTATTCAGATCCAAATCCTGCCTGTTGATTACCTGATAAATAGCTTCCTGAATCAATTTACCTCACCGCCTATTCTAAGAAAATTCTCCAATATCTTTACACCATTAGGTGTTAAAACCGACTCCGGGTGAAATTGAAGTCCGTAAACATTGTAATCCCTGTGCTTGATGCCCATTACTTCACCGCCGTCGTCCTCTCCTATAACCAGTAGTTCATCTGGGAGGGTACTGCGTACTGCTGACAGAGAATGGTATCTTGCACCTTCAATAATGGGTGGCAGACCTCTGAAAACTGCACTGCCGTTTGCAATGTGTATAAGACTCTTCTTACCGTGCATCAATACCTTGGCATATGAAACGGTAGCTCCAAAGGCCTCACAGATTGCCTGATGTCCGAGACATACCCCTAAAATGGGCTTTTCTTTATGAAAATGTTTTATTACTTCTTCGCATATACCCGCATCTGAGGGGCGACCCGGCCCGGGAGAAAGGATAATATGGGAAGGATTTAAAGCTTCTATTTCTGAAATGGTAATCTCATCATTTCTGACAACCCGTATGTCATTGTTTATAGTACCTATAAGCTGATAAAGGTTATAAGAAAAGCTGTCATAGTTATCAATTAATAAAATCATTAGTCAATCCCCCTTTCAGACATTTCTATAGCACTTATCACGGCACGTGCCTTATTTACCGTCTCCATGTATTCTATTTCGGGAACGCTGTCTGCAACGATACCTCCGCCGGATTGGACATATACTTTTTTATCTTTTAGAATAGCGGTTCTTATTGCAATGCAGGTATCCATATTACCCGTGAAATCAATGTATCCTATTGAACCGCCGTAGATTCCGCGCCTGTGCCCCTCAACTTCATTTATTATCTGACAGGCACGGATTTTTGGAGCTCCTGAAAGAGTTCCGGCAGGAAGGATAGCAGTTATGGCATCCAGCTGATCCATATCCTTGCGTAGCTTACCTGTGACTTTGGACTCTATATGAATAACGTGGGAGAATTTCTTTATACTCAGATAATCCTTAACCTCAACTGTTCCGAATTCGCTGATTCTCCCCAGATCGTTCCTTCCAAGGTCAACAAGCATGTTATGCTCAGAAAGCTCTTTTTCGTCACTTAAAAGGTTTTCAATCAATTCTTTGTCCTTTTCCTCATTTTCGCCTCGGGGTCTTGTTCCGGCGATAGGGAAGGTGGAAAGATTACCGTTTTCCAGCTTTATAAGTGTCTCAGGTGAAGTTCCTGCTATCTCTAAATCATCGAACTTTACAAAGAACATGTATGGTGACGGATTGGTAGTTCTCAAAGTCCTGTAAGCATCCATAAGGCTTCCTTCAAAGTCTGCCGTCTGCCTGTTTGATGGAACAGTCTGAAATATATCACCTTCAAAAATGTGGTGCTTAACCTTTTCCACAATTTCAGAGTACTGTTCTATGGTGAATTTAGGTGTAAAGGGTGACAATAGTCTTGAGACAGTCTTTTCAGAGGGGATTTCCTGCTTAATCAGGTTTACTGTACTGTCTATTTCCTTCAGAGCTTTTTGATAATTTTCCTCAAAATTATCGGTTTTTATATTTACAATTACAATAATTTTTTGCCTGAAATGGTCAAAGGCTATTACCTTGTCAAAAAGCATTAAATCCACATCGTTAAAATTTGCTTCATCTATTCCGTCAAGTTTCAGGGTTCTTTCGGAATACTTGATATAGTCATATGCAAAATATCCTACGAAGCCTCCTGTAAAAGGCGGAAGAAAGCTGAGTCTGGGGCTTCTGTATTGGTTCAGGATTTCTCTGATGTGGCTGTTGGGATCATTTGTGAAAACTTTTTTTGAACATTCGCCCTTTATTTCAAGGTTTCCGTCTTTGCAGGAAAGCTCAATTAAGGGATCAAAGCCCAGAAATGAGTACCGACCCCATTTTTCACCATTTTCAACGCTTTCCAGAAGATAATAACGGCTACTCACAGCCCTTAGACTTTGGAGTACAGCAATTGGTGTTTTGATATCTGAGAAGATTTCACAGCTGACAGGGATAATGGTATACCCTGCTGACAGTTGTTTTGCTTCCTCCAAGCTTGGTTTGTACATAATACCACTCCTTTTCGTACAAGATTTATTTTATTTGAGAAACTAAAAACACCCGCCCTTTGACTGAAATAGTCAAGGACGAGTGCATTAAAATTCACCCGCGGTGCCACCTTGTTTTGTAAGTAAAATAAATCTTACACACTTACGAAATACAAACATATTTCTCACAAATAACGCATGTGTTACGTCGTAGAATACTCTGGAAAGAAAATTTCCATTTGACTACGCCCTCAGTGGTCCATTTGATGTACTGCGTTCTGCGAGGCTCTCAGCTTCCCTCGCTCTCTGTAAGTGCACATATCACCGTTATCTCCACTTCAACGGTTTAAAGGGCAGATATTAAATTTAATATAAGATTACATCCATAATTAAAAATTGTCAATACGTTTTAACATAAAAAACAAAAAAATACTTAAAAGTATAAAATTAACAGTTAGTAATACGTTTTTGAGACATGCACTATTCCATGCAAAGGGAAATATACTATCCTGAGGTGAAAAGACCGTGGGGGTTATTCTATCAATTTTTATACTATGCCTGGCACCGAATTTAGACAATATGGCAATCGGCCTGGCATACGGAGCAAGAAAGATAAATGTCCCGTTGAAGTCCAATATTTCAATCGCTTTATTTTCAGGGGTAGCAACCTTGTTGTCAAGTCTTCTTGGGAATGTACTTACAAACTATATTTCCGGATATCTCGGAAAGACTATTGGCGGTTCCATAGTGATTATAATGGGCTTAATCACGATTATCGGATATCTGAATAGCAGAAGGAAATCCAAAAAGGTTCATGGTAACGGGATTCAGTACATAGACGATATAAAGGCTGTAATGGATGACCCGGGTATTGCCGACAGGGATTATTCCGGGGATATATCACTAAAAGAATCAATACTTCTGGGCATAGCACTGGCATCAAACTGTATTGGTACGGGATTTGGTGCCGGAGTGTCAGGAATAAATGCCTTCGTCCTGTCAGTAGCAGTAATAGTATTCAGTCTTATAACTATCTCTGTGGGAGCAATAATAGGCAGAAGGTACGCTTCAAAGTTTTTAGGTGAAAAAGCAACAGTCATATCGGGCATACTGTTGATGGTTATAGGTTTGTATCAGATAATAGCATAACTTACTTGCTTTTTGTCTTGTCGTTCTTATTTGATACTTCATTTTGATTAAGCAAGGACATTATTTTCTCTGCAGCAATCCTATGGGCATTAGCTTCGCTGGAAAGCTGTAAAGCAAAAAGTCGCAGGGAGTTTTCATAATCGGCCTCATCCATATTTTCAGTAAGGTTTAAAAGTTTTTGAGAAACACTTTTAAATGCCTGGTCCTGAAGACTTGTCAGTTCACTGTAAAAATTACGGTACTCATCTTCGTTGCTGAAATTATCCAATGAACGGGCAATAAGCGGGATTGGCAGTACCGGCTTTAGCATTGACATAATATAAAGTGATATCAGATGCACCCGGTCATACTTTTTATTAACGGGACGTTTCAAATATCCTTCTTTTACATAATTATTTACCATACTTGAGGTAATAGTCTTGCCTGAATCTGAAGTGTCACCGAAAATGTTCAGCAGTCTTTCAAGATAGGTTACTACCTGATCCATGTACAAATCTATGGCAGGGAATTGACTCCAACTTTCAGTTTTATAAGAACCAAGTGCCTCTGACAAGTCGCTTACTTCTTTTTTTATATTATTAACTTTACTATTTTCCAAATGAATATCACTCCTGATAAATGGTTATGTTAATTATAACACATTGTTTATTTATTACAATATAGTTATTAAAAAACCTTGACAACCAATAAAATAATAGGTAATATAGTAATGAAAACTAGATGATAAAATATTTGAGAATCAATACATAATTTTTAATAATATAATAACAGGTTAATAGGAGATGTATCCGCTATGTCAAAATCAGCAAATAAGAATATAATTGTTTTGGGAGATTCAATATTAAAAGGCGTCATTCTTGATGAAAAAGACGGCAGATATAAGGTAATGAAAGATAACAGTATAAGTAGCTTTGCACAAATAACAGGGTTTAATGTAAAGAATAATGCATACTTTGGTATGACATCCACCAAGGCATTAAACAGAATATCATCTACTATAGACAAGATGATTACTGATAAGGAAAATATCGTAATAATAGAGTTCGGAGGGAACGACTGCGATTTTAACTGGAGCCAGGTAGCAGAAAACCCGGACTCAGTACATCAGCCCAAAACATCTATTGAGAGCTTTAAAAATACCTTGCAGAATATGGTAGATATGTTCAGGGGAAAAGGTGTGACACCTGTACTTATGAACTTACCGCCTCTGGAGCCTGAAAGATATTTTAACTGGGTATCAAAAGGGTTAAGCAAGGAAAATATACTTCACTGGCTGGGCGATGTTGCAAGGATATATCGTTGGCAGGAAGCCTATAACAATGCAGTAGAGTGGGTTTCACGACAAAAGGACTGCAGAATGATAGATGTCAGGGAAAGCTTTTTGCTAAGCAAGAACTATAGTTCACAGATTTGTGCTGATGGTATTCATCCTAATGAAAAAGGCCATAAAAAGATTCTGGAATCCATGTTGGAATTCAGCTTCTAAAAAATATTAAAAAAGTTTGTAACGGTTAACCAATGTGTTGTATTACCGTTACAAACTCATTTGCAGTTCAATTCCACTTTACTCCGTTTCAACCTGCTTCAGCTTATCCTGAATCTGTTCCACTGTAACGCCTGACAGGAAGTTTGGCTTATAATTCAAAGCGTTTTTAAGGTTTTCTATACAACGCTCCTTGTCTCCCAGTTTTTCCAGTACCAGTGCGTAGTCATAATATGCCTCGGGGAATTTTGGCGACAATGCCATCAATTTTTTAAATATTTCATCGGCTTTTTCGTATTCACCCATCATATAGTAGGTCTGACCCAGATTATCCAGTATTACTGCTCCGGTACTATTGTATTCCATAGCCTCTTGGTTAAATTTAAGTGCTTTTTCAAGATTGCCTTCAAGGATATACAAATACCCAAGGCTTCCATAAATTATTGTATTTTTATAATATGGGAATATTTCTTCATAAAGGGAAATAGCTCTGTCAAGCTCCCCGTTTTTCCATAACGCAAGAGCGTAGTTGGATTTGAGACTGTACAGGTCATTATCTGAAATCTTTGAAGTAGAGTTAATCAGCCCCTTGAATACCTTTAATGATTCGTCAAGATGTCCCTCTTTTAAAAGCAGGTAGCCATAAGTTGTAACTATACCGGGTTTTGCGCTTCCGGTATTGTATGCTTTTTCCAAATAGTTTAGTGCTTCCTGAATATTTCCTTTTTGGTAGGCACTATTGGCTTTTATAACGTATATAGGTGATTTGAATTTTCCAAACATGTAGATTCCTCCTGTTCACTAAAGTAGATTATATCAAATATGTATTATTTTTTGTATTAAAAGTTTGATATAATATAGGACGGGTTTTGACTTCGAACAAAAAAGGAGATATTACTTGATATGGAATACAGTATTCATATAAACACCGCGGTTCTGCATATTTTGGACACCATTGTAAACCTTCCCGTACTTTCTGATAAGGAAATTGAGCTAAGCGGAGAATTGGCAGAGTTTTTGGAAAAGCATATTTCTAAAACCTTTGAGGACACAAACCTGAAAAAGGCTCAGTTTATCGGTGAAGTAAACACAGTACGGGATATGTGTAATGCACTCAAGGAGGATTCGGGCTGTTTTATGGAAGTAACCCGGAAAATTGCGGTAATGACTTTTGATTTTATGCTTAAAAATGTTGATATTGCTCCCGGAGACCTTATATGCTGTCATTTTCTTGCGGGTAATGAACCATATCTGGGACTGCTGAAACTGAACTATAAAACAGGATTTACCCACTACGTAAGCCAGATGGAAGAGGGGGCGGCAAACACAATTATACGGCACAAAACACTTTTACCGTCTGATGGACAGAAAGTGGATGAGGCTGTTCTTATCAGTTTAGAGACAGGTGAAATAAAACTCATTGAGAAAGCCTACGAGATAAACGGTACAAAGGAATTTTACATGTCCAATTACCTGATTAACTGTACAACTGATTTGTCGGACAACCAAAAGCTCAAAATTATTGACAAAGTAACACAGAAGATTAGCAAGAAATACTATGACGAGGACTTTGACAAGGTAGCAAAGCTAAAGAAGGTTGTATCAGAAGGGCTGGAAGAAAAGAATGAAATACGGGTGGATGAAATAGCTCAGGAGGTATTTGAAACGAATCTTGCAGTCAGGGAAGAGTACATACAGGAGATACAAAAAGCGGGATTGACTGAGGAGGCTATTACAGTACCTGAAAAATTGGCAGAGAAAAAATTTAAAACCCATAAAATCAAGACAGATACAGGCATTGAGATAAATTTTCCATTAAGCTATTACGATAACAGAGATATGATAGAATTTGCAAATAACCCTGACGGTTCCATATCAATCATAATAAAAAACGTTGGTAAAATAATAAACAAGAGGTAGGGAGAAGAACCCTGCCTCTTGTATTTTATATACTTACTTATGTCGTTCTATAAGACTTGAAGAAATAAAGGATGGCAGGTATTTACGCCACAAAGGTTCTTCTTCCACATACTTATGGTTTGATATTGTATTATACAACCAACTGCGATCAAAGGAACCCCCCTTAAAAGGTATATTTGAAGCTAGGCTTTCAGTATCCAACAGGCTTCTTCCGTCAGTTTTAACTTTATATGATAATCCGGATGTTGCCAATATAGTTGGAGAAACGTCAAGGAAGGAGGCTACAATAGAATCTTCCTTATATTTCTTGTTGTCAGGAGTCAGTAAAAACATGGGAACAAATTCAAAATATTTGTCGCCGTCTATAAATGAAGATTGTGCAAAATCCTGTGAGGTGACATTTGGAGTATGGTCACCATAAATTATTATATACGTGTTACTATATTTTGCCCGAACCTTTTCAACAAAATCCTTTATTGATTCATCAACATAACTAAAGGAATTATAGTAGTTCTTCACAATCTCATTTTCTATATCGTCGTAAGCCTTGTTATTATAATAGTGTCTGGCACTTTCAAAAGGGCCGTGGCTGGTCATTGTGATAACATGTGCATAAAACGGTCTTGTACTTTTCTCAATTTTATCAAAAGCAAAGGAGAAGACCTTGTCATCCGGTGCACCCCAGCCCTCATCATCATAGTTCATTGAGCTTATATCATAGAACTTTTTAAAGCCCATTTTTGAAAATGCTATGTTTCTGTTGTAAAATGTCCCCACGTTCCCGTGAAAGGCCATTGTATTGTACGAAGCTTTTGAAAGCTTTGAAACAACGGAATTGGGGTAGCTGTATGAGGACAGCTTGATTGCCGGGAAAGAATCAAGGGTTTCAACACTGTTTACAACTGAAAATTCAGCATCTGATGTACCTCCGCCCTTATGATAGCTGAGGGTGTAGGGGTAATAAACGCTGTTATCCATTAATGAGCTAAGGTAAGGCATAACAGGGGAGCCTTTATATTTTTGTTTAACAATATTTGAATCCATTGATTCAACCTGTATTAATACATAATTCGGCTGTTGTGAGGTACTCTTTGAAGTAGTTACGTAACTTGGGGAAGAAATGTTTTTGCCGTAATTGAATTGATTAATAAGCTTTTCTTCCGTGTTATTTTGAACTATATTAACTGCTCCGTTTACAACAGTACCGTACCTCTCCACAATACGGGTTTCTCCTGTGTACCTGTCATCCATGAACTGTACCACAGACTGTCCGTTTGCAAAGTTAAATATCTCAATTACTAGAAGAATTACGGCCGATAAGCCAATAATAGTATTGCGCAATATAGGAAGCCTTGTACTTTTGACTTCCTGTTTGAAACATTTGAAGAAAATATATAGACCTACCGGAACATCAATAAAAACTACCAACAGCTGAATACTTATGGGATTTGCAAAGTGGGAAGCCGAAATCATGGCCTCCTTGAACAAGGAAATCCACTGTAGAAAATGCAGATAGCTGTGATAATAAAGGAAATAAGATATATTAGTAAAACAATATATACCTTGTATTATATACACGATTAAGAAAACGTATCTAGACTTCAAGCTGAGAACAAAGGAAAAAACAATACTACAAACAAGTAAGGAAATCCAGAATTTATAACCAAATATATCTTCACCGGTTTTAGGCAGTATCAGATAGTTGAAAAGGGTTGTCTTAAATGCATTTAAAATTATTAAAATAACGGAAAAAATTACTGCTTTCCGGTATGGTTTATTCTTTAATAACGCATTTAAAGCTTTACCATAAAAATTATTGAACATTACGTTTTAAATTTCCCTTTCTAAGTAATAACATTATATACCCTAATATATTCTATAAGAATTTATCCGATTTGTAAATTTATATAAAATATTATTATTTACCACTAAATTTTGCCATCAGGCCCATTGTATTATTATATGACTGCTTTACATTCGGTTTATTTCTACTGTTTATATAATGCGCTTTTACATCAGGTGAAGGAACGGGAAGTATTTTATAAACAGGTTTATTCTTTGAGGAATACATATCAACCCATGTTGGTATATAAGATACATCCTTTAAATTAATGCCTCCTTTAGGATCTTTTTCAAGCTTGAGGGTGACAATGACTCCGTCTTCCGTAAAAACTTTATTTATACGTTTCGCTTTATCCGTACGTCTGTAGCCTGATATAAAATTACCCATTGAGTAAATAATAAACTTGTTTTTTCCGTTGGCTTTTACTATTTCTGATTTTTGAACAACATGAGGATGTGAACCAAGTATTATATCAGCACCCCATGAAAAAATCTTTTTGGACAAATTTGTTTGATATGTGCTTGGTGTACGAATATATTCATTTCCCCAGTGAAGAACGGTTATAACTGCATCAGCTCCCTTTGCCTTTACTTCTTTTATATCACTTTGAATTTTGGTTTCGTTTAAAATACTCAGATATTTGGATTTATCACTGCTGCTTAACTTTACTTCATGGCCGTTGAAAAACTGAGAATAGCTGAGAATAGCTATTTTAATGCCCTTGACATCTTTAATGACATACTTATCCTTACCGTTAAGGGAACTTCCTACGTTAATCATTTTATATTCCCTGATTTTTTGAATAGTTCTTATAAGGCCGTTGGTACCCCAGTCAAGACAATGGTTGTTTGCTGTGGAGAGTACATCAACCCCTGCTCCCGACAAAGCCGGAAGTATGCTGTCAGGAGAGTTGAAAAGAGGAAAACTTCTATACTTGATAGCTGCCCCCGCTGTTACCGTTTCAAAATTAGCTATCGTAAGGTCGGATGAACTCAAGTATGGTTTAACATATTCAAAAAAACCGGTAAAGTCATATTTTTTATTTTTAGCATCATAGGCGCTATTAAGGTTACCCTGGTGCAGCATAATGTCTCCCACGGCGGATATTGTAACGGACTGCGGGAGTGTCGGAGTGCTTGGCTTTTCTGATGAACCTGCAGAACTGTTTTCAGCAGGGGTAGTAGGCGCAACAGGGGTAGTAGGTGCGACAGGGGTAGTAGGTGCAACAGAACTAATAGGTGCGGCAGAACTAATAGGGCCTGCATTTAGTCCGCCTATTGCCAGTATAATTGTAGTGCTGACTAAAAGCAGAAAGCACATAATACACAATACGTAAAAAGTGCGTTTGAAGATAATCTTCTTAGTTTTCATTATGTAAACCATTCCTCTTGTTAAATTTCGATTGGTGTCTTGACCGGAAAATTTCCTGTATGTATGAACTACAATAAACTATACCATAATCTCAATTAAAATTGGTATTATTTTTGAATTATATGGAAATAATATAAAATTAAATATTTGTTAATAAGTTTGAAAAAGCAAATATTTGGTATTAATATTATAGTAGTAATTAAAAAAAACTTAGGAGAGTTAATATGACAAATATAGATAGAGTAATTATGATAGTCCTTGACAGTGTGGGAATAGGTGAGCTTCCGGATGCATGGGAATATGGTGATGAAGGAAGCAATACTTTGGGGAATATAGTTAAGGTTTCTAAAGGAATAAACCTTCCAAATCTCAGCCGGCTTGGATTGGGAAAGATAGACGGAGTTGATTATCTTTCAGTACCGGAACATGTAACAGGCAGCTACGGACGAATGGCAGAGGTGTCAAAGGGAAAAGACACAATAACAGGACATTGGGAAATATCAGGGTTGCAGCTTGAATATCCGTTTCCAACATATCCGCAAGGGTTTCCAAAGGAATTGCTGGATGAGTTCGAAAAGCTTACGGGAAGAGGTGTACTTGGAAACTGTGCCGCATCAGGGACTGAAATAATCAAGGAGTACGGTGAGGAACATATGAAGACCGGAAAACTCATAGTTTATACCTCGGCAGATAGTGTATTCCAGATAGCAGCCCATGAGGAAGTGGTTTCTCTGGAAGAATTATACCGTATTTGCGGTATGGCAAGGGAAATGCTGCAAGGGGAGCATATGGTGGGACGAGTTATTGCCAGACCGTTTATTGGTGAACCTGGCAACTTTACAAGGACACCAAACAGAAGAGATTTCTCTGCCGAACCTACTTCGGACACAATATTGGATATTTTGGATAAAAAAGGACTGGATGTTATTGCTGTAGGAAAGATTGAAGACATATTTTCCAAAAAAGGAATCACTATAGCTGAACATACAAAAAACAACATGGATGGAGTGGACGTTACACTTAAATTTATGGCTCAAAAAAACACAGGTATGATTTTTACGAATCTTGTGGACTTTGATATGGCTTATGGGCACAGAAACAATCCGGAAGGCTACAAACAAGCCTTGGAGGAATTCGACAACAGACTGCCTGAAATATTGTCTGCCATGAGGGATAGCGATATGCTGATAATTACAGCGGATCACGGCTGTGACCCTACTACTCCGAGTACTGACCATTCCAGAGAACATGTTCCCGTAATAATTTATGGTAAGGGTATAAGAGAGGACGTAAATCTTGGAACAAGAAAAACCTTTGCTGATATAGCCTGTACTATTGCGGAGGTTTTTAATGCCGAGAACAAATTCCCGGGAGAAAGCTTTTTAAGGGAGATTATCAAATAATTAATATAGTTTGACAAATATTGTATTTAATTGACAAACACGTTAGATTAAGAAATTTGGATTAAAATGTGCCAGGTTTCAATTTGCTATCAGGCTTGTTTTATATTAATATATTGAATATAACTTAATAAGAACTACAGATAAGGGAAGCAGGTGTAAAACCTGCACGGTCCCGCCGCTGTGTTGGAGGAGCTCTCCATATTATCCACTGGTACATTTACCGGGAAGGGTTGGAGAGTGTTGATACCTTAGTCAGAATACCTTTCTGTATGTTTGCACTGGTAACTCTACGAGTGATAGGGGGTGTGTTTAGCAGAAGATTTCCAGATGGAATTATGCCCTTTAAACACAAAAACGTTTAAAGGGTTTTTTGTTGAACGGATAAAAAAATATAGTGATGGGAGATAAAAACAAAATGAAAAGAAGTTTAAGAATTCTATATTTAATGCTTGCAGTTATTTTTATAATAGGCATTTTTGCAGCATGTACAAATAATACAAATCAGCAGGCGTCGGAAACCACTCAGGGCGTTGATACGGCTGGGAAAAGTACCATATCAGAAAAATATCCCCTTACCTTGAAGGATTCAAAGGGTACTGAGGTAACTTTACGGAATAAGCCGGAGAAAATAGTCAGTATGCCTCTTTGGGCCTGTGAAATGCTAATGTCTATGGTAGATAAAAGCAACATTGTTGCAATGACATATTATGCGGATGATGTCAAGGTTTCCAATATTGCGGCTGAAGTAAAAGGAGTAGGTAAGAGAATTGAGACCAATTCTGAAAAAATAATTGCATTGCAACCTGACCTTGTTATTATGGATAATCTGGCAGATGCAAATGTTGTTAAACAGCTAAGAGATGCAAAAATAACCGTTTTTTTGATGAACACCCCTTCTAATATGGGGCAGATAAAAGATAACCTGAAAGTGCTTGGAAATGCTGTTGATGAGGAAACCAAGGCACAGGATTTAATCAATTGGATGGAGCAGAAACTCAAGGCGGTATCCGATAAAATCGAGCTAATGACAGACGATCAGAAGCAAACTGTATTAGACTACAGTGAAATGGGTACAACAAGCGGGAAGGGAACAAATTTTGATGATATTGTTACAAGGGCAGGCCTCATTAACCCTGTAGCAAAAGAGGGTCTGGAAGGGTGGCCTGATTTATCCAAGGAGATGATAATAAAGTATAACCCTAATATTATTATTCTGCCTTCATGGTACTATGACACAAAAGTTAACTTTTATTCGTTGAATGAAAAGCTGAAGGGTGATAAGGCACTGGCTGATATAAAAGCATTAAAAAACAATAAAATCATTTCATTACCATATAATCATATTTCATCGACATCTCAATACGCTGTACTGGCAGTGGAGGATATTGCAAAGGTTGCCTATCCGGAACTGTTTAAATAAACCGGAGGATACATGAATAACAGAAAAATTAAAACAAACCTGAAAAATATTGGACTTATACCGACAATGCTGATTCTTCTACTCATTGTGATGGTTGCGGGAACGGCAATTGGAGCTGTAAACGTACCTTTTTTGGATACCTTTAAAATCATTCTGAAAAATATAGGGATATTAAAAAATGCCACTTTTTCTGAAGGACAAGAACCTATAATTTTTTTAGTAAGATTTCCAAGAGTAATAGTAGCCGCACTTGCGGGTGTAGCACTTGCTTCTTCCGGGGCAGTTATGCAGGGGATGTTCAGAAATCCAATGGCAGACCCCGGACTACTGGGGATATCCAGTGGCTCCGGGCTGGGAGCGGTTCTGGCTATAAAACTGGGGTTAACTGCAGCAAGCATGTATTTTATGCCTCTGTTTGCGTTTACGGGAGCATTTGTCGCAATATTCATAATTTACATACTGTCCTACCAGAAGGGGAAAGTACCCGTACTTACACTAATGCTTTCAGGTATCGCGGTGAGTACTTTTATAGGCGCAATAACCAATATTATTCTCACACTATCCTATGACTATCAGGTGAAAGAGTTTCTTTTCTGGTCCACGGGAGGTCTGGACGGCAGACGTTGGGAACACGTACAGCTTGTGGTGCTTCCTATTATTATAAGTGTTGTACTTATGTTTGTTTTCTCAAGAGATTTGAATATTCTAATGTTAGGTGAAGAGGAAGCAAGGTCTGTAGGTTTAAGTTCAGGGAAAATTAGAACAGTACTGCTTGTACTGGTATCCATTGCCACAGCCAGTGCGGTTTGTGTCAGCGGTGCCATTAGCTTTGTGGGTTTAATTGTTCCCCACATAATGAGAATTCTGGTTGGGCCTAACTATAAAAAGCTGCTACCTGCCAGCAGTATCGGAGGAGCTATTTTTCTAGTGGCCTGTGATCTTGTATCACGTGTGGTGGTCATTCCTTATGAGATTGGAGTAGGAATAATAACAGCATTGGTGGGAGCTCCGTATTTCCTTTACCTTTTGCTTAGGAGTAAAAAGGACGGAGGAGTGGTAATCTGAAATGGATAGTATTATTGAAGTTCAAAACCTAAAATACGAAATAAACAATAAAACAATACTTGATAATATTTGCCTGAAGGTAAATAAAGGTGAGCTGGTTGGCCTAATAGGCCCTAACGGGGCGGGTAAAACAACGTTGTTGAAATGCCTGAACGGCATTAACAAGGCAGAAGGTATTGTAAAAATCAACGGCTCATTAATAAATCAAATGAACAACAAAAGCCTTGCTGAAAAGGTTGCCCTGATGCATCAGAACACCCAGATTGGTTTCCCTTTTCCTGCAAGGGAAGTAGTACTGATGGGAAGGTATCCTTATCTTAAAAGGTTGCAGAGAGAGAGCAAAGAGGACTATAAAATTGCAAGAAAAAACATGGAGTATACTGATACTGAAAAACTGGAAGATTGTGCAATAAGCCAAATGTCAGGAGGAGAAAGGCAGAGAGTGCTTTTTGCCAAAACTTTGACTCAGGAAACAGGTATCATACTTCTTGATGAGCCTACCGCAAATCTGGATATCACATACCAGGAACAGATATTCAAATACTCCAGAGAGCTGTCAGAACAAGGGAAAACCGTTGTAGCGGCAATGCATGACCTTAAAATAGCTGCAAAATACTGCACACGACTTGTACTTATGCATGACGGACGGATTGTTGCAGACGGAAGTCCCCAGGAAGTTCTTACATCACGGAATTTGTCTCGTGTTTATGGTGTAAATGCACTGGTTTATAAAAACAGAATAACAGGCTTAATGGATATTTATATTCATAAGTTCAATGAAAAAAACAAAGCTGTAAGATTTCATGTAATAGGCGGAGGGGGAACAGCAGGAAGTGTAATAAGGCAGCTGTATGAGCAAGGGTATCATATATCAGCCGGTGTCTTTTCACAGGGTGACAGCGACATAGCATCAGCAGAGGTGTTCGGTATAGAATATTTGGTTGAGAAGCCCTTTTCCAGTATTTCTGATAAACTTTTTAACGAGAATCTTGCATATGTAAAGAACTCTCATACAACAATACTCTGCAATATGCCCTTCGGATTGCAGAATATCAGAAATCTGGAGGTTGCTGAACAGTCGCAAAAGCTTGTAATAATAGAGGATGACCTGCCTGAGACCAGAGATTTTACCGATGGTAAAGCCACAGAAATATACAACCGTCTAAAAAGAAAGGCGGTTGCTGTGATAAATTCTTCAAGACTCCATGAAGTACTTTAAGTGAGCCGGAGTTTATTTATATATCTTGTTCGAAGGTCATACAGTCCACATAGAAATCGTTAAAATCTTTACTGCCAGACAGTTCTATATAATTGATGGACTTACTGATTTCCTGTGCCACAGGTAGCAGTGATTTGCTGGTAAGTACATCAATGGCCCCTTGGGCGGCTGCATTACCGATAGCTATAATCCGGCCTTCCAGCTCTCCGGGGATTAGGCCGATTTTTAGTGCACTGTTAATATTGATGTAACTGCCAAAGCCACCTGCCAGATACACCTTCGTAATATCTTCAAACCCTATTCCTGCATTTTTGACAAGTACTCTTATTCCCGCCGCTATAGCCGCTTTTGCGTTCTGAATTTCACGAATATCACGCTGAGTCAGAATTATTTGGTTACCGGAAAGGGTTTGATGGTCTTTGCATAGTACGAAGGCATTAACTCCGTCCATGGTCACTATTCTGTCCCATAGGGGTTCCAGCTCAGGGGAATCCGGCTTCCATGCAGTATCTATTCGTCCTGTTTCATCAACTATACCAATTTCAAGCAGTTCTGCCAGCAGTTCAACAACACCTGTACCGCATAAACCAAGCGGTTTTGTGTTCCCAATAGTGGTGTATGTGACTCCCTGCTTTAGGGAAACGCTGTTAATGGCACCATTGACACTTCCCATGCCGTTTTTAATATTTGCTCCCTCAAAAGCAGGCCCTGCAGCCGCCGAGCAGGCATACATACCATTTTTCCCTCCCAGCACAATTTCTCCGTTAGTCCCTATGTCTATGAGCAACGAAGCCGGCGCCTGCTGATGAATACCGGTAGCCAGAACTGCTCCTACAGTATCTGCACCCACATAAGCAGATACCCCGGGAAGAAGATAAACTGTACCCTGGGGGTTAATATCCAGACCCAGTTCCCGAGCTTGTACCCTCATGGCAGACGTAAATACAGGGATAAATGGGGCAATTGCTATATTTGCCGGATTTACTTTAAGGAGCATATGCAACATTGTGGTGTTGCCTGCAAAAGTCATTGTATAAATGTCGCTTGTGAAAATATTTGCTTGTTTACATAACATAGTAACGCAAACATTTAGGGATTGGATAAGTAAGCTATTGAGCTGTTCCAGCCCATGCTCATTCTCCATGGTATAACTTATGCGTGAAATAACATCGGCGCCAAATGCCTTTTGGGGATTCAGCAGAGACGTGACACAAACCTTTTTACCCGTTGTCAGATCCATCAAATAAGCTGCAATAGTGGTCGTTCCGATGTCCACAGCCACTCCGTACAGGGTAGTTGAAGTATTGCCCGCTTCCACTGCAATGATATCAGAGGAGTCAGTTACAAGAGTTGTTTCAAAATTCTTTTTTCGTATAACGTGGGGAAGACTTCTTAAAAGTTGTAAATCCTTTATTTGAAACGGAGTGTCGTAATATTTACCCGGCATAGTCCTTTCATAATCTGAAAAAGAATCATCCAGGGACGGTTTTTCAAGTATACTGTAAACCTTTGTTACCAGTGGGTCAAATTTAATATTCCTCTGTATACTTTCAGTAGCAATTTTTGCAGGAAGTTCACTGGAATCTATTGATATCTCAATATCCGATTGAATTTTGTAACGGCACGCCAATCTATAGCCGCTTTCTGTTGCTTGGCGACCCAGCAGTTTTATTTCTTCGGCTTCTGCCGGGGTATGATTTCCGGAACTAAACTTTACCCTGCATTTACCGCAGGTACCGTTACCGTTGCAAGGAGAATCAATATAAATTCCGTTTTCTCTTAGCATTTCAAGTAACTGCTTATTTTTAACCGCTGTATATACCTTGGAACATCCGTTTTTTTTGACCGTTACCTTATACATCCTGATTATCTCCTTCGACTGTTATTATATCATTGTCATTGGATGCGGCAATTTTTGCGCCGGGTGGAACTATCAGAACTTCATTCTCATTGAACCTTCCATTTAACATATTTTCAAGCAGGCCGGGATTACCGGGTACTTCGAAAAAATTCCAATTAAGAAAAGTAGCGGCTGAACGTGCCACCGACCTGTAAAATTCATTATTATTAAAGGAACTCCACGAAATAAAACCGGCATTATTATACTCTTTCATCCAGCTTTGTTCCATTTCCATAAGATACTGGGCATTTTCTTCGCCGTATTTCTGTATGTACTCCTTTTGGAGTGTCAGGTATTTCAGTTCACCCGGCTGCCAGCCACGCTCTACCCATCCCGCCGAGAACCAGTAGGTTCCGGGTTGCTGTGTGAATAATTCCAAATATTTTTCTTTGGAACCCAGAAGCAGGGTAATGCAGTCATGGGCTTTTGGAACTACCATAGGCAACCTTTGACTGCTAATACCTGCAATACCGTTACTGCAAAGTCCATAGCATACTATTATATAATCATATTCAGGACAGGTTTCAAAATAGTTATACGGGAAACCTTCATTTGCCTTATCAATTTCATACTGAATTTGTTTATTCAACTTTTCAGGGGTATCATGCAGGCCCTGATGCAAAAACGTTACATCGGTATAATGCTCCGATTGACTGGCAAGGTATGATATTTCTCTGTTTAGTACATCACAGGCTATAACTTTTAGACGAAGCATTTTATTTCACCCTAAGCTTCCGCGGATTTGCAAGCTTTAACTGCTTCCTCGGCAGCAGAAGCCGCATCAGGTGTATAAATATCTGCTGAAATCTTATCACAGTAACCCTGATTAACAGGAGCACCACCAATCATAATAGTTACTTTTTCTCTGATGCCTGCATGCTTTGCAGCATTAACCACGTTTTCCATTTCAGGCATAGTAGTTGTAAGTAAAGTAGAGCAGCAAATAATCTGCGCATTTTCCTCTATTGCCATGTCAATAAATTTCTGAGCAGGTACATTGACACCCAAATCAACAACTTCCAGACCTCTGCCTTCCAGCATCATCTTAACCAGATTTTTACCGATATCATGGAGATCACCGAATACTGTTCCTATAACTACCTTTCCCACAGCCTTAGCACCGCTGGATATAAGGAGTGGTTTAATAATTTCTGTTCCTGCGTTCATAGCTCTTGCAGCTATCAACACATCAGGAACGTAAATTTGATCATTCTTGAATTTTTCACCAATAACAGACATTCCATCCAACAGCCCGCTATTTAAAATATCAACAGCTGATAAACCCTCGTCTACAGCTTTCTGAACCAATTCTTTGACAACTTTGGCTTTGCCTGACTGCAAGGCCTGTGAAATTTCATTTAAAATACTCATTTGAATAACCTCACTTTACTGTAATAGCTATGTCATATATTATACAAAAAAAGTATAAATATTAAAATCATTATTATTCGATAAAGTTTATTGTCGTAAAAACCGGGTTTGTGCAATATACCTTATCCAAATAATAATAGATATATACAGGGAGATAAAAAATATCAAAAAAACATTGACAATTAATTAACAAAGGGTTACAATTTAATTGTTAAATAATTAACAGAGCTATTACAGAGCATTGTTAAAAAAATAACAATAATGCTCAAAGTATAAAAGTATAAGACTTCAAGAATATGGAGGGTGACTTATTATGACTAAGAAAAAATTGGTAGTAAATAGTGTAGACACTCTGTTGGAGAAACTGGCAGAGATCAGGAAGGCGCAGCAAGAATTTTCAACATTCACGCAGGAGCAGGTTGATAAGATATTTTTGGCGGCATCTCTTGCTGCTAATAAAAAGAGGATTCCTCTTGCTAAAATGGCTCAGACCGAAACAGGAATGGGTGTTGTAGAAGATAAGGTAATAAAGAACCATTATGCGGCAGAATACATTTACAACGCATATAAGGATACGCAAACCTGTGGTGTTATTGAACGTGATGAAGCTTTCGGTATCACAAAGATAGCTGAACCTCTTGGGGTTGTTGCAGCAATTGTGCCAACTACAAACCCAACTTCAACAGCCATTTTCAAGGCACTTATTGCTTTGAAAACCAGAAACGGAATTATATTCTCACCACATCCAAGAGCAAAGAAGTCAACTATTGAAGCCGCAAATATAATTCTGGAAGCCGCTGTTGCAGCAGGTGCACCAAAGGGAATTATTGGTTGGATTGATGAACCTTCAATAGAGCTTTCCGAAAGAGTTATGAAGGAAGCTGATATAATACTGGCTACAGGCGGACCTGGAATGGTTAAGGCTGCTTACTCCTCAGGAAAGCCGGCAATAGGCGTTGGACCGGGTAACGTACCTGCGATAATTGACGAAAGTGCTGATATAAAGACAGCCGTAAGCTCAGTTATTGTTTCAAAGACATTTGACAACGGTATGATCTGTGCTTCCGAGCAGTCAGTAATCGTTTTGGATAAAATATACAGCGAAGTTAAGAAAGAGTTTATTCTCAGGGGCGCTTACATGCTTAATAAGGAAGAAACTCAAAAGGTGAGAGAGGTTATATTGGTTAACGGCATATTAAATGCAAAAATCGTTGGTCAGACAGCTCACACAATTGCAAAATTAGCAGGTTTTGAAATTCCCGTTGAAGCAAAGGTATTGGTGGGAGAGGTTGAGTCAGTTGAATTGTCTGAAGCTTTCGCACATGAAAAACTTTCTCCTGTACTTGCAATGTACAAGGCAAAGAGCTTCGATGAAGCTGTATTAAAGGCTGAAAAACTTATAGCAGACGGCGGATTTGGTCATACTGCTTCATTATATATTGATACTGTAAACAGCAAGGATAAACTTGATAAATTCACTGCAGCAATGAAGACCTGCAGAATTGTTATAAATACACCATCTGCACATGGCGGAATCGGAGACCTTTACAACTTCAAACTTGCTCCTTCACTTACCCTTGGTTGTGGTTCATGGGGTGGTAACTCCGTTTCAGAAAATGTCGGAGTAAAGCATCTGATCAATATTAAGACTGTTGCCGAGAGGAGAGAGAATATGCTGTGGTTCAGAGCACCTCAAAAAGTTTATTTCAAGAAAGGTTGTCTTGGAGTTGCAATAAGAGAACTCAAGGCTGAGATGAACAAACAAAGGGCATTCATAGTTACAGACTCTTTCCTTTACAACAACGGATACACAAAAGCTGTAACAAACCTGCTGGATGATATGAATATCAAGCATCATACCTTCTTTGATGTAGCTCCCGACCCGACTCTTGCTTGTGCAAAGCTTGGTGCTGAAGCCATGAAAGATTTCAAGCCTGATGTTATTATAGCAATCGGCGGAGGTTCCGCAATGGACGCAGCTAAAATCATGTGGACAATGTACGAACATCCGGAAGTTGATTTCCAGGATCTCGCTATGAGATTTATGGATATCAGAAAAAGAGTATATGCATTCCCTAAGATGGGCGAAAAGGCATACTTTGTTGCAATCCCAACATCAGCAGGAACAGGTTCAGAGGTAACACCGTTTGCAGTTATTACAGACGAACAAACAGGTGTAAAGTATCCTCTTGCAGACTATGAACTTATGCCTAATATGGCAATAGTTGATGCAGACCTTATGATGAATATGCCAAAGGGACTTACATCAGCTTCCGGTATTGATGCCCTGACACATGCTCTTGAAGCATACGCATCAATGCTTTCAACTGATTATACAAAGGGTCTTGCATTGCAGGCAACAAAGAACATTTTTGAATACTTGCCTTCAGCATATGAGAACGGTGCAAAAGATCCTATAGCGAGAGAAAAAATGGCTGATGCGTCAACAATGGCCGGTATGGCATTTGCAAACTCATTCCTGGGTGTTTGCCACTCAATGGCTCACAAGCTGGGAGCATTCCACCACTTACCTCACGGTGTGGCAAATGCACTTCTGATTACAGAAGTTATGAAGTTCAACATAGCTGAAGCTCCTGCAAAGATGGGTGCGTTCTCACAGTATAAGTATCCTGAAATACTCAAGAGATACGCAGAAGTAGCATCCTTTATCGGAATTACAGGTTCAAGCGATGAAGAGAAATTCAAAAAGCTTATAGCTAAAATAGATGAATTAAAAGCAAAAATCGGATTGCCTAAGACTATCAAGGATGCTGGCGTAAATGAAGAAAAATTCCTTGCAAACTTGGATGAAATGGTTGAACAGGCATTCGACGATCAGTGCACAGGTGCTAACCCAAGATACCCACTCTTGAGTGAAATCAAGGAAATGTATCTGAAAGTTTACTACGGTAAGTAGGAATACCATCCTTTTTATAATTTGATGAGCCGCATAATTAATGTCAACTTTCAGTTGGCATAATTATGCGGCTTGTTTTTTTAACAGCTCGATTTTAATCAATGCTATAATTATTATAAATATAGGTACATATTTTGTAATTGGAGTATGAATTAAAGGGTATAAATATATAGAATATTCATACGTGAGTTATCTTATAAAGGAGGATTTTACCATATGAGTTTTAATTATTTTATTCCAACGAGAATACTTTTTGGTAAGGGACAGCTCTCAAATCTTCACAAACAGTGCCTTCCGGGGGAAAAAGCATTGATTGTCACATCAGCCGGAACGTCTATGAAAAGGCACGGTTATCTTGGAAGGTTGGAAGAGGAACTAAAAAAGGCAAATGTGGAATTCATTCTATTTGATAAAATATTGCCAAACCCCATAAAGCCTCATGTCATGGAGGGAGCAAAACTTGCAAGGGATAAGGACTGCGACTTCATTATTGGCCTTGGAGGCGGTAGCAGTATTGATTCTGCAAAATCTATTGCTGTTATGGCTACAAATGAAGGTGACTATTGGGATTATGTAGGTGGGGGCTCCGGTAAGGGTATGCCGGTTACTGTTGATCCGTTGCCTGTGGTAGCTGTCACAACTACTGCGGGTACGGGTACTGAAGCAGACCCGTGGACAGTTATAACCAATGACGAGACCAATGAAAAAATTGGCTTTGGCTATGATAAAACTTTCCCTGTTTTGTCTGTAGTTGACCCTGACCTGATGATGACGGTTCCTTCACATCTTACTGCTTATCAGGGCTTTGACGCACTGTTCCACAGTACAGAGGGCTATATAAATGTAGTTGCAAATGAAATGAGTGATATGTATGCCCTAAAGAGTATAGAACTAATAGGGAAATATCTTTCAAAGGCAGTAAATGATGGTTCCAATGAAGAGGCACGTGAAAAGGTTGCTTTAGCAAATACACTTTCGGGAATGGTTGAATCCACTTCAGGCTGTACATCAGAACATTCTCTGGAACATGCCATGAGTGCATTGCACCCGGATTTGCCTCATGGAGCAGGACTTATTATGGTAAGCAGAGAATACTATACGTTTTTTGCTAAATCAGGCTCATGCAGTCAGAGAATGATTGACATGGCTATAGCTTTGGGCAAGAAAGATGCAAAAGAGCCTATGGATTTTGTGGCTGCCTTGGTAGAACTTCAAAAGGCTTGCGGAGTGGAGGACCTGAAAATGTCCGATTACGGAATTAAGCCTGATGAAATCGAAGCTTTGGCAAAGAATGCAAGGCATACAATGGGAGGGTTATTTGCTTGCGATCCTGTGGAACTATCCGACAAAGATGTTGTTGAAATCTTTACTAAGTCTTATAAATAATTTGCAGATTTATATAAAGGGGCCGCATAATAAATGTCAATCTGCAGTTGGCATTTATTATGCGGCTTCTTTTTTCAACTTTGTTAAAAAATAAACTTGACCCTGAAATTCCAGTGTTATAAAGTATTCAATAAGCCATTTTAAATTATTATTGGACGGTTAATTCATTTAGCGGGGTGATATTATTTTTATAAAGAAAAAAATAAATTGGGAGAAGACGACTTTTTGGTTTGTATTTGCTACATTGGTCCTGTCAACGGTCTTTTCGCTTGTAAATGTTATTACTGCACCTTCAAAGCCATTTGTGGGACAAGCATTTGAAAAGCTTAGAAGTGACTATGTTCTTATGCTGATTCAGTGCATTATGGGTATGATTATTATGTTTCTTCCATCGATTATCGAGAGGAAGTGGAAAATAAATATTCCCGGTTTCATGCACATAGTTTTTGTATTTTTCCTTTATGCAGCCATATATCTTGGCGAGGTCAGAAGTTTCTACTATAAAATACCCCATTGGGATACTATTCTTCATACCTTCAGCGGTGCAATGATAGGAGCTCTTGGTTTTTCAATTGTAAAACTTTTGAATGATTCCGAAAAGGTACAAATAAACCTGAGTCCTTTATTTGTGGCGGTTTTTGCTTTTTCCTTTGCACTGGCAATAGGTGCATTATGGGAGATATACGAATTTGCCTTTGACAAGTTGCTGGGGCTTAATATGCAGAAATTTGCTCATGAAGACGGCAGCCTTATGGTGGGAAGAGCAGCTCTGGCAGATACTATGAAGGATTTAATAGTTGATTCCTTAGGGGCGCTTGCAACCAGTATTACCGGATATATTTCACTGAAATTTAAGAAAGGCTGGCTGGAGAAGTTTGAAGTAACCAGAAGTCGCAAAGTCAGTATGTAGGGAAAATGAGTTTGTCGCAAAATAGATTTATGTCTTTTTAACCTGTACGCTAGTATAAATTGTATCAATGGAAGCTTGGTTAAAGATATTTGCAGTTGTTTCTCGGCGAACACGGATATTTTACCGGAAAACCTATCACGATGTAGGTTTTAGCGACACAATGAATCATGGACGATGAATGTGAGCGACGGTAAAATATCCTATGGTGAGCCACTAGAAACTCTTGCAAATATCTAAAGAAGCAATCATTGATATAATTTTTATTCGGGAGTACTGGTGTTGAACAGAAAAATTATGCCATTATATTATAAAAAGTATCCCGGATACTTTTCCTTTAGAATATCTGCATGTTCAAGACCGTTATAATGATGCCTTTTGAGTAATGTATTACAGCCTTTTTTATCGCCCTCTTCTATTTTATTCATAATGTCAAAATGCTCCTGATATACCCTGTTCAGCATTTCAGGTTCATACATGGTCAAAAGCCTGAATCTGTTGTAATGAATTCTTGTTGTACTTATAATATCCCAGATTGTTTCATGGTTTACTGCCTTGAATATAACCTTGTGAAAGTCGTTGTCAAGTTCCAGAAATTCTTCTATATTGCCTTCATTTTCAACTAAATCCTTCTGCAACCGTATATTCTTTTTTATTTCAGCAGGTAAATCCTTAATTCCGCTGTCCATTATTTCACCTGCAATCTGACATTCAAGAAGATTTCTCATATAAACACTTTCCTTTACATAGGAAAGGTCTACAAGGGACACAAATGTGCCTTTCTGGGGATATATATCAATCAGCTTCTCGTAGGATAGACGTATAAAAACTTCTCTTACGGGTGTCCTGCTGACATTTAAAAGCTCGGATATTTCTGTCTCGCTGATCATTTGCCCCGGTTTATATTCCAGATTCAGTATTTTATTTTTAACTTCCATATAAATTACTTCTTTAAGTGGAAGTACGTTTCTTTGAAATCTATTCATGGTACTCTCCTATGAACCAAAACTTTTGTTGAACTCTCGTTCAATTTTAGCATAGTATGCAGCATATTTACAATTTACAGTTACAGGTGACAATTGACACTTAACTTGTATACTAGTATATTAATATATAAGACAGGGTTATTCAATAATTTTTAAAGAGGTCATTATTATGGATAAGAACGAAGTGCTGAAAAAGATTTGCGATTGCGGTGTTGTAGCGGTTGTCAGGGCTGATAGTCCGGAACAGGCGGTGAAAATAGCCGACTCCTGCGTAGAGGCAGGAATCAGTGCCATTGAAATTACCTTTACGGTAAATGGTGCACTTGATGTTATTAAGGAGCTGACAAAGTCCAAAAAGGACAATAAGATTCTCATCGGAGCAGGTACTATTCTTGACCCTGAGACAGCCAGAGCAGCTATTCTTGCAGGAGCCCAGTTTATTGTAAGCCCTTGCCTGAACAAAGAGGTTGTTAAGGTTTGCAACAGATATCAGATTGCTTGTATGCCCGGAGCCATGACCGTAAAGGAGGCAGTTGAGTGCATGGAAGCAGGTGCTGACATTGTAAAGGTATTCCCGGGAGAGCTCTTTGGCCCCGCTATTATCAAGGCATTCAGAGGCCCGTTGCCTCAGATTAAACTTATGCCTACAGGGGGAGTAAACCTGGAAAACACAGCGGAATGGATAAAAGCAGGAAGTGTTGCGGTAGGAGTAGGTGGAAATTTAACTGCCGGAGCTAAAAAAGGTGACTATGAGTCAATCGTTATCATCGGTAAGCAGTTTGTTGAAAGGGTAAAGCAGGCCAGAGCCTGACGATGACTCTGCAGAGCAAAAAAGGAGGCCAAGTATGTCTATAGCTAATTTAAAGCCTGAAGGAACTTATACATATGATTGTATTTCTCTTGGAGAAGTAATGCTAAGACTTGACCCGGGAGATGGCAGGATAAGAAACAGCAGAGAATTCAAAGCGTGGGAAGGCGGAGGAGAGTACAATGTATCCCGTGGACTTCGCAAGTGCTTTGGTATGAAATGTGCAGTTGTTACGGCTTTTGCCGACAATGATATAGGAAAACTCATTGAAGATATGATTCTACAGGGTGGAGTTGATACCTCTCTCATTAAGTGGAAACCTTTTGACGGTATAGGCAGGGCTGTAAGAAACGGATTGAATTTTACAGAAAAAGGCTTTGGGATAAGAGCCGCCCTTGGAGTTTCTGACAGGGCAAACACCGCGGCATCACAGTTGAAGGCCGGGGACATTGACTGGGAATATATATTTGGTAAGCTTGGAGCAAGATGGTTTCATACAGGAGGAATTTTTGCTGCATTGTCCGAAACTACACCCGATGTAGTTATTGAGGCTGTAAAGGTTGCAAAGAAATACAATACAATAGTTTCCTATGACTTAAACTACAGACCCTCACTCTGGAACTACATCGGTGGAAATAAAAAGGCACAGGAAGTAAACAAGGAAATTGCAAAGTATATAGATGTTATGATTGGAAATGAAGAGGACTTTACTCAATGTCTGGGTTTTGAAGTAGAGGGCAACGACAAAAATCTCAAAGAACTTGATATAGAAGGCTACAAAAAGATGATAGACAGGGTTGTTAATCAATATCCAAATATGAAAGTAGTTGCTACTACATTGAGAGGGGTAAAAACTGCTACTGTTAATGACTGGCGTGCAATATGCTGGGCAGGAGGCACTATTTACAGGTCTATCGAATTCCCGGGACTTGAGATTTATGACAGAGTAGGTGGAGGAGACAGCTTTGCATCAGGTTTGGTTTATGGTCTGATGGCAACCGGAGATGCCCAGAAGGCTGTAAACTATGGTGTGGCCCACGGGGCGCTTGCCATGACAACTCCCGGGGATACTTCCATGGCAAGTCTCAGAGAAGTTGAAAGTGTTATAAAAGGACAAAGCGCAAGAGTAGTAAGATAATTGAATTCTTTTTTATCGTATAGTATATTGGTAATTGAATACACTTTTAATGCGGGTTTAAAAAATCGTAAACCAAAAGGAGGAATTTTACATGGCTGATACAAATAGTATTCTGGCATGGACTCTGGTAGCGGAATGTCCTATCCCGGATGATGTAAACGATTTGATGGTGGAAGGAGAAACAGCGGTTGCTGCATACAAAACTTTCAGGGACACTGCGGTTTTCACCAATAAGAGGCTCATTGTAAGGGATGCTCAGGGACTTACCGGTAAAAAGGTTGAGGTATACTCTTTGCCGTATTCATCCATCAATATGTGGTCTACAGAAAATGCAGGCAGATTTTTGGATTTTAATGCGGAGGTTGAGCTGTGGACTCGGGCAGGTCATATTAAAATAAATCTGCAAAAAGGTGTTGACATAAGGAAGTTTGACAAGCTTATAGCAAATGCCCTGCTTAAATAGTTATGGGGTTGTCCAAAATAGAAAGTTTTTCTGTTTTGCGACAACCCTTTGTTTTAGTTATTCTTTATAATCCCCTCTGTCTACAACGAGCTCATAACCGATTTTCTGCATTCGGTTTTGAAGGCAGAATCTACATTCTGCGGCTTCTTCTCCGGTACAGATTTTGTTATCATACAGAGCATATTTTTTTCTGACAGAAACAGGGGAAAGGTTCGGCATTACAACATTTGCCCCTGCCAGAATACCTTTTTCACGTCCATTTTTATCAATCGTTCCCAAGGCAGTTGTTGCAGGTATAAGAGCCTTTGGATTCATAAGCCTCAATATTCCTATAAGTAAAAGTGTCAGTTCCAGACTGCCTTGCTTTTCGTTTAAAAACTGTGTGTCCTTATGTGGTATGAAAGGCCCTATCCCAATCATATGAGGCTTAAATTCCTTTATAAAAAGGAGGTCTTCTACTATGTTTTCCATAGTCTGGAATGGAGAGCCTACCATGAAGCCGGTGCCTACCTGAAAGCCGATTTCCTTTAAATTGTACAGACATTGCTTTCTGTCAGCCAATGAAAGTTCTGCCGGATGGAGCTTATTGTAATGCTCGTCCGTTGCGGTTTCATGGCGAAGCAGATAGCGGTCCGCTCCGGCCTCGAAAAATCTTTTGTAGGATTCATAGCTGTGTTCACCGATAGAAAGGGTAATAGCACAGTCGGGGTAAGCTGATTTAATATTTTTTATTATTTCAACAACTTTGTCAGCTGAGTAATATCCATCCTCACCACCTTGTAAAACGAAGGTTCTGAAACCAAGTTCATAACCTGTTTCACAGCAGGACAGGATTTCTTCCATACTTAATCTGTATCTGTCTGCATTTTTATTGCTTCTGCTTATACCACAGTAATAGCAATCATTTTTACAGAAATTAGTGAATTCTATCAGCCCTCTTGTGTAGATGCTGTTACCAAAGTGGTTCTTTGAAATAAATCTTGCTTTTTCAAACAAATATTCACTTATATCGGCGTTGAAATTGTTGAGAATATAGAGCAGTTCACTTTTTTCAAGCCCTTGTGTTTCATATAGTTTATCGATTAATTCCTTCATTGGAAAGGCCTCCTGATTTATTTTAACAACGATACAATATATATACCACCAATAGGGTTATTTAAAATATGTTTCTACAGTATTTACTATAGTTTCTACATCTGCCAAGGCACCCTTTCCAAGATCACCGCAGGCCAGAACAGCTTCTTTAGGCTCAACGAACCTGTACCCCAGTTCAGAAAGATTTGTGATATTTCGCTGAACTATAGGGTTGTTGTACATGTTGGTATTCATTGCGGGACAAATATAAACTGGTACATTGTTCATTGCCATTACTACTGTTGTCAGCATATCATCGGCAATGCCCGATGCAATTTTGCCTATAAGGTTAGCGCTGGCAGGAGCAATAAGGCACAAATCCGCTTTCTTTGCAAGGGATATATGCTTTATTTCTTTTGGCGTAATCTCCTCAAACATATTCCAGTAAACCTTGTTTTTTGTCAGGGACTGAAAGGTCAGGGGAGTAATAAATTCCATAGCACTCTTTGTCATAATAACATCTACGTTGTAACCCCGTTTGGTCAATATACTTGCTATATAAGCAGCTTTGTAGGCCGCTACACTTCCTGTTACTCCAAGAATAATATTTTTCATCCTAAGCCCTCCCTTTATTCAGAGTAATTTCAATAGAATAGGCAACTATGGCATCAGCTATTTGTGTCTTTGTTTGATATGTCAGGTACGATTTATCCCTGAAAATAAGATGCCCTGTGTGGGTGTCGTTGGTAATCCCGGTCATATCATTTGCCAGTACCATTTCACATTTATTTTTTTCAAGCAGGCCGTAGCCAATGTCTATTAATTCTTCTTCAGCTGCATTGCTCAAAAGCTTGAAGCCTACAAGTGTTGTTTCTGGCTGGAGCTTTTTAATCATTCCTATAACCTTAGGAGTCTTTTGCATACTGATTACAAGGTCGTTTATATCTGAACTAAGTTTATTTGCATTATTAATTGATGAATTACTGAATATATAGTCGGTTATATCTGAGGCAAGGTCTTTTGGGATAAGACTTTTAAGTTTGTCAGAATTATCTGTAATATATTTTTCAATAGATCTGCATATATCGGTTTTGGTGGTAACTCCATCAACTCTATAGTCGCTAACCGCCATAGAATGAATAACTATATCAACCTTATGGTTTTCAAGGATTTCTTCTAGGGCAGATGCAAGCTGTGCTACACTTTCAATTTTTATTATACTGACTTTATCAGATGAAGGTACTACTGCACTTTGTCCGCAGATGTAATAAAGTTTATCTATACAGATGTTTTTATTGTTCAAAAAAGCCTCTGCTATTGCAGCCCCTAATCTTCCTGTGGAACTGTTTGAAATCGCTCTTACATCATCAATTTTCTCAGTTGTTCCACCTGCAGTAATCAACACAACCAATCCGTTCACATCCTCACTATTTACTGTCTTCTGTGGTACTTGTTGAATATACTTTAACATTTATAGTGTGTTATTTCAATGGCGACAGTACAAACATAACAAAGCAAAAGGCAGAAGAACGCCTTCTTACAGCTTCATCTGCCTTTTGACTGGTGATTTTTAATTTGTTAAGCTTATTATTCTGAGAATAAAGGTGTTGAAAGATACCTTTCACCTGTGTCTGGCAGGAGAACCACAATTGTTTTACCTGCATTTTCAGGACGCTTTGCAAGTTCAGTTGCAGCCCAAAGTGCCGCACCTGATGAAATACCTACCAAAAGGCCTTCTGCCTTTGAAAGCTCTCTACCTGCTGCGAAAGCATCATCGTTTTCAACTGCAATTATTTCATCATATATCTTTGTATTCAAGGTATCGGGAACAAACCCCGCACCTATACCCTGAATCTTGTGAGGCCCTGCAGTGCCCTTGGAAAGAACAGGGGAGCTTGCAGGTTCAACTGCAACTATTTTTACATTTGGGTTCTGTGCTTTCAGGTACTCACCTGTTCCGGTGATTGTTCCGCCTGTGCCTATTCCTGCTACAAATATATCAACTTTTCCGTCGGTATCCTCCCAGATTTCAGGGCCGGTAGTAGCTTTGTGAACCGCAGGGTTTGCGGGATTCACAAACTGACCGGGGATAAAGCTGTTTGGTGTTGTTGCTGCCAGCTCCTCAGCCTTTGCAATTGCACCCTTCATACCCTTTGAACCTTCGGTTAACACAAGCTCGGCACCGTATGCCTTCAAAAGATTTCTACGTTCTATACTCATTGTTTCAGGCATGGTAAGAATTATCTTATATCCTCTTGCAGCAGCAACTGATGCAAGACCTATTCCTGTATTTCCACTGGTAGGTTCTATTATTACTGAACCTTCCTTTAAAATCCCCTTTGCTTCGGCATCATCAATCATGGCCTTTGCTATTCTATCTTTGACGCTTCCTGCGGGGTTAAAATATTCCAATTTTGCAATAATGGTTGCTTTTAAGTCATTTTTCTTTTCATAGTTTGACAGTTCCAGGAGAGGGGTTTTTCCAATCAGGTCAGTAAGGCTTTTATATATTTTTGCCATGTCTAATACACTCCTTTTATATTTAGTTTAATGTAATTATCAGTGAGTTATGCATATAGGAAATGAGTACGTATATTTCATATATTTCCTATATAATTAGTATGTATTAATTATATTCCCCTTGTTTTCAATTGTCAATATATTTTGAATTAATAATAATATTTTTCATATATGTTTAGTATGATATTGACTTTGATTTCCAATCAATGTAAGATTAAAGGAATTAATTTATGTGTAAAGGAGGTTATTTATGAACTATAATTTTGACGAAGTAATTGATAGGAAAAATACCGATTCAATAAAGCATGACTTCCACGGGAGAAACGGAATGCCAGATGATGCCATACCTTTGTGGGTTGCAGATATGGATTTCAGAACTCCGTCTCCTGTTATAGAGGCACTTGTTAGAACAGGTGAACACGGTATTTTTGGATACTCTGAAACCAGAGAGGATTATTTTCTGACGCTGCAGAAGTGGTTTTTGGAGAACTATGCTTGGGAAATACACCCATCATGGCTTGTTAAAACACCCGGTGTTGTTTTTGCAATTGCTATGGCTGTCAGGGCGCTTACAGTCAAGGGTGACGCCGTTATGATTCAAAGGCCGGTATATTATCCTTTTTCAAATATAATATGTGACAATGAAAGAACTCTTGTAAATAATCCTCTTATTTATAAACACGGAACATATTTAATGGATTTTGAAGATTTTGAGTCTAAAATAATAGAGAATGGCGTTAAATTGTTCATTTTGTGCAATCCTCATAACCCTGTAGGTAGGGTGTGGACAAGAGACGAGCTTGTAGGGCTTGGAGACATATGCCTGAAGCATGATGTTACAGTTGTAGCTGATGAAATTCACGCAGACTTTATTTACAGTGGCTACAAGCATGAGGTTTTTGCAAATTTGAAGCCTGAATTTGCCGATATTACTATTACCTGTACTGCTCCCAGCAAAACCTTTAACCTTGCGGGACTGCAAGTGTCCAATATTATAATAAGCAACAGGAAACTTAAAGCAGCAGTAAAGAACGAAATTAACAAAACAGGACACGGTCAGCTGAATGCTATGGGAATTGTCGCCTGTAAAGCTGCCTATGAGCATGGTCATGAATGGCTGCAACAGCTAAAGGCTTATTTAGCGGGAAACCTGTCTTTTGTCAGAAACTTTCTTGCCGAAAGATTGCCCCGGGTAAAGCTTATAGAGCCCCAGGGTACTTATCTGATATGGTTGGATTTTAAAGAGCTTGGGCTAGCTGAAGCAGAACTTGAAAAGCTTATAATAAATGATGCGAAGTTGTGGCTTGACGGCGGGGTAATGTTCGGGGAAGAGGGAAAAGGCTTTCAACGGATAAATATTGCCTGCCCCAGAGTGATTCTGGAAAAGGCTTTTTTGCAGCTTGAAGCAGCTGTAAGCCGACTATAATATATGTATATATTTATTTTGAATTAAGAGGTGAGTAAGTATGAGTACAATTACAAGGGAAAAAGCATGGGAACTTCTTAAAGAGTATAACAAGGATACTTTTCATTTGAAACACGCACAAGTTGTTGAAGGTGTAATGAAATATTTTGCAAGACAGCTGGGTTATTCGGAAGAAGAGAATTTCTGGGGAATTGTGGGTTTACTGCATGATTTGGATTTTGAGCAATATCCTGAAGAACACTGTATAAAGCAGCAGGAAATTATGAATGAAAATGGAATAGATCAGAGGATTATTCATGCTACTGCAAGTCATGGCTATGGTCTTACCGTGGATATTAAGCCTGAACATCAAATGGAAAAGGTTCTTTACGCGGTGGATGAGCTTACGGGACTCATTGGTGCAGTTGCTCTGATGAGGCCTTCAAAAAGTGTTTCAGACCTTGAGGTCAAATCAGTTAAGAAAAAATATAAGACTTCCAATTTTGCAGCAGGATGTTCCAGAGAGGTTATAGAACGTGGAGCTGAATTGCTGGGATGGGAACTGGATTACCTGATACAACAGACTATTCTTGCAATGCGTGAATGTGAAGTGGTTGAATAAAGAAGTTCTGAACACTTGAAAACTGGAATAATTATATATATAATAGAAAATAATATATTAAAATACCAGAAACAGTGATAATAAAAGCTATGATTTGTTTATTTTCTAAAGAGAGCCGATGGATGGTGGAAATCGGTGAAATAATGAATCTATCCACTTTTGGAGCTGTCGGTGATGAATCGAAAGGTTGGTACCCTTTATCGTACTTATGTCGAGAGGTCGGTGAAAATTATTTGCCGGCAATTTGGGTGGCAACGCGGATACCTTCCGTCCCAGTATTACATGGGATTGGAAGGTTTTTTTGATTTTATGGTTTAAAACTACAATATATCAATACAGGAGGAATAAGGATGTTAGATTTAAGATTTGTCAGAGAAAATCCGGAAATTGTAAAGCAGAATATAAGGAATAAATTTCAGGATAGAAAGCTTGGTTTAGTTGATGAGGTTATTGCTCTGGATTCTGAGTTGAGAAGCGCAATGCAGGAGGCAGAAACTTTAAGAGCAAACAGAAACAAAATTTCAAAACAAATCGGCGGGCTTATGGCTCAGGGCAAAAAGGCTGAGGCAGAGGAAATGAAGCAACAGGTTACAGCCCAATCTGAACGCCTTGCAGAGTTGGAAGTAAAAGAAAATGA
>JAEZUC010000118.1 GCA_023443515.1 Bacillota bacterium
ACAGTTGACAATGCTTGATAAGGGCTATTGGGAGGTGGTAGATAATACAAGTTTTTTTACTTTACGCCCTAGAGGGGGCGACGAAAGAGGGTTTTATGGTAAGTATACGGGGACACAGTTGACATTAACAGACAGAGTGAAAAAAGGAGATTATGTATACTCCGATGAAGACATTGAGCTGGTAATAGCTGACGTACCTACTACAGTAGACAAATCTACTCCTGTTGTAGCCGGAGTTAATTCAGCATACACTTTAAATACAAATTATGCTAATCCGTATAGAGCACCAATTCAGAGATTGAGTAACGGTTGGTTTGTAATATTTTATTTGGATGAATCCAATAACGGTGTTTTTAGGGTGAGTAAAGATAACTGCAATAATTGGCAAGACTTAATTATAGTACCCGGACTTAATAATATAGTCACCCACTGTATTACAAGTAAAGGAACTACCTTATACTTGTTAGCAATGGGTTCAACTCCACCCTATTCTTATTTTTATAAAATTGATGCTACATCGGGACAAGTGTTGAATGTAAGTAACATTTCAATTACAGGATTTAAGTCATTTATGCCGAGTTGTTCGATTATTGTGGATGACTTGGATGTTATTCATATTGTGTATAATCAACGATATAGTAGCGATTATTATACGTCATATTTGTGGTATACAAAATCCACTAATGGTGGAACAACTTGGACTACTCCTGTACAGCTAAAAGATGCCAATTATAGTGGCCTTAGCGGTAATTATGAAACAACATCAGGTTACTATATTAGAGACTTAACAACTGTGAAATTAAAAGATGGTAGCATACGAATAATTTATGGGTTTTATGGTGGGGGTGGATGGAATATGGTTAAATGTCGCAAGGTTGATTCTGACTATCCCGTTGATATTCATTCATGGCAGGATACAAGTACGGAGTATGCATATCATACTGCGCCAAGTGCAACAGTACTAAGCGATGGAACCATTTATATTGTGTGGGCAGCATATCACAAGTATACTTCGCCTTGGTACGAAGGGTATAGGATATTTTCGTGTAAATCAAATGATACCACAGGTACTTCATGGATTAGTAACTACTTGGTTACATTTAATTCAGATAAAGAATACTCTATATCACCTACTATTGTTAGTGATTTTTATGATAATATCTATTGTATATATTGTCATAAATTAAACAGTAATAGTTTATATCAGATAAAAATGAAAAAACTTATTAGTGACCGCAATTGGGGTAATGAAACAGTTCTAACAACTTCTACAAGCGACCAGTTATATCTACAAGCATGTGATAATTACAAGTTCTTTACAGAACCAATTATATTTTACAGGGATACTGTGTCAAAACAAATTAATTTTAGGGGCACATTTAAAGAGAGCCCTGAGAGGTACGTAATACCATCAATAAATAATGTTACAGAAGAGCAAGATTTAATTGCAGAAGGAAATGGAGCTTTACAAACTCATGGAAATGGCTTAAAAAGATACAGTGGCTTTGTCAGCCGTAAATCAAAGGGGTGGTCATAAATATGCCAATAGTTAATTTTAATAGCGTTAAAGAACTTATAGTTAAGTCGGGAACAGTCACAATTGATGGGACTGAATATACAGGGGTTGTGGATTGTAGCGGAATTGTTGGCGAACATGATTTTTCATATACTGGTGATTTTTTAATTAAGCCTTTCAATTCGGATGAAAGTAAAATACTTAATCAAAAGTACAATGAATTACAAAATCAAATAGACAACCTTATAGTAACAAACCTAGATATGAAATCTCAAATTGATACTATAGCGGTTGGAAAATTGGAAAGTGTAGGTGAATGATATATGTTTGAACGATTAAAATTTCTATATAGGACAGGAAAAATTTCTTTTGAAAAGCTAGATATAGCAATAAGTTTTGGCTGGTTAACAGAGGCCCAAAAGGCTCAAATCATTAAATAATACATAAGCCAAAAAAGGGGGGGAATCCTTTTTTAGCTTTATGACGTATAGAAGGGAGGTTTGTCAATGACCGGAGAGTGTGGCTATCGTTGTTTAAATGAGGAGAGAATCAGAACGCTGGAGCAAAACCACACCGAGACAAAAGTGTACGTAAAGGAAATAAAAGAGGATTTGACGGAAATAAAAACAGATATCAAAAAGAGAAACGAAGCAGAAACCAAAACATGGTCTCCCATTGTACTGGAGCTTGTCAAAGCACTTACTACCGCAATAACAGTAATCGGGGCCATAGTAGGCGCTTTGAAGTTTTCGGGAAAGTGAGATGAGATAACATGCCTTGTGTAAAGTTTAAATACCAGGATGAATCCTACGTGTACCCAAAATTAATAAATGCAATTAACATATTATGTATCGCAAAAGGCCGGGACTGCCTCTGTACCTCTGGCTACAGGAGTGTTGAGAAGCAGAAGACAATTGCAAACGAGGTCCTGGCAGGTAATCCCGGTAGCCAACAGAGAGAAGACGGCTCTGTGTACAGTAAAAACGGAGAGTGCCTTGCTGCTGCGTATGGGAAGAGCAATCATTGTTATTGTATAGCAATGGATATCTGTGACAGTTGGTTCAAATTGCTTGAGAACCAGGAGTTGAAAAAATACGGACTTGTAAAACCTATGAGCTATGAACCCTGGCATGTTCAGCTTCTGGAACACAACGGGCTAAGACTTTTACAAAAGGAAGCAATAAGGGACAGCCTTTTAAAGGGAGTGAAAAAGGACATGATGGTTAAAGAGTTTCAAGCAGTGACGGGACTTATTGTAGACGGGATTTCAGGCCCCAAAACAAAAGCAAAAGCCAGAGAGTTGCTAAAAGTATGTCAAAAAATACTTGGTAACGACTTTGGATCAGCCGAGGAAACTGTTCTGGTTACTCAGAAAAATCCTGAAATATGGTTGCAGAAGCTTAAAACAGAACGATATTTCCCGCATTTTGTAATGAACATAGTTGAGAGGATGAAAGGAGAACGACTATGAAAGAGAAAATAGCAAAGTTAATTGATGTAAAAACAATAGTTACATTCGTTCTGGTAGGGGCACTGATCGGGTTCATTGTTACAGAAAAGCTGGAGGCCAAGGAGATAGTACCTTTGACAACAATGGCGGTTTCCTTTTTCTTTGCGGTCAAGCTTAACAAAGTATAACAAAGTTTACCATAATTGTATTTAAAAATAAACAATGGAAAAGGGGTTGAATGAAATTAAGAACAGTATTATACTATATAAATAGAACATATGTTCTATTTATGACAAGGAATAAGTGCGAGTACTAATTAAATTGGAGGTAAAAGGCTGATGGGAGACCAAAGCAGGGGTAAATTAATTGATAATATCATAGAAGGCAGAGTCACTTCCGTATGCAATAGAGAATGTCTTAATAACGGTTATATGGAACTTCAGAATCAATTAATTGAAACCAGAAAGCGGATAGCCAATGACTTACGTGACGACAAGCTAAGACTTCTGGAAATATACGATAAATTGAACAACGATATATCCGAATTAGTATTCAAGGCTTTATACATAGAAGGCTACAAGGATGGAAAGAGCTAGCACTAGCTTTTTACCATTGTTATAGCGAATATATGCATATTGGGAAGGTAGGGAAGGGAGATACCTCTTATCCTACCGGGTTTGATTAGTTTATAGGTTTTTGCAAATATTTTTACTTTGGAATTATGAACCTGTATTTTACCGTCAAGCCGTTCGCAGGCCCTACCTTCCCATGCGACAGTTTCTCCATACAGAGGTTCAAAAACCAATTCTGTAAAGCCTATATTGACTTCTTCCGTACTACCGTCAATAAACCTGACCGTTATTGATTCCTTAAAACTTCCGAAGTCTGCCGTTCCAAGCAACATTATATTGGTGCAACCAGTGGGGGTGAATTCCAGTTCCTGGCCTGAACATGAGATATTATCATATTGAATTTCTGATACCTTTGGAAACTTAAACTCCATGTTATCAACTTTCCATATTTCATTAGAAGGGATATCATCATATACAAAAAACATCCCTGCACCATTCAGGTTTGCTTTGGCAGTTTCGTCTAGCAAAGCTCCAAAACCCTTATTGTTGAAGTTATTTGATAAATCTAAATAGGAATAGCTGTTAAAATTTATGCTTTCCGCAACATTAGATACGCTTTTAATATTTTTGGATATATTGTTATTATTATATGAAGTATCTGATACCGTTTTAATCAAAAGATTTAGAGTTTCTTTTTCAATGTTAGAAATTTCTCTGATATGGGGTGGGATTTTTGACTTAATAATGGCCTCATTTTTAGTCAGAATAGCTTTTGTTAAAATTCCTCTCAACACATCCCATTTATAGCTTACCTGCTTTAGCTTTTCGGAAATAGAGAGTAATTCAGTGACACTGTATTTTGCTGCTATATATTCAAGAAAAATTGCATATTGAAGCCTACCTCTATTTACGGATTGAAGGTTAACGTAGTAGGGCATATCAATAACTCTATTACTTGAAGAGGTTTCTTTTTCTATACAAAACCCGTTCTCAACACTGACTGCAAAATCTTCCATACTGTAAAAAATACTTTTTCTGCCGTTTTCACCCTCAAGCTTTTTTACAGAGGTTAAGACAAGATTTTTCCAATCGTAGTCCAATAGCTCACTTTTAGTTATTTCAAAAATAAACAATACTCCAAGATATCCATTAATAAAATCTTTAAATTCAAGAATAGCGTTTTTTTGCATAAAGTAGGGGTCAGTACAGTAAAAAACTTCTTTTTCAGTATCAACACCCGTAACGAGGAACCAATGCTTTCCATGCTGATTTTTATTGGGATCCCATGAATAATAGAAAGTGTCCATAAAAATTCCTATAGGGTTATCCGCCATAATATGTCTGATTATTACATTTATAACTTCTTGAGGATTATTTTTATGTTCAAAGGACATTTTAATTCCGTGGTACGAATGGTATAAATCATATATACGACCTCTGTCATCATTTATACAACTACCTGTTCCATTTAATAAATAATTATTAGTATCAAAAGAAAACCCCCATGATTGTGAATACATTAGAATATAATTCCGCTGATAAAAATTTGATACTGTAATCATACATTCTTCTAAGCAATTGGAAAAATCACTATGAAAGGGCGCTATATCAAGTTGTTTAGAAATATTCATGTTAAAACCTCACTTTATAAATACATACTACTGATACCAATTTTTACAATTGTAGCATTCAATGTAACTTTATAGAAATGTTATCACAAATATAAGTAAACCACAAAGAAATAAAAAAGCATATTAATCGAAAAATTATGAGAATTCGACCAATATGCTCTAGAATTATTTTTCAAGGACTGTTACTGATTTTATAATTACTTTTTCCGTTGGAACTGAGACTTCACCCCGCATACTTGGGTTTGCTTTTACAGGGGTATTAACTATTTTATCCAAGGTCTCCTCACCGCTTGTCAGCTTACCGAATGCAGCATAGTCACCATCAAGAGTGGCTGCTGTTCCATCCATTATAAAGAACTGACTGGACGCAGAATCAGGATCACCGCTTCTTGCCATGGATATAATACCCTTGGTGTGCTTCAAGGTGTTTTGCGTAAAGCCGTTTGAACTGAATTCACCTTTTATATTCTTATCTGAACCTCCTGAACCGTTGCCGTTGGGGTCACCGCCCTGTGCCATAAAACCCTTTATAATTCTGTGAAAGGTCAAGCCGTTATAAAAACCGGATTCAGCTAACGATACAAAGTTTGCTACTGTTTCCGGAGCATATTCGGGATACAGCTCAAAGGTCATCTTGTCACCGTTTTCCATTTCAAACTGAATTTTAGGATGATTTGAAGGTTGGTTAGAAAGTTGTGATGAGTTGTTGCCCGGTGACTCCGGCTTACCACAGCCGGACAGAAAAACACTGAATATTAGCCCGGTAATTATGAAAAAAGCTGTTTTTTTAAAAAGGTTTTTAATCATTTTAAATCCTCCTATGTTTAATAACTATTAAAAAGGCCTAGCCATATATTATTAAATAACATTATTGTGTAGAATGTATATACTTTTTGTAAATTTATTTAGAATATTGTCTCCTTTTACTGGATTAAAAATTCTTTTAAAATAATACTTGCAATTTTAAAAGTAATGTGTTAAATTATAATAGTTGTCGGCGGTAATGAATAAAACTTCTAACTGCTGAGCATACTTATAAATACAGTCGTCGCGGGATGGAGCAGTTGGTAGCTCGTCGGGCTCATAACCCGAAGGTCGTTGGTTCAAGTCCAGCTCCCGCAACCACACATTGAGAGGCTTTCGAGAAATCGAGAGCCTTTTAAATTTGGGCGAAAGTCTGCTTGTATATGCATAATTCCTTAATAT
>JAEZUC010000126.1 GCA_023443515.1 Bacillota bacterium
TAGCCTCCTTGGTGATTTTAGACTTTTTTTTAAAGTCGAAAAACTCTAAAAAGTCTAAAGACTATGTTAGAAGGATTATCTCATACGTATGGATAAACTACTATGCGCCCCAAGATTAAGCGCTTACTCAAAATCTCGGTGAATTAGCTTGCCACTTGCATCGGTTACTTCGTGAATTACAAATGAAGTGCCATTACTATCTGAATATCTTATTACATTTGAACTTCCTCCCTCAGTTGAAGGTCTGGATGATATTATTTTCTTTTGAAATTTTGAGAAGCTTCTATCTGTCCTATCTTATCAATAGTAGTCTTTGGAGAATAGTATTTTCCATTTAAAATGGTAACATCTTTCATATAATCTATTGATGTTGCGCCTACAAAAACAATACCATAATCATATTGAGGTGCATCAGTAAAAACAAGTTGATAGGAATATAAATCATCTGAGTCTATACTAACTCTAAAGAAGCTAACAGGGTAGCATTGCTCAAGCATATAAGAATACGTGTAATCATCATCTTTATACGTTATTACTACTGGTATGGAGTTACTTTCTCTTAATTTATAGACCTTTTTAAACCAGTCAACTCCTATAAAATTATTCATATCCACATTACCTATTAAATCAACTGCAGCTTCTTTGGTCATAGTAGGCTTAGGCACAGTGGAGTATATAGGAATATTAATATCCGTCCCCTTAACAGTACTCCCATTATTTGTTATTCTGGGACTAGGGCTAGAGTTGCCCTGAGGTTTTGTCTGTGTTGTTGATTTCTTAACTCCAGCAGTAACAGTATTCATTGTAGATTTAATAGCTTGATTTTTATAAGTACTTGGGACATATGGACTTTCAGTAATTTTTAATCCATTTATAGCACTCTGCGTTGACTCCTTTTTATACGTGTTACTAATTTTTAGCCAATCACTGGCTGAAACATAACCGTCTTTTTTTAATTGTTGATCATACAACATTCCAACTTCAGAATATTGAGGCGTCGATGCAATATTGTCAGAGCAACTTCTTATAGCTGCCGCTTGTGCTGCACACGCTTTCTTTATTTCAGGGTCACTTGTTGTAACATAAATATCTGTCAACTGAGATATTGCAATTCTAGCACTTTGAATTAAATTTTTATCACTTTCCTGCCAATGTCCCGTCGGATCGCTGTATGTAATTGGATTGTTAACGCAGTAACTATACAAATTCAAACTCAACGTATCATTGGGGTCACCTGTATAAGTATCCTCACTTAGGAATCTGGCTGTTTTGCTGTCATAGTAGCGGGCGTTCAGATAGTAAAGGTCTGTTTCCTTGTCGTACTGATAGCCTGCGTAGGTTACGCTGTTGTTAACATCTCCCGTCTGCTCTGTTATATTTCCGAAGGCATCATAATAGTAGGTTGCTTGGATTGCTCCGTTTTCCCCTATTAATGCGGTTACGTCTCCGTGGCCGTTGTACATATAGTTCATTGTATCATTTTGTGCAGTTCTTGTCAGGAGATTTGTTCCATATATGTTTCGTGCTGTCTCGTTGCCTTCTACGTCTGTTTCCAGTACTACCTTGTCAGCTTCATACAGGTAATTTGTAGTACGCTCGTTTTCGGTCTTGGATACCCTGTAGCCTTCTCCGTTATAGGAGTAGGTTGCTGTTTTCTTCGCTGTAGTAGTTTTTACCAACTGATTCCAAACGTCGAACTTATAGTAGGTTACATTACTTGTTGTACTCTGACCTGACTTTTCGAGACTAAAGCCCCCTGATGTAGATGTTGCAACCGGTTTTACCGTTTCTGTGGTTTTTGAAACTGTATTACCATTGTTGTCAAACCTGTATGTGTCGGTTATTGATTCCGTGCCGCTTCTCTTTACGGTTGATACCAGTCTGTTCTGCTCGTTGTAAGTATATGTGGTGGTTACTGATACCGCACCTGCAATTATGGTTTCTGTAAGCCTGTTTCCTGCCTTGTCAAAGGTATAGTTGGTTGTCCTGCTGCTTGGCTCCGTTACCTTTTCAAGCCTGTTAAGGCTGTCGTAGCTATAGCTGGTAGTTCCTTTTCTGTCTGTCTTTGTAGTCTGGTTGTGGGCTCCGTCATAGGTATAACTGTAGGTATCTATTACTGTGCCGTCGGCTTTTTTGTTGGTGAGGGTTTTATTTAGTCCGTCTTTGTAGTAGGTGTATTCCTCTTTTGCTCCGTCACTGTAGGTTACGGTTTTTCTGCTACCGTTGCCGTAATATTCATATGTTGTGGTCTTTCCGTCTGATATCACCTGGTAAAGCCTGCCTGCTTTGTCATATACCTTTTTGGTTAGGTTGTGCTTGAAATCCTCAGTAGTTTCAGAGTACAAGCCTCCGCCCTCAACATTATCATAGGTGTAGGTAGTTGTACCGAAGCCCGGTGCCTTTTTGGTTGTTACTCTGTTTTCTTCATCATAGGTTCTTGTGGTTGTACCTGTTTTATCTGACATGGTGAGTTGGTTGTCGTTGTCGTCGTAGGTATATCTGATTGCAACTTCTCCTATTGCTTTTCTGGTAAGCCTGCCATGTATGTCGTAGGTATATACGGTCTGTTTTCCGTTTCTGTCAATCTTTGTCTCCATGCTGCCGTCTGCAAAATAGGTGTACTTTTCTGTTTTGGC
>JAEZUC010000139.1 GCA_023443515.1 Bacillota bacterium
TTATGTTACTTAAAGGTCTACTCTTTTAAGCTCAATTTCTTTTTTCTTCTTTTCATCGTTTTTTGACTTGTATACTGAGAAAATTACGCTGGCTACCAATATTGTAAATATTGTAAGGAGTGAGTAATGTATCGGTATTTCAAGCTCAAAGAACAATATACCGAGCTTTACGCCTGTAAATACAAGTATAAGTGCGACACCGTATTTCACATACTTGAATCTTTCTTGTAATGCTCCAAGCACAAAGTAAAGGCTTCTTAAGCCAAGTATGGCAAATATATTAGAAGTGTATACAATAAACGGGTCTCTGGTTATTGAGAATATAGCAGGAATTGAATCTATTGCAAATAGGATATCTGAGGATTCAATAAGTACAAGTATTGCCAACAGAGGTGTAGCAAATCTTTTACCATTTTCTATGATAAAGAATTTCTCCTCATGCATTTTGTCTGTCATTGGTATAAATTTACCCATTATCTTCAGAACTTTATTATCCTTATGGTCAACAGGCTTATCGTGACCAAACATCATTTTACATCCGCTTATTATCAATATAACTCCAAAGATATAGAGAATGAAGTGAATCTTATTCACAAGAGTTATTCCCAGAACTATAAATACCAATCTTAAAACTATAGCTCCGAATATTCCATAGTTTAAAACCCTTCTCTGATAAGCAGGTGGAATCCCAAAGCTTGAAAACAAAATAAGGAACAAGAACAAATTATCAACGCTGAGACTTAATTCAATAACATAACCGCCAAGAAATTGTGATGCTTTGGCAGGGCCCTCAATCAGCAGGATTCCTATATTAAATATAATGGCTAACGCCATCCAGAAACCAACCCATTTCAGTGCTTTTTTTGTAGACATTTTTTACCCCCTAGTTTTTTTATTTAGTATTGCCAGTCTATATATGATTCTTACAATTTAATGCAGATATATATAAACAAAAAAACCTTGAATGTATAAAAGCACTACATTCAAGGTCTTGCTTCCCATTTGGAGAATAAAGCCAGGCTTTTTAAGCCGGTTGTTGACTTTATCGCTTACAAGCTACTCCCCTTTACTTTAAATGTAGTTTACCAAAATATCAGTTTTTAGTCAATGATGATTTATCCATTTTATTACATTAAAGAAGCCGCCTGCAGAAAACTTGTCTGCAAAACGGCCTCTTAACTAGATAGCTGCACTTTTTTATATGTTTTATCATATAAGCTTACTCTGTAAGCAGTGTGCGGCAGCAAAAGCACAAAATTAAATAATTTCTATATTTGAAAAATCACTTTTAACTAATTTAGCAAGAATACTCTTTATATCCTTGAAGTTAAGCTTTGAGTTAGTGGAGTTGTCCTCTTTTTTCTCCAATAAAGTCTTTATCTCATCCTTTAGTCTGTCGTATGGATTTTCGTTTTTGTGAACAAACAACTCCAATCCTATAAGCTCATTATTAAGGTACATACCTTCGGTCGTCTTTCTTGTCTTTAGCTTGAAGGTGGTCTTTTCATACTTTATCAGCTTAACAGCGAGGTTTCTGCTACCAAGTTCATCCATACTATAGCTGACTCCGCAGGTAGTGCATATAAACATGGTTTCAGAAAACCTGTTTTTTCTGGTATTGCTTCCACATACGCAACAGGTATGGAAAATATCAACAGAACTCACTTTTGCAGGTACGGGCAACCCCTTTTGCGGAAGCTTGTATTCCAGCACCCTTACAAGGTCATTGTACATTTTACAACCATATACAGGTTTATGTACAGTGCCTTCTTCTCTCCAGCTGAGCTTGTCACCTTTACCTACAAGGTTCTGAAGGATTACCATTGATTTGTTTTTAAAAGCTATATCTGTTATACTGTTTGCCATTTTGCAGATGATTTGTTTCCTGTCCTTTGTATTCCTGCAGTTCTCAAGGCTTCCCTTTTTAATTGTGTTTCCTTTTGTGTCTACAATTGTATAATTAATATCATTCCTTATACCCCTGCTGACACCCATAAACGTCGTAGTTTTTACTTCCTGCTCCTCGGGTAAATTTATACTAAGACTCAGAAAGTATTCGTTATTCTTGTATAACAAATGTGCCGTTCTGAGCATTTCCGGCTTCTCAACTGCTTGTCTGAGCATATTTTCCTGCCATTTTCCAAATGAAAGGGGTACTATAACGAAGGTCTCCTTTTTTAAGCTTCTGGCAGGCTCGTGATTTTTTGATATATATATAAGTTCTCTTTTATCAGTACCTGTTTTACGCACCTTGGCATTTTTTACATTCATCAAAAAAAGTTTAGCAAAGTACTTGTTACTGTCAGGGTCGTAAAGGAGGCAAAAACTTCTTTTTGTATCATACCTGCAGAAATATATAGGTCTGAGCTTTTCCTGCCCAAGTATATTATCCTGCCTGAAATTCGGAAAAACCATGTCAGGTTTTGTTTGCTTTTGAACAAAATAACTAGCCAGCGTCATTCCAAAGTCAAGCTTCAAAGAGTCCTTGAAAGGCTGAACATCAAAATTGTTCAATTGGTTTGATTTTTTACTGTCTATCCATTTTGAAAGAGACAGTGTACTATACGTCCCTTTAGGAGATTTATAATTATTCTCAATTTCATCTATATTATCAAAAGCAGTTTTTAATAAATAATTAAATGCATTGTTATAATTTTCAAATGCTTTCTGTAAGATTTCACGTTTAAGCTTACCGGGTTTATGAAGTTTTAAATGTATTGTCCTAAGACCCAAGAAAGCTCCCCCTCCCTAGCAATACTCTATACTGATATGTTTTCCGGTATGCGTAAGCAATGCAGCCAATTCTTCCACCAGCTTGAATTTCATTCCCATGTTAAGAGGAAATTCCGGATTCTGGTGTGCAGGATTCATCGCCCTTCCCACAAAGAAATATATACTGGTGCTCTCTTCAAGGAGCATTTTAGCCAGCCTTGAAGCACCGTCCTTTTTATTCAGCTTTAGCATATCTCCCATACCACTCTCAGGTGAAACGCAGGCTTTAAGCAAATCAAGTGTTTTTCTCAGGGTCAGTACGCCTTCTGTAGTCAGGTTAATACCTTCTATCTCTGCTGTAGGAGGAACCGCAGGATTAAAGTATTCTATGGATGTCTTGATTTCCTTTCCCAATACTCTTGCGACAATTTGGGACGTAGTACCTCCACAAATTACTTTTTTCCCTTCGTTTCCTATAAATCTGGATACAATCTCCTCATCACGTGCAGAATCCACAGGTGGCCCTATCATCAGATTCAGTTTCACAGGTTTTTTTGCTTTAAGGGTAACAACTGTAGTGTCATCGCCGGGTTCATGGGAATAAAGGTTGTCACAGGCGGCCAACAAAAGCTTTGCCATTGTTTTAGATGATGCGTCCTTTTTATAAGTCTTTTGGATATATTCGCTTACATTGTCCCACTGCCAGCCCAGATTCAGGGTTTGACCAATCCCTGCATGAATAACGCCATCACTTATCATTACAAACAAGTCGTCAGGACTGACTTTGAATCTGGCTTCTTTTATCAGTTTGTCATTAACAACTCTGCTTTCCGTTTCCAGAATCATTATTTTACCTTTTCGAAGCCTTACTACAGAAGGATTATCAAATTCGGCCAAGTATCCTTCTCCGTTGTTAAATATCTGTATTATAGAGAAAGTTGAATATGCGACCCCTCTCTCCTTGCAGACAGGAAGAGTTTTTGCTACCGTATTAACAGCCTCTTCTATGTCCAGCCCGTTTGACATAATGGTACCTATAATCTTAGATGTCAGTGTTGCCAGTATATTTGCTTTTACACCGCTCCCAAGACCGTCCGCCAAAACCACTACAACTGAATCAGGGCTTCTAATTATCTCAACCTTGTCCCCACATAATTCTTCCTTATATTTATTTATACTTTCATAACTTACATCAATATACAGGCTCACTATAATTCACCCATCTCTGACATAATGGATTTTTTAAGCTTGGTTAATGCAACCTTCGTTTCAGCAGTAGTTTCACCAAGTAGACTGGCTATCTCCTGAGCCACCGTCATCTGTTTTTCCATAATTTTTTGAGCAATATCTATATTCTGAGAACGACTTTCCAGAACTTTATGCCTCTGGGCCTCCTCTTTTGTAATATCATTTATTATAACAATAACAGTGTTATGCTGTTTTACGTTTATAATGGATTGTTTTACCACCATACCGTAAGTTTCGTAAACATATTTTTCATCATATACGTTTTCAGAACCTTCCAATACCTGTTCAAACTCTTCGCAGGGAAGTATTTCAGAAATACTTATGCCGTTCATATTTTTAGCTCCTAAATTGAACATTTGCTGGGCAGATTTGTTAAGTTCCTGTATTTTAAGACTTTCGTTCAGTGCAAATATGGCATATGGTGTGTAATTAATTATAATGTTTGAAATAGACTCAGCTCTTTCCCTCATGTAAGGCAGGCACATATGAACTTGTGCTTTACCATGAAATACAGCTGTAGCCTTTTCCCTACAAGAGTGATAACCGCAGGCTCCGCAGTTAAGCTCCTCTTCCTTACTGAACTTTCCGATACTATTTAAAATACCTTGTATTACTGCTTCAGATGGTACTTCCAGTTTCTTTGATCTATCTATAAATTTTTTTGATAAGTCAACCTTGGTTAAAGCCATTACAGAATTTGTCATATTGGTTTCTGACCTGGCACCGATACGCTTAGCATAGTTCAAAAGCCTCTCTCTCGCAGTTAGAAATCCTCCGGGTACATTTTTCATGCAAGGGCCACCCAAACATCCACCCTTGCAACTGCTCATTTCAATCAGGTAATTTTCAATGTCACCTTCTACTATAGAATGAAGAACATCCATACACCGTTCAACACCGTCTACACTAATGGATCTGTAATTTTTTTTATATTTTCTGTCAATAGTCTTTAAAATTCCGCCGGGTACGGGATATATCCTTGCCAAAGTATCAAAGTTTTTAATGTCTTCAATGACTTCATCTGCTTCGTACAGACCTTCTTCTTCGAACCATTTGTCCAGGTCATCAAAAGTAACTACAGCATCAATCTGATTGCCGTTTTGAAGGTCATTAAATTCTTCTTTTTTTGAAATACAAGGTCCTATAAATACTACTCTGATTCTTTGTCCGTATGTTTCTCTGAGCATTTTAGCATGGGCTATCATGGGAGAAACCACCGGAGCAAGCTGATCCAGCAGCTGAGGATAATATTTTTCAATAAGTAATATTATTGATGAGCAGCAGCTGGTTATGATATTTTTCATTTTCTTCTGCTTTAAAAGACTTTCATACTGCCTTGATACCTGATAAGCACCATTGGCTGTTCCTTCTATGTGTGTAAATCCAAGCTTTTTCAGGGCATAATGAACCCACTTCTCATCATGGTCAAACGCAGAAATAAATGAAGGCGCAAGACTTACATAAACTTTTTCACGCTTCTGTATAAATTTCTTTACCTTATCGACATCGCTGTTAACGCTTTTTGCATTCTGAGGACATACTGTAAGGCAATTACCGCACAACATACACTCATCATGTATGATTTCAGCCTGATCGTTTTTAAATGCAATAGCATTTACCGGGCAGCATCGTATACATTTATAACAGTTTTTGCAATTCGCTTCTTTAAATTGAATAATGCTCATAAAGTCGCCTCCATAGCCCTGACGGCTCTTATGCAGTTATTAGTATATTCTGCCTGTCTTCATATGTAAATTGAAATAATTTACACTATTCCTTCTTGCCTTCAATTGTGTTAAGTACTTTTTCTGTAAAAAAGCTTTCAGCATTTATTACGCCTACATCACCATAAAAAGTATCGCCTATTTTAACGCAAACACCTGTTGTGCAATGCCCCATACAAAAGGATGCCTTTAATTCTGCCTTGCTTTCAAGATTATTTTCCTTAATCATTCTTTGAAAGCAGTTTATAATCTGATAAGACCCCTTGAGATGGCAGGAACTACCAACACAAACATATATATCAAGCATATATTCCACCGCCTATGTTTGTTAAACAAATAACAATATAATTGTAAGTTATATATTTTTTTATGTCAAATCCATTTAGTTACTATAAATCAATTTTTTATTATGAAGGTCTTTTTTTAGAAAGATTACACTGCTTTTCGCCCTGAAAGCGCCGGTACCATATTTAAGAATAACGGGCTAACTTCGCAAAAGGATTTATTGCAGCTGCTACAGCAATACTCCATATCTGTTTTTGCTTCATCAACAAGCATCATCTGCAAGCACACATTTCTATCATTACCTGCAATTTCACACAACATTTGGTTTTCATTATTTATCATGGTATCCTCCCTTGAGCCGTATTTACGGCTGTAAAAATATTTTTTACCTCTTTAAAGCATATTTATAAAACAGATGGGCCCTAAGACTTCAGTGCCTTGAGCCGCATCTTTTGAATATATTATTTTAATGTTTTTTGTCTCTGTGGAGAATATGTCTGTTGCTGTTTAAAATACCGTTATATAAAGCGTCTATAGTTGGATTGTCGTCTGAACGTTTAATCGGCAAGGATTTATCAACCTTGTATATTCCCTTTGCTCTGAGTTTTCTTACGTTTTCATTCTGTGGAATAGGTTGTCCTGCTCCGCCTATACACCCTCCCGGGCAAGCCATTACTTCAATAAAGTCGAATTTTTCTTCCCCGCGCTTTATTTTTCTGATAAGTTTTTCAGCATTTTTAAGGCCATGTACTACTCCGATTCTTACTGTTCTGCCGTCAATTTCGGCGGTTGCTTCCTTGACTCCTTCCATACCCCTCACACCGGAATAAGAGATACTTTTGAGTGTTGAAGCGTTTCTTTCTTTGTAATAATAACGGAGTACTGCTTCTGACACACCTCCGCTGACACCGAATATAACACCTGCTCCGCTGGTAAATCCAAACGGCATGTCGATGGCTTCATCTTCAAGCTCATTGAACACAATACCGTTTTCCTGTATCATGATTGCCAGCTCCTGCGTGGTTATGACCATGTCTACCTGTCTTTCACCGTTTATAGTGTTTTCAGGTCTTGAAGCTTCATATTTCTTAGCGGTACAAGGCATTATAGCAATAACAATGTTCTCTTTTTCGTCGGCTGGCTGTTCCTTTTTAAACTGTTCCTTTATAACTGCCCCGAACATCTGTTGAGGAGATAAACAGGAAGATACATTTCCCATGAGTTCAGGATGCTTTTGCTCTGCATATTTGAACCAAGCAGGACAGCATGAGCTGAACAAAGGAAGCTTATCCTTTCTCTGAATTCTGTCCATGAGTTCTTCTGCTTCTTCTATAACTGTCAGGTCTGCACCAACCGCCGTATCAAACACCTGATCAAAACCAAGCTTTCTGAGTGCCGAAACAATCTTGCCCATTGATATCTCACCGGGCTGAAGTCCGAAGTCTTCGCCGATTGCAACACGTACAGCTGGTGCTATCTGAGCTATTACACGCTTGTTCTTGTTTTGAAGTGCCTCATATGCTCTGTCAATATCTTTCTTTATCAGTAATGCTCCTGTAGGGCAAACGACCCTGCACTGACCACAGTTAACACAATCCACTTCCTGCAATGATTTATTGAAGGCAGTTGTTACCTGAAGATTTGAGCCTCTATAAGCAAAGTCCAGTACTCCAACGCCCTGAATTTCCTGACATGCTCTTACACAGTCCCCGCAAAGTATACATTTATTTGGATTTCTGATTATTGACGGCCCCAGGTCATCAATAGGCATCTCCTTCTTTTCCTGTCCGAACCTTACTTTCTTTACTCCCACTTTTAAAGCTATTTCTTGCAACTTGCATCTTCCGCTCTTTTCACAGGTTGTACAATCCCTGTCATGGTTTGCAAGAAGCAGTTCCAGTATCATTTTCCTGTGCTTTTTAAGCTTGTCTGTATTTGTCCATACCTCCATACCGTCTTTTGGAGGTGTTGAGCATGAGGTTATTGTACTGCCCCATTTATCCTCAACCATACACATTCTGCATGCACCGTAAACACTGAGTTCTGAGTGGTAGCAAAAGGTCGGAAGCTCAATACCTGCTTTTCTGATTACTGCCAGTATATTTTTTTCATCGGTAAATTCAATCTGCTGTCCGTCGATTATCATTGTTCCCATGTTATTTACGCCTCCTTTATTGCTGCAAATGGACAAGATTCCAGACAAGCACCGCATTTGATACATTTTGTCTGATTAACTGTATACGGCTCCTTGATTTTTCCTTCTATTGCCTGAACTGGACATATTCTGGCACATTTGCTGCAGCCCTTGCATTTTTCCTTTTCTATTACTATAGAAGCCAAAGCTTTACATGTATGTGTTTTGCACTTCTTATCTACTACGTGTTCCAGGTATTCATCCCTGAAATATTTCAATGTACTGACAACCGGACTTGCTGCAGATTTTCCCAATCCGCACAGCGCCGTACTGCTTATGGTATCAGCCAGTTCCTCGAGCATATTCAGATCTTCTTTACTGCCTTTTCCGTTTACTATTTTTTCAAGTATTTCCAGCATTCTCTTTGTTCCTTCACGGCATGGAACACATTTTCCGCAGGATTCGTTCTGTGTAAAGTTCATGAAGAATCTTGCTACTTCAACCATACAGGTGTCTTCATCCATTACAACCAGTCCGCCTGAACCTATCATTGCTCCTACTTTTTTCAGGGAATCGAAGTCCAGTGGCAAATCCAGATGTTCCTCTGTGAGACATCCACCGGAGGGGCCTCCTATCTGAACGGCTTTAAATTTCTTGTCGTCCTTGATACCGCCCCCGATATCAAATATTACTTCCTTCAGGGTTGTTCCCATTGGGACTTCTATCAAACCTGTATTGTTAACGTTTCCTGTTATGGCAAATGCTTTTGTACCCGGACTGTTTTCAGGCCCCATACTTTTATACCATTCACTGCCGTTAGTTATAATTAAAGGAACGTTTGCGTATGTTTCTACATTGTTTAAAACAGTCGGTTTTTCCCATAGCCCTTTTTCAACGGTTCTTGGAGGCTTTACTCTGGGCATTCCCCTTTCACCTTCTATTGAAGCGGTTAATGCACTACCCTCACCGCATACAAAGGCTCCTGCACCTTTGTTTATATTTATGTCAAAGGAAAATCCTGAATTAAGTATGTTTTCACCCAGCATTCCGTGTTTTCTTGCATCATCAATAGCTATCCTTAGTCTTTCTACTGCAAGGGGATACTCTGCTCTTACATATATATATCCTGATGTACTCTTGGTAGCATAGCCTGCTATAGCCATTCCCTCGATAACACCGTGAGGATCACCCTCCATGATACTTCTGTCCATGAAAGCTCCGGGGTCGCCTTCGTCACCGTTACAGACAACGTATTTTATTTCGCTGTCCTGCTTTAATACTTGCTGCCATTTCCTCCCGGCCGGATATCCTCCGCCCCCTCTTCCTCTGAGGTTGGAATCAAGTATGGACTGACATACCTCCTGGGGCTCCATTTCAAACAGCACTTTGCTTAGGGCCTCATATCCGCCCTTTGCTACATATTCTGCAAAGGATTCAGCGTTAATGCTTCCGCAGTTTTTCAGAACCATTCTTGTCTGCTTTCTGTAGAAAGGTATATCCTCTTGTGCCTTATACACCTTGTCGTCTGACTTATACATAAGTCTTTCAACAGGTTCATTGTTTATAAGGGTTTTATCTACGATCTCTTCACAATCTTCTATCTGAACTCTTAAATACAAGTAGTTTTCAGGCTCTATTCTTACCAAAGGCCCCATTTCGCAAAAACCGTGGCAGCCACTCTTTTTTACTCCTATGCCTTCTTTTTCATAATCAAGTTCAAGTTCAACAAGAAGGCCTTTTTCGTCTACAAGCTCTTTGATTCTGTTATATATCTCTATTGATCCTCCGGCTACACAACCTGTCCCTGCACATACCAGAACCTTCTTTTTTTGTTTGTCCATTGCCTGTGCCGACCTGTCAGAAAAGGTTTTAAATTCTTGTAAATTATTAATTTTCATTATCCTTCACTCCTCAAAGTCTTTATTAATTCTATTGTTGAATCCGGCGTCATTTTAGCGTGTACCTTATCATTTACCGTAATAACCGGAGCAAGTCCGCAGGCACCCAGACAGGAAACTGTTTCAACTGTAAACAACTTGTCGTCTGTAGTATGTTTGCTTTCAGAAAGGCCCAGTTCTTTTCTCATTGCATTTAAAATAGGAATTGATTTTCTTACGTGACAAGCTGTACCGTCACATACTTTGATAATGTATTTTCCCTTTGGCACCAATGAAAAATTTTCATAAAACGTAGCTACACTGAATATCTTTGAGAGATTTACCTCCAGCTTTTCAGCTACATAATTTAAAACATCCTCGGGCAAATATTTGTATTCGTTTTGAATTTCTTGTAAAACTGCTATCAGGTGTGATTTATTGTTTTCATACTTATTTAGAATCACGTCAACCAGACTGCGTTTGCAATCATCCATTTGTTTTCCCTCCTCAAGTACTTGGTGCATTCACTTATCTGCTATCATTGTTATTTTTTTGACAATATAATTCTAGCCCAGAGGATTTCCTTCTGCCAATGTTTATATAGATATACAATCTTTGAAACCCGGTTATAGATAAGGCATTTGGAACTTATTTCAAAAAAAATCAGAATAATTCGTTAAAAGGGTACAAAAAATCAGCACTCTGCTTTGTTTAATTCTTGCAAAGTGCTGATTTTTGTTTGTGATGGTATAAACTATTTATAAACTATTTACTTGCATCCTCAAATGCACCAATTTCTTTCAGTCTGTCTATTATTGGAAGGTGCTGTGTACATTTTCCTTCACATAAACCGCATTCTATACAGTTATTAACATCCTCCTGCTTAATTCCCCAGTGACCTT
>JAEZUC010000152.1 GCA_023443515.1 Bacillota bacterium
CATACCGAACACGGCAGTTAAGCATCTTATGTGCCGATAATACTTGGCTGGAAACGGCCCGGGAAAGTAGGTCTCTGCCAGATTTATATGAAAGCCTCAAGCTCATAGCTTGAGGCTTTGTTTATTAGAATTTGTACGCATTTACAAACAAAACCCCCCCATGTTTTAACATGGGGGGTTCTAGGTATTCACTTTAAACAGTTTACAGGTTAAATTCTTTTTTTATTGCAGTAACTGCTTTATCAGCGTCCTTCTCATATATAAGGTAGGATATGTCAACTTCAGAGGTTGTAATAAGTTTGATTTCAATTTCATTTTCAGCCATTAATGTAAATACTTTTGCTGCAACCCCGGGTTTATCTCGCATTCCTTCTCCAAACACGCTGATTTTTGTACTGTCTGAGTCTATTTCTATTCGCAGGTTAGGAACCTTTATTTTAAAAGAGTTTAAAATAGCAATTACTTTTACTATGTTTTCAGCAGGTATACTAAAATAAATATTGATTTTCCCTTTATATGGATGACTCTGACTAATCATGTCAATATTTATTTTTTCTTCTGCGATTTTATTAAAAATTCCCGCTATGAGAATCATATCATTTGGAAGATTATCTACTGCCACTAATGCTACATTGTATACTGTACTGATACTTGTAACCGGTAAAATGGTCATAATAATTCCTCCTTAAAATATTAAACTAATTGGTTTCAGAAATAAGCTCCGACATTGAATACAATCCCGGTGCTTTTGGTGCAAGAAAAATGGAAGCCTTTAATGCACCTACAGCAAATATCTCTTTTGATAATGCAGTATGATTTATTTCTATTATTTCATCGTTTCCTGCAAAAATAACAGAGTGGTCACCTACTATTGTACCTCCGCGCACAGCATGTATGCCAATTTCCTGCTTACTGCGTTTCTTCCTTCTGGAATGTCTGTCGTACATATATTCACATTTTTCATCAAGCGAAGCATTAATAGCATCAGCAATGGCAAGTGCTGTTCCACTTGGGGCATCGATTTTTTGATTATGATGTTTTTCAACTATTTCTATATCATATTGGCCTTCAAGGACCTTAGCGGCTTTTTTTACTAGGTCAATGATTAAATTGACTCCAAGTGACATATTTGCAGAGAAGAAAACCGGTATTCTTCTGGCAACAGAAGTTTTTAGCACTGTCACCTGCTCTGTTGATAAACCCGTAGTAGCTAGCACCAGTGGTAAATGCTTTTCCTGAGCAAACTCTACCAATGGTGAAAATGCTTTTGGGTTCGAAAAATCTATTATTACATCAACAGCTACATTACAGTCCGTCAGTGATGTAAAAACAGGGTAAGGGTTATTTATATTATCATTAATATCAAACCCGGCAGCTATCTTTAATTCAGGAAAATTATCAGAAAGCCTGGTAATAACCTGACCCATTTTACCATTGCATCCGCTTAATAGTATATTAATCATTTGCTTTTCCACATCCTATTTTTGTATTTTGATTATGCTAATAAACCATATTTTACAAGTTCTGTTTTAAGTATTTCCAGATTTTTTTCTGACATTTCAACCAATGGTAGCCTGCATCCGCCTATGTTCATTCCCATAAGGTTCATAGCGGCCTTAATTGGCATAGGGCTTACTTCACAGAATAATGCTTTAATAAGGTCAAGAGCTTTCAGCTGTAGTTTTCTACTGCCTTCAATATCACCTGAAAGATATTTAGCAACAATATCATGAGTATCCTTTGGAGCAATATTAGCCAAAACTGAGATAACACCTTTAGCACCCATAGACAAGAATGGCACTATGGCGCCATCTTCTCCGGAATAAACCGTTATGTCATCTCCACACAGGTTGATGACATCCCCTATTTGTGACAGATTACATTCCTTTAAGGCGACAATATTATCAATCTTTGACAGTGCCTGTATAGTTTCGGGAGCAATATTAAGATTTGTTCTTGACGGAACATTATAAAGCACCACTGGAATTTTAATACTCTCTGCAACCATCTTAAAATGCTCGTATAAACCCTTTTGAGAGGTTTTATTATAATATGGGGTAACTGTGAGGATGGCGTCAGCTCCAACCTCTTCGGCATATTTACTGAGTGCTACGGCATGAACAGTGTGGTTACTTCCTGTTCCGGCGATAACAGGTATTCTTCCGTTAACCTTTTCCACTGTAAATTTGATTGCAGCTTTGTGTTCGTCGTCATACATGGTAGATGCCTCACCTGTGGTGCCACAAATAATAATTGCATCAGTACCTTCTTTAATTTGATATTCAATCAGTTCTGAAAGTTTATTATAGTCAGTACCGTCATTTGTAAATGGGGTAATAATTGCTACACCTGAACCCGTAAAAATTGGCTTTTTCATTGTTTCCACCCTTTCATAAAACAATATAATGTAATTAAAAAACGTCGGCAGTACCGCCGACGTCTGTTTAACAAAATTATAATAAAATATAATTAAAAACAGATAGCGCTCCACCATTTTAAAATGATGACAGTCACAAGGCTATTGACCTTGCAACCAGGCATTACGATGCTCGGGGTACAGTACTGCCTTCGGCGTCTTTCCCTTTCAGAACAAATCATTAGACCCCAGAATCCTCATTGTCCATACTATTAAAAAACGCACCTCTATCTAGCATATATTCTTTTTTTCTATAATAACATTCGGATATATCAAGTGTCAATTTTTTTACATCTGATTTTAATATTATATGAACTATGTTTCATTATTGTTACAATTCGGTAAACGAGGCAGGATGTAATTTGGAACTTGTCGAAGTTAAGAAAAAACGAAAAAAGTGGGGGAGTCTAGTACAAATGAAAAAAATGTGCTTATTTTTATGCAGTGTTATGCTATTTATGATGCTGCCCGGTTTTAACAACTTGAATACATCAGCGGCTGAAGCAGCGTCCGTAAAAATAGGTCTCTTTTATGGGTCAAATGCTCAGAGCCAGATTAATATCAGTGGTGACAAGGGGGTTTCCTTCTGCGCTTATGATGCAAAAACAGGTAAATACAACAATGTCTATAATTCGGAAGCTGGTCAGACGATTACAATCAGAAAAGACAGTTACTTTATACAGAGCGGAACAAAGTTCACACCGGTTGCTTCAACCGGAAATCCTACAAGCGGTCCTTTTCATATTCAGCTAAATGGTACGTACAAAACGTATAATGATACATTGTCACCCATACATAGCTATAGTCAGAAGGGTATAACCGCATATCCTGTTTATACGGATTCAGGATGGCAAATATGGACAGGTTTTTACGTCAGCAAATCTGTAGCTGAAGCAGCTGTGAATACTGTTAAATCAAAGTTGGGAGAAAATACATATACTGTAACTTACGAAGTTAATTCAAGAATTTACGGTACTGATCAAAATGGTAAAGTTTTGTTCATGTATGCATCTTCCAGTAACATTTTAAGAGGAAGATCATTGTCATCAGCCAATCCCAATCCGATTAAAATCGGAACAACTTTATATAGGGGACAGGTTGAGCTTAATAGATTATCCGACAGTGATATGACGATTATTAATGTACTGCCTTTTGAGGAATATTTATACGGTGTAGTTCCAAACGAAATGCCTGCATACTCGCATATTGAGGCATTAAAGACTCAAGCTGTGGCAGCCAGAACCTATTCTTACAAAACAATTAACAAACATTCAAAGTACGGTTTCAATTTGTGTGCTACAACCGACTGCCAGGTATATAAGGGCTATAGCTCGGAAAATGCCAATACAAATAAAGCCGTTGATGAAACTCGTGATATGGTTGTAACCTATAACGGTGCTATTGCTGAGACTGTCTTTTCTGCGTCCACAGGAGGCAGAACTGAGGATGCCGGAAATGTTTGGCCGAATAGCATACCATATCTTAAAAGCGTCGAAGACAAATATGAGTCGGGAAAATCCTATAACTATAATTGGACAATGAAGTTCACAACAGATGAAATAAGTTCAAAACTTAAAAGTTATGGACTGGGAACTGTAACGGGTATTCAAATTACCAAGTACTCAGCAGCCGGAAGACCAATCGAAATGGTTATTAAGGGGACATTGAATCCTGAAGGTGTTATCATCACAAAAGAAAGATGCAGAACATTTTTGAGTCTGCCAAGCCAAATGTATAACATTTCTTCTGATGGAAATTTAAATGTTCAGGTCAATAACAAAATAGAAAATGTATCTCTAGGCCAAATAAAGGTAATTACCAAAGACGGAGAAAAAACATATACTAATCCTTCACAAAAAGTAACTATTATTAGTGCTGACGGTAACGAATCCGTAGTTTCGGCAAACCCTCAAGTATATGTTTTTACAGGAAAAGGATGGGGTCATGCTGTAGGAATGAGTCAGGAAGGTGCTATGGGTATGGCAAAAGCCGGCTTTACGTATGAACAAATACTGGCTCACTATTACACGGGAACTAAAGTTGAGATTAAGAAATAGTTGGTTATAAAAAAGGGACTCATAAAAATGGGTCCCTTTTAATATAATGGCTTATTTATATAATTTGTTAAGGAAAAATTCATTGTAGAGAGAAATAACAGCTTTATGTGCTTCATTCTCTCTTACAGCGAACATCATTGTTATTTCTGAGGAACCTTGATTAATCATTTCCAAACTGATAGATGCTTTTGCTAGAGCAGTTGTGGCTCTTGAAGCAGTTCCAACGGTATTTTTCATACCTTCGCCTACAATTATTATCAATGCAAGGTCATGGTCAACTGATACATCATCAACCTTCAGTTCATCTTTTATACGGCCAACAATTTTCTGCTCCATACCTTCTTTAAGTTGGTTCTGTTTCAGTATTATTGATATGTTGTCAATGCCAGATGGAGTATGTTCGTATGAAATACCTTCATCTTCAAGAATTTGAAGGAGCTTTCTTCCGAAGCCTACTTCCCTATTCATCATAAACTTGCTTACATAGATACAGCAGAAGCCTGCATCACTTGCTATTCCAACAACGTGATTTGGTGAATAATCTCTTGTGAGAGATATTTTTGTTCCGGGAGCTGTAGGATTATTGGTGTTTTTTATGCAAACCGGAACACCGGCCATAAAAACTGGAACCAGCGTATCTTCGTGCAATACTGAGAAACCGGCATAAGATAATTCCCTCATTTCACGGTAGGTCAGTTCAGGTACAGCCACAGGATTGTGAACCAGACCGGGATGAGCTGCATACACTGCATCAACATCGGTAAAGTTCTCGTATAAATCAGCCTTTAATGCAGCTGCCAATATAGAACCAGTTATATCCGAACCACCACGTGGGAAAGTTGCAACATTTCCGTCTTTAGTGTAACCAAAGAACCCCGGGAAGATAACAATTCCTTCGGTATTATTAATCATTTTAAGGTTTTCATAGGATTCAGGTAATACCTGTGCATTTCCGAATTCATCACTCATAAGCAACCCTGCTTTTTTGGGAGATATATATTCTGCCTTTTCTCCTATACTGTTCAAATAAGCAGCTACTAATTTTGCACTGTTGTCTTCTCCGGCAGCTTTCATAGCATCCATGAACATACCGGTATGAGAAGTATCAAGCTTAAGTCTTTCTTCTAAATCAGACTTGATCATTTTAACAATCTCGTCATCAAGTCCAAGCTCATCTGCTATATCCTTGAATCTCTTTACAACAGCTTCCAGTTCTGCTTCTGCATTTCCTGTCTGCAGGTGCTTTTGCGCACATGCAATAAGTAAATCAGTAACTTTGGTATCTGACACATCCCTTTTACCAGGGGCAGATACAACAATAACCTTTCTCTCGCTATCAGCAAGTACGATACTGCAAACTTTTTTAATTTGTTCTGCATTAGCTAAAGAGGTTCCTCCAAATTTTGCTACTTTCATTTTGAATCCTCCATCCATTTATATTAAAAATTTACTCTCAAAACACGGGGACTTGTTGTCCCTAAGTAAATATAAGAGCATATGGAACTTCATACGATTATCTCATAAATTATACAAAAAAAGATTATGTATGGCAATAATATTTGTAATATAAACAATTATAATGTATGATATTTATTGGTTTATTGTATGCAGTAGGTTTTATGAGTGTTATTTATAATAAACAGACATAATAATAGAAGAAAAATTGGAGGTTACTATAGGTGGATTTGCATGATTTTGATTATTACCTTCCCGAAGAACTTATCGCACAGCACCCCATAGAAAAAAGGGACATGTCCAGGCTGATGGTGTTGGATAAGGAAACCGGTGAGATTGAACATAAATTATTTATGGATATAATTAACTATCTGAATGAAGGTGATTGTCTGGTTTTGAATAACACCAGAGTAATACCTGCAAGGCTTTTAGGTGAAAAAGAGGGTACAGGCGGAAAGATAGAATTTGTTTTGCTTAAAAGGGTTGAAGGGGACAAGTGGGAAGTTATTTTAAGACCCGGAAAAAAGGCAAAACCGGGCAGCAGATTTGTTTTTGGAAACGGAGAGCTAAAAGCAGAGATTCTGGAAGTACTGGATGAAGGAAACAGGCTTGTCAGGTTCATTTATCAAGGTGTCTTTGAAGAGATATTGGACAGGGTAGGTGTAATGCCCTTGCCTCCGTACATTACTGAAAAACTGGAAAACCCGGAGAGATACCAGACTGTATATGCAAAGGTTAATGGCTCGGCGGCTGCCCCGACTGCAGGGTTGCATTTTACCAAAGAACTTTTGAAATCCTTGGAGCAAAAAGGTGTAAAAATAGCATATGTTATGCTTCATGTAGGTCTCGGTACCTTTAGGCCTGTTAAAGTTGACGATATAACTCAACATAAAATGCATTCGGAATATTATTCTATAAACAAGGAAACATGTGATATAATAAACGATACACGGCAAAAAGGTAAAAAAGTTGTAGCTGTTGGTACTACCAGTTGCAGAGTACTGGAGACCGTTGGTAAAAATGGGAACATAGAACCTTGTGATGGCTGGACAGATATATTTATATATCCCGGTTATGAGTTTAAAGTGGTAGACAGGCTAGTTACAAACTTTCATTTGCCGGAATCCACACTTATCATGCTGGTAAGCTCTTTAGCCGGTAGGGATAATGTGCTTAATGCATACAACTTAGCTGTTAAAGAAAGATACAGATTTTTCAGCTTCGGGGACGCAATGTTTATAAAATAATTTTTAAATAAAGAAAGGTAATTACTATGGCAGCAGTTACTTATGAATTAATAAAAACTTGTAAGCAGACAGGTGCAAGATTAGGTAAGGTGCATACCCCTCACGGCTCATTTGATACACCTATTTTCATGCCTGTTGGAACCCTTGCAACCGTAAAGGGCATGTCTCCTGAGGAATTGAAGGAGATAGATGCAAGAATAATTTTAAGCAACACATATCACTGCTATCTTAGACCCGGTCAGGATATTGTAAAGCAGGCCGGAGGACTTCATGGCTTTATGAATTGGGACAGACCTATACTAACGGATAGTGGCGGTTTTCAGGTTTTCAGCCTAAGCGGACTAAGAAAGATTACAGAAGAAGGCGTAACCTTCAGATCACATCTGGATGGTTCAAAACATGTATTTACACCTGAATCTGTAATGGGTATTGAGAATGACCTTGGTGCAGATATAATAATGGCTTTTGATGAATGTGCACCTTATCCGGCTGAATATGATTATGTTAAGAAGTCGATGGAGCGTACCACAAGATGGGCAAAAAGATGTAAGGAAGCTCATACAAATACCGAAAAACAATCACTTTTCGGTATAATTCAGGGTGGCATGTTCAAAGATTTGAGGATAGAAAGTGCTAATCAATTAAAGGAATTGGATTTTCCCGGTTACGCAATTGGTGGATTAAGTGTTGGTGAGCCTGGGGAGATTATGTATGAAGTACTGGACTATACAGCTCCTCTAATGCCTGCTGATAAACCCAGATACCTGATGGGGGTTGGCACTCCGGATTATCTTATAGAAGGAGCTATAAGAGGTATTGATATGTTTGACTGTGTCCTACCCACAAGAATAGGAAGAAATGGCACGGTACTTACAAGCAGAGGTAGAGTAATTATCCGTGATGCAAAATATTCAAGAGACTTTTCAAAGCTGGATCCTGAATGTGATTGCTATGTTTGCAGAAACTATTCAAGAGCGTACATCAGACACCTCCTCAAATGCGGAGAAGTTTTGGGCTTGAGGCTTACAACCTGGCACAACTTATATTTCTTAATTAACTTGATGAAACAAGTAAGACAGGCTATAATGGATGATAGGCTTGCCAGCTTCAGAGATGAATTTTATCTGAAATATGGCTATACTAAATAATATGGATAATACAGTTTAACTGTGTTAAATAAAAATAATTACAGGAGGTTTTTAGTTATGGCATCAGCAGCAGCGTTAATTCAATTAGTATTACCATTGGTTTTAATTATGGGACTTATGTATGTAATGCTCATTCTTCCTCAGAAAAAGAAGGAGAAGAAGACCCAGCAAATGCTTAGTTCACTTCAAGTTGGTTGGGGTGTTACAACTATCGGAGGTATAGTAGGTAAGATTATAAACATAAAAGATGATGAAATATATATCGAATCCGGTGTTGATAAAAACAAGATACTTGTAAAGCGTTGGGCAATTAAAGATGTTGTAAAGCCTGTAGAAGGCTGATAAGCAAAAATATAATTAATTCCTTCCAACTGTTCTAAGTGGACTACCTCAAAAATATGATATACAAAGAACATTTTATATTATATTTTGGGAGGTACACTATGGGAGTACAGACACCTGGATTTAAAAAAACACTGGATGAACACATAAATCTGCTGAGGGTAGTAAAAGGCTTAATAATCGCTTTTCTTATAACGCTTCCATGTTTTTTAGGGTTTGCATTATTTTTAACATATACGGATTTTCCTGAAAAACACACCTATATTGCAGTTCTTATTACAACTGTATTAAGTGTACTGGTGGCATCTGCTTACTCTACAAAAAACGTTAAGAGTAAAGGCTGGATGAACGGTTGCTTTGTAGGAATCCTTTATGTAGCAATACTTTACATCGCCAGCAGTCTTGTGTTCTTGAATTTTCAAGTTGATGTTCAGGTGATATTATCCGTGGTTATCGGTGCCATTGTGGGGTGCCTGGGTGGCATATTTGGAATAAATTTGCGATAACGGGTTTCTAAAAAATGCCTTTTCAAAACTGATTAGATATGCTATAATCGGCTAAGAAAATTGATGGGGGGGACTACATAATGAAACATATAAAGACAATTAACAATGCTACACTTAAAAACAGCCTTGCAAAAGGTGGATGTGGCGAATGTCAAACATCTTGCCAGTCAGCTTGCAAGACATCATGCACAGTTGCTAATCAAAGCTGCGAAAATAAGTAATATTAGAAATGCATATTGATGGTTCTTAATATGTATGAATTCATAAATTAGTGAAAGGTGATTACACTTTTCACTTTTTTAAATGTTTTAACCCGGTGTTGTATCCAGGATTTTTAGCTTTAGGAGGTTACTTTAAATGATTCACAAGTATACTATGTACGATACCAATATAGTCTTGGACGTAAACAGCGGTGCTGTGCATGTATTTGATGATGCTGCTTTTGATGTAGTAGATTTATATAAGAATGAAACAAGGGATCAAATAATTGAATCACTATCCGAAAAATATGAAGGACAGGCTATTGCAGATGCCTATGAGGAAATCGTGGAACTGGAATCCCAAGGTTTGCTTTTTAGTGAGGACGCATATTCCGATGCTTTAAATAAGTGGGAAAGAAAACCTGTAGTAAAGGCATTATGTCTACATATTTGTCATGATTGTAACCTGAGGTGCAAGTACTGTTTTGCTTCTACAGGAAGTTTTGGCGGTCACAGAACCATGATGGATCTTGAAACAGGTAAAAAAGCAATAGATTTTCTCATTGAGAAGTCAGCGGGCAGACGGAATTTGGAAGTGGACTTTTTCGGCGGTGAGCCACTGATGAATTTTGATGTTGTAAAGGGTATTGTTGAATATGCCAGAATCAGGGAAAAAGAAGCTGGCAAGAATTTCAGATTTACTATTACTACAAATGCTGTATTATTAAATGAAGAAATAAAAGAATATATTAATAAAAATATGCACAATGTTGTTCTGAGCATTGACGGACGTAAGGAAACCAATGACAATATGAGGCCTAGAGTTGACGGGTCTGGAACTTATGACAGAATTCTTCCTAAAATTCAGGATATGGCCGAATCAAGAAAGCAGGACAATTATTATGTCAGAGGTACCTTTACCAGAGAAAATCTCGATTTTTCCGAAGATGTACTGCATTTGGCAGATCAAGGCTTTAAACAGATTTCTATAGAGCCTGTTGTTGCGGCTAAGGATTCAGGCTATGATATCCGTGAACAGGATCTCCCAAAACTTTTTTGTGAGTATGAAAACCTAGCAAGGGAATACGTAAAGAGAGATAGTGATAAGCGTGGCTTTAACTTCTTCCATTTTATGATTGATTTACAGCAGGGACCATGTGTCATAAAGAGACTTGGCGGATGCGGTTCAGGACATGAATATCTGGCAGTTACGCCGGAAGGTGACTTATATCCTTGTCATCAGTTTGTAGGGGATGAGAAGTTTAAAATGGGCAATGTCCATGAGGGAGTATTCAATAGCGATTCTCAGAAGGATTTTCAAAAGTCAAATGTGTATACCAAAAAGGACTGTGCCGAATGTTGGGCAAAATTTTATTGCAGTGGCGGGTGTGCTGCGAATGCGTACCAGTTTAATAATGATATTAATGTTCCATATAAGATAGGTTGCGAACTTGAGAAGAAGAGAGTAGAATGTGCAATCTGGATAAAAACTCAAGAATAGAGGGGTTCATTGTGATAAAGGATTTTAACAACATCAAACCTAAAATCCACGAGACTGCGTTTGTTGCACCGAACAGTACAGTTATTGGAGACGTAGTTTTGGGTGAAAATACAACTATCTGGTACAATGCAGTTTTAAGAGGAGACATCGATAGTATAGTTGTCGGTGATAATACAAATATACAGGAAGGCTGTATATTACATTGCAAGGAGGGAATAGAAGTAAGGCTGGGTTCCCATGTAACAATTGGTCACGGAGCGATTTTGCACAGTTGCCGTATAGGTAATAATACACTTGTAGGGATGGGTGCAATCGTACTTGACAGTGCAGAAATAGGAAATAATTGTCTTGTAGCAGCAGGAAGTGTAGTTACACCAAGGACTAAAATACCTGATGGAAGTCTTGTTGCAGGAAGTCCCGCAGAAATCAAAAGGACATTGTCAGAGCAGGAGATTGCTGAAATCAAATGTAATGCAAATGAATATATCAATCTATTAAAGTATTACAAATAAATAGTTTTTTAGCAAAAGTGAATATCCTATAATCACAGGATATTCATTTTAAATTATTATATTTCTTACATGGATTAACAATGATCAAAAAGATATCTTCTATATTTAACAAAAAACGATTACTAAAATTGTAAATTTATGTTTAATATTGAGACATATTTATTGACTAGCTTTTTTGTAAGTTATATAATGGCGTAAGTGGATTATAATTTAAGGGGGAATACTACAAATGAGAGGAAGCAACGCGGTTAAATTTTTCTCTATATTGCTTATCATCGGTATTTTAACCTGGATAGCAGCTTATGGTTCTATCTTGGGGCTTGAAATACCTGGTGTTAAGGATATTAGAACAGGTATTGACATTCAGGGAGGCGTGGATGCTAGGCTTTATGCAGTAACCAAAGACAACAGCAAGGCAAAAGCTGAAGATTTGGATGCTGCAAGAATTACCATTGGTAAAAGATTGGATTCTAAACATATCTTTGATAAAGTTATCACTGTAGATAAAGAAAAGGGATACATTCTTGTACAAATACCACACAAAAAAGGTGAAGCATTCGATCCACAGAAGTCAATAGAAGAAATTGGTAAAACCGCATTATTAACCTTCCAAGAGGTTGACGAAAGCAAAAAAGATGCAAATGGAAATTATCTTCCAACCAACAAGATTATACTTGAGGGCGGAGATGTAAAGGATGCCACTCCTGAGGTTGACGGTGAAAGTGGCGGGTATTGCGTTGCACTGAAGCTTTCATCCGAAGGTGGCAAAAAGTTTTCAGAAGCAACAGGAAGACTTATTGGAAAACCAATAGCAATTTTTATGGACAATGATTTAATCAGTGCACCAAATGTTCAGTCACAAATTTCCGGTACTTCAGCAAGAATTACTCTTGGTGGTACTGCCAGTGAAGACCAAAAGGAGGAAGCTAAAAATCTTGCCGGTCTTATTAAGTCAGGTTCATTACCATTTAAGTTAGAGGCTAGACAGGTAAATAACATAAGCCCTACCCTTGGATCTAACGCATTGAATGTAAGTGTTAATGCATTTATAGTTGCACTTATACTGATTTGCTTCTTTATGATATTCTATTACAGATTGCCTGGACTAATAGCAAGTATTGCTTTAATTCTTCATACAGTATTGGAGTTACTGGCATTGTCTTGGACTAATATAATTGTTACTTTGCCGGGTATAGCGGGTCTCATACTGACAATCGGTATGGCCGTTGATGCCAACGTTATTATATTTGAAAGAATTAAGGATGAAATCAAAAGCGGAAAAACTCTTCATGCTGCAATTGATGTAGGATTCAAGAGAGCATTCTCAGCCGTGCTTGATTCAAACGTAACTACCCTTATTTCTGCCGTGGTTTTATGGAAATTTGGTTCAGGCCCTATCCAGAGTTTTGCATATACTCTGGGAATAGGTGTTGTGTTAAGCTTTTTAACTGCTGTAACTGCTTCAAGAATAATGCTGAAGTCAATACAGGATATAGAAGTTGCAAAACACCATTGGTTATATGGCGTAAGCATGAGAGGAGGAAAAGCAAATGGTTAATTTGTATGCTAAGAGATACTACTTTTTTATACTCTCAGCCCTAATTATTTTATCAGGTGTTGTTATGTATCTAGTTGAAGGCTTTAAACTGGACATTGAGTTTGAAGGCGGAACAATAATTGAAATGAGAGCAAATGATAAAATGTTTACTGAGGCAAATACTCAGGATTTACAGACACAAATAGCAGACTTTGTTGAAAAGACATTAAACAAACCTGC
>JAEZUC010000147.1 GCA_023443515.1 Bacillota bacterium
GAGGATATACCTGAAGAGATAAAGGAGTATATTGGAAAACATCCCGGGGTTAAAGTGAATTTAGGAAATACACTGGGAGCTGACCAAAGACTTGCAGATATTCTGGCAGACCGAATCAGAGAGGCATTATGAAAAAGAAACTGTATATAATCGGTGCCGGAATAGGCGCGGAGGATTTTCTGACACAGAGAGCCTTGAAACTGATGGAAAGCTGTGATGTTATATACAGTACTGCACACAGATTTTTATCTGATTCAAGAAGGAAGGTTATAGAGTGTCCTGTAACAGAAGTACCAAAGCTGATTGAGGCTTCCGATGGTCGGAATATTGCTTTGCTGGTTTCGGGAGATACCGGATTTTTCAGTATTGCAGGTAGCTTGTCAGAAAAACTGGAGAATAAAGTTGATATTGAAGTGGTATGTGGTATAAGCAGCCTGCAGTACTTTTGTTCAATAACAGGAAACAGTTATGAAAATATAAAGGTTGTCAGCCTCCACGGACGAGAAAAAAACATACTGGGGCCAATATCCTACAATCCAAAGGTCTTCGTGCTTACCGGAGGGGAAAATAAAGCACATTCAATATGTAAAAGTCTTTCAGACAATGGTTTGACAGAAATAAAAGCAATCGTCGGAGAAAATTTGTCAATGCCCGAGGAACGGATAGTAAAGGGAACAGTGAAGGAATTAGCCGGATACACCTTTTATAATCTTGCAGTTATGCTGTTGGAAAACCAAAATTATGTCAACTGTCATATTCCACTTGTTGACGAGGATTTTCAACGTGGAAAGGTTCCGATGACAAAGGAAGAAGTGCGTGCCATCACTCTTGCAAAGCTGGCAATTGAACCCTGTGATACTGTATATGATATTGGAGCAGGAACAGGCTCGGTTGCCATTGAAATGGCAAGAAGAGCTTTTGACGGCAGCGTTTATGCTATTGAAAAGAATCCGGAGGCTTTGGAACTGATATGCAAAAACAGAGTGAAGCTGGGAGCGTATAATGTCAAGGTAGTTTCAGGTACTGCGCCGGATATATTTGAAGGACTTCCCGTACCTGACAGGGCATTTATAGGTGGAAGTAACGGAAATATGGCTGATATAGTCCGGCGCCTCGCAACGATAAATCCCGGAATACATATTGTAGCCAACGCAATTACATTAGAAAGTCTCAATGCTGCCATTAGTTCATTTGAAGAGAATGGCTTTGAAACAGAAGTAGTATGTATTAATTCGTCTGTTTCAAAAAAGGTGGGAGGCTACCATATGATGAATGCAAATAACCCGGTATATATTATTACAGGTAAAAAGCACATAAGAGGATAAAATCCTTTAGGGGGTAATTATAATCGAGACAAGCAGAACTGCCAGAATTATGATAGCAGGAACAGGAAGTGGCTGCGGTAAAACCACTGTTACCTGCGGAATACTCAATGCACTGGTCAACAGAGGGGTCAGAACCTCTGCTTTCAAGTGTGGGCCTGACTATATCGACCCCATGTTTCACACTGAGATATCAGGTATCAAGTCCAGAAATCTTGACACATTTCTCTTGGGAGAGAATAACCTGAAATATCTTTTGAACAAAAATTCTGCCGGAAATGATATTTCTGTTATAGAAGGGGTTATGGGTTTTTATGACGGACTCGGTAATGATGGCAGTCATTCGTCTTATTCCATTAGCCGACTTACAGGAACACCTGTGGTATTAGTGGTTAACCCCAAGGGAATGGCTCTTTCCATATCGGCAATAATAAACGGTTTCAGAGATTTTATGCCTGAAAACAATATTAAGGGTGTTATTATTAATTCCATTTCACCCGGACTTTATCAGATGTACAAGTCAATGATAGAGGAAAAGACCGGAATCCGGGTGTTGGGTTTTTTACCGCCTATGCCGGAGGCTGTTATTGAAAGCAGACATTTGGGGCTTGTTACAGCGAAAGAAATAAAAGATATCCGAAAAAAGCTGAAGATAATGGCAAAAAATGCTGAGGAGTTCATTGATATTGACGAGCTTGTAAGACTAGCACAAACAGCAGGAACTTTGGAATATGACCCCGTTTCAATCGAGAAAAAATATAGCTGTAATATTGCTGTGGCGAAGGACAAAGCCTTTTGCTTTTACTATGAGGACAGCCTTGGGTTGCTGAGGGAAATGGGAGCGGAGCTTACATATTTTTCACCCCTTGAAGATAAAAGATTACCTGAAAATATACACGGACTAATACTGGGTGGCGGCTATCCAGAGCTATATGCAGAAAAATTAAGTGGGAATAAAACCATGCTAAAGAGCATAAAGGAGACCCTTTCAAAAGGGTTGCCCACATATGCTGAGTGCGGAGGCTTTATGTATCTTCAGCAATCAGTCTCAGATAAACATAACAACAAATATGCTATGACAGGAGTTCTTGTCGGAAACAGCAAAATGAGTGAAGGACTGTCTCGATTCGGGTATACAACCCTCAAAGCAAAAATAAACAACCTGTTCTGCAAAAAAGGTGAGGGTATTAATGCTCACGAATTTCATTACAGTGACAGTGACAACAACGGAAACAGCTTTGAGTCAGTAAAACCGGATGGCAAAAGAAAATGGGAATGCATTTTTGCATCCGATACACTATTCGCAGGATATCCTCACATACATTTTTATGGAAATACGAAGTTTGCAGAAAACTTTTTGCAAAAATGCTGTAATTTTAGTAAACACATTTAGGAGATGATTTCTATGGCAAAACCAATTATGATTCAGGGAACTATGTCAAATGCGGGCAAGAGCTTGCTGACAGCAGGATTATGCCGCATATTTGCACAGGATGGCTATAGGGTGGCACCTTTTAAATCACAGAACATGGCCCTGAATTCATACATAACGGCTGACGGTTCTGAAATGGGGCGAGCACAGGTAGTGCAGGCCGAAGCGGCGGGAAAGGCCCCTGATGTAAGAATGAATCCCATATTGTTAAAGCCTACAAGTGAAAAGGGTTCACAGGTGATTTTGGAGGGACAGCCAATAGGAAACATGACTGCTACGGAGTATTATGCATACAAGCATAATCTGCTGCCCCATGTAAAAAGGGCTTATGAAAGCCTTTCAGAGGAAAATGATATTATAATTATTGAAGGTGCAGGCAGTCCTGCTGAGATAAATTTAAAGCGTGATGATTTTGTAAACATGGGACTGGCAAAGATGCTGAAAGCTCCCGTACTAATTGCAGGAGATATTGACAGGGGAGGTGTTTTTGCATCTTTGTACGGAACAGTTATGCTGTTTGATGAAGATGAGAGGAAACATGTCAAAGGAACAATAATCAATAAGTTCAGGGGAGATGTAGACATTTTAAAACCGGGCCTTGATATGCTATGTGACCTTATACATGTTCCTGTTGTTGGTGTGGTACCATATCTTCAAGTCGATATTGACGATGAAGACAGCCTCTCTGATAGATTTTCCAGACAGGGGTCGTTAGGTCTTATTGATATTGCAGTAATAAAACTTCCCAGAATTTCAAATTTTACCGACTTTAATGCACTTGAACACATTGAAGGTGCAAGCGTGAGATATGTATCCGGTGTCAGCGAACTGGGAAACCCGGATTTGGTAATTATTCCGGGGAGTAAGAATACCATGGGTGATTTGAAATGGATGAGAGAAAACGGACTGGAAGTATGTATCCAAAAGCACGCAGCAAAAAATAAGCCTGTATTCGGAATATGCGGGGGTTATCAGATGCTGTGTGAAAATCTCAGTGACCCCTACGGTGTTGAGTATGGTGGGGAAATGAAGGGGATGGGGATTTTAAAATCCGGGACTGTATTTGAAAAAGAAAAAACACGTACAAGAGTTACAGGTATTTTTGGTAATGTGGAAGGAATATTCAAGGGCCTAAGCGGAAAAACATTTGAAGGCTATGAAATACATATGGGTTATACTGCTTCGGAGGCAGGAAACGAAGGTAACTCCTCTCTTAGTAACCTGACTGAAATCAATGGTAATGAAAAGCCTGACGGTATGCAAAATGGGAACATATACGGTACATATGTCCATGGAGTTTTTGACAGTGATGAGATACTTTCAGAGATTGCAGTGGCATTGATGAAGGAAAAAGGACTGGAATATGAGAAGCATACTTCCTTTAATTTTAAGGAGTATAAGGAAAAGCAGTATGACTTATTGGCGGAAGCTTTAAGAGAATCCCTTGATATGGAATACATTTACAAAGTTATTGAGGAAGGAATCTGACATGGAGATAATGAGACCAATGGAAATTGAAAATAGGAGCTTTGAGATTATCAGCCATGAACTTGGAGACAGAGTGCTGGACAAGGATTGTGAGCCTGTAATAAAGAGAGTTATTCACACCACTGCTGATTTTGAATATGCAGACAATCTGGTGTTTTCTGAGGGTGTCATAGAGAAGTCTGTGGAAATATTAAAAGCAGGTGCTTGTATTGTCACAGATACTCAAATGGCCATGGCAGGAATAAATAAGGTTGCTGTTGCCCGCTGTGGCTGTGAAGTTATGTGCTTTATGTCAGATAGTGAAGTTGCTGTGCAGGCCTTGGCAGAGGGGACAACCAGAGCTGCCATATCCATGAGAAAGGCCACTGAAATAGAAAAACCTCTTGTTATAGTGGTAGGAAATGCACCTACCGCATTAATTGAGCTTAATAGTCTGATAAATGAAGGTAAGGTTGAGCCTAAACTCATTGTTGGAGTTCCTGTAGGCTTTGTAAACGTTGTTGAATCAAAGGAATTGATAATAAACCAGAGTATTCCTTTTATAGTAGCCAGAGGTCGTAAGGGTGGTAGCAACGTGGCAGCCGCAATAGTTAATGCCTTGTTGTATATGGCTTTTCCGAGAGATATAAATCAATAGGAGGCTATATGAAAATAATAATTGAAGTTGCCATTGGTTTTATACTTGATTTAATTTTTGGGGACCCTCCATGGCTGCCTCATCCCATAAGGCTGATAGGTTGGTTTATTTCAAAAGGTGAGAAGTTGCTCAGAACGGCTTTCCCAAAATCACAAAAAGGTGAGTTTGTGGCAGGAGCTGTTCTGGCCATATTAATTACAGCTTGTTCGTTTATTATACCGTTTTTTCTATTGTATTTTCTAAGCAAGGTAAGTATATATGTTGAGATGGCTGTTGCATCTTTATTCTGTTATCAGATACTTGCAACAAAAAGCTTAAAGACCGAGAGTATGAGGGTTTATTATCATCTCAAAAACCATGACATGGCAAATGCAAGGAAGTACTTATCTTGGATAGTGGGTCGTGATACACAAAACCTGACTGAAGAGGGGATAACAAAAGCTGCAGTTGAAACCGTTGCCGAAAATACCTCGGACGGAGTAATTGCACCTTTAATATTTCTTGTGCTTGGTGGAGTGCCCCTGGGCTTTTTATACAAGGCTGTTAATACAATGGATTCAATGATAGGCTACAAGAATGACAGGTACCTTTACTTTGGCAGATTTGCAGCAAGGTTTGACGATTTTTTGAATTTTATCCCTGCCCTTCTATCTGCATATATGATGATAGGGGCTAGTTTTATATGTGGATTGGATTATAAAAATGCACTCAGGATATACAGGAGGGATAAAAGGAAGCATTCCAGTCCTAATAGTGCAAAGACGGAAGCTGTATGTGCAGGAGCACTGAATGTACAACTCGCCGGAGATGCATATTATTTTGGTAAGCTTGTAAAGAAGGAAACCATTGGCGATAATAACAGAAACATAAAAACAGATGATATAAAAACAGCCAATAAGCTCATGTACATAACCGCATTTATAGCATTTGTTATTCTGTGTGGCTGCAGCTTGGTTGTTTCAGGGGGAATAAAATGAAAAGGCTTGTTCATGGAGGAGATATTTATAGTAAAAGATATTTACCGGAAAATTTAAAGCTCATGGATTTTTCGGCAAATATCAACCCTTTGGGATTGCCTGATGGTGTGAAAAACGCCATCCTCAATGGCATGGATGATTTTTGTAACTATCCTGATCCCTTATGCAGAGAATTAAAAAAGGAAATCTCAGATTATCTAAAGGTACCGGAAAAATATATATTATGTGGCAACGGTGCAGCTGATGTAGTATATAGAATTGCTTCTGCTGTAAGGCCGGAAAAAGTACTTCTGACTGCACCTACCTTTTCCGAGTATGAGGAGTCAATAAAAGTATTTGGCAGTCATGTTGAGTATCATTATCTGCCAAAGGAAAATAATTTCAGGCTTGATATTGATATACTTGATAAAATAACTTCTGATATCGGGCTTATGTTTTTATGTAACCCCAATAATCCCACAGGTGTTTTGACGGATAAGGAAACTGTCTTGAAAATTGCTGAAAAGTGTAAGTCAACAAACACCCTTCTGGTAGTTGACGAATGCTTTATGGATTTCTTGGATAATCCGCAGAAGTATAGTGTTGTGGACAGTCTTGACACTTATGAAAACATAATTATCCTTAAAGCATTTACAAAAATATATGCTATGGCCGGAATCAGATTAGGATACGGAATATGTTCCGATACAAATGTCATAGAAGGGTTATACAGGGCAGGTCAGCCTTGGAGTGTGTCTGTAGTTGCTCAGAAGTGTGGGATTGCTGCACTCAAAGAGGTAGATTATGTTAACCAAACAAGGGAGCTGATTGAATGTAACAGAGTATTTTTGGAAAATAGTCTAATACAGCTTGGCTTTGAAGTTGTAAACTCAAAAGCAAACTATATTTTATTCAGAACAGAGATAAAATCACTTCCCCATGAACTCGAAAAATTTGGCATATTGATACGTTCCTGCGACAATTATAAAGGACTTGATGATACATATTTCAGGATTGCCGTAAAATCAAAAGAAGATAATGAATATCTAATAAATTGTCTAAAGAAAATCTTGTCGCCTTTGCACTAATTGTTATAATGTGGTAAAATTTAGTAAAGGCATTACTTTATCTTACTTTTTTCAAAAGGAGAAAAATTACATATGTCGAAATTTGATAAGTATTTTTTAATGAGTCCATCGGATGCGGCTGATTATGCAGCGGAAAAGCTCAGTATATTTGAGGGCGACGCTGACCTTGACAGCAAAGAGATAGGGGATGGAAATCTGAATTATGTTTTTCGTGTATGGGACAAAAAATCTGAAAAATCAGTGATAATAAAGCAAGCGGGATATACTGCCAGAATTTCTGACGATTTCAAGCTTTCCCCGGATCGCAACAGAATTGAAGCAGAAACTCTTAGATTTCAGGGGGATTTAGCACCGGGCCTTGTACCGATAGTATATAAATATGACGATATTATGAGTTGTTGCTCTATGGAAGATCTGTCTGATTATACAATAATGCGACAAGCACTTCTTCAACATAGGATTTTTCCAAAATTTGCGGAACATATCACAACATTTATGGTCAATACTTTACTCCTAACTTCAGACGTCTTTTTAAACCATCAGGAAAAAAAATCACTTGTAAAAAGCTATACAAACCCGGAACTCTGCGAAATAACAGAGGATTTGGTGTACACGGAGCCTTTTAATGATTATAAGCACCGCAACGATGTATTTCCACCCAACCTTGATTGGGTAAAAAAAGAGCTTTATAGTGATAATGAACTTAAACTTGAGGTTGCAAAATTGAAGTTTGAGTTTCTTACAAATGCCCAGGCTTTAATTCATGGTGACTTACATACCGGTTCTATATTTGTAAATGAAAATTCAACAAAGGTAATAGATCCTGAATTTGCATTTTACGGGCCTATGGGTTATGACATAGGTAACATAATCGCAAATATGATATTTGCCTGGGTAAACGCAGATGCTACTATGGATAATGAGGAAGAGTGTATCAATTTCAAAAATTGGGTTGAGAATACCATTTGTGAAATTATTGATAAATTTAAAGCAAAATTCCTGAAAGTATGGAAGGAAGAAGCTAAAGAAATTCTGGCAAAAACCCCCGGCTTTGCGCAGTGGTATCTAAGTCAGGTAATACATGACACTGCAGCGGTTGCAGGGCTTGAACTGTGCAGACGTATAGTTGGTATGGCACATGTTAAAGATATTACTTCCATAGAGAATGAAAGTTCACGATTACGTGCAGAACGTATTTGCATAACCGTTGCAAAACAATACATAAAGAACCGTGAAAGCTATATATTTGGAGAACAGTTTGTAAATACCTTAAAAGAGGTGGAAAACGAGTTTTTGAGATAGGAGAGGCTACAAAATGACAAATACCACAAAGAATGTTTACGATATGGAAACTGTTATGCTGGATGATGCCCATAGCGAATTGATAATCATTGACCAGACCTTGCTGCCTGCTGAAACTGTTTTTTTAAAATTAAAAACTCAGGAAGAAATATGGGAAGCCATTTATAAGTTACGGGTAAGAGGGGCTCCTGCAATCGGGGTTGCAGCGGCATACGGGATTTACCTTGGAGCCAAGGGCATAAAAGCTTCAGAGTATGAAGACTTTTATTCAGAGTTTATTAAGGCAAAGAAATATCTTGCATCCTCCAGACCTACGGCAGTTAATTTGTTCTGGGCACTTGATAGAATGGATGAGTGTGTTAAAGGGAACAAGGAAAAAGCAGTAGAGGATATAAAGCTTGAGCTTTTGAAGGAGTCTCATAAAATAAAGGAAGAGGATACATGGGTGTGCAGAAGTATAGGTGAGTACGGCCTTACACTACTAAACCCGGGTATGGGGATTCTTACACATTGCAATGCTGGACAGCTTGCCACATCCAAATACGGAACTGCACTTGCACCGATATATGTTGGACAGGAAAAGGGCTATAACCTGAAGGTTTTTGCAGATGAAACCAGGCCGTTGCTCCAGGGAGCCAGATTAACTGCTTATGAATTGAATAAGGCAGGTGTGGATGTAACGCTTATTTGTGATAACATGGCTTCGGCAGTTATGAAAAATGGATGGGTTCAAGCAGTTTTTGTGGGGTGCGATAGGGTTGCGGCTAACGGAGATACTGCAAATAAGATAGGAACTTCAGGAGTGGCCATATTGGCGAAAAATTACAATATTCCCTTCTATGTCTGCGCACCGACGTCAACAATAGATTTGAATTGTGCTTCGGGAAAAGACATATGCATAGAGGAACGTAATCCCGAAGAGGTTACTGATATGTGGTATGAAAAAAGAATGGCGCCAAAGGATATTAAAGTTTTTAATCCTGCATTTGACGTCACCGATGAAAAATTCATTACAGGAATAGTAACGGAATACGGTATAGCCAAAGCTCCTTATAGTGAATCGCTAAAAGAAATATTTAAACGTAAAAGAGGTATGGTGTAATGCTAGATAAAAACAGCTCAAAATATCTTACCGATGAGGAAGCCGAAAATGCCATAATCGAAGTTGGAAAGAGAATGTATTTGAAAGGCTTTGTAGCTTCCAATGACGGTAATATAAGTATAAAGACAGGTGACAATGAAATTTGGACGACGCCCACAGGTGTTTCTAAAGGATACATGACAAAGGAAATGCTGGTGAAAGTGGATATGAACGGCGAAGTAATATCCGGCAACACAAAGCCCTCATCAGAATTGAAAATGCACCTGCGGGTATATAGTGAAAATCCTGATGTAATAGCTGTTACTCATGCACATCCTCCGGTAGCAACTTCTTTTGCAATTGCGGGGATTGAGCTTGACAAGGCTATATTGCCTGAAGCAGTTGTCAATCTGGGAACTGTACCCATAGCCCCCTACGCTACCCCGGGCAGTCAGGCTGTTCCTGACTCAATAGCGCCCTATTGCAGGGGATACAATGCGGTACTTCTTGCAAATCATGGAGCTGTAACCTGGGGCAAGGATGTATTTGAGGCCTACCATCGCCTTGAGTCGCTGGAGTATTATGCCACGGTATTAATGTACACCGGAAATATAATCGGAAAAGCCAATGAACTTAGTTCCAAACAAATTTCACAGTTGGTTGAAATCCGCCGGAAGCTTGGAATTAATACAGGAGGTACTCCTAAAGGCAAGGACTTGAAATACAATACAGGTGATAGTCTACCTGATGAATCTCTAATCCGTGATATAGTTGAGCAGGTAACAAGTACTGTGCTAAAGAAGTATAAAAATTGATTATATGGCGATTTTCTTACTTATTTTATAGAGGAAGATAATGCGGGATAAAAAATTAATTTTAATAAGTTTAAAGTTTATATTTTGGGGATTATTTATATTCTATTTGTTAGTTGTTGTTAATGTAATTGTCTTAAAGAATGGAAAAGCACTAATTATGGCTGAACTTTGCAGACAAATACCTTTTTCTCAAAGAATAACTTCTATAAACTATATACCTTTTTTAAATACTATAATTCCATATTTAAAAGGTGAACCTTCTACTCGGATTGCAATGTTAAACCTATTAGGAAATACAGTTGCCTTTAGCCCTTTTGGCTTTTTCTTACCGTTACTATTCAGATTATGCAAGAGATTTAAAGCTACTATTTTAATATCTATTGGTTTTAGCCTGCTTATTGAGCTGGTGCAATTTATATTTTGTTTAGGCTCTTGCGATATAGATGACATAATCTTAAATGTATTTGGTTCTCTTCTGGGATATGGAGTATACCATTTATTTAGAGGTTTATATTTTAAATACCCTATAAGTTGTCTATTAAATGGAAAAGGTTGTCAATGGATTTAAAGGAGCATGGATTATAGATAATCTGTCATTACAAGAAAAAGTAATCAATAGGGTTTCTTCACTTTGGATAAACGATGGTGGCAAGTAGAAAGTTGTATTTAATCAGGATTCAAAAGTATATTATAAATAACACGAATCAATTTTAGAAATAGGAGATTAAGCATGACAAAACAAAAACACAGTGAAGCTAGAAAACTCTATGATAATATTTTAAAGTACAGCACTCATGAGATTGCTCAAAAAGTTGCTTATGGTACAAAGTTAACAACATCATCAATCAACTGTGAAAAATCAGAATGGGTAAAAAATGTTTCTTCTGAACTTGAGAAGCATTTTGAGGAAGATACAATAAAGAGAATACGGATGGGTTGTTACTGCAATGAAAATGGAAAATTAGACGACTCCAAAGTATTCATTAAAAATGTATATAAATCCTCAAATACTATGGCAAATTTTGTTGATAAAATGAATGAGTACGGAGCAGGGTGGTATATAGAAGATGGATACTTATTCACAAAATATTTTTCTTGCCCATGTCCTATGCTTGAAAGTGTTGATGTTTTAACTACAAAAACCTGGTGCTATTGCACGGTGGGATATAATAAACAAATCTTTGAATATGCTTTTGACTGTGAAGTAGATATTGAATTATTAGAGAGCATTAAAACCGGAAGTAAGCAGTGCCTTATGAAGGTTATCATACAATAACAGAATAGAAACTGTTTAAAACTATATTTTAAATTTAGAATTAAATACTCCTCATTACAAAATCAATTTATAATATGTTTTAAGGAGTAGAGAATCATGGTAATACATAATATTGTAACAGACAGGCTTATCATAATCCCGATGACGTATTCAATGGTAAGTGCTGTTTTAAGAGGTAGCACGGAGGAATATGAAAAGCTGGGTGTTATATCTAATGGCAAGTGGCCCCTACCGGATACTATAGATATATTACATTTCACCAAAGATAAAATGAAAAAAAATGATGCTGATGGTTTTGATGTATGGATGGTGGTAAAATATAATTTTGCTTAATATCTGAATGTTTGTAAAAAATTTTTAATTACCGATGTGAGACAATTCATTACTATATAGCGAACACTATTATTATTGATGAGAGAGTAAATAAAAAAGGGCTGAGAAAAGTTCTCTATAAATTTATAAATAGATAAGAATTGAAGGTGGTAGATTGAACAGAGCTAGGAATTGGACGGTTTTATTTATAGGTGGTGCTTCAGGTATGGGTAAATCAAGTGCTGCCTATGAACTTGCTCGTTTTTATAAAGTGAATGTCATGGAAGCGGATGATATTTGCCAAGCCATTAAGGCAATGACAACGAAAGAGCTTCTTCCGGCAATTCATTATTGGAGTAGCGGTATAGACTGGATGGATATTGGTGTTAGCGGTAATGTAAAGTGGCTTATTGACGTAAGCAAAGAAATGATTCCCGGAATTAAGGCTATTGTTAACAACCACATTGAGGCTGATGTACCAGTCATTATTGAGGGCGATTTTGTACACCCTGAACTTACGGTATCTTTTGAAAATCCAAAGGTAAAATCTATATATATAAATGAGCCGGATAAAGACCAAATTTTGCAGAATTATCTTGCCAGAGAGGGCGGCGAATTACAGCATTTCAGAGCCGATATCAGTATCGAGTATGGAGCTTGGTTAGTGGATACCTGCGAGAAATTAGGGATAAAAGTGGTTGAATCAAGGCCTTGGAATACTGTTGTAAATAGGATTATAGAAAGTACATTTTAGCATATAAAATTAGAAATATTTTTGAGAGAATAAAGTAACTTGGTATGGTATGGATTATTATTGATGCAAAGAAACCACTTGTTATGAGGGGTTAATTCATTATTAATAATAATTTATGCCTCTGTAGCGGACACTATGATTATTGATGAGGGAGTAAATAGGTGGAAACATGCGAACGGAACAGGAAATGTTTGATTTAATATTAAATGTTGCGAAAGCTGATGAACGTATCCGAGCAGTTTATATGAATGGTTCACGAGCGAATCCGAATATAAAAAAGGATAAATATCAGGATTATGATATTGTTTATGTTGTAACTGGAACTGAATCGTTCTTAATAGACAAGAGTTGGATTTCGGTTTTCGGGGAAATCGCAATGGTGCAGGAACCTGATTCCAACGACTTTGGATGGGGACAAAATACGGACTATAGTCGTTCGTATTGTTGGTTAATGCTTTTCAAAGACGGTAACCGTATTGATTTACATATACAAATCAAAGATGTAATGCATGAAGAATACACAACAGACAGTTTAACTGTACCGCTTTTGGACAAGGATAATATTTTACCACAAATACCTCCGGCAAATGATAAAGGTTATTGGATACGGGAACCTAACAAACCCGAATATGCTGCCTGCTGCAATGAATTTTGGTGGTGTCTTAACAATGTTGCAAAGGGCATTGTACGAGACCAATTTCCCTATGCTATGAGAATGTATAACGAAATAGTTCACAAAGAGCTTGACAGAATGATTGAATGGTATATCGGGACAAAAACAGAATTTTCTGTTTCGGTTGGAATGTGGGGGAAATATTTTAAAAAATATCTGCCTACAGAGCTTTACCAGTTATATACAAAAACATATTCAAATTGTGAAATGCTTTGGACGGCAATCTTTGCAGCATGTGAACTTTTTCGCGACGTTGCTACTGAGGTTGGCAGACAATTCGGGTATTTATATAACCAAAGCGACGATGATAATATGATGAAATATTTGATTAAAATAAAATACCAAATCACCTATAATTGATTGTATATCAAATTATTACCATATTATCCCATTTATATGTATTATATAATAATTAGTAAATCATAATCCATGTTAATCCGATTTTAAGTTATTTGCATTTAAAAAGCCTCCTATGATATTTTGATTTTCTCATAGAAAGCTTAGTTTACAGAATTTATTTCAACAGTCTCTTTTATAAATCAGGTACTTCAGTGGTATATCTTGTATAATCTTGATGTACTGCTGGACACCCACAATAAAAGAAATAGTGGTAAACAATCTTATAACCTAAAAACTCTTCTTCTCGTGTTTGTTCTTTTCCACAATAATTACATTTGTATATGTAATATTGTGTACGATTATAAGCTGTTTTAGTTCTCATTTCGGGACTGCTGTGTTGGCTACACATTGTTCCAGTCCATTCAGTTGTGGCTCCGATGTAGCTTTCGGATAAATTTGACCAATAAAGACTTAAATTAACTGATCCACAATAATCACAAACATGAAATGATTGTGCAGCCGCAGGGATCATTGAGCAGAAAATCATAGCAATACATAATGCCATTATACCGAGTTTTGGAAAAAGTCTTTTTTTCATACTTTACCTCCTTGTTATTTTTATTGTATACATTTGACATATGTATACAAATATCCTTCTTTATACCATAAAAAGTATAAAATGACAGGTCTAACTTGTGCCCCTATAAGCATCAGCGATAGTAAAGAAGAAGCTTTAAAAACCAGTATTTGTTGGACAAGGCTTGTAAAAATGCATTAATTTATATATAGTGTATTTATTATGAAATATATGGAAAAAACAATGTATTTACGAGGTAATATATATGAATGATAGGTTTTTTACATTAGAATCAAATATAACAAAAAGTGATTATAAAAAACTTCTTTACATGTTTGCCTTTAGGAATACTAGGTTAATGGTTCAAGCTATTATTTTTATTGCAATAATATTAATAGTATCATTGTTGAATGGAAACCCCTTTGAACTTGGGCAAATTATTGTTTTCTTTGTTTTTTTCGCATGTGTGTCTAGAGGGATTGAAATGGGTAGCATACTTTTAAATAAATATATAAGAATCTCCGGCAATAAGTTGTGTTGCTGAACCAATTAAAAAGGAGGCTTAATAATGAAAAAAATTGAAGACCATTTTAATGAAGAAGCGCCAAATCATGATGATCTGTTTGCTCGGAAAATGGGTATGACAGAGTTTTACGATGAGGTGGAACATCAGATAGAAAAGTGCACTAGGAAAAGTAATATTTTGGTACTGGGTTGCGGTACGGGACTTGAAATAGATCGAATAAAAAATGAAGCAAAAGTAACAGCTATTGACATTTCAGAAAAAATGTTAGTTGAGTTAAGAAAAAAGCAGTTACATAAGGACGTGATTTTAAATACCATATGTGGATCTTTACTAGAACTAGATTTTGGTATTCAAACATATGATTTAGTTTTAAGCTGTTATGTAATGCACCATTTTAATGAGGAACAGAAAATTAGCATCTATTCTAAAATATATGGTTGCCTTACTGAAGTTGGAACATTTATAAATGGGGACATAATGGAAAAAAGTTATTTAGATGAACAAATTCGATTAAAAGATGCTGAACAAGTATATTCTCAAAGAGAGCTTCCATTTGCAAGTTTACATATTGATGTTCCTTTTTGTATTGAGCATGAAATGGAGGTATTAAGGAAGGCAGGCTTTTATAATACTGTATTAGAAAAGGAATGGAGCACTACAAAACTATATCGGTCAACTAAGAAAAGTTCTAGTTAGAGATTTTTATTCACCAAATTTCTTTCTTGTAAAATTTTTAAATTAGAGAAGGGTTAAATGTTATGAATGAAATAGATATGTTTTGGGACAGGTTTTTGGAGAAAACAGGAAGAGACAGGAATACTAAATATTTGGAAGTTTTTCATTTTGAACTTACCGAATATTGGGCAAATGAATTATTGAAGTTGGTACTTGAAGGAACGAAACGAGCAACATCCAGCAGCTTGAAATACTTCAAAATAAAAGGCTTGAATTTGCCGAAAGCTGGGGACCTTAACATTGTAACAGATTGGAATGGAGTACCAAGATGTATAATAGAAACATCAACTGTTACAATTATTCCCTTTAAAGACATGACTTATGATATATGTAAACGTGAAGGCGAAGATGAGTGTTTGGAAACATGGCAAAAAGGCCATATTTCTTTTTTTGAGAGAGAGGGAAAAGAATTAGGATACGAATTTGATAAAGAAATGTTAGTAGTATTTGAAGATTTTGAAGTCATTTATCGAGAATAGTATTGATAAATTTGGTTAGTTTTTATTATTTTATGCATATTTGGTAAATGGAGTGAGTTTTTTTTATATCCGAGGAGTGCGTAACATTTTTATTATTGGCGAAAATTTACAGTATATTAATTTTAAAGGAGCAAAAAAACATGGTAAAGATATTGAGCATGAATATTGATGAAAACATTTTAAAAAAACGATAGAATTAATGTTTTCATAGACGGAGAGCCTGCAAACAAGGACAACCAGGTAAAAGTAATTCTTTCTCAGGCTTCCGACAGTCCAATTACTCCCTATACAACGTTTGGTGCATTAGGTAAAAAAATAATTGCATCCAGGGAGGAGAAGAGGTTTTTACTGAATATAAACTGTATCTTATATTTTTATTCCGAGGGCAATGAAGTAAAAATGGTTGCAGATAATAATTTAACGTATTTTGTGGGTCATACACTTCAGTTCTGGGAGAAAAAACTTTTGTCAGAGAGCTTTTTCCGATGTCACAAGGGATTTCTGGTAAATATAAATAATGTAATAGAAATAGTTCCTTATTTTAATTCAACCGTAGCATTAAAGTTTAAGGATAACAAAAATATTATTCCTATAGGGAGAAAATATTTAAAGGAGTTCAAGGAGGCAATAAGCTGGTAACCACCGGCTTATTTTTTTATTATTAAATTTTTGCACTTCATAACGCTAAATTTGCATTTCATCATTAACTGTCATATATGTTTTAAGAAATCACAAATACTGTTTTTGTACCAGATGGTAAAACCCATAAAATCAGTACAAATATTCAAGTTAAAAGGAGGAATTTATTATGCCGGATATTAAAGTAAAGGACCCTAATTCATTAAAGGTAGAAATAGAAGGTAGGGTATACGACTTGAGCAAAATACCGGAGTACAAGGATTTGCTGGTTCAGAAAGAAGTTGCCAATGTGTTGAATCAGTTAAGTCTCAAGGATATAACCGAGAATCTTTATCTCACGGTTGAATTGTTTTATGTTGCTTTCAACGGTGTTGCAGGTGCAAGAGGGGGTACAATACAGGCGGAGATTACATCTATTCAAAGTGACCTTGCATTACTCTGCAATGAGTGCGTAGAGACAATGACCAGTTTTAAAGAGGAAACAGGTAACATTTTAACATTACTGTGCGATATGTACAGATGGCTTACACAAGGAAAAGAGAACCTGGCAATAAAAAAACTTGCACATTGTTCTGAATCATCTGCAACAATGTCAGAAGCTGCAAACCGTCTGGCTGAAAAGTTCAAAGAACTGCAAATAAGGTCAACAAAAGCGCGTTCCAATACTATCGAAGAAGAGGCAAGCGAGCAGGATAAGAAATTGGCGGCTGAAAAAGCTGAAAGAGAGCTGAAAGCAAAGCAGGAAGCTGAAAAAATCAGCCAACAGGAACTGGTGGCTCAAATCGGAGAAATACAGCAGAGATACGACGAGGCAAAAGCAAGAGAAGAGAAGGAAGCCACAAAAGCACTTCTTTTGGGGATTACCAATGCTATCGCCACTTCCGTTAGTGCCGGACTTGGTGCATTTGTTGCAGCTAAAAATCCTATTTCTACAGCTATATCGGGAACTGTATCCAGTATGGAATTATCAAAGGCACAAAAGGATGCAAATGATAAAAAAGCACTCTCGGATAAAGCACAGCAAGACCTGCTGACTGCAAAGGATGACCAAACTAAAAAGAAAAACCGTGTAGACAGTCTTACAACGGAAATTGCAGCACTTAATAAACAGATTTCAGAAAATGAGAAAAACCAAGAGGCTCTGGCAAAGCTAAAACCACAGCTTGAGACCAAAAACGGAGAACTTATAAAAGCAAAAGATGAGTTAAAAGCAACAGACAGCAAGGTTGAAGAACTTCAAAAAGTGTCAAGTAATTCTACAGCTACTTATACAGCTGCAGCAGCTTCACTTCAGGATTTGGCAAAAAGTACCGGACAAATGTCTCAGGCAGCAACGAATGCAGAAGAATCCATCCATGCTGAAAAAATGAGTTACCTCAATCAGAAGCTAAATCTGGAAAAACAAAAAAGAGAATCTCTTGTGGCATTGGCACAGTATGCAGAAACGGTCAAGAATTTAAAAGCCGATGAGAGTATGGCTGCAGTATCCGTAAATTCTTTGCACGCTGCAGTTGAAGCACTGGGAAAAATCATTGCAACCCTTACAAATGCAAGTTTATTCTGGGATCAGATGTCGTCCTTCTGCAAAAAAATGACCGATAAAAGTTTTCAGCAAGATTTAAAGGATTTGATTGCACCGGATTCCGGATTAAGTCAGGAGGAAAGAATAGAAGAATATAAATCATTCGAGTTTATGAGGAATTTTTTAGGATATATGTGTCAATGGGTAGCCATAAATGGCTTGTCCGGTGATTATCTGGAAACTGCCGGTAAAGCACAGAAACTGGCAGTGGAATACCTGAAACAGTCTCCCACAATTGAAGAAGCATTAAAAAAGGCACCCGAACTGGCTAAAAACATGGAGTTGATGCTGAACAAGAACTTGCTGGAATCCGGAAAAGTCATTGCTGACCTGGAACAGCAGAAATCACTTATCGAAAACAAAAAGAGTTAAAGGAAGGTGGAAGTATTATGGATACAATTCAGAAGAATAATTTTATTACAGTAATTGAAGTATTAAAGAAATCTGTAGATGAGCTTAACCAACAAAAGAAAGAAGAAGCTACGAAGACACTGCTGAGCATTTCGGAAAAAATACAATTTCTGTTTGGGAACTCTAAAAAACTCAAGTCATCAGCCGAGAAAGAACAACAGAATATTTCTGATACTATTTCTGAGATTATAAAAAGTGAAGCAGCTATCCGGGAAAGTTACCTTAGCACACAAAAAAGCATAGCTGCTATAAATGTTTCTATCAGCACTAATTCTGTTAAGAAGGCTGAATTATTAAAACAGATTGATTCCTTTAGAAAAGAATTAAGTGATGATGAGAGACTGCTTCAGGAGCATCGGAGAAAGCTGGATGAACTAAACGACAGCTCTGCCATAAGTATTATAAGGTCGATTCTCTCCCTTGGACTGGACAGAGCCATTATGGGAGTCCAGTGCCTGATAAACAATGATACCGGACGTATACAAGAGCTACAAAATCAAATTCAGAAATTTAAGGAGTTACTTAATAATAATTCATCGGAAATACAAAAAGCCGACGAACTGCTAAAAAGCTTAGGAGAGAGTAAAAGGTCATATGAAGTGAGCCTTGCACAGCTTAAGGAAAAGGAAAATAACCTGCATACAAATGAGCAGTTATCCAGAAATAATCTGGCATTTATTACAAATGCAGCGCTTTTTTATGGTCGATTATCTGTAATGCTTCAGCAAATAGATCATAGAATAGACGATGTTGTTGATATTGTGGCTGAATTGAACGACAAAACACCCAAAATAATTGATTTTGACAGCACCGGAGCAAGTCTGGTTTCTCTCAGGGAGGCGATGATTAAATATGATAAAGTCCTTGAAACCAGCAGTATCACTTTAAAATAATCTTGAACCCCATATATTTAAAGAAAGGATACGTGATGAGCTATGGGTATGTTAATTCGACTAATACAAAAAGAAATGGGTGATAAGATACAGGCGCAAGAATGTAGTCAGGATGTCAGTGGCTACTGCCTTGCAGTAACAGGACAATGGCTTTGTAATCCTGAATATGTACAGGCAAATATAACGGATGAAGGGTTTTTGAGAGAGACAAAGAGAATACAGGAAGAATATGAAAAAGAGTATAGAGAATCAGGAATACACAGTCCCAATTTTTTGGGAAATAGGTTTCCGTTGAAGGATATGTATCTAAAGAATGAATGTGATCTTGAGCAAAAACGGTTATTTGAGGAAATCATTTTCGCGGATACTAAGCTGTTCAGACAAGGACAATTGGCGATTATATTAGGGCACAAGTCAGGTGAAGCACATTATCTTGGAGTAAGAATAGAAAATGATATATGCAAATTTTTTGATGTCAATGAGTGCTTTTGTACAACTAAAAATAAGGAAATATTTGAACGTTTCATTGAATACTACGTAACTGAGCAATATCTCGGACTGTTAAGTAAAGGGTATATCCGTTTTCAGGTTGCATTATATAACTGTAAAATATAAAATACTCCGGCTGTATGGGATGAGCCTGCGAAAAGAAGATAGCCGGTACAGCCGGAATAAATTAAGTCTGGTAAATAAAAGAGGTGAAAACTAAAATGCCGGGTGTCAAATTCAAATACCCTGACGAAAAAAGTGTATTCCCAAAACTTGTCTCAGCTATAAACGCTATATGTATTGCAATGAAAAAAAACTGCACCTGCACCTCAGGCTACAGAAGTCTGGAAAAACAAAAGACAATAAATGCACAGAAACTGGCGGAAAGCAAAGACAATTATCAGAAGCCAAACGGAGCCGTATACGACAAGGATGGTAAATGTATTGCAGCAGCATATGGACAAAGCAACCACTGCTATTGTATTGCAATGGATATTTCCGATGAATGGTTTAAAGCACTTACCAATAAAGAAATAGAAAAATTCGGGCTGGTGAAGCCAATGAGCTATGAACCCTGGCACGTTCAACTTAAAGAGCATACAGGACTTTCCCTATCAGAGAAAATAGCAATAAAGGAAAGTGTGCTGGGGATAAAAAGGAGTTGAACAATGTATGGACGACTTTTACAGTTGGGATTACCTCAGTTCTTTTACAGGTATAGTTGCCTGTGTGACCCTTATTATACAGTTTACAAAGGTATCTCTTGATAAAGTTTGGAAAATTCCTACAAGATTTGTTGTCTGGTTATTATCTTATATACTGCTGGTACTGGTCAGTTGGTTTACTACAGGAATAACTATGAATAAAATAATAATGAGTGCCTTAAATGCCATTGTCGTAACTTTGGCCTCAATGGGTGCATATGAAGCGACTTTTAGAAAAGTTGATGAAAAAAATAGGTAATAAAAAAACTGAATTACATTATGTTAAGTCTCCTGTAACAGGTAATAACTGTATGCAGGAGATTTCATTTTTTTGCACAACCCATTTATGTTAACGAGTTCAAAATTTATCATAAATTGACAGTATAGGTTTTATATGCTAAACTTATGACGGGTTTAATCGGTTAAACCATAATCTATTTATAAAATGCTTTTCAAAAAGGTATTAAGGTTGGTCTTGGGCTGAATCCCGGATAAACTTTAAATACAAAATTATTCAATTTAAGGGAGGAAAGTAAAATGAAAAAGTTTTTTGCTTGCTTGCTAGTTTTGGCTGTGATTGTTTCAATCATACCGGTAAATATGGCAAGTGCAGAGACAGGTGGATATTACGCCACCGGGAACTACAGGAACGTCTTCGTTGAGACAGGAAAGACAGAAGCCCAGGTGCAGGACAAGCTGGCTGATATGTTCGATAAGTTTTTCAAAGGAGACACTAACAATCAAAGGTTGTTTTATGAATCAGGAAGCGACGAGGCATACATAAGAGATACCGGAAACGGTGATGTACGTTCGGAAGGTATGTCCTACGGTATGATGGTTTGTGTACAAATGGACAAAAAGAAGGAATTTGATATGCTGTGGAAATGGGCTAGAAACCACATGTATCAAACCTCCGGTCAGTTTAAGGGATTCTTTGCATGGCAGTGTAACTATAGTGGTGGTATTATAGACGCTACCCCTGCTTCAGACGGAGATGAATACTTTGCTATGGCTCTCCAATTTGCGGCACGCAGATGGGGGAACGGAACAGGTATATACAACTACGAAGCAGAAGCACAGACTATATTGGATGCAATGCTTCACCAGTCCGATGACGGTGTTGGATATAATATGATTAATAAAAACGCAAATCAAGTTGTTTTCTGCCCAAGTGCAGGAAATTATGATTTTACAGATCCGTCCTATCATCTCCCGGCATTCTATGAATTATGGGCAATGTGGGGACCTGAAAGAGACAGAGCTACTTGGAGTAAAGTAGCTGCTACCAGCAGAGAATTCTTCAAAAAGTCTACTAATTCAACAACTGGACTAAACCCTGACTATGCAAATTTTGATGGTTCAGCAAAAGAAGTTTCATGGAGTTCAGGTCATGGAGATTTCAGATTCGACGCATGGAGAGTTATTCAAAATGCCTGTGTAGACTATGCTTGGTGGCAAAAAGACAGCTGGCCTGCAACTACATTTGCACCAAAAATTCAGGCTTTCTTCAAAAATCAAGGTTTATCCTCTTACGGTAACCAATTCACATTATCAGGTTCAAAGTTGAGTAGCGATCATTCTCCCGGATTGGTAGCTATGAATGCCGTAACATCTCTTGCACAAGATGCATCAACTGCTAAGCCTTTTGTTGATGAACTGTGGAATACAGCTGTTCCATCAGGTCAATACCGTTATTACGATGGAATGCTTTATATGCTTGGAATGCTTCATGTAAGTGGCGAATTCAAGATATGGGGTGCACCTACACAGCCTCAGGTAACACCTGGAGATATTAACGATGATAAAGTTATCGACGCTCTTGACTTTGCGTTGCTCAAATCTTACCTCCTTGGTAATATAACTACATTACCTAATATGAAAGCAGCAGACGTAAATGGCGACGGTACGGTAGACGCAATGGATTGGGCTGCACTTAGGCAGTATCTTTTAGGTAAATAAAAACTCTATAACACCTTACATATTATTTTTTCTCCAGGGCAGACCCGTTTTGGGTCAGCCCTGTATTTTTTTTGACGGGAAACGCTTAATTGACAGACTTGGCGTAGTAAATTAAACTAAAAACTAGATTTAGCTTAATTCACAACATCGAGGTAATATAATGGATGAAATTAAAATATTTAATGCAGAATTACGGTTTATGAACATTATCTGGAACAATGAACCCATAAAAAGTACCGAATTGGTCAATATTGCAAGCGAGGAACTGGGATGGAAAAAATCAACTACATATACAGTCATAAGAAGGCTTTGCGAGAGAGGGATAATAAAAAATAAAAATACAAAAATAGAATCACTGGTAAAGCGTGAGCAGGTAATGAGGTCTGAAACACAAGAACACATAGAGAAGATTTATTCCGGGTCCCTAAAGCTGTTTTTAACAACTTTTCTGAAAAGAAAAAAATTAAGTAAAGACGAAGTAGATGAGCTAAGAAAAATAGTTGATGAAAATAGTTAAAAAAAATTCTTTTCATTGACATTTAACACTTTAGCATGGTACACTAAATTATTATAAATTAAAAATAAGGCAGGAGCTAATATGTTGAAAATTCAGTTTATAAAACTGAATAATGGGTACAATATGTAGCACTTGTGGCTGTGAAAAAAAATCACAGGTACAAGTGCTAAGACTTGTACCTGTGTGATAATGTAATCATAAGAATCACATTGGTAGATTTGGTAAAATTTACATGTGGTTCTTTTTTTATACAGAAAGGATGTGATAATATTTGGCATAAAGAAAATGCCTGCATATAAACACAAGAATTATAATTGAATTTAATGGCGATGACGAAGAGAAGTAGCACAGATTATCGTTCTCAGTGAGTGGGAGATAGTGAGAACCCCATAAAGTGAATTTGTGTGAATAACACTTTAGCAGCTGCAATCTGAACGTCATGCAATAACATTGTGTGATAAGTAGGAGAGCCGTAGGCTGTGCGAAAAACAGCAAGGTTTTTTGAACCGTTGAGTGACTGTTAGCAGTAATTCAGGTGGTACCGCGGACATTATGTGTTCGTCCTGGACTTTTTAGTTTTGGATGAGCATTTTTTTATGCTCAAATATTGATTAGAAGGAGAAGACTTATGAACACATCAAACATATATCGAAACAGGACAATGGATAAAATCAGCGAGGCTGATGTTGGCTGGGGATTAAAAATAGCAGGATGGGTTGAGAACATCAGAGATCACGGAGGAGTGTCCTTCATAGATCTTAGAGATATGTACGGAGTAATGCAGGTTGTAATGAGAGACAAAAACCTTTTAGCCGGAATCAACAAAGAAGACTGTATATGTGTAGAGGGTAAGATTGAAATACGTGATGAAGAAACATACAACCCGAAAATCCCCACGGGAACAATTGAAATGGAAGCACAAACCGTTGAAGTGCTGGGCAAGGTGTACAAACAGCTACCTTTTGAAATAATGACGTCAAAGGAGATACGTGAAGATTTACGTCTTAAATACCGTTATCTTGATTTGCGTAATAAGAAGGTCAAAGACAATATAATATTCAGATCTGAAGTTATCAGCTTTTTAAGACAGAAAATGACTGATATGGGTTTTCTGGAAATCCAGACTCCTATTCTCTGTGCTTCATCACCTGAGGGTGCCAGAGATTATATAGTTCCATCCCGTAAATATAAAGGGAAATTTTACGCACTTCCACAGGCCCCCCAACAATACAAGCAACTTTTAATGGTATCCGGGTTTGATAAGTATTTTCAGATAGCGCCCTGCTTCCGTGATGAAGATGCCCGCGCCGACCGTTCTCCGGGAGAGTTTTATCAGCTGGACTTTGAAATGAGCTTTGCCACGCAGGAAGATGTATTCCGTGCAGGAGAAGAAGTGCTGACAGCTGCATTTAAGAAGTTTGCTCCTGAAGGCAGCATGGTAACCGAGGCGCCGTACCCTGTAATAAGCTATAAACAGGCAATGCTTGAATTCGGAACCGATAAACCGGATTTAAGGAATCCGCTAAGAATAGTAGATGTAACTGATTTCTTCCAAAGATGTACTTTCAAACCTTTCCATAACAAAACAGTTCGTGCAATAAAGGTACATGCGGACATGTCAAAAGGCTTCCATGAAAAACTTTTGGATTTTGCAACATCAATAGGTATGGGCGGTCTTGGATATCTTGAAGTCAGTGACGATTTGACATACAAGGGGCCTATTGATAAATTCATACCCGATGACATGAAAAGTGAGATTGCACAAATTGCAGGGCTGATTCCGGGGGATACAATTTTCTTTATAGCAGACAAAGAAGAGAAAGCATCACTATTTGCAGGACAGATTCGCACAGAGCTTGGCAATCGCCTTGAAATTTGTGAAAAAAATGCATATCGTTTCTGTTTTGTTAACGATTTTCCCATGTTTGAGTATGACAAGGAAGAAGAGAAGATTATATTCACACACAATCCATTCTCAATGCCCCAAGGCGGACTTGAAGCACTTAATAACAAAAATCCGTTGGAAATTCTCGCCTACCAATATGATATAGTTTGTAACGGTATTGAACTATCCTCAGGTGCAGTTAGAAACCACAATCTGGATATAATGGTCAAAGCGTTTGAAATTGCCGGTTATACAGAGGAAGATCTTCAGCAGAAATTTGGCGCATTGTATAATGCATTTCAGTATGGTGCTCCCCCTCACGCAGGAATGGCTCCGGGTGTTGACCGAATGATTATGCTATTAAGAAATGAGGAGAATATCAGAGAGATCATTCCATTCCCGCTGAACGGTAACGCTCAGGATATGATGTGCTGTGCTCCCAATGAAGTACCAGAAAAACAACTTCGTGAAGTCCATATAAAAATAAGATAGCATTTTAAAATAATATATAGGTATACAGTACAACATTAATAAATCGGGTGATTTAGGTAATCGGATTTTATTAATGTTGTACACACCCCTTCTTATAAAAATTAATCAATATTACATAAATATGAACTTTTTCTTAATATTTAACGTCAAAATTGATAATAATTACTAGTGTGTTATAATTGTTTAAAGAAAAAATAGGAAAAAGCTGCTATATTATACTCTGCCGAAAGCGAGGAGAAATACTAAATGCCAAAGAAATTATTATCAATAGTCGTTCCGGTCTACAATGAACAGGAAGTAATAAATGAAACCTTTAAAAGGCTTTCCGAAGTATTTGAAAACTATTTTATGGATATTGAATACATTTTTATAAATGACGGGAGTAAAGACAATACATATTTGAAGCTCAGGGAAATAGCCTTGGCAAATTCATGTGTAAGGGTTATAAATTTTGCTAGAAATTTCGGACACCAGATAGCTATTACGGCAGGTATGGACTATGCAAAGGGTGACGCTGTAGTAATAATAGATGCAGACTTACAGGACCCTCCTGAAGTTATTCTCCAGATGGTGGAGCAATGGGAACAAGGTTATGAAGTGGTTTACGGCAAGAGACTTCAAAGAGAAGGAGAAACCTTCTTTAAAAAGTTCACTGCAAAAATGTTCTACCGATTCTTAGACAGTATGACGGATGTTAAGTTACCTGTTGATGTAGGGGATTTCAGGCTTATTGACAGAAAAGTATGCGATGCTATGAAATGCCTCCCGGAGCGTTCAAGATATGTGAGGGGCTTGGTTAGCTGGGTAGGATTCAAGCAGACCAGTGTGGAGTACAGACGAGAAAAAAGATTTGCAGGAGAAACGAAGTATCCCCTTAAAAAAATGCTCAAGCTGGCAGGAGACGGAATATTCTCGTTTTCGTATAAGCCTTTGAAGCTTGCTACTTTTGCAGGAATGCTTGTTTCTGCAATAAGTTTTATATATCTCATTGTTGTTTTGATACAAAGATTTGTAAAAAATGATATTGCTTCTGGCTGGGCTTCATCAATGGCAGTCTCCTTGTTCTTTAACGGTGTCATGCTAATAGTGATAGGTATCATGGGGGAATATGTGGGCAGAATATATGAAGAAGTAAAAGCCCGTCCTTTATACATTGTTGGAGAATTATTAGGATTTCAGGATGGGCCTGAGAGGAAAAACGACGTTAAATGAGTCTGAGAAACAAAGATACTTTAAACAATACAATAATAATCCTTCTGACAGCTTTTACAGCATATTTACTGTATCTTAATTTTTTGTTCTCTGCATATAATAATGCCATCATATATACACTGGTAGTAATCCCGGTGGTACTGATGGTTTACCTGGTTGCCTATAAGTTAAATATATCTCCTTTGGGGTTTTTTACGATAATATTCCTGCTGTCGTTTGTAGCTAAAGGTATAGTTGCAGTCACGTCAGATACCTTTCCTATATCGGATTTTAGCACATTTTATAATTGTGCAGTAAAGCTTTTTAATGGAGATAAATCCTTTGGACATGGATTTTACTTTACATCTTTTGCATATCAAACAGGGCCGGTTATATATTATGCCATGATTATGAAATTATTTGGAACGGGACTTCTGCCTTTAAAGCTTGTAAATTGCTTTTTCATGGCAGGGTCCAATTCTCTTATTTACCTTATATCCAGAAAAATATCAAATGACTATACAGCAAGGTTTGTCTCTCTATTGTATCTTTTATATCCCGCAGCCTATTTTCTGACTCCGGTACTTACAAATCAGCATTTTGCAGCCTGTATGTTTATGCTATCCATATACCTGCTTCTTGAAACTCGTATAAATATTGCAATACGAAGCGTGGCGGCAGGAATATTTCTTGCTTTTGGTAATGCTGTCAGGCCCCTTGGTGTGGTTATACTGGGAGGCGTTGTGATTTGGGCAGTTGCGCAATTCTTAAGAGAAAAAAAGCTTGTTCGTGTTGGTGCCGCAGGGGTTATGATTGCAGCATACTTCCTTATGAGTTTTACTTTCTCATCCATAGTAAAAAAGGCTGACATAAACCCGGAAGGCTTAAGCAATAACTACCCTTTGTGGAAATTTGTTGTGGGTTTCAATTATGAAACGAAAGGAACCTTCTCTTATCCTGACCAGAACGAAATATTTTATATAAAGGATTTTGAACAGAGAAATGAAGTATCAAAGAAGGTAATAAAAGAACGCATATCCATCAGCCCCGGAAAAATGTTTGATCTAATTAATACAAAACAGAAGATTATGTGGAGCTATTTTGATACCATGAAGTGGGGATTCTATGATAAGGTATACAATCACCTTATGCCTTCTGAAAGCCTAAAAAAATACGAACTCCCTATTCTGAAAATAGAAAAAATGTATTACATTTTAGTATTAATACTTATGTTTGCAGGGTTATGTTTAACACTTTCACAAAAAAAGATTGGTACAGGAATCATGTTGATAGCTTCAATAATCGCATGTTATTTTGCGGCTCATGCCTTGATTGAAATACAGGTCAGATACAGGTATTTTGCCATCATGCTTGTGTTTGTCCTTGCGGCAAAGGGAAGTGAGTTACTAATGACAGGGCTTTATGAATACAGGAAAAAACACAGACTGTCAGACTGACAAAAAAGACAATTCATTATATAATATAAAAAAGCATTATAAATGCTGGATAAATACTATGCCGGAAATGGAGATTTAATTCATGCAACAGTATCTAGATTTATGTAAACACATTCTGAATAACGGTATTAAAAAAGAAGATAGAACAGGAACGGGAACAATAAGCACTTTCGGTTATCAGATGAGGTTTGACCTTCAGGAAGGCTTTCCTTTATTAACAACTAAAAAGCTTCACTTAAAGTCAATAATCCATGAACTGCTATGGTTTATCAGTGGTGATACAAACATAAAGTATTTAAAAGAAAACGGAGTTTCCATATGGGATGAGTGGGCAGACGAAAACGGTAATCTTGGCCCCGTCTACGGGCATCAGTGGAGGTCTTGGAGTACACCGGACGGAAGAAGCATTGACCAGCTCAAGGAAGTTATTGAACAAATAAAAAATAATCCGGATTCCAGAAGACTCATAGTAAGCTCCTGGAATGTGAGTGATATAGAAAAAATGGCTCTACCCCCATGTCACTGCTTCTATCAGTTCTATGTGGCAAACGGAACCTTGTCATGTATGCTATACCAGAGAAGTGCTGACGTATTTATAGGGGTGCCTTTTAATATAGCGTCATACGCACTGTTTACAATGATGATAGCTCAAAGCTGCGGCCTCAAAGCCGGTGAGTTTATCCATACCCTGGGGGATGCACATATTTATCTCAATCACGTTGAACAGGTAAATCTGCAATTGAGCCGTGATACGAGGCCCTTGCCAAAAATGAATATTAACCCGGACGTAAAAGATTTATTTGAATTTAAATACAGTGATTTTTCATTAACCGATTATGATCCCCACCCACATATAAAAGGGGCGGTGGCTGTATGATTTCAATGATATGGGCTATGGGACGGAACAATGCCCTTGGATGCAAAAACAGAATGCCTTGGTACATACCTGCTGATTTTGCATACTTCAAAAGAATTACTATGGGAAAAACGGTGATTATGGGGAGAAAAACCTTCGAATCTCTCGGTAAACCCTTGGCGGGTCGAAAAAACATAGTAATTACACGGGACACAGGCTATAATCCTGAAGGGTGTATTATGGTTAATTCTATAGAAAAAGCTATGGAGTACACAGGAGAAGAGGAAGTCTTTATAATCGGGGGAGCAGAAATATACAAAGAATTTCTTCCTGTTGCAGACAGACTGTACCTGACTTTAATAGAAAAAGAGTTTGAGGCAGATGTTTTTTTCCCGGAAATTGACTATAGCCAATGGAAACAGGTGTCATGTGAAACAGGCACAAAGGATGAAAAAAATCCGTACGAATATAAATGGCTGATATATGGAAGAATAAAAAATAGGGGAAATAAGGATGTATAAAAATGTTGACAAAGTGAAGATATTTTGTTATCATGTTTATGCAAAACAAGAAGAAGTTTTTCCACTTCTCACCTGAGCGGACAACGATTTGCCGGGTAAATATCGGTTTTGAACATATTTATATGTAATAGCTGAGATTTGAGATTATTAGTGGATACTTGCTTCTATCCACTTTTTTTATTGTTTAAATATTATATGGACTTGAAGAGAATCTTCTAGCCTATTAAATGCGGAGGTGTCAGTTATTAGCAAAAATGAATTAATGATCAATGAGGAAATAAGGGATAAAGAAGTCAGACTTATTGATGCTGATGGTACTATGCTTGGTATATTAGCAATTAAGGAAGCCCAGAAACTTGCCAATTCAAAAAACCTTGACCTGGTAAAGATCGCTCCACAGGGAGTACCGCCTGTCTGTAAAATTATGGACTACGGTAAATATATGTTCGAACTTGCCAAGAAAGAGAAGGAAGCAAGAAAAAATCAGAAGATCATAAGCATGAAAGAAGTCAGAGTTTCCCCTTCTATTGAAGACCATGATTTTGAGTTCAAAGTTAAGAATGCATATAGGTTCTTAAAGGATGGAGATAAGGTCAAGGTTTCCGTTAAATTCAGGGGGAGGGAAATGCATTACACCTCAATAGGCCACGAGATTCTAGACAAGTTTGCAGAAGCAGTAAAAGATGTTGGAACAGTTGAGAAGCGACCAAAACTTGAAGGCAAAAGTATGATAATGATACTTAATCCAAAGCAGTAGGATAGGAGGAGAATGATATGCCAAAGTTAAAGACACATAGTGCATCTAAAAAGAGATTTAGAGTTACAGCTACAGGTAAGATCAAAAGAGGCCAGGCTTGGAGAAACCATAGACTTGTATCAAAGTCAAGAAAGGCTAAAAAGCATCATAGATTAGGTGCATACGTTTCAGCTGCACAAGAAGCTACTATCAAAAAACTTATTCCATATAAATAAGAAGGAGGACGAAAGTTTATGGCAAGAGTTAAAGGTGCGGTTAGAACCCGTGCAAGACATAAAAAGATACTAAAGCTTGCAAAAGGATATTTTGGTGCAAAGAGCAAGCTGTTTAGAATGGCAAACCAAGCTGTAATGAAATCTTTGAACTATGCTTTCAATGATAGAAGAGCAAAAAAGAGAGATTTCAGAAAGCTTTGGATAGCAAGAATTAACGCTGCTGCAAGAATAAATGGTTTATCATATAGCAAATTTATCAGTGGTTTAAAGAAGTCAGGAATAGAACTTAACAGAAAAGTTCTTGCTGATATAGCAGTAAACGATGCGGCTGCATTTGCTAAGCTTGCTGAAACTGCAAAAGCTGCTAAATAATAAATTTTGAAATATGCAGTCTTTAAATAAAAGGAGTCCTTTTTGGGGCTCCTTTATTTGACTTTATTATTACTACAGACAGTTTAGCTTGAAAGGAGAATCCCAGATGGACAGAGTAGTTTTCTTAGTAGATATGAATGCATTTTTTATAAGTTGCGAAATGTCCAGAAACCCTGAAATAGTAGGAAAACCTGCTGCTGTTGCCGGTAATCCCAGAACAAGAACAGGGATAATTCTTGCTGCAAACTATGAAGCGAGAAAATTTGGGGTTAAAACTACGATGGTTATTCATCAAGCTCTGAAACTTTGTCCTGACATGTTGCTTGTTCCGCCGGATCACAGGTTCTACGATAGGAAGTCAAAGGAAGTAATGGGAATCCTTGAAAGATTTTCGCCAATCATAGAACAAAACAGTATTGATGAAGCGTGGCTGGATATGACGGGTACAGAAACACTCTTTGGCAGTCCCGTGGAAGCAGCACATCAGATAATGGATGCAATAAATGAAGAACTTGGCTTATGGTGTTCCATAGGAATCTCCCAAAACAAGTTGCTGGCTAAAATAGCATCTGAAATTAAGAAACCAATGGGGATAACCGAACTCTGGCAGAAGGACATTCAAACAAAATTGTGGCCTTTGAAGGTAACCGAACTGTACGGAATAGGCAGACAGACGGGGCTGAAACTGAACAATATAGGGATTACAACTATAGGTGATCTGGCAAACTATAACTCACAGGCGTTGGTCAGCTTCTTTGGGAGACAGGGGACGGAACTCCAACGATTGGCGAACGGTATTGATGCTTCAACAGTTACACCTCATATATCAGGTGAAATGAAGTCAATTGGGCGGTCTACTACACTAGCGTCAGACATAACAGATATTGAAGAAGTCAGGACAACTTTTATTGAGATGTGTGAAGAAGTGGGCTACGAAGCTCGGAAAAACAATAAAAAGGGTCGTACTATTCAAATAACAATAAAGTACTCTGATTTTAAGACAATAACAAGGCAAACAAGCATAGAGCCAACCTATCTGACAAAAGACATATATGAGACAGGTTTCTCTCTCTTGAATAAAAACTGGAATAGCTTGATGCCTGTACGCCTTATTGGAATAAGTATCAGCGGCTTCGAAAATGAAGGGACTTCAGGACAAATGTCACTGTTTGATGAAGCTGGTCTTTGTGACAATTCGTCCCGAAAAGAAGAAAAGCTTGAAAAAGCCATTGATTCCATACGAAACAAGTTGGGGACAAATTCCATTAGCAGGGCAATACAGATTAAGAACCCAAAAATAAAGTAGTTATTTTTTTGATAGAGGGTTGTTTTTCAGCATCAGCCGTTGTTTATGAAAGATGAACTTAGTTAGTGCGCTTGAATCCTGTGGAGAAATATAAACAAAATTCATACCCACTTCATGTTTCTTGTTCTCGATACCTGTTGACCGGATTACTTGTGCCAGAACGCGAATATTTCCCATACCCTCAAGGTCAACTGAAATATCTGACATCATACCTGAATCAACTGAATTGTCCATAATCAGGCATAGACCGCTTCCGCTTATGTTCTTGGTGAATGTGTTTTTTAAATCACTTGCGGATAATTCTTTGAATTCATGTTTTCCTGTAGTTAATGAGCGGTCATCAACAATAACATACTTGCATTCAAGAACTGCATCCAGTCTGTAGTTCATCCTTCTCTGAATTTTAGTGAGTTCACTGGTTACTGATACTTGAAAGCACTCCAGATGCCCTGACTTTTTATACTCCTTTACAATAGCATCAAAATGCATCAGCTCTTGTTTTTGATTTAAAAAGTTTACGGCGATGTTCAAACCGGAGGACAGGTACTTATATCTGCCTTCACTCATGGGAGCAGCAATAGTAATTGTATTTTTATCAACCACATCCATCAGCTGGCTGATATAACTTGAAGAATTAGAGGGAAATTTTTTTAAGTACTCCGGTATTTCGATTTCTAATTTTGTTCCGATAATAATCTCATTAGCATTCATTAGATTTCTCCATAATCATTCATATTAAATTTTATATCTGATATTTTTATTATATTCTAATTATTGTAAATTTTAAACTGGAAAATGAATGATTTTCCTGAGCAGTGGACACGGTATTAAATGTGAGATATAATTATCACTGGCGTTATGGGTGAATAATTTTATAATAGTGGAAGTGATGGATATGAAGAGGTATTTTACAGGAAACAGATACGAAACTACAGGGAATAAGAGAAATATATTTGATAAGCTTTTTCTGAGTACCAGATGGTATTTTGTTTACGGCTATGGAAAAGTAGTTTTAAAGGCAAGTAGCCTTGCTGTAAAGAATAAATATGATTCGGAAGAGTGGGCGGCTTCCAGCTATAATACAGTTGAATGTATTGAAAAGAGTGGCGGTCGATTGTTTATTGACGGTATGGATAATATTACAAAGAATGATGGGCCTGTTGTGTTTGTCAGTAACCATATGAGCACCTTGGAAACTTTTGTATTTCCTTGTATAATTGCACCGTTAAAGGAAGTTACCTATGTTGTAAAGGATTCTCTTGTAACAATGCCAATATTCGGGCCTATTATGCGAAGCAGGAACCCTATTGTAGTTTCCAGAAAAAACTCAAGGCAGGATTTACTTAATGTAATAAACAAAGGAAAGGAAATACTTTCAGAGGGAAGGTCTATTGTTTTATTTCCTGAAGGAACAAGGCAGGAGCAATTCAATCCCGAAAAGTTTAATTCATTGGGTATAAAGCTTGCAAAAGAAGCTGGTGTACCGGTAATACCTGTTGCAATAAAAACTGATTTCTGGAGAAATGGTAAGCTAATAAAGGATATTGGCCCAATCCGCAGAAAAGAACCTGTATGTATCTCTTTTGGCGAGCCCATAACCATAACCGGAAATGGTAAGGCTGAACATAAGCAGGTTATAGAGTTTATTACTGAAAAAATAAATGAATTTAAAAATATAAAAATTTGAAAAAATTCTCATTTTAGTCTTGTAAAATAAATTACATGCGAGTAAAATAATATAATGAGATTCGGGGTGTAGCGAAGCTTGGTATCGCGCTTGGTTCGGGACTAAGAGGCCGGAGGTTCGAATCCTCTCACTCCGACCATAAAAGGACTTGCTGATATAATGGTGGCAAGCCCTTTTTTATTTTACTCACTCCTTAGTGCTTCCACGGCGTCCTTTCTGGAAGCCATTTTAGCAGGAATATGTCCGCCAATTATGGTAAGAACTGTACTAAGCACAACCAGAAGTATTCCATGAAGTACTTGTAGCTGAGCTACACCTTTCAGCTCCGTCATATTATATATTATCTGATTAATAGGTATTGTCAGTAACCATGCAATTACTATACCAAGGACGCCTGAGAACACTCCTATAATGCAGGTTTCAGCGTCAAATACCCGGGCAATATCCCTTTTTCTGGCACCCAGGGAACGCAGTATGCCTATTTCTTTTGTACGTTCCAGCACTGAGGTGTAAGTAATAATACTAATCATTATGAGGCTTACTACAAGAGAAATGGAAGCAAAGGCCAAAAGAACTATCGTTATACCGCGCATTATTCCTCCTGTCATTTGTGACATAGTTCCGGCTAAGTCTGTATAAAATATCTTATCGTTTAAAGACTTGCCTTCATTATATGCGTCAAGATAAGCTGTAACAGCATCCTTATCGCTGAAATTGTCAGGATAAACCATTATCATAAATGGAGAGGTTGTTCCACCAAGATAGGATAGAAACATGGATTTTTCATTTTTATCCATATCCTGCATGGTAATGACATTTTTACTGCTGTACTCCTGTTCTTTTACGATGTCGGAATTTTTTGAGTTGTTTATTACCAACTGGGTAAGCTTATCACTATAAGCAATGCCGGGAGCAAGAATTCCTATTTTAACACTGTGCTTTTTTCTCACTACCCCTGTAATAGTAACAGGAATACTATTTTTAGAAGAATACATAGCTTCATAATTGTCTCCCGGAAGGTACGTACCGAATTCTGTTTTAACATAATAATCATTGTTTGATATTATCTTAAACTGTGTACCTACAATGTCATCAAAATTAATGGATTTCTTGTTTTCGGTCAGAAAGCCCATTCCTTTTAGTATAGTATAGTTCAGCCGGTTTTTAGAATCTACTACAAGTACCATATCAGTAGGCTTTTCAGGGTATTTGCCTGCCAGAAGCTCATAATTTTTTAAAAGATACGGTTGGTCATTTTTTTTCAATTGTTCAGGGTACGATGAAAGCCCAACTTCTTCCATGCTGGACGTGTTTGCTTTTTCCTTCATGGCTTCCATAGGGTTGAACAACGACACAGGGGAAGCTTTGCCGTTAATTTTTCTCACCATATTAATACCTACTAATCGGGCATATCCTATACTGTTACAGATTTTGGGATCAATTTTACTGACGTATTCCAGATATTCCTCTGTAAAAATATTTCTATGATTAAATATACTTTTTGACGAATCATACAGATATATTTTGTCTGAATCAGCGTAATCAACAGTTCCTGTATTTGTATTCTTTGTCTCGCCCTTGTATACTTTTATATTTTCCGAGTTCATATGAGAGGGGGCTTGTGTCAGGATAATCGGGAATTCCGCAAGTGCGTCACTCTGAAATTTATCAATCTGCTTCTTAAATCCTGTAGACAGGCTCAGAATAACTGCTATACCTATAATTCCTATGCTTGAAGCCAGGGAGGTAAGAAAAGTCCTCCATTTTTTTGTCTTAATATTGTTAAAGGACAATTTAAGTGCCGTAAAAAAACTCATGCTGGTTTTCTTTAAATAAAAACTCTCTGACTCAGGAATGTAATGATATGGATTGTTATCGGAGATAATTTTACCGTCTTCAAAATTTATGATTCTGTCAGCGTACTTTTCAGCGATATCGGGGTTGTGAGTTACCATAATAACCAGCCGATTGTGGGATATATTTTTGATTAAGTCCATGATTTGAATGCTTGTAGATGAATCCAAAGCTCCTGTAGGCTCGTCGCACAAAAGAATTTCAGGATCATTTGCAAGGGCCCGTGCAATTGCCACACGCTGCATTTGACCTCCTGACAGTTGGTTTGGTTTTTTATGAAGATGTTCTTTTAGGCCAACCTCATTCAAGACTTGAAGAGCTTTTTTTCTCTTTTCTTCCTGGGAAATTCCGCTGAGGGTCATACCCAGTTCTACATTATCTATAATAGTGAGATGGTTAATCAGGTTATAACTCTGAAATACAAAACCCACAGAGTTGTTCCTGTAAGCGTCCCATTCTTTTTCCGTAAAATGAGATGTTTTTTTACCGTTTATAATCATTTCGCCTGAATCGTACCGGTCAAGTCCACCAAGAATATTTAAACAAGTTGTTTTTCCCGACCCGCTTGTGCCCAAAATAGCAACAAACTCTTTCTTGCGAAAAGACACACTTATCTCAGCTAACGCTATAGTATCTACATTTCCCACGTGATAGGTTTTACTGATATTTTTTAGTTCAAGCATAGATGTTTTGCTCCGATTTTCTGAAGTACTTAAAATGTATAAGAATATTTTGGTCTAATGCACAAAAGATATTCAGTAAAATTTTAACGGAAAAATAATAAATTCTTATTATTGTATAAATACTATAAAAGAATTGTTAAAAATGTATTACCATATGTACTATGTTCTGCTATAATATTTTTGGTACTCGAAAGATTATTTTGGCAAAATTTAATTAATAACCGAGTTCTTTTTTTTTGCTATTTATAAATATTAGATATATCGGAGGAAAAAATGAGTGTTAAACTGTCGGATGCGTTATTAAAGAGTGTAGAGAAACCATCTAGATATACCGGTAATGAATGGAACAGTGTCGTAAAGGACCCTAAAAGTATAGATATACGTTTTGCGTTTTGTTTTCCCGACTCTTATGAAGTAGGTATGTCCCATCTTGGTATGAAAATATTATACCATTTGTTAAACGATAGAAATGACTGCTACTGTGAAAGGGTATTTGCTCCATGGACAGATATGGAAGAAAAAATGAGGCAGAACAATATTCCTCTGTATGGACTTGAGTCTAAAGATCCAATAAAGGATTTTGATTTTGTTGGCTTTACACTTCAATATGAAATGAGCTTTACAAATATAATAAATATGTTGGATCTGGCAGGTATACCCCTGACATCGGACAATAGAACTGACAGCGACCCCTTTGTATGTGCGGGAGGCCCTTGTGCGTATAATCCTGAACCACTAGCCGACATAATTGACTTTTTTATGATGGGCGAAGGTGAAGAAATAATCAATGAAGTAATGGATGTATATGCAAAGTGGAAAGGAACAGGCCGTTCAAGACAGGAATTCCTTGAAGCTATAGTAAAAATAGAAGGTATATATGTCCCGGCATTTTATGATGTTTCATACAATGATGACGGAACTATAAAAAGTTTTGAGCCCAAAAAGCCGGATTATCCCGTAAAAATAAAAAAGAGAATAATTAGTGATATGGACAAGGCTTATTTCCCTGAAAAAATAATAGTTCCATATACTGATATAGTACATGACAGAATAATGCTTGAGGTATTCAGAGGATGTACAAGAGGATGCAGGTTCTGTCAGGCAGGATTTATATACAGACCTGTACGTGAAAAGAGTCATAAACGTTTGCTTGAACTGGCAAATAAGCTTGAGGAAAGCTCGGGCTATGAAGAAATTTCACTTACCTCACTTAGTACAAGTGATTATACCGAACTTCACGAATTGACAACAGGATTGCTTGATAAAATGGAAGAAAAGAAAGTGAATCTTTCTCTTCCATCATTAAGAATTGATTCCTTCTCACTGGAATTAATGGAAAAAGCTCAGAAGGTCAGAAAGAGCGGACTTACATTTGCTCCTGAAGCAGGAACCCAGAGACTTAGGGATGTAATCAACAAGGGTGTAACAGAAGAAGATTTGTTAAACGCTGTAACTATGGCATTCAACGGAGGTTGGAACGGTGTAAAACTGTATTTTATGCTTGGACTTCCTACAGAAACCATGGAAGATGTGGAAGGAATTGCTGACCTGGCTTACAAGGTAGTAAATGCTTATAAAAACGTTCCAAGAGAAAAGAAAGGGAAATTCCTCAATGTTACCGTAAGTACATCATCCTTTGTTCCAAAGGCCTTTACGCCATTTCAGTGGGAACCTCAGGATAGCAGGGAGAATCTCAATGAAAAGCAGATGTTATTAAAGAGTAAGATTCGTTCCAAACAGGTAACTTATAATTATCACGAAAACCGTTTGAGCCTTTTAGAAGCAGTGTTTGCAAGAGGAGACAGAAAAACCTGCAAGGTGTTGCTGAAGGCATGGGAAATGGGCTGCAAATTTGACAGCTGGGGTGAACACTTCAAATTTGATGTATGGATGAAAGCCTTTGAAGAATGTGGAGTAGACCCATATTTTTATGCAACGCGGAAAAGAGATTATGAAGAGTTGCTGCCTTGGGATCATATTGATATAGGTGTTTCAAAGAAATATCTTATGAGCGAAGCTAAAAAGGCACTGGAAGAAAAAGTTACGCCCAATTGCCGTGTAAACTGCGGTGGCTGTGGTGCTACAATATTTGATAGCGGTATTTGTGGAGGTAATTAAAATTGACTATTTTACGTGTAAAATTCAAACGTGGAGATGAAGTCAAATTCATTTCTCACCTTGACCTCATGAAGGTATTTGAAAGAGCCATAAGAAGGGCAAGACTCCCCATAGCTTATTCACAGGGCTTCAATCCTCATCCGAGTATGGTTTTCGGTCTGCCCTTGGGTGTAGGAGTCACAAGCGAAGCAGAGTACGGTGATTTTGAAATTACCGATGATGAAATGCAGGTGCAGGAGTTTGTTGACAGATTAAATGCGCAGCTCCCCAAGGGAATAGAGATATTATCCGCAAAAAAGAAGGTGTCCAAGCAAAACATAATGGCAACCATAGCTGCATCCGAGTACAATGTAATTGTGGGGACACCTTCAGAATGTAATCAAAAAACGCTCAAAGGTGCTATTGACAAATACTTATCGCAAAAAGAAATTGTTGTTAAGAAAAGAACAAAAAACGGTATCAAGGATACCGATATCAGAGGTATGATATTTGACTTAAATTGCGATATTCAGACTTTTGAGGCCTTCAATATAATAAAATTCACTGTACTTGTAAGTGCCGGAAGCAAAGCAAACTTAAAGCCTGACCTGTTGATTGAATCACTGTGCAATTACTTGGGATTTGATTACGAGATTGACAAAATTCACAGGACAAAGCTTTTCGTAAGGTCTCAGGACCAGCTTCTGGACCCTATGGAAGAAGTAGTTTGAGGTGATTAGATGGTAAACGAAATTATAGTAGATGTTAGTCCGGGTGAAACAAGGGTCGGTATTCTGGAAGATAAGGAATTGGCTGAGATTCATATAGAAAGAACAAATCATCAGGGGCTTGTGGGCAACATATACAGGGGAAAAGTAAGCAGTGTTCTGCCTGGGATGCAGGCGGCCTTTATCGATATAGGATATGAAAAAAACGCATTTTTGTATGTGGGTGATGCCATTCCCAAAAAAGAATACTCTGATGATGAATCAGAAATTTCTTGTAACTACGAAGAGTATAATATTTCAGATATTCTTAAGGTAGGGCAGGAGATAACGGTGCAGGTTATAAAAGAACCTATTGGCACAAAGGGCCCCAGAGTATCGACACACATAACTTTACCCGGTAGAAACCTTGTTTTGCTCCCCAATGCAGATTATATAGGAATATCCCGAAGGATTGAAAATGATGCTGAAAGGCAAAAACTAAAGAAAATAGCCGAAAAACTAAAGCCACAGAATATGGGCTTAATCGTTAGGACGGTATCTGAGGGAAAAGAAGAATCTGACTTTGTAGAGGATGTTTCTTTCCTTTTAAAGCTTTGGGCAAAAATAAAGGAAAGTGAAAATAAAGGCACTGTACCAAGGTGTATTCATAAAGATATAAATCTTATATACAGGTCAGTCAGGGATTTGTTCACATGGGATGTAGACAAATTTATTATCAACAATGAAAAAGAGTACAATAAGGTACTTGAACTTGTTGAAATGATATCTCCGCTGTTAAAAAGCAGAGTAGAGTTGTTTCAGAAGGAATACAAGATTTTTGACTACTACCAGATAGAAACAAAAATCGAACGGGCTTTATCAAGAAAGGTATGGCTCAAATGCGGAGGATATATAATTATAGACAAAACAGAGGCTCTCACCGTAATTGATGTTAATACAGGCAAATTCGTAGGAGAGAGCAATCTGGAAGAAACGGTACTTAAAACCAATTTAGAAGCAACGAGAGAGATAGCAAAACAGCTTCGACTTAGGGATATAGGCGGTATTGTAATTATAGACTTTATTGACATGAACAACTCCGAGCATCAGCAGCTGGTATTGGATTCTCTTAAGCAAAGCCTGAAGGGCGACAGAACCAAAACAATAGTACTGGGCATGACAGAGCTTGGCTTGGTTGAGATGACCAGAAAGAAGATAAGGCAGGAGCTGTCAACGGTTATGAGCTGTGATTGTCCTGTATGCGACGGAGCAGGAAGGGTTTATACAGGAGAAACCAATGCAATGAATATACTCAGGGAAGTCAAGGAACATATGAATTATACTTCAGCAAGAAAAGTAAGGTTGGAAGTACATCCTACCGTAGCCCCTGTTATCGAAGGTAATATTGAAGGGCTGATAAAGGATTTTGTGGGAAAGAAGGATAAAAAAATCAAGGTTGCGGCTGTCAATGATATAAGACCCGCAGGCTACAGAATTAAAGACATTGACATGGGTTAATCCATGTGCTAAAATATATCGGTAGCCGCACGGCCAAGGCTCCTTAAATATAATTCATTTGAATTATTGCCTGTGATGAATACTCCTGTTGATGTAGTATATACGTCATTAAGCCGGCGAGATTGATATTGGGAGGTGTATATATGTACGCAATTATATTGACTGGTGGAAAACAGTACAAAGTTCAGGAAGGCGATGTAGTTTTCATAGAAAAGCTCGCTGCTGAAGAAGGATCTTCAGTAACTTTTGATAAGGTTCTTGCTGTATCAAAGGATGGAAATGTAAGCTTTGGTGCTCCTGTTCTTGAATCAGCTTCTGTAAGCGGAAAGATTCTTAACCATGGAAAAGGTGAAAAGATTATCGTTTTCAAATACAAAGCAAAGAAGAACATCAGAAACAAAAAAGGGCACAGACAACCATATACAAAGGTTCAAATCGAAAAGATCAATGCTTAATTAAGGATAACGGTTAGATGATTAAGGTTAATATAGGAAAGGATTCAGCAGGTTCTATTAAGACGTTTGTTGTAAAAGGACATGCAGGGTTTGCCGAAGAAGGCAGTGACATTGTATGTTCAGCTGTTTCTGCAATCGCTTTTACTGCGATAGGAGCTATTGAAGAGCTGATTGGACTAAAAGGCTTTTTTAAACAGAAGAGCGGGTTTATGTCATGTAAGCTTGACATGGAATTGTCTCCTGAAAAAAGGCATGATGCCAATGTGATTATGGCTGCTGCGGAAATTGGATTCAAACAGATAGAGTATGCTTATCCTGACTATGTGAAGGTATTGGATGAGGAGGTGTAATCTCATGATAAAGGTTAATTTACAACTTTTTGCTCATAAAAAGGGTGTTGGTAGTTCAAGAAACGGACGTGACAGTGCAGCTAAGAGACTCGGTGTCAAAAGAGCTGATGGTCAATTCGTTCTCGCAGGAAACATTCTTGTTCGTCAAAGAGGTACAAAGATTCATCCTGGTGTAAACGTTGGAATAGGTAAAGACGATACTTTGTTTGCATTAAAGGATGGAAAGGTTAAGTTTGCAAGACTTGGCAGAGATAAGAAACAAGTTATGATTGTTACTGCTGAGTAATAAAAAAATTATCGCATTAAAAAAGGTAGAGAATGTGATACGCATTTTCTACCTTTTTAGCGTATAATAAAAGTTATTTTTCACATAAATTATTTGTTTCAGGTTAAAATAAACAGAGTTCTGGATTTGATATAAAAAAGAATATTTGTTTTAATGGAGAGAATATAAATGTTTACAGATAGTGCTAAAATATATGTAAAGGCCGGTAATGGAGGAAACGGGATGGTTTCATTCCACCGTGAAAAGTACATAGCGGCCGGAGGCCCGGACGGCGGTGACGGCGGAAAAGGCGGAGATGTTATTTTTGTAGTTGATGAAGGGGTTAATACCCTGATTGACTTCAGATACAAAAAGAACTTCAAGGCTGAACCAGGACAAGACGGCGGTCCGTCTAACTGTTCAGGGAAAAACGGAGAAGATCTTATTATCAAGGTTCCCCTTGGTACCATGGTAAAGGACGAAGTAACGGGTATGGTGCTTGTTGATTTAATAAAACCCGGTCAAACATGTGTTATAGCAAAAGGCGGAAAAGGCGGAAAAGGAAATCAACACTTTGCCACTCCCACAAGACAGGTGCCGAACTTTGCAAAAAGCGGTGATCTGGGTGAGGAATACAGTTTGATTCTTGAGATGAAAATGATAGCAGATGTTGGACTTTTAGGGTATCCTAACGTGGGTAAGTCCACAATACTGTCAATGGTGTCTGCTGCTAAGCCCAAAATTGCAAACTACCACTTTACAACTTTGGTTCCAAACCTCGGGGTTGTGCAGATTGAACAGGGAAAAAGCTTTGTAATTGCTGATATTCCGGGTCTTATTGAGGGAGCACATGAAGGCGTGGGACTTGGTCATGAATTTTTAAGACACGTAGAGAGGACAAAACTTCTTATACATGTTGTGGATGTATCCGGCATTGAGGGCAGAGATGCAGTGGAGGATTTTGATACCATTAACTCTGAGCTTGTAAAATATAATGAGGTTTTATCTACAAGGCCACAGATAGTTGTTGCTAATAAAATGGATATACCCGGTGCAGAGGACAACTACAAGGCTTTTAAGGAAGAACTTGAAAAAAGAGGATACAGAGTGTTTGGAATTTCTGCTGCAACTAATAAGGGACTGAAAGAACTCATGTATGCTGTTGCAGATACACTGAAAACACTTCCTGACACCATTCTTCTGGATGAAACAAAGAACGATGAGGTTGTTTACAAAGTACAAGAAGAAAAGCCTTTTGAAATACACATTGAAGATGGTGTGTATGTAGTTGAGGGTAAATGGTTGAGAAAGGTTCTTGGTTCTACCAATATTACAAATTACGAGTCACTGCAATATTTCCAGAGAGCCATCAAGAAAAAAGGTGTAATTGCTGCCCTTGAAGAAATGGGAATACAAGAAGGTGATACGGTCAGAATTTATGACACAGAATTTGATTATACAAGATAGTAATAATATGCATGGATATTTTTTGTGCAAACATGGAGGTTGCAATGCTTACAGGTAAACAAAGAAGCTATTTGAGATCACTTGCCAATAATCTTCAACCCATTTTTCAGGTGGGAAAAGGCGGGGTAAGCGATAATATGATAAAGCAATTTTCAGATGCATTGGAAGCCAGAGAGTTGATAAAGGCCACTGTCCTGAAAAATGCTGATTGTGATACCAAAACCATATGTGAAGAAATTGCAGAGCAGACAAATTCCCAAGTAGTTCAGGTTATTGGAAGTAAGTTTGTTTTGTACAAGCCATCTGAAAAGAATTCAGTAATAGAGCTGCCGTAGGGCGGCTTTTTGTTTATAGTAAAACATGTAATAAAATTATACTGTTCTGAATAATATAATAAGTATTTCGTTTAAAATCTTAGTAAAATTTTCAGGAGGGTATATGAAAGAAAACTACGCTATACAAAACTTCACATACGAATGTCTCGACAAAACATCAATAAAAAAACTAAGCGACAAGGCACTGCTTGAAAAGGCTAAAGATACATATAAATTTTTGAAATTAAATGAGATATATCTCAAAAACGTAAGAGATGATTATGGGAAACAAAAAATAGCCCAGCTGAGAGTGCAGTTTATTCGTCATCAGCTGGACCTGCTTATAAGAGAGTGTTTTTCCAGGGGTTTGAAGCATGGGTTAAATAATTATTAAAAATAATTATTTGTTATTTTCCGATTTACTACTGCCTGTATCTGTAAGGGCGGATAATATTTTACTATATAGTTTTTCTGAATTTTGAGCCCAATTGTCGCATATCTTATTAGCGTCATTACGGCTCCCAACAGACATTTTTAAATCAATATAGGTAAAGTTGCCTTCACAAATCCCTAGACTAACAATATACTCATTTTCTTTTACGGCGACAAAGTCTGACTGTATACTTATTTCATTTTTTTTACTCTTTTTATATTTGTTTAAAGCCTCATCGATTCTGGCTTTAATACCCCCCGGAATCAATGAAGTAAAGTACTCCAGACTTTGTTTTCCGGCAGAAGAAATGCTATAGGACAGTTTTTCGTCAGCATCAATTTTTGCAAGGAACTTTCCTTCACAAAGCTCATCAAGATATTGTTGAAGAAATATATAATTCATCAGCTTGTTTTCTAAAATTATCTTTGTTATAAGCAAATTGGTTACTGGAGACTCCAGATTATGAATAATATATAAAAGTATCAGCTTGTTTTCGGCAAGTTCTCTGCTGTTTTCTATAGAACTCATAAATACCTCCGTTCTTAACTGTAAAATTAGCCTAAAATAAATTGCATAAAATATATTTAAAATTATACCATAAAGGCTTATGGTTTACTATATTACCCCAAAAAGACTTTTTATACGGTGAAAAATGAGCTTTATTTCCCGTGCATCTCATTTACTGTTAATGATATAATAATTAAAACAAGATTTAGCTTAAAGGAGATACACGTGTCAGATAATTCATATAAAGAATTGGAAGCAATTGTATATGGTATGGGAGGAACCTTCTTTGGAATATCTCAGGTGGAGGAGCATTTACCGGGGGTGTTGAAAAGTTACCCCTTTGCAATAACCTTCGGCGTCAGACTGTCAGATGCTATAATGGACGAGATAGGAGACAAACCTACCTTTACTTATTTTAACCACTATCGTTCTGTGAATGCCTTAATAGACCAGATAACACTAAGACTTGTACTGGCTATCCAGACACTCGGCAAAAGGGCATATTCTATTGCTGCATCACAAAGTATACCTACCTCCCCAATACCATACAGCGGTGTATTTCCGCATAAAACAGGTGCTGTTCTGGCAGGACTGGGCTGGATTGGCAAGAACGGCTTGTTTATTCACAAGGATTACGGACCTAGGGTGAGGCTCGGGACAGTTCTTACTGATATGGTACTCCCTTGTGAGAATAAAATATTACAAGACAAATGCTCTTCATGCAACAAGTGTGTTAAAGCATGTCCTGCCCTTGCCCTTACAGGGAATAAGTGGGAGGTTGGAAAACCTCGAGAAGACATAGTAGATGCAAGAGCTTGTTCTGAATATATGAGTACGAATTTAAAGCATATAGGAAGGGGTTCCGTATGTGGTATTTGTGTCAAAGTATGTCCTTGTGCGGACAGTCGAACCTGACAGTAATATAAGGCAAATTAAGGTAAAATGTCATTCTAAAGTGTTCTTCCAAGTTGACTGTGGAAAATACGTATGCTATTCTTTTTAGGATAGCAGTAATCCCTAGAGTATACTACTTTCAGGGATTTTACTTTTTATACGATAAAGTAAATACGTATATATAGGGTGGGTTATATGTCAATAGATAGGAAAAAAGTTGAAGAGCATATCAGAGGTTTGCTGATCGCTATCGGAGAGAACCCTGACAGGGAGGGACTGAAAGAGACGCCCGCGCGTGTTGCTCGTATGTACGAGGAGATTTTTGAAGGAATCAGCTATTCCAATGACGAGATTGCCGAAATGTACAACAAGACCTTTGAGGATGATTTGGTGATACCAAAGGACAACAAAGAAATGGTATTGGTTAAGGATATAGATATTTTCAGCTATTGCGAGCACCATATGGCGCTTATGTACAATATGAAAGTCGCGGTTGCTTATGTACCAAACGGAAAAATACTGGGCCTGAGCAAAATAGCCAGGATTGCCGAAATGGTTGGAAAACGTCTCCAGCTTCAAGAAAGGATAGGGTCGGATATAGCAGAAATTATGCAAAAGATCACAGAATCAGAGGATGTTGCAGTAATTATTGAGGGTCAGCATGCATGTATGACTGCCAGAGGTATTAAGAATACAGGGTCTCTGACTACAACCACTACATTTCGAGGGAATTTCTACACAGATACAAACCTTACAGACAGATTGATGATATTGTATAAGTAATATTACAGAGGAAGCATATGGAATTAGTACAAAGAATTTTAAACCATCCACAATTCAAAAAGTATATGGAATTAAATTCCAAAGCAGAAAAAGACCGTAAATTCTGCCTCCATGATATTCAGCATGTTATGGATGTGGCAAGGGTTGCCTATATTATTTCACTTGAAAATAAATATGACCTTGATAAGGAAATAATTTATATAACTGCACTTCTCCATGATATTGCCAAATGGAAACAATACAGCCAAAAGGCAGACCATGCCACTGAAGGAGCTGTTTTAGCACGTGAGATTCTGGAGGATTTAAATATAGATAAGGGTGACACTGAAATGATTTTGAATGCAATTGCAATGCATCGCAAAAAGGAAGGACACAGTACACCTCTGAGTAAGGTTTTATATGAAGGGGATAAGTCCTGCCGCCAGTGTGTCAGCTGCAGTATGGTTGAGGAATGCAGTTGGTATGCCAACGGGAAAATACCCGTACTATATTACTAAAAGATGAAGGATATCACAAATATGAAAGCGACTTGTATTAAAATCGGGAACAGCACATGGGAATGGGGCAAAAAGACTTATGTTATGGGTATACTTAACATAACGCCGGATTCCTTTTCGGACGGGGGCAGTTATACAAACCTTGAAATTGCGCTTCAACAAGCACTACGGATGGTTGATGAAGGCGCAGATATAATTGACGTCGGAGGAGAAACCACAAAACCCGGTGCAGTACCTGTGTCCCCTGGAATTGAACAGCAGAGGATAATACCTGTGATTGAAGCTCTCACAAAAGAAGCAGGCTTGCCTGTTTCGGTGGATACCTATAGAGCAGATACAGCAGAACTTGCCATAAAGGCAGGCGCAGATATGATAAATGATATATGGGGTCTCAAATATGATTCCCGCATGGCTCCGACAATAGCGGAGTACGGTGTACCGGTATGTATAATGCACAACAGAACTACAGGAACAGATTATGGAGAAGACCTTATAGGGCAAATATTGCGGGAGCTTGAGGAAAGTATATTAATTGCTAAAAACGCAGGTATAGGGGATGATAAAATAATCATAGACCCCGGTATAGGTTTTGCAAAGACCTGGGAACAAAACTTGGAGGTAATGCGTAAGCTGGAAACTTTTAAAAAGCTGGGCTATCCCGTTCTTTTAGGTACTTCAAGAAAATCCTTTATAGGTAGGGTTCTGGGACTTGAAGTATATGACAGGCTTGAAGGTACGCTGGCTACAACTGCAACAGGTATTGTGAAGGGTGTTGAAATTGTAAGGGTTCATGATGTTCTGCAAAATGTACGAGTAGCAAAAATGACGGATAGTATGGTGAGATAAATGGATAAAATAATTATAGAAGATTTGGAAGTGTATGCATACCACGGGGTAGCAGAAGAAGAAAAAAAACTGGGGCAGATGTTTCTTGTTTCACTTGAAATATCTGCTGATTTAAGCAATGCTGCCCAAAATCATGATTTAACCTCTACTTTGAATTACGCAGAGGTATGCAGAGTTGTCGGGGAGATTGTAAGGTCGGATAAGTACGATTTAATAGAAACGGTTGCATATAAGATTGTTGAGGGCATATTCATTAACTTTCAAAAAGCAGTGTCAGTAAAGATACTGCTGAAAAAACCTTGGGCTCCTATGGGATATCATCTTAGGTATGCCGGAGTCCAGCTTGAGCGTACCAGAGGTGATTTCAATGTGTAATACTGAAGTCATTGCATATATAGGGTTGGGTTCAAATATAGGGGACAGAGAATACCAACTGAACCGGGCGTTGGAGTTGCTAAAATCCGCTGAAAAAGTTGAAGTTACGATTGTGTCATCTTTTTATAATACCGCCCCGGTAGGGTATGAACAGCAGCCTGATTTTTTGAATGCAGTGGTTGAAATCAGGACAACTTTGTCGGCTGATGACCTTCTGGAATTGTGTTCAAAAATCGAAAAGGAACTCAAGAGGGAAAGAATAATACGATGGGGGCCAAGGACTATCGACCTTGATATCCTACTTTTCGGCAATTCGGTTATAAATGAAAAGGATTTAGTAATTCCTCATCCCAGGATGCATGAGCGAAAATTTGTAATGGAGCCTTTAAACGAAATTGCACCTTTTGTAATGCATCCGGTGTTTAACAAAAGTATAAGCGAGCTCTTTTTAGAATAGCTTTCAATTAAAATAAATGGAGGACTTTATGAGTAAGACAGGCTTGGTACACATTTACACAGGTGATGGCAAGGGTAAGACTACAGCAGCAATAGGACTTGGAGTAAGAGCCTGTGGTGATAATATGAAGGTTCTTTTGGTTCAGTTTTTAAAAAGCAGAGATACCTGCGAACTTCATTCACTAAAGAAGCTGGAACCGGAGTTTATTGTAATAAGAGGTTTCAGCTGTAAAAAGTTTGTCTGGAACATGACTGAGGAAGAAAAAGGAGAGGCCCGTAAAGAGGCTTCAGAAATTTTCCATAATGTAAAAAATCTTGTTTTACAGAACAAATATGGTCTGGTTATTCTTGATGAACTCATAGGAGTTCTGAATAACGGGTTTATCAGCGAAGATGATGTTATTTCCATGATAAAAGATAAACCCCAAGAAACAGAACTTGTGTTAACCGGGAGAAATGCCGGGAAACGTCTGATGGAAGTTGCCGACTACATATCTGAAATAAAAGCCGTAAAACATCCGTATAAAGAAGGCATTTCAGCCCGCAAGGGAATAGAATTTTAATTTACTGCTATTGCTGCAGTGTTTTACGGTACATATTCATGTATTCGTGAGCTGATTTTTCCCAGCTGAAATCCGCTCTCATGCCTCTTTGGACAATAAGGTTCCAAATATCTTTTTTATTGTAATAAAAATCTACTGCACGCTTGATTGTATTAAGCATATCGTGGGCATTGTAATTTGAAAAAGTGAAACCGTTCCCTTCTCCTGTTACTTCGTTGTAGGAAAGAACAGTATCATTAAGGCCACCCGTTTCACGTACTATGGGAACTGCTCCGTATCGGAAACTGAAAATCTGACCAAGACCGCAGGGCTCAAACAAGGAAGGCATGAGGAACATATCTGATGCCGCATAAATTCGCTGAGCGAGAGTATCGCTAAAGGTTATATTGGCTGAAACCTTGTCTTTATGCCAGTATGCTGCGTTTTCAAAAACATATTTGTAATGTTCATCACCTTTACCAAGCAGGACAAGCTGAATATTCATTTGTAGCATTTCTTCAAGTACACGTTCAATAAGGTCAAACCCTTTTTGAGAGGTTAGCCTTGAAATAATACTGATTACAGGTACTTCCGGCCTTACAGGAAGGCCTAAATCCTGCTGAAGTCTTCGTTTGTTTTCATACTTCTGAGATATCTTGTCAGCCGAGTACATCGCATACAATCTTGTATCATTTTCAGGATTGTTTTTCTCATAATCAATACCGTTTAATATTCCGTACAAATCTTTTGACCGGCTGATTAATACACCATTTAATCCCTCTCCGTAAAAGTCATTTTTTATTTCATTAGCATAAGTAGGGCTTACAGTACTAATAGAGTCTGAGTAAACAAGGCCTGCCTTCAAAAAATTTATATTTCCGTTAAACTCAACTCCTTCCGGTGTAAAATATCTCCAGTCCAACCCCAGCAGATCTAAAAGTACTTCTTTTGGGAAAATACCCTGATACTTTAGATTGTGTATGGTAAATATGGTTTTAATCTTTTTATAGAATTGGTTGTTTTGGTATATACTTTTTAACAGGAGACTCACAACTCCCGTCTGCCAGTCATTGCAATGTATTATATCAGCCTTGAAGCCTATAAAAGGAAGCATTTCTAAAATTGCTTTGCTAAAAAAAGTAAACTGTTCGGCCTGGTCAAAATCGCCATAGAGTTCAGGCCTGTTAAAGTAATATTCATTGTCAAGAAAATAATATGTTATCCCGTCATACTTTAATCTGAAAACACCACAATACTGATGCCTCCAGGATATATCTACATAAATGAAGCCCAGATATTCCATTTGGGATTTATACTGTTCCGGGATTACCTTATAGTTAGGCATAACTACACGTATATCACACCCCGGCTTTGATAACGCTTTCGGAAGGGAACCGGCAACATCGCCAAGACCTCCGGTTTTTGCAAAAGGAAATACTTCTGAAGAAGCAAACAAAATGTTTATATTATTCATTGCTACCTCCTAAAACTCTAGTGGTATAATTTTTTCAGATAATTAAAGTCTATCAGAAATTGTTTCAACCTACAACAAACAGGGAATAAAGTAAGCATAAAAAATGTTGATTGACACAGGGCTGAGGTTGGATTATCCTTGTATTAAATATTTGGCAGTAAAAATAGGGAGGGTGTAAAATGCAATTCAAAACAAAAGGTACATGCTCAAGTCAGATAAGTTTTGACATAGAAGACGGGAAACTAAAAAATGTTCGTTTCAGCAACGGATGTTCGGGAAACCTTCAGGGTATCAGCTCACTTGTTGAGGGGATGCCTGCATGTGAGGTACTTTCAAGGTTAAAAGGTATTGATTGTCAGGGGAGAGGTACTTCCTGTCCTGATCAGCTGGCTTGTGCCATTGAATCAGTTTTAAAAACACAGCAGGCAGGATGATATAATATTAATTTATTACAAACCTATCTATCAATTTTAAATGTAAAGACGTATAATGTTAATAATAGGTATTCTATTATCCATTATATGTAATATAAAATTCATACTTTAATGAAGGAGGCGTTTAACAATGGATTTAAAGGATTTACTCAGAAAGAATAAAAAGAAATCATCAAAAAAACAAACTGCTAAAAATGTTGCAATCGGTGCAGGAATAGGAACAGCTGTTGGTGTAGCTGCCGGAGTACTCTTAGCTCCCAAATCAGGAAAGGAAACAAGGGACGACATAGCTAAAGTAACAAAGGATACACTGGAAAATGTTAAAGATGGCTTGAACACGGCAAAAGAAAAGATCGAAGATTTAATTAAAAAGGAAAAAGACTGCTGCTGTTGCAATGAAAATGAAGCCGTTGAAGAATGCGTATGTACAGAGGAAGAAAAGGCTGAATAAAAGCTTTTATACACGAAAGGGTGTTTACATATGTCTATTACTTTAGACCTGAGTGTTGTGGCATGGTTCATAATTTTTTGTATAGCTGTTATAATAGGAGTCCTTTTAATAGTAGTTTTAAGAAATTGCTTAAAGATTACTGAAAAGGTCAACAAAATTTTAGATGACAATGCTGACTCAGTGGGAAAGACACTGGAGGTTTTACCTGTCACTGTGACAAGTATAGATGAACTTGCTAAAAGTGCAAAAGGTACTTTAGATAAGGCTACTTCAGTAGTAACAACAGTTGAAGATTCAGTTTCTGATACCATAGATTCTTTTTCTTTTAATGCTGAAAACATATTGAGCATTATTAATATTGCAAGCTCTGTAGTTAAATCTATTATCAGTTCATTTTCTGCAAGGAAATAGTTTAGCTATAATTGATTTTAAGGCACTCAAAGGGAAATCTTTTTGAGTGTCTTTTTATGTACCCTGGAGAACTAATTTTATTGTAAAAGCATGTATTGTGTGATATTATTTACTTACAAATTCCTACCAATTAGTTGCATATTTTTACTAAAGAATTTAAAAAACGTTACGAGGTGAAATACTGTGGATGGAAACATAAGGGTAAGTGCTACAGTAATAAGTTGTATGGGCAACAGCTCAAACAAAGACGATTTCTATTTCAACGGCAGCTTCTCAAATTGCCATAATACTCAAAGTATTCAGTGTTCATTTGAAAAATCCTCAAGTAACTTCGTTTTTGCTGTGTCAGATTCTATGGGAATTGATGACGGTGAAACGGATAGCATATCTGCTGTCAGAGAAATAAAAAGATACCATGAAAGTGCAAAAAAACAGCACTTTTCTCTTGAAGGCATTACCGAAAAAATATATGAGGCAGTTCAGCTTTCCAGTAATTTAATATACAGTAAATCCGTTATATCCAGTCAGAACAACCCGATATTAACAGGTTTTTCTTCGTTAATAATTGAGAACAACAGAGCCGTGATAATGAACCTTGGTAATAACGGTGCTTTTTTATTCCGGCATGGACTTCAAAAAGATATATTTTCAAATGGTGAAAGCAGGAAAAACGAAAAGCTTAAATCACTGGGGATAACCCCAAACACTACAGAGTTGTATAAGGATACCGAAAAAATACTAAAAATTGCCGAACAGGAATCTAAAACAAAAATAAAGCTTTCCTCAAGTATAATGATAGAAGAGGGAGATATCATCCTTCTGTGCAGTGACGGAGTGTTAAATAGTTTAAACAGGGGCAGGATAGAAGCGGTTATTGATTCCGGTTTGGATCCTCAAAAAATGGCCAGCGTTCTTTTTCAGGAAGCTTCTAAGACTGATATGGATGAAGGTTTAACACTAATGGTTATCAAAGTTGAAGAGGTTAGAAATATTTCATATATTCCTATACAAAGAAGAATGGCTCAGTTCAGTATGGACGAAGATGAAGATGAGGAAGAGGATGAATTACTTGATGAGCCGGAAAAAGGTCGCAGTATTGTTAACTACATATTGGGATTTATATGTGTACTTATAATATCAGGAGTTCTATTTATGGGGTATCTCATAGTAAGCAACAAGGGACTTTTTGCCTCTGATGGAAAGCAAGGAGAACCATCTCAGTCAACTCAGACGGCATCAGGTACGACAGATACACCATCCGTAGCTACAAATACAGAGAGTACTGCAACAGCTTCTGACTCTCAATCAGTACCATCTCAAGCCGGTGACAGTAAAAACACCGATACAAACGTTGATGACCCCAAGGATTCGGATAATGGTACAGAACCTGCAAAACCTTCTGATACAAAGCAGGAACCTGGGGAAGAATATACGGTACATGTGGTTCAACAAGGTGATACCCTTAGCTCCATTAGTACCAAATACTATGGGACACCTTCAAAGTATACTGAAATACTGAAATACAACAATATGAAGAATGCTGACAGTATTAACATAGGCGATGAGTTAAAAATACCAAAAACAAATTAATTTAAAAAAGGGAACAACCTGAGACATAGGCTGTTCCCTTTTTGTTTCAAAAAGGTTACAAAGCTGTTGGTTGTTAAATTATTCATATAAAAATAAAATAGTTATATAAAATGTGGAACTTCATAGATTAAATAACGTCTAATTTTTTGGTAGGATTTACATGCAGTAAAACAAATAAAAAACAAGAGGTGATTGTATTGAAAAGATTTATTTCAATGTTGTTGGTGGTTGCTGTCTTAGCTGTATTTATGATTCCTGCAATGGCAGCCGACGGATCAGCACAGGTGGACAAAGAGCTTCAAAACGCTATTAAGTTCGTTAAATCTAAAATTGACATTCCGAAGGAATGTACAAAGTTCAGCTACAATATTTATAACAGGAATGACCGAATTGTATGGAGTTTTGCTTGGAATGACAAAGATTCACAAAAGAGTGTAAATGTACAAATAGATGAAGACAATTTTATATCACTGTACAGTACATATGATTACTTGCTAAATGAGGGTAAAAAAATACCCAAGTATTCGAAGGACCAGGCACATAAAATCGCAGAACAGTTCGTAAACCGTGTAAATCCTAATCTTTTAGGTAAGTTTAAGCTTAATGATACCAATGTATACGGATATAATGGCGGGTATAATATAAACTACGTCAGACAAGAAAACGGTATAAAATTTGAAAATGATTTTATTAATCTATCTGTTAATTCTTATACCGGAAAAGTTAGCAGTTTTACATGTAATTACTCAAAAGACATAAAGTTTGAAGATGCTTCAAAGATAATAAGTCTCAATCAGGCACAAAAGGCATTTGCTGAAAAACTTGGACTTAAACTGGTTTACAATGTTAAATTGGAAAATGAAAAGCCTGTAACATATCTTTCATATGTTCCAAAGACAACAAATAAGTATATAGACGCCGTTACCGGAGAGGTTGAAACAGTAAAAAGTTATAGATTATATGAATATAGTGCATCTTCCCAAAATGAAAAAATGGCTTTGATGGATGCAGCTGGAGTTTCAAATATTGCACTGACTCCTGACGAACTGGAGGCGGTGAATGACCTAGCAAACCTTATCACAAAGGAAGCTGCGGACAAAAAATTGCGTTCTATAAGCAACTTCAATCTTGACAGTTCATTTAAACTGACAAATGCTTACTTGGGTAAGGTTTGGAGAAACAGCAATTCACTTGCATGGACCTTGACTTATACAAAGGTACTGGATGAAAGCAAAAAGCTGACAAGAGAAGTTCAGATTACCGTAGACGCAAAGACAGGAGCTTTAATAGAGTTCTGGACTAACTATACATCGCCAACAGGTGCAGTTCCCCAAAAGTCTGAGGAACAAGCAAAAGCAATATGTGACGAAACATTAAAGACACTTATACCAGATATTTATGCAAAAGTTAAATTTGACGATTCGTATATAACATATGATTCTAAACCTGAAAACTCATATTCATTCAGGTATATAAGAATTGAAAACGGAATTGAGTGTCCAAGTAACTATATCTCTATATCTTATGATAATCTGTCAGGAAACATCGACAGCTTTTATACCTATTGGTCAAAGGAAATGAAGTTTGCTGATCCCAAAAGTGTAATCACCGTTGACGAAGCCAACAAGGTACTGTTTAATAAAATAGGGTATGAAGTACAGTACATACCGGATGATTCTGATGAATCAGAGACAACAATTGAAGATTATAAGTTTGGCATAATAAATTCTAAAAATGCCGTTCTGGGATATTTAGCAGATAACTCAAAGCCCTGCAATATCAGTGCGGATAACGGCGATGTTCTGGATAATTCCGGAAGGGTGTACAAAGATAATAAAGTTGCAGATTATACAGATGTAAATGGGATTAAAGCTGAAGATAAGGTCAAAATCTTAACACAGATGGGCATAAGATATGTTCAGAATGAACTTAAACCGACTGATGTATTGCTTCAAAAGGATTATTTTGTTCTGCTTTCCAAATTGAATGATTTTTATTACGTGGATATGGCTAATAATAATGATAAGATAATTGAAGATATGTACAGTCAACTGATTGCCCAGGGTATTATAACTAAGGCGGAAAAAGCACCGCTTTCTGTAATTACCAGAGAGGAAGCAGCCAAGTATTTTATAAAATTCAAGGGATTAAGAGAGGTTGCTGAAATAAAGGGTATATACAAAAGCAGTTTCAAAGATGCAAATAAAATAAATCCAAATCTTTTGGGATATGTGTGTCTTGCCGCAGGTTTTAAAGCAATGAACGGTAGCAACGGAAACTTTATGCCAAAAAACAAAATGACAAGATTGGATGGACTTATGACCATATACAATTTTCTGGATGCTAAATAAATAAAGACACAAAAAAAAAGTGGGACTGGCAAAATTGCCAGTCCCTTAAATAATAGGGATTTATCAAAAATATAGAAATAAGCATTAAAAATAACATGAATTAATACTCATGTCTGTGTATAATTATACAACGATTTATAACATAATTCAAGCAAAAATTTAATAATTTACCATAATAAATTACTAAAACATAAAATACCAGAAAATGTAACAAACACTTTGCCATTTTTGTTTGACTATATCCTATATCAAAGTTAAAATTAAGGAAAATACATAAAATAAATACACGGAGGTATTACAAAAAAATGCTTACACACATTGTTTTATTCAGATTAAATGACAAGAGTGAAGAAACTATTCAAAAAACAAAAGATCTGTTGCTTGGATTAAAGGGACAAATACCTTGTTTGAAATTCATAGAAGTTGGCGTAGATATTGTTCATTCTGAAAGGTCATATGATATAGGACTTTACACAAAGTTTGATTCAATGGCAGATATGGAGGCTTACCAGGTTCATCCTGCACACCTTAAAGTTCTCGAGCATATCAAGCTTGTTAAAGAATCGTCTGTTGCAGTAGACTATGAAAGTGAAAGTTAAACAACCATTGATAATTGTATAATATTGGGAGAAAACAAATGAAAAATTATATTGCAGCAGTTTTGGCATTGGCAATTACCGTGTCAGTTTCCACGGGGTGCGGGGTAAATGAATATTACTCGGGAAATAAAAATACAAATTCGGCAAACAGTACTAAAGAAGCTATATCTACTCCTTCAAAGGCAGCTACGGATACACCATCTCAAGTTGACTCTACAAAGGTAGCCGATAACACCCAAAAACCAGAACCGGTAAAAATTGACTATAATAAGGTAAAGCCCAACGAAGCGGGACAGATAATGGTTGTTATGTTTCATAACTTTGTTGAAACATACCCCAAGGGAAAAAACGAATATACAACAACTTTTGCGGAATTTGGAAGCTTGTTGGAAGAACTATATCAAAAAAATTACAGGCTTGTAAACCTTGAGGACATGATAAACAATAATATTGACGTTCCAGCAGGGTGTATACCTATGGTTTTCACTTTTGACGATGGAACAGCGGGACAATTTAACCTTGTTGAGCAGGACGGACAGCTGAAAGCAAATCCAAAATCAGCGGTAGGGGTCATGGAGGAATTTAACAGGAAACATCCTGATTTCGGACTGAAAGGTACATTTTATGTTAACCTTGGAGTGGAAACATTTAGCGGTGCGGGGACTGTTCAGGATAGACTAAAATATTTGATTGATAAAGGTTTTGAAATAGGAAATCATACAAAGACACATGTATCTTTACCGGATGTTAAAACTGCGGCAAAAATGATGGAAGAAGTTGGTGGAAATCAGAAATTAATGGAAGAGTATATACCCGGATATAAATTTAAGGCATTTTCATTGCCATTTGGGAATGCGTCAAAGAATTTGAAGGACTATGTTATTGAGGGTAACTACCAAGGTATAGAGTACAAACATACCTCAATAGTACTTGTAGGTGCAAATCCATCGCCGTCACCTGTATCGCCAAAATTCAATCCTTTTGCTGTGCCAAGGGTAAGGTCTACGGGGCAGGAGAAGGTGGAATGTGATCTTGCATGGTGGATGGATATCATGGGGAAAGGAAGTTCCCAGTACGTGAGTGACGGTAATAAGGACACAGTGGTAGTACCAGAATCTAAAAAACAAAATGTAGATATGTCAAAACTAAACGGCAAACAGCTGGTTACCTACTAAAGAAGATTAAATATCTTGATATATAAGCTGTCGGGCATTAGGTTCGGCAGCTTTTTACATGGAAAACGGTATAAAATTTAACTTACAAAACCATACTTTTATATAACTACTTTTTTATTTCCCCCGTTATATAAGTGATTAACAGGGCAAATACCTCCGATTTCGTTAGGCTGTGTATCTAAACCAACCATGGTGGGATTTACAATAAAATACCAAATATAGTATAATAATTGTAAATATATGGCAATATCTGCTGATGTATCAAAAGAGAAGGAGTGAATATTTAATGGGTCAAAAACAAGTAAGAAAGATACAAACAGATATGGACGTAAAAAGAAAAGCTGTAAAACAAGTTGTATTCCATCTAAAGAAGAAAATTACTTCTGAATATTTGGGGTCTGAATATATAAAGGAATGGCTTTTGCAAATAGAAGAAATACTTGCAAAGGATGAATTTGATATAAAGGAATATATTAAGGCAAGAAAGGAGCTGAACGACATAATAGAAAGGACCTTGGACGAGCAAATGAGGTTTAAACTAAGGGATTCATGGTTTAGTTTGGGTAGAGCGTTGGAAAAGAAAGTAAAGATAAACTAAACAAAACAGCTACTTATAGTCAAATCGGAGGGGAATATGTTTAGAAAAAGACGCAAAATAGTTGCCCGTAATGAAGTTGAAATAATTGATAAAATAAAAAGGGATATAGAAACGGAGTTATCGAAAAAAGGAATACGTGTATCATGTATGAATTTAAACATAAATTCGGAAAGAATATCACTTAATATCTTACTTAATGCCGGGAGAAGGTTGGCGTAGCATATTTTTTTACTGGAAATTTAAAAAGATATTTGTATGGGTTTATAATTGTTCGTTTGAACCCACCCATACAAATATCTTACATATTTTTTAAGCCTGAATTAATGAACTTAAAAATGATTTTGCATTTTCAATGGCTTTTTCCTCGGTTTCACGTGCAGGGCCTCCGACCAGCTTTCTGCCTGAAACACATTTTTCAAGACTTATTTCAGTATACACATCCTCCTGGATTTTATCTGAAAAGCTCTTGAATTCGTCCATTGTCATATCATCAATAGCCTTATTATTCTCAATGCAATAAAGTACCATTTTCCCGATAATTTCATGGGCACTTCTGAAAGGAATACCCTTTTTTACAAGATAGTCTGCAATGTCTGTGGCATTGGTAAAACCGCCCTGAGCTGCCTTGTACATATTAGCCTTACGGACTTTCATGGTATTAATCATGTTTGAAAAAACAGGCAGACACATTTTCACCGTATCTACAGCATCAAATATTGCTTCCTTGTCCTCCTGCATATCCTTGTTGTATGCCAGTGGGAGGGATTTCATTACAGTGAGGAGAGTCATGAGGCTTCCGTATACTCTGCCTGTCTTGCCCCTGGCAAGCTCTGCAACATCAGGGTTTTTCTTCTGAGGCATAATGCTAGAACCTGTGCTATAGGCATCATCAAGTTCAACAAAACTAAATTCATGTGAGGACCAGAGAATAATCTCTTCGCTTAATCTGCTAAGATGCATCATAAGAATTGACAAGCAGGAAGCAAGTTCAATTGCAAAGTCTCTGTCACTGACACCGTCAAGACTGTTTTGAGTTACATCATCAAATCCCAATTCCTGAGCAACCATGTACCTGTCCAGAGGATAAGTAGTACCTGCAAGAGCACCTGAGCCGAGGGGGAGGATATTTATTCTGGAATAGCAATCACACAGCCTTTGGTAATCTCTTTTGAACATTTCAAAATAAGCCATCATATGATGGGCCAGTGTAATTGGCTGGGCTCTTTGAAGGTGTGTGTAACCAGGCATAATAGTGTCAAGATTTGGTTCCGAAATTTTTACAAGAGTATCTAAAAAAACGGCAACCATATCTTTTATTGAAATAATTTCATCTCTCAGATACATGCGGATGTCCAAAGCAACCTGATCATTTCTGCTTCTTCCTGTGTGCAGCTTCTTTCCGGTATCGCCGATTCTTGATATGAGAATTTTTTCAACATTCATATGAATATCTTCTGCATCAATTTCAAAATCAATTTTTCCGGCTTCTATATCATTTAAAATATCTTTAAGAGTACTTTGAATCAGGCTACTTTCATCAGCTGATATAATACCGCATTTTCCAAGCATATTTGCGTGGGCGATGCTACCCAGAATATCGTGCCTGTACATTCTGCTGTCAAAACGTATGGAAGAATTGAAATCATCCACCAGTTTGTCTGTTCCTTTTGCGAATCTACCGCCCCAAAGTTTCATAATATACACCTCAATTAATTTAGGATTAAAAATCTAATATATCAAACAAGGGCATACCTGCAAAATCAACAGGTTTTTTTGAAACCTATGGTCTACCGGTATGCCTTATTGTATGTAATATTCTGTTATTACAAAAATGTCTTAAATCTATTTGATATCCTTGTTTTGCAGCATTTGAGCCCTGACCTTCATTGGAAGACCAAAGAGGTTAATAAACCCTTCTGCATCCTTCTGATTGTAAACTTCGTCTTTACTGAAGGTAGCAATTGCTTCATTATACAGGGAGTATTCAGACTTAGCGCCTGCAGGCATACAGTTACCTTTGTAAAGCTTCAGTCTTACAGTTCCCGTAACAGTTTCCTGAGTCTTATCAACAAAAGCAGACAAGGATTCACGAAGAGGGGTGTACCACTGTCCGAAATACACAAGCTCTGCAAATCTTTGTGCAATGATGTCCTTGTAATGGAGGGTATCTCTGTCAAGGCAGAGCAGTTCAAGCTCTCTGTGAGCAGCATATAAAACTGTTCCTGCAGGAGTTTCATATACACCTCTTGACTTCATTCCAACAAGTCTGTTTTCAACCATGTCAACTATGCCGACACCGTTTTCGCCTGCAAGCTTATTGAGAACATGCATCATTTCAATAGGCCCGTATTCAACACCGTTAACCTTTTTAGGAATACCCTGTTCAAAATATATTTCAACATATGTTGGTACATCCGGAGCCTTTTCAGGAGAAACCATCAGTTTTAAAAGCTTATCATACTGAGGTTCGTTCCAAGGATCTTCCAAATCGGAACCCTCATGGCTTAAATGCCAAAGGTTTCTGTCCATGCTGTAGTTATCTTTTTTTGTTACGGGTATTGGAATATTTCTTGCTTCAGCATAATCTATTGCATCTTCTCTTGACTTGATATCCCAAATTCTCCAGGGTGCAATTATTTTAAGATGTGGAGCTAAAGCCTTTACTGTAAGCTCAAACCTTACCTGGTCATTACCCTTACCGGTAGCTCCGTGGCAAATAGCCGTACAGCCTTCCTTTATAGCAATCTCAACCATTCTTTTTGCTATAATAGGTCTTGCAAAAGACGTTCCAAGAAGATACTTACCTTCGTAAATAGCACCTGCTTTCAAAGTAGGATATATAAAATCAGTTATAAATTCTTCCTGTAAATCCTCTATGTAAAGTTTTGATGCACCGGTTTTGATTGCTTTCTCATTTAAGGGTTCAAGTTCTTCACCTTGTCCCACATCTCCGGCCATGGCAATAACTTCATAACCGTAGTTCTCTTTAAGCCATGGAATAATTATTGAGGTGTCAAGTCCACCTGAATACGCCAGTAAAACCTTTTCCTTACTCATTTTCAACCACCCTTTCCGCTGATTCTCCAGCAATAAAAACGAATATAAATGCAGATTTATTTCTTTAAACAACATATTAAAAGTATGCTAAAATATATATGATTTGAATTGGTCAGCAAAAAGCAATGTCCTGACGGACGGCTTTCTTCACTGACCTGTAGCTTGGGTTTATTATACATCAAATTGTATAAATATGCAATACTCATCTATAATTATACAAAAATTTATTAAACCTTATAAGATTAGGTTTGCGGAGGGCATTTACAGTGATAATAATGGGGATTGACCCTGGATTTGCAATAACAGGCTATGGTGTTGTAAAATATGAAGGGAACAAATTTTCGGTTTTGGATTACAGTGCGATTACTACAGGAGCCTCCATGAAATTTTCAGATAGGCTTCTGGTATTGTATAATGAACTTGAAAAACTGATAGATAAATACAAGCCTGATGCCATAGCCATTGAAGAACTGTTTTTTAATAAGAATATTAAGACTGCACTTACGGTGGGACATGGCAGAGGGGTAGCCGTACTTGCGGCGGCAAAATCGGGAACGGATATTTTTGAATATACACCCCTTCAGGTCAAACAATCGGTTGTTGGCTACGGCAGGGCAGAAAAGGCTCAGATACAGCAGATGGTAAAGGCTATTTTGAATCTTCCGGCAATTCCAAAGCCGGATGATGTAGCAGATGCACTGGCTGTGGCAATATGTCACGGAAACTCTCATAGAATGGGTTCGCTACTGGGGAATGGAAGGTTTTAGAATACTACTTATTAGATGGAGTATAAAAATGTTTGCATACATAAAAGGAACAGTGGAAGTAAAAAACAACGACAGTATAATAGTAGAAACCGGTGGAATTGGGTACAAAATATTTACCGCACTTTCTACAATAAATAATCTGGGACAAACCGGAACACCTGTAAAGGTTTATACTCATTACTACGTCAGGGAGGATATTGCAGCCCTCTACGGCTTCGGTACGATGGAGGAACTTTCTATGTTTGAAATGCTTCTGGCGGTTTCGGGAGTTGGGCCAAAGGCTGCAATATCTCTGATTTCAACGCTGTCGCCATCAAGGTTTGCCTTGGCTGTTGTCTCGCAGGACACAAAGTCACTTACAAAAGCTCCGGGTATAGGAACGAAAATGGCTCAGCGTATCATTCTGGAGCTCAAGGACAAAATATCAAAGGAACAGCTGATGGCTTCAATACCTCAGGCTAGTCTCGATTACAGCGGGGCTTCCGGAGATTCTGTTCTGTCTGAGGCTGTGAGCGCACTGATGGTTTTAGGATACGGTTCGGTAGAAGCATCAAGTATTATAAGCGGTATTTATGAAGAAGGAATGCTTGTAGAAGATTTAATAAAGAAGGCACTCAAATCCCTTTCAAGATAGATTTGCTTATTTATGGAACGTGGTAAGGATAAGAGAAGAAGTTTCAATATTTTTTGGCAGCCGTAGCTAACGGCTCATGGAGGCTATATGACGGATTTAACTGATGAGAGGCTTATTGAGGCCGGAACTCGCGCTGATGATTTTGATGAGGTAAGTTTAAGGCCCAAACGATTCGATGAGTACATAGGACAATCCAAGGCCAAGGATAACCTGACAGTGTTTATAGAGGCGGCAAAAAGAAGGAAAGAGGCACTGGATCATGTTTTGCTTTATGGCCCTCCGGGACTTGGCAAGACTACTCTTGCAAGCATAATTTCATCGGAGATGGGCGTAAACCTGAGAATTACATCAGGGCCTGCAATAGAAAAAGCCGGTGACCTGGCAGCTATACTTACAAACCTTGGTACTCATGATGTACTGTTTATAGATGAAATACACAGGCTTAACAGAAGTGTGGAAGAAATACTGTATCCTGCCATGGAGGATTACGCGCTGGATATCATCATAGGCAAGGGGCCAAGTGCCAGGTCAATAAGGTTGGATCTTCCCAAGTTTACCTTGATAGGTGCCACTACAAGAGCGGGGCTATTGACTGCACCGCTAAGGGACAGGTTCGGAGTAATAAATAAATTGGAAATGTATACTTCCGAAGAACTAAAAGAAATTGTAAGTCGTTCGGCGGGGATTCTTAATATCGGCCTTGACCTAGAGGGTGCTTATGAGATTGCCAGAAGATCCAGAGGAACCCCCAGAATAGCAAACAGACTTCTAAAAAGAGTACGTGATTTCGCACAGGTAAGGGGTAGTGGTGTTATAAATCTTGAACTGGCAAAACATGCACTTGATGCACTTGAGGTCGATGAGATAGGTTTGGACGGTGTTGACAGAAATATGCTGCTTAGCATAATCAACAAGTTCGGAGGCGGGCCGGTAGGTTTGGATACACTGGCAGCTTCAATAGGAGAAGAATCAGGTACTATTGAGGATGTCTATGAACCATATCTTATACAATTAGGATTTATCAATAAAACTCCCAGAGGCAGAATGGCAACCAAAAATGCTTATGCCCATTTTGGACTGGAGTATGAAGATTAGTGTATATATAAGAAAGAGTGATGATGCATGAAAGTACTATTACACATGTGCTGCGGGCCGTGTTCTACTTATCCCGTACAGGAACTTATGAATGAGGGTATTGATATAGAGGGGTATTTTTATAACCCCAATATACACCCTATAGAAGAACATACAAAGCGAAGGGAAAATGTTGAAAAGTTCAGCAAAAATAAAAATATTCCCGTAATATACGATGATGATTTCAGACAGACTGAATGGGAAGGCATGAAGGATATAGGAGATGCCCGATGTCTTCACTGCTACAGCGTAAGACTTGAAAATACAGCAAAACTGGCTGTCCAAAGGGGCTGTGATGCTTTTACCACAACACTGCTTGTCAGTCCGTATCAGAAACATGACTTAATAAAAGAACTGGGTGAGAAATATGCGACCCAATACGGAACTACCTTTTTATACAGGGACTTCAGACCGGGATTCAGGCAGGGACAGCAACTGGCAAAAGACATGGAGCTTTATCGCCAAAAATACTGTGGCTGTATTCTATCCCTTCCTTCTAAATAATACAGGGTAATTTAACCATAATCCTGCCATAATTTTTACATTAAGGTTACATTTGTTTTAAAATGTCTAATATTTTACCCTTTATTGTCAAAATAAAGCTATAATAATAGTATACAAAATAATGGTAAACTATGAGGTGACAGAAGACAAATGAAGAAAAAAACGAATTTTAAAAAAATGCTGGCATGTATTTTGGTATGTTTTTTTGTATTAATACCTCAGTTTTCTGTGTTTGCAGCACAGTCACTGACTATGAATTACGATGGAAAGAAAGTGAAATACTCTGGTGACGTTTACAAAATCACAGTAGAAGGCAAGGAAGTTAAAACCGATTTTCCGGGAATTGTTTTTAATAAAACAACTATGCTCCCGGTTAGAGCAGTGTTCGAAAAGCTGGGTGGCAAGGTTGTATGGAACAGTAAGACACAGCTTATGGATGTTTCATATAATGGATCAAAGCTCCAATTCAAAAATAATGATATAAATGTAAAGATGGACGGAAAAACCTATAAGCTTTCAACACAAGCGAAAAAAATAAACGACAGGCTGATAATACCTGTTGACTTTATAAAGAATATAAAAAGTCTTTCAGCAGCGGTAGACAGCAAATCCAAAACTATTAATATAAAAAAAGTAAAAGTTGCGCCCCCTAAAAATGAAAATCAGAATCTTAATAATGAAAAGCCCAATGAGCCGATAAAGGATACACCGACTGACGAACCCGAAAAAGTTCCTTTAAAGCAAGTTTTAAGCTCCTATCTTACATATGTAAGCAATCAGGACAGGGTATACTTTGCATTTAAAGGAATTGCATTAACAAGTACGGGCTCAACTATAAAAAAGTATTTTACAGAGAATTACGATAAGGAAAGCGGAAAATATACTATTACAATATCTTCAAAAGCAAATTTAAAACTTGAAGAAAAAATGTATAGTATTGATGACGATAATGTTCAGTCAATAGCCATCTCACATAATAAGGAAACATTGGATACCAATTTTGAATTTAATGTAAAAAAAGAGTTTATATTTTATACTTCATATAATGAAGATTTAAAACAAACTGAAGTAAATCTCCTCACACCAGCCAAAGAAGGCGAAAGGCTGGTTGTTATAGATGCGGGACATGGCGGTGTTGATCCGGGCGCCTCAGGAGGGTCTACCCGTGAAAAGGATGTAAATCTGGATATTGCATTAAAACTTGAAAAATTATTAAAGGCAAAAAAGATAAATACATTTATGCTCAGACAGGATGATACATTTGTCGGTCTTTATGACAGGCCTTATATAGCTAACGCATTAAATGCCACACTTTTTTTAAGTATACATAATAATGCGTTTGATAAAAGCTCAGCAAGAGGTACAGAAACCCTGTATTACCCGGAAAAAGCAGGAGATAAATCTTTCACAGGACAAAAATTTGCTCAACTAATTCAGAATTCGCTAATGAGCAAGCTTGATACATATAATAGAAAAACCATCTCAAGGCCCGGTTTGGTCGTACTGAAACATACGCAGATGCCATCAAGTCTTGCTGAAATCGGATTTTTGACAAATCCTGACGATTTGAAAAGGCTCATTAATCCGGATTTTCAGCAAAAGACTGCCGAGGCATTATGTAATGCCATAGTTAAGAGCTTGGAACAAATAAACAAGGAACAAATAGCTAAAGAAGAAGAAAAGAAAGAATTAGAAAAGAAAGAACTAGAAAAGAAAGAACAGGAAAATAAAGAGCAAGAAAATAGTAAAGAACAAGAATTAGAACAATAAACTATAAAATTACCAACGCTTTACGGGAAATAATAATTTTAGAATATATAGTCTATAATTACCATATGTTTCAAATTACTCTAAGGAGGACTATATATGAAAAAAATTATTAGTATTGTGTTGGTAATTATGCTTTTATCAACAGGATGCTCTTTTATTGGTCACAAAGAAGAACAGGAATCCGATGTTCAGGTAGCAAATCAAACCCTTAATTCCTCTGCGACAAATACGGCTCAGGATTCTAAAGCAGAAGCTTCCGACACAGCGAGCAGTTCAAAGGGATTGGCTATGGCATCAGAAACAGCTGCTCCAACAACGTCAAGTTCTATGGTAAGCGGTAATTACACAGGAAGTCAGATGAATGACTTTGTTATAGACAATGGTGCAGGTAAGGGTATTGTACCTGCTTCTGATAAAAACAATCTTCTTATAACATTATACTATAAAAACAAAAAAGGACTGCTTGTCCCCGTTACAAGAACAGTAAAAAAACAGGAAGGTCTGGCAAAGGCAGCAATCCTTGGGTTAGTGGACGAAGCCGTAACTAAAGAACAGCTGGACTACTACGGACTTTACCCCGTGCTTCCTAAAGGAACAAAAATCAAAGGCATAAATATAAAGGACAAGGTTGCTGTAATTGACTTTTCCAAAGAATTTTTAAATTTATCCGGAAAGCAGGAAGAACAGGAGGCAGTAGCTTCCGTTGTATATACACTGACTGGTTTCTCCACAGTATCAGACGTCAGAATCAGGGTTGAAGGAAGGGAAATATCAACTCTTGAAAATGGATTGGACTTATCAATTCTCCGAAACAGAAGCAATACATTAATTAATTCAAGTGATACTCAAATTAAGGATGGTTGTGTGAAATGCGACTTATACTACATTTCAGACGATAGCAATAACCACAATTATCTTGTCCCTGTATCAGTACAGATTCCTCAGACAAACCCTGAAGGAATACCGGAACTGATTTTTAACGAATTGAGCAAAAATCCCAATGATACAACATACTTTACATCTATTCCGGAAGGTACGAAACTCATATCTTTCGACCAACAGGGAAGTACTGCTGTTCTGGATTTTTCAAGTCAGATTACAAATTACGGCGGATCTGAAAAAGAAGACAGTCTGCTAAACCAAATATATTATACAATCAGCCAGATGAAAGGAATACAAAAAATAAAGCTCTTAATAAACGGTAAGGAAAAGCCTTTGCCTGAAGGGACAGAAGTAGCTTCAGCTAAAAGTGTACCTGTGACCTTTAACAAGGTAATAGATAACTAATCTTAGTGTAAAGTATACAAAACATATAACATTAATGTTAATTATTTATCTAAATATACGGATGATTTTTTAGGATATTTGGGTTATTATTATTTTGTTTTTAAGATATGGAGGGAATATGTTGAGGCATGACGGAAGAAGCAATACACAATTGAGGCCGCTGAGGATATTGAGAAATTACATCAAACATGCGGAAGGGTCAGTTCTCATTGAAGTTGGAGATACAAAAGTAATATGTACAGCTTCTGTTGAGGAGAGGATTCCTCCTTTCAAAAAGGATTCAGGAGAAGGCTGGATAACTGCTGAATATTCTATGCTCCCCAGAGCTACAGCGGTAAGGAATCAAAGAGATATTTCAAAACTAAAGCTTAATGGGCGGAGTTCTGAAATCCAGAGACTTATAGGAAGGTCGCTTAGAACTATAGTTGATCTGAAACTCTTGGGAGAGAGAACCATAACCATTGACTGTGATGTAATACAGGCTGACGGCGGAACCAGAACTGCTTCCATTACAGGAGCGTATGTGGCGTTGGTGGATGCGTGCAGGACACTGATGAAAAACGGTTTAATTTCAAAAATGCCGGTTACCGGTACTGTGGCAGCAACAAGCGTAGGAATTGTAAAGGGTGAGGAGCTTTTAGACCTCTGCTATATTGAGGATAGTAATGCAGAGGTTGACATGAATGTAATAATGACTGGTGAAGGCGAGCTTGTTGAAATACAGGCTACCGGAGAAAAGTCAAGCTTTAGTAAGAAACAGCTGGATAAGTTGTTGAGTTTAGCTGAAACGGGAGTACATGAGCTGATAAAGGCTCAGAATGAGGTCTTATGGAAAGATTAATAGTTGCTACAAAAAATAAGGGAAAAATAGTTGAAATCAAGCAGGTATTATCAGGACTGCCACTTGATGTTATATCAATGAATGAAGCAGGAATTGATATTGACGTAGTTGAGGATGGAGCAACTTTTGAAGAAAACTCTCTGAAAAAGGCTCTGGAAATATGCGAAGTTTCAAAAAGCATGGTTTTGGCGGATGATTCAGGCTTGGAAGTCGACTTTCTTGATGGCGCTCCGGGAATTTATTCTGCCAGATTTGCAGGGCCTGAAGCAAGTGATGCCGATAAAAATAAAAAGTTATTGGAAATGTTAAAGGATGTACCTTTTGAAAAGAGAACCGCCAGGTTTGTATGTGCAATAGCGGTAGTATTTCCTGATGGCAGGCACTTTGTAGTCAGAGGAACCTGTGAGGGATTTATAGATTTCGAGTGCAAAGGCAGTAACGGCTTTGGTTACGATCCCCTTTTCTTTATACAGCAATTTGATAGGACTATGGCAGAAATAGATGCAGATTTAAAGAACCAAATAAGCCATCGCGCAAAGGCGTTGGCAATGATGCAGGAAAAATTAAAAGAGTATTTATAACAATTATTGTAGTAGGTTTTGTTGTATGGGGGAATGGTGGTAATGAAGGTACTAGTTATGAGTGATACCCACGGGTATATAGCTAATGCAAGGAGGGCAATTGAAAAAAATCCTGAAGTTGAAATAATAATTCATCTGGGTGATTATTGCCGGGACGTAGCAGATCTTGAACAGCTGTATCCAAATAAAAGGTTTGAGTATGTCTATGGAAACAGCGACTTTGGAGTTGGAGAAATTGAGTCAGAAAAGACACTGGAACTTGAGGGTAGGCGAATATTTTTGACTCACGGACACAAATATTCCGTGAAGTGGGACATAAGCCGTATAATTGCAAAGGCAGAGATGGAAAATGCACAAATTGCTCTTTATGGACATACGCATATAGCGCTTGTCGAGCAGGTCTGCGACTGCATGATTTTAAATCCGGGAAGCATAAGCGAATCCAGAAGCGATTTGTCGGAATCCTACGCAATTTTGAATATAACACCCGAAAAAATCGACGCTGAATTCTTTTATATTTAGCGAAAAGTGAACATAAAAAACGTTGCAAAAAATTAAAAATAAAATGTTGACAAAAGATAATGTACCTTGTATAATAGTAAAAGTCAGCTGGGGGACACGTCCTAAACGCTGGAAAAACAAGGTATTGCGGGTGTAGTTCAATGGTAGAACATCAGCCTTCCAAGCTGATTGCGTGGGTTCGATTCCCATCACCCGCTCCATTAAAAACTTAACATGTGCCCATAGCTCAGCTGGATAGAGCAACGGCCTTCTAAGCCGTAGGTCTTGGGTTCGAATCCCCATGGGCACGCCAAAAAAAGCATCTACTTATGTAGATGCTTTTTTAATTCGAATAATTTAAATTGTCGTAAATATTAGAATGTCGTATTTTAAAGCTTGTATTATTATTCTTATTTATAATATCAAGAAGCCTCTGGATTTCTATTACCTCGTATTTTTTCATATGGGGCGAGGCTAATACTTCTAGGATGATTTTGGAGGGATCAACTTTGACTTTTATTCCTTCAGCAGGAAGATTCTCCAGCCCAAAATTAAATCTTCGGCTAACTTCGTCGGCAAGTATGGTTTCATCAGAGGAACAAGAAATTAAATTGGATTCTTTTCTTTCCTTATAAAGAATAATTCTGAACTCATTTTCGTAAATGAATTCTTTTCTTTTGTTTTTAAAAGGAAGTAGCTCGTTATAAATGTACTCAGTATCGTTTTCCTTATCAAAATCTATATAGTTTACTTGAGACATTACCATATTGTAACCCTCGGGAATAACCAGGGAATTTGCAAGTATTTCGGTAGTTGTCCTGACTGCGATTCCAAAGCCTGCTTTTGAATATAATTCCCACATTGCTGCAGATTCAGTGTCGTTTATATGCCAGCAGCTAATTGCAGCCTTCTTCTTTTTTTCGTTAAAAATTTTCTGAAATTCCATTTGGATATCAGTTTCATTTTTAGCAGTGCCACGATTATTATAATTCTCTAGGAGACTTTGGAAGGTGAGCTTGGGGATTGCACCTTCATATTTGTCCTTGAAATTATCGGCGCGGGCAAAATACAATTCACCGTTAATCAAGGTCAGAAACTTTATCAAGTCATAGTATCTCCACAGTATCTGTTCCTTCACTTTACCCTCCTCTAAAATTTGAATATTTATATAATTCCAATAAACGGCATTATAGATGCATAAAAAGATAAAGGTACAAATTGTAAACAATTTGCACCCGGTAATGAGCTAATCAATGAAGTAGTGTGTTCTATAAATCAAAGGTAGAATGTAACGAATTTAATCGTAAAGAAATCACTAACAATAATGTCATCCGTTTCAGCCTGCCTCAAAACAAGATAGTTTGCACCTACTGCCAGTAGTGTGCCAAATTTATCTACAAGTGTTCCCGTTCCGATAAGATATTCAACCCTAACGGTTTTACCTATCTGGGTTCTTAGGAATCCGTTCATAAACTCAATACTTTGAGTTGTCATCGGCTGGGGCTCGGTAGTAGGAGTTATCGGCGCCAGCGGATTCAACGACTGATTCATATTCTGGGGCTGTGACATTGTTTGATTTTGTGGATTCATAAACGGTATAGTCTGACCAACCGTTGAATTGCCCATAGGGAAGGCTGTAGAGCCAAATGGGCCACCTGTAGGTATTCCGGTAGGAAAACTTTCGGGGTTTATCATATTGTTCTGACGGTCATCAAAATAACAATCCGGTATGTTGTAGTAAGGAGTATGTGAGCTTTTCATAATTTGACTTCCTTTCTTTAAGATACATTAATTTAGGTACTTGCATACTTTTGAGTGGGGATATAATAACAGTGCTGATTTACCCTGGTCAAATATGTTCCGTTTTCCCCCGGAGGGAAAAATGATATACATGAAGGTTTAAACGGATTGAAATACCATAATGAGTTTGCTACAGCACCAAGAGTGTTACCTGTCATAGCCCAATCAGCTATGTCGTAATGAACTTGTAAAGGAGTCATATTATATATGTTTTGAGGGTTATATTGACCATTTACAACTTCCATTACACAAGTAAATTGCCGGGGCTGGAATATTACAGCTCGGATGTCACCATGAACTAGTCTGAAAAACTCGCCATACGGAACAGTTACCCGGTTCATAACGACAGAGGCAACCCCTTTCATTCCGTCGTCCCCTTCTCCTTCGGCCTCACATCTAATTAATCTTGCAAGTAGTTCTCGGTCTGTTAATGGCATACTAAATCACCTTAAAAAAAATAATTTTTCTATTCACAATAGTAGTATATTAAGATGGTGTGCTTTGTGTTACATAAGATTTCATTTGTAATTTACCTCAGACCCGGAATATGTTTAACAGTAGTAATAATTAAAGAAAAGAAAATTCATTATGTAAATTGAATACGTTAATTGATTTGCAAAACAGAAAATTGTGCTAAACGCCAGTATAAATTATATCAATGGAAGCTTGGTTAAAGATATTTGCAGTAGTTTATGGTTGAACATGGATATTTTACCGGAAAAGCTACACGAGGTAGGTTTTAGCGACACAATGAATCATGGACGATGAATGTGAGCGACGGTAAAATATCCAAAGATGAGCCGCTAGAAACTCTGCAAATATCTTGGAAGTAATCATTGATATAATTTTATACGGGAATAAAAGCAAATTTATGCTATTTCTGAAACGAAGAGCTCTATAATTCCGCGGGTAAAGTGGGAGGCTGCTTTTTCAATAAACTCAGGGAAGTTTATATTGGCGTGCTCATCCGCTTTATCAGAAATGACACGGAATATAATATAATCAACACCATGTTCGTAACAAACCTGTGCTACGGCTGCGCCTTCCATTTCAATGCACTTGAGATTCTCTATTTCCTGAGAAAGGCTTAAGACTTTATTGCTGTCTGCAACAAACTGGTCTCCGCTTGCCACTGTACCTGTTACAATATTAGGAATAGAAATGCTAAATTCTTTTAGGGTACTTTCATCTACATCGGATTTCAAACAATTAGATACATAAAACTCAGCAGATTTTTTACCCAGGGATACCATGTGAGCAGGAGCAATAAAAGTCCCTACTCCCAAAAGGGGTATTTCAAACTTGCTGAATCCCGGCAAGGAGCTGGCATCCATGTCATGCTGAACCAGCTTGTCCGCAACTATAATATCTCCTATTTTTAGGTTCTTGTCAGCCCCTCCGGCAACGCCTGTAAAAAGAACAATATCTACTTTAAAGGTTTCTATAAGGGTAGTAACTGTTGAACCCGCCGCAACCTTGCCACATTTAGAGAATACCAAAACAACATCTTTACCAAATAGTTTGCCGATATAATATTCACGCATGGCAATAGTTTTTGTTTCATTTATTAACATGCTCTCTGCCAATAGCTTTATTTCCTGTTCCATAGCTCCTATTATTCCTATAAGCATAAATAATCCCCCTCTTTATAAATTTAAAAGGCCTGCAGGCACAAATTGCCTACAGACCTATTATAATGGAAATAATGCTCAATTTAAACTACTAATTCCATAAATTAACTTTGGCGTACTTCACCGTCTGTGCCTATTGTTACAATACTCCAGGGCAGCATTTTCCCTGAATTAATTAAGGCAGTTTTAACAGCATTTACAATGCCTCCGCAACAAGGTACTTCCATTCTTAGAACTTTAACGCTGTTAATATTATTGTTTGCTATTATGGCGGTAAGTTTCTCAGAGTAATCACCTTCATCCAGTTTTGGACAACCTATAAGAGTAATCCTGTTTTTCATAAAATCCCGGTGAATGTTTGCGTATGCGAATGCTGTACAATCCGCTGCAATCAGCAGGTCGCAGTTGTCAAAGTATGGTGCGTTTACCGGAACCAGCTTTATTTGACAGGGCCATTGCATAAGCTCTGATACCGCAGGAGTAGCTGTCGCAGTTGTTGCAGGTTCTGCTGCCGGAGCTTTTTTTATTGCCATTGCTCTTGAGCCGGGACATCCTCCATGCATATGATGCTGTTGTTGGAAACTCTGTGCAGTAGCTTTCTTTTCCATATTCTTTTTTACAAGTTCTTCATCAAAGGCAGCAGCTTCACGTTCCTCAATAGTTATTGCATTGGTAGGACATTCCGGCAGGCAATTCCCAAGTCCATCGCAGTAGCTGTCGGATATAAGCTTTGCTTTGCCGTTTTCCATAACGAGGGCACCTTCATGGCAGGCTGTTACACATAATCCGCACCCATTACATTTTTCTTCATCTATTCTGATAATATTCCTTTTCATAAAAAAGTCTCCTTTATATTTTATTTGTTTGTTTTCTCGTTTAAATGATTATGTAATGATTATAAGGTATAATAATAATTAAATCGGTATCTACAGATACAAAAAATGGAGGGCACTATGCAAGTAAGCGGGGCTGAAATTAAAAAGATAACAGGAGTTCTTTTGAATTGTGAACTATTTGAAAGCTTTGACAGTACGCAAATTATATCAATTCTTGAGTGCTTTAACCCTAAGCTTTACGGCTATAACAAGGGTGATTATATTGTAATGTCGGGGGACAGGTACCATGGAATGGGAATACTTGTGGAGGGCAACGGAGTCGTAACAAAGGAAAATGCGGCGGGGAACCGTGTAATGATGAATCTCATTAAACCCGGAAGCGTTTTTGGGGAGGTAATTGCATTTTCAGGGACAGAGAAATGGCCTTCAAGTGTTCAGGCTCAAACAAATTGCAGGGTTATGTTTATTGAGAATGAAATGATATTGAATCAATGCAGCGATGCCTGCAACCACCACTCACAGCTTATAAGAAATCTCTTGAAAAGTGTATCTACAAGAGCAATTATGCTTAACAGAAGAGTAGAGTACCTCGCAATGAAAGGAATTAACTCGAAAATTGCATGTTTTTTGCTTGAACATATGGGAAAGGCTGGTAGCAATACTTTCCGGCTTCCCGTAAACAGAAATGAAATGGCCGAATTTCTGAATATATCAAGGCCATCCATGTCAAGGGAGATGGGGATAATGCGGGATATGGGTATTATTGAATTTCAAAAGGAGGCTTTTAAGATTATTGATGTGGCAAAATTAAAAAGTATGATTGAAGAATAATTTTTATGTGGAAGATATTGAATTAATAATATGAATATGATATCATTTAGATATCATATTCATATTATTTTATTTGTTGGAGGGTTGATAATTATGCAAGAGATTAAAGGAAAAACTGCTTCGGGAGGCCTAATCCTTCTGATGTCCTTTCTAATTCTTATTTTAAGCGTAGTGACTTTTGGGGTAGGTGTATATAAAGAAGCTGATGTTTTAATTGCATTGGGACTTGTACTATTTATAGGATTTATATTTATACTTCCGGGATTTTTTACTATACAGCCGAATCAAGCTATGGTTATGATTCTTTTCGGAAAGTATATCGGGACTATAAAAAATGAAGGCTGGCACTGGGCCAATCCTTTCTATTCAAAGAAAAAGATTTCATTGAGGTCAAGAAATATAAACGGCGAAAAAATAAAGGTTAACGATGAAATGGGTAATCCTATTGAAATAGCAGCCGTAATCGTATGGAGAGTTGAAAACACAGCCGAGGCAATATTTGATGTAGACAATTATGTTGACTACGTAAATGTCCAGAGCGAATCCGCTTTAAGGCATTTGGCTGGAATGTATCCTTATGACAATACTGAGGATACACATACAATTTCTTTAAGAGGAAGTACCGATGAGGTTGCAGAAGCACTTAAAAACGAACTTCAGCAAAGGCTTGGAAAAGCGGGAGTAGTTGTTGAAGAAGCTAGATTGTCTCATTTGGCGTATGCACCTGAAATAGCTGCAGCAATGCTTCAAAGACAGCAGGCAGCTGCCATAATTGCAGCAAGACAGAAAATAGTTGAGGGTGCTGTTGGAATGGTTCAGATGGCGCTTAACAAGCTCAGTGAAAATGAAATAGTAGAGCTTGACGAGGAAAGAAAGGCTGCAATGGTAAGCAACTTATTGGTGGTTTTATGTGGTGAGAAAAATACGCAGCCGGTTATTAACACTGGAACCTTGCATAACTAAAAAAAGGCGATGGTATTATGGCGGAAAAAAAGACACTTTTACTTAGACTTAGTCCCAAAATGTGGGAAGAAATATCGAATTGGGCTGAGGATGAATTCCGTTCTGTAAATGGTCAGATAGAGTATCTGATCAGTGAAGCACTTCGTAAACGGAAAAAATCAGCTCAAAAAATTGATTCCGGCAAGGAAGAAGACACGGCATATTAAAATGCCGGGTCTTCTTCCTGTTTAGAATTTCTTTGATAAACTTATACATTTCTTAATAAATAGTTAAATATTTTATGCTATAATGTAGATTATATTGTAGCAAACTAATAACAATATATTTATGAAAGGGCGTTATATTTGAACAAAGGCATGAAAGTAGGTATTTGTGGAGGAACCTTTGATCCTGTGCACCTGGGGCATTTGACAGTTGCCGAGATGGTCAGATGCGAATTTGGACTTGATAAGATATTATTTATACCATCAGGTAAACCGCCTCACAAAAACCTTGATTCAGTAACTGACCCTATTCATAGATTAAAAATGGTACAGTGCGCAGTCAGTACCAACCCGAACTTTGAAGCGGTTTCTATTGAGGTTGAACGCGGGGGATACACGTATACAGTTGATACTCTGAACCAATTGCATGAACTTTATCCTGAGGGAACCGAGTTTTACTATATAATTGGTGCAGATGTAGTAATGGATCTTCTGAAGTGGAAAAAGGCAGAGGAAGTTTTTACACTAACAAGTTTTATAGCACTAATGAGGCCCGGATTCCAGGACGAAGAATTCAAGACCCGTATAAATTATTTACAGAGTAAATATGGAGTAGATATCATAGGATTTGAAGCACCGCTGATTGAGATATCATCAACCTTTATAAGAGATAGAGTAAAATGTGGGAAATCTGTTAAATATTTTGTAACTGAGCCTGTTGAGATGTATATAAAGGAAAATAAACTGTATATTTAAGAGGATGGAAAATGAATTTTAGTGAAATGGATATACTGCTGAAAAAGTCCCTTAAACCGGGAAGGTACATTCATTCTGTTAATACTATGAAAGTTGCTGTAGAGCTGGCTGAACATTATGGTGAGGATGTAGAAAAAGCTAAAGTTGCGGGATTTTTGCATGATTGTGCAAAGAACCTTCAGGATAACGAAACAAAGAGGTATTGTCTAGAAAACAATATAGAACTAAACCCTGTTGAGGAACATCAATTATTCCTAATGCATGGAGCAGTAGGGGCTGTACTGGCAAGACAAAAATATGGTGTTGAAGACCCGGTGGTACTAAATGCTATAAAGTATCATACTACCGGCTTTGCCGGAATGAGTAAAATGGATAAAATAATATTTCTGGCTGATTACATTGAGCCGGGAAGAACCCATGGTGATGTACTAGAGGCACGAAGTTTTGCATTTGTAGATTTGGATCGTGCTTTGATAAGTGCTTTCAACAGTGTGATAAAATATGTTATTAGCCAGAATGGCTTAATTCATCCATTTACTATCGAGGCTAGAAACTGTATATTATTAATGACACAAAAAAACGAGGAAACTAGTTTTGGAGATAAAAAATGGGGAAATTTATAAAATTTGTATTTTACGCAGTAGGAACATTTTTACTACTGTTTTCATCAATTATAGTAGGGGCTAATTTTTATAAAGATTCAGGTGTTTTCGATAAAAAGGTTGTTGAAGTAAAAAAGCAACCCGTTAAGCCTTCACCTTCATCAAAAACACCCGGAAAGATAATAGTGGATAGCAAACCTGTTGAGGGTTCCGCTAAAGATACAGCAGGAAGTACAAAGAAGAGTGGTAAGACTACTGTCCAGGTAGTTAACTGTACCGGTAAAAATGGCCTTGCCGGAGAGGTTAAGACCATGCTTGAGGGACAGGGCTTTGAGGCAAGTGCCGAAACAGGCAAAATTCAAAGTGCTTCTCAAATAATTGTTCGCAAAGAAGGCATTAAGTCAGGCACAATCAGTAACATGTTGAAAATATCAAAGGTCACCCAGGAGATTCAAGCAGAACCTTATTTTGATATTACAATAATACTAGGAAATGATTATAATCCTTAATATAAAACAATCAGAAGATGAGGTGCAAAATATTGGATTCAAAAACATTGGTAGACAAAATCGTTGTGGCTATGGAAGATAAGAAGGCAAAGGATATAAGTATAATTGACATTCATGATATTACTATTATTGCAGATTATTTTGTTATTTGCAGTGGTACATCCTCCACACATATAAAAGCAATAGCTGATGAAGTTGATTTCAAACTGGCAGAAATGGGGTTGGAGGCACATCACAAGGAAGGTTATGATTCTGCAAAATGGATACTACTTGACTATGCTGATGTTGTGATTCATGTTTTCCATCAGGAAGACAGAGGGTTTTACAATTTGGAAAGGTTATGGTCTGACGGAGAAATGACCAGCATAAGATAAAAGACCGTCGCTTGTTTTTCCTATTGAATAGTTATCAAATGTTCGAGGAATATATTGAACATTGTAATAAGATATGCTTTAATATATTGAGAAAAGCATTTATCAGGCTTTTCTTATTTTGTGCTGTTTTCGAGAAGTAATTATAACATTAAAATTCAATATATATAATAAAAGGATAGGATATTTATTATTCTGCCTGGAAACGGAGATAAAATGATTAGTGCAAACGGTGTCTCTCTAAGGTATGGGGGACGTGCTTTATTTGAAAATGTAAACATTAAATTTACCCAGGGAAATTGCTACGGATTGATAGGTGCAAACGGCGCCGGAAAATCAACCTTTTTAAAGATTCTTTCAGGTGAAATTGAACCTAATAAGGGTGATATTTCAATTTCTCCCGGGGAGAGAATGGCTGTTTTGAAACAGGATCATTACGCATACGATGAATTTGAAGTTATTAAAACAGTAATGATGGGCCACAAGCGATTGATTGAAATTATGGATGAAAAAGAAGTTCTTTACGCCAAATCTGATTTTACAGAGGAAGAAGGAATAAGGCTTTCTGAATTAGAAGGAGAATTTGCGGAGCTGAACGGATGGGAAGCAGAATCAGACGCTGCAACGTTACTAAACGGATTAAATATAACAGAAGAGTACCACTACAAGCTCATGAAGGATCTTGACGGTAATCAGAAGGTTAGAGTTCTTTTGGCCCAGGCTCTTTTTGGAAATCCCGATATCCTGTTACTGGACGAGCCTACAAACCATCTTGATGTAGCGTCTATTACATGGCTTGAAAACTTCCTGGCCAATTTTGAGAATATAGTTATTGTAGTATCCCATGACAGACACTTTTTGAATCAGGTGTGTACACATATTGCTGATATCGACTTTGGTAAGATACAGCTTTACGTAGGAAACTATGATTTTTGGTACCAATCAAGCCAGCTGGCTCTTCAGCAGGCAAAGGATGCAAACAAAAAAACTGAAGCAAGAATAAAAGAATTACAGGAGTTTATTCAAAGGTTTAGTGCAAATGCTTCTAAGTCAAAACAGGCTACTTCACGTAAAAAGCTGTTGGATAAACTTACACTTGAGGATATAAAACCTTCATCAAGGAAATATCCATTCGTGGATTTCAAACCTGAGAGAGAAGCCGGAAATGATTTGCTCATGGTTAACGGACTTTCAAAGGAGATTGAAGGTGAAAAGCTTCTTAACGACTTTAACCTCATAGTAAATAAAGGTGACAAGATAGCGTTTGTAGGAACATACGGAAATGCAAAAACTACATTGTTCAAAATTCTTATGGGTGAGATGGAACCTGACAGTGGTGATTTCAAATGGGGTATAACTACGTCACAGGCGTATTTTCCAACGGACAACTCTGAATTCTTTGACGGTGTTGATTTGAATTTGGTTGAATGGTTGAGACAGTTCTCAAAGGATCAGACAGAGACCTTCTTGAGAGGATGGCTTGGAAGGATGTTATTCTCAGGTGAAGAAGCCTTGAAAAAAGCTTCGGTTCTGTCGGGGGGAGAGAAGGTTCGTTGTATGCTGTCAAAGATGATGCTTTCAGGTGCAAATGTGCTGGTACTTGATGAGCCTACCAACCATCTGGATTTGGAATCTATCACTGCTTTAAATAACGGTCTGATCAACTATAAGGGAACAATTCTCTTTACTTCTCATGACCATGAGTTTGTTCAGACAATAGCAAATAGAATAATTGAGATAACACCTAAAGGAATTATTGACAGGCAAATGACATATGATGAATATCTTGAAAATGAAGATATAGCCGCATTAAGAAAAGAAATGTGGTCTTAATATATTGACATAAAATACCCAAGGGAGCTAATAACATCCTTGGGTATTTTATTTTTGCGGAATACATTTTTAGACTATTATGTATTGTATTGTAAAAAATATCAAGTATAATCAAAATAAAACATAAGTGAATGGGTGAGGGTATGAGATACACAAAGGACATACAGCCATATAATAAATTTTGGGGGAACTGTATCGTAAATATGTTTCTCTCAATATTAACCAAAGTTGATTGTAGCTATGATCCTCTGGCATACCTGAATTATTATGAGTATACCTATTATCCGGATAATGTTTTTCATCTGGACTACACTCAGGAATACTACAATTTTTTTGCTAAAAACATCTTTAAATATGAACCATATTATTTTAAAAATAAAGAAAATTTTCTTCAAGAATTTAAAGATATTCTCATGAATAATCCGTATGTAACTCTCAACGTTGATTTATATAATTGGAACAAATTCTCATATTATTATAATAAAATTCATACATCACATTTTGCCTTTGTTATGGGTTTTGATGAAGAAAAGGATGTATTTTATGCATTTGAAGATGATGTAAACTTATTTTATGATATAAGAGAAATCCCTACAAATGAAGTAATTCAAGCTTTTAACTCATCACATAAACAAATTAAGACAGATTACAGAATTCTTTCCTTTAAAAATGATTTTATTCCTCCCTACGAAATAGACATAAAACAGTTTATAAAATGTACAGAGCAACTGATTTACAATTTGGATATGCTTATTGAAAAGCAGGAAGTTGTAAACAAAAAAATGATAAATGAGGATACATCTAAAATTCATCACTACAATTATGAGTTTTCCAAGATATCAAACAGGTTAAAAGGGAACAAGCTTTTACTTTGTATGCTGAAAGAGAAGGGACTATTGAATGAAAGCCTGACCCATGAATTAAATGAAGTTTTGGATGAGTCATGTATCACATGGAAAAATCTTCAGGGGATATACCTTAAACATTGTCTTAGAAATAACTTTGCTGAACTTGATAATATAGAGGAAAAAATTTCGGAAGCCTTTATGACTGAAAAAGAAGTGTGGGAAAAAGTTATTGAAAATATTAATAGGGGTTGTTGCAAAACAGAAAGTTTTTTATTTTAACACCTGTACTCCCGTATAAAATTGTATCAATGATTGCTTCTTTAGATATTTGCAAGTATTTCTAGCGGCTCATCATAGGATATTTTACCGTCGCTCACATTCATCGTCCATGATTCATTGTGTCGCTAAAACCTACGTTGTGGTAGGTTTTCCGGTAAAATATCCTTATTCGCCGATAAACTACTGCAAATATCTTTAACCAAGCTTCCATTGATACAATTTATACTCACGTAAGGCTAGAAAAGATAAAAATTAAGTTTTGCAACAGCTCCAGTTTAGAGGCTTAGTAACTTAGCCTACGTTTTCAACATATCTCTTTATTTTTTTTGTTGTCGTTTTTGCAAACTCTTCTTCACGTATTGTAAAGTCTTTAATACGCTTATAAAGCGGCATCAGTTTATTAATTTCCTTGATTTCGGTAAGCAGGAGCTTTCGTATTTCATCATTTGAAACAATATTTAGATTCAGCTTTGCCATTACCTCATCAATGTCAGGCAAAATCTGTGCATTTACTTCAGTTTCGCCGGTTTCTTCATCAAATCTGCCCCAAACAAGGCTTTCCTTAACGAAAGGGCACTTTGCAAGATACGCTTCAACTTCTTCAGGAAAAATATTTTTACCATTTTTGGTAACAATAACATTTTTCTTTCTGCCGGTAATATATATGTAACCTTCATCATCAATATATCCTAAGTCACCCGTATACAAACGTCCATTTTTTAATACACTTCTGGTTGCTGTGGGGTTTTGGTAATAACCTAGCATTACACTGTCTCCAGATATAACAAATTCTCCGATACCGTCCTCGCCCACATTTTCAAGCTGTACATCCACTCCTGCAAGTGGCTTTCCTGCTGAATCGTGTCTGAAGCCACGGTCGTTGTTTACTGCAACTATGGGTGAAAACTCAGTAAGTCCGTAGCCTTGCACAATTCTTATACCCATAGCACACAAATCATTTGAAACATCGGGATTTACGGCAGCGGCGCCGGAAATAACCAGTCTTATTCTGCCACCGAAGGTGTTTAAAACTTGCTTGAATAATTTTTTACGTATATCAATTTTAAATACATTATATAAAAAATTGCTTATTTCTATTGCAGTATCAAACTTGACTTTGCCCATGCGGGTTTTTGAAGCCTGCTTTACTATTTTTTTATGCATATTTTCAAGTATGAGGGGAACCAGCATAAGGATTGAAGGTTTTGTCTCCTGAAGATTTTTAACTATATGCTTTAGTCCCTCATTGAATGACATACAACATCCGCTGTACATCATTACCAAAAAACCTGCCGTACATTCATAAGTATGATGAAGCGGTAAAATAGAGAGAACACTGTCAGTTTCATCTATGTAGAGCATTGATACAACAGCTCTTACGTTTGAAACAATGTTCTTGCTAGAAAGCATAACTCCTTTAGCTAAATCAGTTGTCCCTGACGTAAAAATTAGGGCACACATTTCATCAGGGTTTATCTCTGCGTCCAGATAACTTCTGTCACCTTGTTTTAATAAAGCCCTTCCTTTATCAATCAAACACGTATAGGAAAGAAACCCGTCAGATATTTCTTCTTTCTGATCAATGTCTATGTAGTATTCAACCCCGGAATTCTGGGATAATTTCACCATATCGCTACGATATTTTGATGAAAAAACTATTGCACTGACACCAGCTCGTGAGATTAGGTTTTCTACCTCATTAAAAGGAAGTTCCTTGTCTAAAGGAACTACCACACCTGTTCCGCCGGTTATTGTAAGGTATGAAGTACACCACTCTGCGCTGTTTTGCGACAAAATAGCAATTTTTTTACCCTTTAAACCTAAACTCATTAATGCTGTACCAAACGCATCAATATCGCTTTTAAGCTCAGTATATGTCTTTCCGTAGTACTCACCATTTTTGTCTTTAATGTAAAAAGCGTTTCTATCTCCGAATAATTCTGCACTTTGAACCATGAGATCTTTGAGATCAGTGATTTTCCTAGTCTGGTAAATCGGGTCGGTTCTCATTAACTACACTCCTTTAAAATAGCCAATAATATTTTTCATTTATTTACTACATATAAACATATACTATAATATAAGTATATTTAAATTAAATCAATATATGAGGCAAATAAAAACATAAAAAGTCAGAATACTAATTGAAGTTTCTTAATTTGTATTTTCTTTTTCTTGATATTTTTCTAAGTATAATCCTCATAATCAAAAAGCAAATTATTACAATTGCTCCAATTACAATGTACTTAAACAGGTTACTGCTTGTTATGTTTTTTACATAGTCCTTGGATTTAGATGTTAGCGTTTGTTCAACAGTCCTGGAAGAAACGATATCGACTTTTCCCAGTGATACTCCGTCTCTTGTGTACTCAATATTTCCAAGAACAGTTCCTTTTTTTACAGGAGCTTTTACATCCTGCCTGACATTTATTTTTTTATCCAGACGCCATTGGTTTTTATCAACAGGTAAAAGAGCCTCAATTACTCCGTTGGTTATAAGATCAACCTTGTCTCCATTGGCTCCATCCTTCACGGTAATTTCCTGAATCTTCGTTGAACGGTCAATAATCATTTGTCTGGAATAGTTTTCATAACCTGCCTTTAAAAGAGTTTTTGTAAAATCAAAAACACTTCGGTTTGGCTGATTATTTACACCGAGTACAACAGAAATCAATTCAAGACCGTCCTTATTTACGGCACTGGAAATAAAGTTTGCACCTGCTCGAGTAGTAGAGCCGGTTTTCAAACCAGTTATGGTAAACTGATTCCTGTCGTCTCCTGTTTCAGGCCCATATTTAAAGGATTGTCCCAGTAATTTATTTGTAGTATTAAGTACATTCCAAGTTTTGTGTTTATTTGTTGGAGGCAACGTACTAAGCTGCTTCTGACCTATAATTTCACGAAACAGAGGGTATTTTAAACACTCTTTTGCTATGAGAGCCAAGTCTCTTGCAGAGGAAAAGTGCTCCGCATCTTTTTCATATTCATCAATTCCGCAAGGATTAGTGAAAGTGGTATTTTTTGCTCCGGCTTCTGCAGCAACCTTATTCATTTCAGCCATAAATTTAGCCTTATCATTATAAAGATTTTCAGATATTATGTTGGCAGTTTCATTTGCCGAAACTATCAAAAGCGCGTGAAGCAGATCGTATAACGGCATCTGTTCTCCGGGCATGATACCTATATTCATGCCACCTACACCTATATCGGAAACGGCCTCATTACTGGCGGTCATTACCTGATCCATATTTCCTTCCTTAAGAGCTACTAATGCAGTTGCAATTTTTGTAGTGCTGGCAGGACGCCATTTCAGATCGGGCTTATATTCGTACAAAACACTTCCTGTTTTTGCATCCATTAGTATGTATGAAGCAGCATCAATGTCGAGATTTGCACAGAATGCAGGTGAGACTTGAAATAGTAATATTATTGATATAATTAATGTAGCCAGTACTTTCTTCATAACTCCTCCTGTGAATAGTGAATATATTATAAGTATAAAGCAAGAATTCACTTTTTTAAACTTATTTAGTTAGTTTTGATTAAATAATATGGAAAAACTCTAAAATATGTAATATAATACTAACGAAACAATTCTATTTATTCTTTATTTCTTTCCCAGTATAAATTAAAAATTTTCATTTTCAAAGTATTATTGGTTGGCAAAGGTGGAAATAAATTTATAAGTTTTTCGTCATCTTTCTATTTATTCCAATTATTTCAATAATATTATTATTTAACTAACATAATAGGAGGTAAGCTATGGAGATATCTGTCTTGGGCAGAAAGATATTTTTAAGTAAAATCCATGTAGTATGTATAATTTCGGTGCTTGTATTTGGTGCGGGTGTATTAGGCTTCTTTTTACAGAAGGTTTATCATCCGCTTGAAGCACCGATAGTTGAAGAGAATACTGCAATTCCCACAAAGGCAATTGAACTTGCGGGAGATGCGATGGAGGAGGAAATAGTACCGAATATCAAGGTCTATGTTACAGGGTGTGTTAAAAAACCGGGTGTAGTTACAATTAAAAAGGGACAGATTATTGAAGATGCCATAAAAGCTGCGGGAGGTGCTACTAAAGAAGCTGATATAGAAAACATAAATTTAGCTTATCCTTTAAATGAAAATACTATGTTAAGAATCAAAGCAAAGGGAACGGCAAAATCAGCAAGTGCAAGTAAAACAGGTAATAATCCCCAAACAGTTAAAGCTACCGATGATAAGCCTTTAAACAGTGGTATCGATATTATAAATGACGGTCTGGGAGCTGATACAGAGGAGAACGAGAACAATACAAAAGACAGCTCAAAAAATAAGCTGGTGAACATCAACAAAGCTTCCCAAACAGAGCTTGAAGAGCTTCCTAACGTTGGTCCGTCAACTGCAAAAGCTATTATTGAATATAGGGAACAAAACGGCGGTTTTAAAAAACTAACAGATATTATGAAAATAACGGGAATTAAGCAAAAGACCTTTGATAAAATAAAAAATTACATATGTGTCAACTAAATTCTATTTGAGAACAAAACAAGAAACCGGCTAAGTTCAGCCGGTTTTTAAATAATTTAAAGGAGGAAAATATAATTTAATCCATGTGTTTATTATATTATTATACTTATTCATTTCAAATAGTATTAATATACGATTTTCTTACAATAAAAAACTAAAATGATATGCAATATTAACAATTACTTGACATATAACGGCATAATTAACACTAAAAAAGATACGTAAACAAATAAAACTGATAATGCCGGCAGTACAAAACCAAAAAGCAATAGCTTTAAATATTTCTTTCTTCTGTCTCTCTTACAACGTATAACTCGTTTGTTTCTCAAAATGTCCTCCCGCTTAAACTAAAATACTAATTCATGTGGTAATAACTATATTATTCCATTAATAAATGCTATAATTTCAACTACTTTGAAAAAACTTATAAATTTTTTGGTAAATATAACAAAACTAAAACCATTTATGAAGGTATTGACACTTAAAAAGAGTAAGGAATATAATAAATTAATAGATATTTTAATATCGACAAAGGCGTTGACGAGAAGAGTAAGTAAAAACTGGGGTTTTTAGAGATTGGATATTATTAGCTGAAAGTATCCAAACCTTCATTTTACCGAAGACCACCTCCGAGCTATATCGGTGATAACGTTATAATCGGCGTATTTATATGCACAGAGCAAAAAGTAGGGTGGAACCGCGAGATAACTCTCGTCCTTATATAAGGACGGGAGTTTTTTATGTCTAGGAAAGTATAAATTTTTTTGCAAAAATGAGTATTGAAACGCCCACGGATAAAGGAGTATAAGACAAATTTAAAAGTTTTCCTAGACAATAAAAAACTATTAATTTATGCGCGTGCCAAATTTTCCTTGGCTAATAAGTTCAATGAAAACATTATCTGGGAGGAAAGGCACATGCGCAAACAAAAGTGGCTTTGCCACCTTTGTTATGTCTTAAAAAGTATTGCAAAAGGGAGGTTTTTTAACATGATAAGGATTACCTTGAAAGACGGCATTGTGAAAGAGTATCAGAAAGGCATTACCGTCCGTGAAGTAGCAGAGAGCATAAGTGCGGGACTGGCAAGAGCAACTCTGGCAGGAGAAGTTAACGGCAAGGTAACGGAACTTGATTTTAAAATGGAAAGTGATTGCAGGTTGAATCTTTTAACCTTTGAAGATGAAGGTGGAAGACTTGCTTACAGGCACACCGCTTCACACGTTTTGGCTCAGGCTGTAAAAAGACTGTACCCTGATGCCAGACTGGCAATAGGGCCGGCAATTGATACAGGGTTTTATTATGACTTTGAAAGAGAAAAACCATTTTCAATAGAGGAACTTGATAGTATTGAAAAGGAAATGGAAAAAATAATAAAAGAGGACTTAAAGCTGGAGAGATTTGTTCTTCCAAGAAATGAGGCAATAAAGTTCATGGAGGAAAAGGGTGAACCATACAAGGTAGAACTGATAAAGGATCTTCCCGAAGGTGAAGAAATATCCTTTTACAAACAAGGGGGCTTTACAGACCTTTGTGCAGGGCCTCATTTAGTCGGAACAGGTAAATTAAAAGCGGTGAAGCTGCTTTCTGTTGCAGGAGCTTATTGGAGAGGCAACGAGAAAAATAAAATGCTTCAGAGAATATATGGTACAGCTTTTCCAAAGAAAAGTCAGCTGGATGAGTACCTTTTCCGAATGGAAGAAGCTAAAAAGCGTGACCATAGAAAGCTGGGAAGGGAGTTGGATTTATTTGATATACTGGACGAAGGCCCGGGCTTCCCGTTCTTTATGCCAAAAGGAATGATTCTGCGCAACCTTCTGGAGGATTTCTGGCGATCTGAGCACAAAAAAGGAGGTTATCAGGAGATTAAAACACCTGTTATCCTTAACAAGGAGCTTTGGCTGAAATCAGGACACTGGGATACCTACAAAGAGAATATGTATACAGTAGATATTGATGAACAGGAGTTCGCTATAAAACCCATGAACTGCCCGGGAGGAATTCTTGTATTTAAACGAAAACTTCATTCTTACAGGGATTTACCGCAAAGAATGGGCGAGCTGGGTTTGGTGCACAGACACGAACTTTCAGGTGCTCTTCACGGATTAATGAGGGTAAGGTGCTTTACACAGGATGATGCCCACATTTTTATGACACCAGAACAGATAACTGATGAAATTGTTGGTGTTATAAATTTAATAGATGATTTTTACAAAGTATTTGGATTCAAGTACAATGTAGAATTATCCACAAGACCTGAAAACTCAATAGGGTCAGATGAAATGTGGGAATTATCTACAGAGGGACTTAAAAAAGCTTTGGATTTTAAAGGCATCAAGTACACCGTTAATGAGGGTGATGGTGCTTTCTACGGGCCTAAGATAGATTTTCACCTGGAGGATTCAATAGGTCGGACTTGGCAGTGCGGAACAATTCAGCTGGATATGAACCTGCCGGAAAGATTTGACTTAAGCTATATTGGCCCGGACGGTGAAAAGCACAGACCTGTAATGATTCACAGGGTTGTGTTTGGTAGTATAGAGAGATTTATAGCCATATTGACTGAACATTTTGCAGGAGCTTTTCCTACATGGTTAAGTCCTGTTCAGGTTAAAATACTACCCCTGGTCGATAAGCATCACGACTATGCATACCAAGTTAAAAAACTTCTGGAAGCTGAAAATATCAGGGTAGAGGTAGATGTGCGAAACGAAAAGATAGGTTACAAGATACGTGAAGCCCAGATGGAAAAGACTCCATATATGCTCGTAATTGGAGACAAGGAACTGGAAGGCAGATTGGTTTCTGTAAGATCCAGAAAAGACGGTGATTCAGGAGCTATCACACCGGAACAGTTTGCAGAGAAAATATCGGATGAAATAAAAAATAAGCTGAAGTAAGCAGATAAAAATAAACGGAGGTAACAAAATGATTAAGGTTACATTAAAGGATGGAAGCAGCAAGGAATATCAGAGTGGTATTACAATCAAGGAAGTGGCTGAAAGCATCAGTGCAGGCCTTGCAAGAGTTGCTCTCGCAGGAGAAGTTGACGGAAAGGTTAAGGAACTGGATTTCAAGTTAGAAAATGACTGTTCATTGAGCCTTTTAACATTTTCAGACGAAGGCGGAAGATTTGCATACAGACACACTGCATCACATGTTCTTGCACAAGCGGTTAAAAGGCTTTTTCCGAATGTCAAGCTTGCAATAGGCCCGGCTATAGAAAACGGTTTCTATTATGACTTTGATACCGAAAAGAATTTTGCACCGGAAGATTTGGCAAAGCTTGAAAAGGAAATGGAAAAAATAATAAAGGAAGATATTCCTTTAGAGCGATTTACATTGCCAAGGGAAGAGGCAATCAGATTTATGGAGGAGAAGGGTGAACCCTACAAGGTTGAGCTGATACAGGATTTACCTGAAGGCGAAGAAATCTCCTTCTACAAACAAGGAGATTTTGTAGACCTTTGTGCTGGCCCACACCTTCTGTCAACAGGAAAGCTCAAGGCTGTGAAACTAATGAGTGCTGCCGGTGCATATTGGAGAGGAAACGAGAAAAATAAGATGCTCCAGAGAATTTATGGTACAGCCTTCCCTAAAAAGAGTGAACTGGAAGAATATGTAACAAAACTTGAAGAGGCAAAGAAAAGAGACCATAACAAGCTGGGCAGGGAACTGGAACTTTTTACAACCGTTGAAGAAGTAGGACAAGGCCTTCCTTTGCTAATGCCAAAAGGAGCCAGAATTATTCAGACCTTGCAAAGATTTGTAGAGGATGAAGAAGAGAGAAGAGGCTACGTTCTGACAAAGACTCCGTTTATGGCAAAGAGTGACTTATATAAGCTATCAGGACACTGGCAGCACTATAAGGACGGAATGTTCTTATTGGGTGATGAGGAAAAGGAAGAGGAAGTGATGGCATTAAGGCCAATGACCTGTCCTTTCCAGTTTATGATATACAACACAAAGCTTCACAGTTATCGCGATCTGCCTATAAGATACGGCGAAACTTCTACCTTGTTCAGAAACGAGGCATCCGGAGAAATGCACGGGCTTATACGTGTCCGTCAGTTTACGATTTCAGAGGGACATCTGGTTTGTACTCCCGAACAGCTTGAGGACGAGTTCAAGGGAGTTGTTGACCTGATTAAATTTATGATGGAAACTCTGGGAATACAGGATGACGTGACCTATAGATTCTCAAAATGGGATCCTAATAACAAGGAAAAATATATCGGGAACGAAGAAGACTGGGAAAAGGTTCAGAGTCAGATGAGAACAATTCTTGACCACCTGGAGATAAATTATAAGGAAGCAGAAGGAGAAGCAGCCTTCTACGGACCAAAGCTTGATATCCAGTTTAAGAACGTTCACGGAAAGGAAGATACCATTATTACCGTACAGGTTGACTTTGCTCTTGCTGAAAGACTTAGCATGGTTTACGTAGATAATAATAATGAAAAGAAGCATCCTTATATAATCCACAGAACATCAATAGGTTGTTATGAAAGAACACTTGCAATGCTAATTGAAAAATACGCCGGGGCTTTCCCAACCTGGTTATGCCCTGTTCAGGCAAAAATTCTTCCTTTGGTTGACAAGCATCATGATTTTGCACAGAAGGTAGCACAAATGCTTAGGGACAAGGGTGTAAAGGTTGAAGTTGATACAAGAAATGAAAAGATAGGCTACAAGATCAGAGAAGCCCAAATGGAAAAAATACCATACATGCTTGTAATAGGCGACAAGGAAATGGAAAACAGTGCTGTTTCGGTACGTTCAAGAAAAGATGGAGATTTGGGGGCTATGCCTGCAGAGCAGTTTGTTGACAAGATAGTTGAGGAAATCAGAACCAGAGCAAGATAACAAGGGTAGATAAAATTTCGGACATTGAATATACAGCATACAGTAAGATATTGTAAAAAATAAGGTGTGAGCACCATTTTATGAAGGCACTCATACCTTATTTTTATTTGAATTGTTAAAATATTTACCTTGGGTTTAGCCTGAGTTCCATCCAGTCAAAGGCCATCCAATCACTTGGACCGGCAGTTGAAGTATTTACTATGGTAACTCTGTTGTTTCTTCTCAAATTAGGCACATTAAATGTTAAATCTCTCCAATTGGTAAACATTCCTCCGGCAGGAACACCATGTTGTAGAGGAACAGGGCCGTTATGGACAACAGAACCGTTTATTGTAATTCTGGCAGAGTAACGGTTTACCGGGACACTTGAATGGTCATCAAGAACCGCCCTTATAACAATTTGTGCCCGTTGATTTCCTGGTACAATTAAGAAAGCAGGAGAGTCAAATGTCCATGTTCCCTGGTTCCCGGTGTAAAGTATATCTGCATTCCTGCTTGGATTTCCATAGTTTGGGTAGCCTGTCAACTGTTTAAATAGTACAATATTTGTAGTAGCAGGGTTATTGCTTAAAATTGGCGGTGGGTCACCGGGGCGACGGACGATAGAGTAATCCTCAGTGTACTGGTAATCATCATAATGATATTGTTCAGGGTAATACGGTTGCTCCTGCATCACCTCTGGCTGCTGGCTTACGAAAGGATATCTGATATAAAACATAAATCTTCCTCCTATTACATTATATTCACATAATATTCAAAAACGTAATTTTATGTTACCTGAGTTTGTAGGAGGATACATTTTAATTTTAATGGGGTTATAATTTACTATATTTTAAGAAATTTTTTGTGGAACTTATTACACTAGTCAAGCAAACATAAAGTTGATAATATAATCTTGCAGGGCAAATATATAATTAGAGGTGACATATGTACAAAAAAATACCGGGTAAAGTACTTAAAACATTATTTGCGGTTCTAATTGCAGGAAACCTTGTTGTGAGCTCAGCAAATGTACAGGCGGCCGGGACGGCTGGAATAAATGATTTGAACAAAAGTTCAACCTATGCCAGAGAAGCTATTCAATGGATGTCTAACAACAATATCATAAGCGGGGATAAACAAGGCAACTTTAATCCCAGGCAGAACATAACAAGGGCTGAACTTATAACACTTCTGGTAAAGGCCTTAGATATAGATACTTCAAACCTGCCTTCTACTGCTACTTTTTCGGATGTACCTGCCAGCCATTGGTCTTACAAATTCGTCGAAGCCGCAAACAGGGCCGGAATAGTCAGTGGCATGGGAAACGGTAAATTCGGCATTAGTAGCCTGACTACTAGAGAACAGGTTACAACAATGCTCCTAAATTATCTCTCAGTATCAAAAGAAGCCATTGTTTCGGAACAGGGACTAGATGACCTGCTAAAATTTAAAGATGCAGGGGCAATGTCCGATTGGGCAAAGCCATCTATTAAATTTGCTGTTTCAAACAACATTATGAGCGGGGTTAGTGCAGATGCTTTTTCGCCGGCAGGGAAGGCAACAAAAGAACAAATAGCTGTTATTTTATATAAATTTTTAAATTCTAAACAAAGTATTGAACAAAACGCAGCTTCACTGAAAAAAGTAATTGTTACTTACAATGATGACTTAATTAATCTAGGGGTTGTCCCTGAAGTTATTGGCAATGATATAATGCTTCCGGCGGAGACATTTTCCAAGTTCGGGGCACAGGTTGATGTGGAAAAATCAACAGGCAGTGTATTAATTAAAATGCTTACAGCCAAAGAAAAAAATATCTATATGAGTATTGATAATCAATCTGCTTATGTAAACTATACAGGAAGTCTGAATCCTTATTCAGACCCGGCTGCTCAGGATAAATTGATTACACTTGACAATGCACCAAAACAAGCAGACGGAGTAGTTTTTGTTCCTGCAAAGACTGTAGTTGATGCACTGGGAATTACAATGGACTGGAACCCTAAGCTAAACCTGTTGAAAATTAAGGATAGCACAGTTCCCAAAAACCCTGTAATGTACAATGCAATGAAAAGCATACTGGAATACAAGGGTGAATACAATTCGGAAATCATCATTAACATGAAAGATAGTAGCTTAGGTGCGGGTTTTGGATTAAATATTTCCATGAAGGGTGCAATAAATGGTAATAACTCAACGACAAACTCCAAATTTACAATGTCCTTTGATGGAGAACAGGAAGATATATTGGATTACCAAGCCATAAATATCGGAGACATAATTTATGTTAAAACTGCCGATACGGATTCCTGGGAAACATACACCCGAAGTCAGGCAGAAGAAGAGGGTATCATGTATAGTGACGTTGAGGTTGATAGAAATGAGATGCTGAGATTATTGGATGTATATGGTAAAATGAATATTTCCAGTGAAGGTAAAACTAGCCTTAATGGAGAAGAAGTTTCAAAGTATCAGGTAAAGCTGAGTTTGGACTTGTTACAGGGATTATTGTCCGGAGATTTGATGGAATACGGGTTGGAAATAGATGACCTGTATAACACCGGGCTTGACACCAGAATGTTTATATATGTTAATTCTCAAGGACAGTTGGTAAAACAGTCGGTTACTATTTCAGGAACAACAGATATGGATGGCTCCACAGCGAATATTAATCTGACGGTTAGTAATGCTTATACCAATATTGGAAAGGAAATTGAGATTGTAAGTCCGATAAAGTAAGAATACTATATGTATAAATAAGCAGAAGTCTGTTTCAAGGCAGACTCTGCTTTTTTCATCCAGTGCGTCCAGCGAAGCTGGAGCACACTTGCCAGTGTAAGTCTGGCACGGGTAATTACCAAGAAGCCCGTTAGCTAATCCCGGTGCGTATCAGTAATGGTATGTGCTAAGCGGGAGGATAAAG
>JAEZUC010000013.1 GCA_023443515.1 Bacillota bacterium
CTATGGGCAGGTATGCACCTCCTGATTTTAGAATTCCAATAATTCCAATAACCATTTCAATGGAGCTGTTTGCCATAATTCCCACTATGGTTTCCCTTTTCACACCTGCATTTCTTAAATGCCTTGCTAATTGATTTGCCTTCTCGTTTAATTCACCATAAGTAAAGCTTGCAGTTATAAAATGGTTGTTTTTTCTTCCCTCATTTGCTTTCAACCTATCATTTACGTCAAAATAATGTTTGCTGATTTCCAAATTGAGTTTATCGTCCATAAAATCTATAAACGGGTAATTTATATTTGACAAGTCCGGGTATTGTTCCTGTTTCATATTTTGTTTGCTGTATGCCAGATAGTCATCAAAGCAATTGGCATTGGATTTTAATCCATACTTGCCTGCACTTTCAGCAAGGTCTGCACCGGGCTGTGCATGAAGCTTTCCCCAGTCAAGCCCCTTAAAGAACGGATACCTTTCCAGTAAATTTTCAAGCATACGGATGCTCTCAGCAGCGTCTTCCACTGTAAAGAAGGGCAGTCCTGCTATTAAATTTATTTTGACTTCAATGTTGTCAAAATCAGAACAGTTGTTAAAGAACTCCAGAATTTGTTCATTTTCAGGCTGAGGTTTGACCATTCCCTGTTTGTTGAGCTGATTTCTATGTCTCTCGGACAGGCTGCATAAGTCTATGTTAAGGTTTACGTATTTAAAGGTTTGGGAAATCAGTCTTATTACTTCCTTGTCTGGCAGAGTCCAGAAGTAGAAAGAGCAAAAATGTTTTTTAAGATTTATTCCTTCCCAAATACTTTTGTAGTACTCCAAAGTATCACATCCGGCTACCTCAAAATCGAACATAAATGTGGAGGTATACCCCATGACAGCTCTGATATCTTTTCTAACCTCTTCCGGCCTCCGCAAAAACGGCTTTATTCTTCCGAATGTTTTCTTTTGTGCTGTTCTGCATCCTCCACAGTAAAAGCAATTCGCATAACAGCCCTTACCTGTGAAAATATAGAAGTACTGAGAATATAGTGGATCCTCCTTGCGTACAAAGAGCTTGTCCATATGAGACAGATATATATTTTGTGAATTTTCTTCATTTTGTATGTAGCTTATCTCATTTATTACAATTTCTCCATTTCTTTCATAAACACAATTGGGGATATATTCAGCCTTTTGACATATTTTCAGAAGCGGTAATTCACCGTCTCCCAGAATAATATAATCTACAAGCTTATTCCCCGTTAAATCCCTCCAATAGTAGGATGCTGTATTACCTCCTATCACTACGGATATACTCGCATCATATTCTTTGACTATTTTGCATATTTCCAAAGAACGTGCAATGTGAGGAAACCATTTCATACTTACTCCCACCAGCTTTGGCTTTATAGTACGTAAAAGTTCTCCTATATTCTCTTTTAATTCCTCATATGTACCTGTAGTGTCATTCCACTGGCAATATGCCTCTATTCCATTCCTTCTCAGATATGAGGCCAGATATAATATTCCCGTTGACGCAGTCCCTGTAGTATCCCCCAAAAGCAGCACGGGTGCAATACTTTCCTCAGGGTCAGCTTGTCCCGTTATATCGGTCTGTGTCTCCCTGATATCCCTGTCACCTGCTTCATATTCTTCAATAGAGCAGCTTTCCGAGGTTAATAATTTGTCTGTGCCTCCAATATGCAACAAGTTACAAAAATCCAGTTCCATTATAAGCTTAATGAAATCTATAAAACTCGTGGATATATTGAAAACCCTTTTGTTCCATTTAAAATAATCTTTTATACTGTCTGATTTGCTGCTAAGAACAATATAATTATTTTCATCCATTGCCAAGGATTCATAGATTTGCTTTAAAGTACTGGTTCCGTCAAACTTTTCTAAAGCAGACAGTACCTGTGTACTTACTAGGACAATATTTCCTTTATTTGTTTTAACCATTTTCAGGTCTTCATTTTTTTCAACAAGGTTACTGACGCTAAAAAGGTTCTTTGAATCAAATAAGTGTATGTATTCATTCTTTGAGTAAACACAATCCTCCAGCGCCTTTATCAAGGATGGACTGATTTTCCCTTCAAGTACTTTATTATATACATCTACCAGTGCCATATCAAAACAAACTGCTATGCTGTCCGGTGTTCGTTCTGCCTGCTCCTCAAATAATTCAAAAAGAGTTTTACCCTTTTCATACTGGGTAGCTGTATCGTTAAATTCATTTAAAATACAATTTGCCTCAGAATCCTTAACAATACTAATTTCAGAGATCTCACAAAAGGGATTTTCTACTATATCCTTCAGTATATCCATAAAAACACTGCTGATATTTGTTATTGAAGATTCTTCGAAAGCATTGGAATTGTACGTCAGTGCCAACCTTATATTTTGTGTCAGCATGGAAACCTCAACAGTAAGGTCAAAGTCAGTCATTTCCTTGATAGAATATGAGTTTATTGACAGACCGGGACCTTTTTCTGTCAGCATTCTGTCTATAGGATAGTTTTCAACTATAACAATAGAGTCAAACAGTGTGCTGTTTTTATCTATATCACTATAGGATTTTATATCAACAAGTGCAGTACTTCCAAACTCTTCTCTGTTTCCCGTTGCCTCATCAACCGCTTTTAATAAGTCAATTATTTTAGTATTTCCGCTACTATTTATTCTCATGGGAATGGTGTTAATAAATAGCCCTACTATATTTTCAACATTCTTAATACATGACTGCCTGCCTGATATGGTAGTGCCAAATAAAACATCATCTGTATCAGAATATTTTTGCAACAGAATTCCCCAAGCACAATACATGAGGGTTGCAATAGTTATTTCATTGCTCGTTGCAAAAGCTGCTACCCTGTCTCCTAATTCAGCAGGAAAAATACTGACATGCTTGCCGGCTTTGAACGCATCTGTCCCTTTATTACAATAGGGAAGGCTTGTCTTTTTATCAAATCCCTTTAAATATTCAAACCAGTACTCTTTCTGTCTGTCCTTTGGCTGTTCCAAACACCATCTTATAAAATCTTCGTACTTTCCCTTAACCGTTCTTTGTACTTCTCTTCCTTCACAGAGGGCGTTATAAGCATTTAAGAATTCCTTAATTAAAATACCATTGCTCCAACCATCAAATAAGATATGATGATAGGTGAGAACCATTTCTTGCTCATTTTCGTTAATTCTCAGTAGTGAAACCCTGAAAGGGTTTATTTCAAGATCTACTCCGGTTTCCCAGTCACTTTTAAAAAAACCTTCTCTGGAATCAGCTAATGTACTGTCATCCTTATCTGAGAGGTCATAAATTTCTATGGGGATTTCAAAATCTCTTTGAACTATCTGTACAGGTTTTTCTATGCCCTTCCACCTGAAAACAGTTCTTAAAGCAGTATTAGTGTCAACTATGTGTTTCCATGCTCTTGTAAATATATCAGGATCCACACTCCCTGACAGCTTCAGGCACAACTGCTCTATATACAAGCCACTTTCAGGATTATTTATGTAATCAAATAACATCCCGAATTGCATATGGCTCAAAGACAATATGTTCTCTACATTCTCTCTTGATAGCTTATTTGACTGTATCAAACGTTACCCACCTTTTTTTTTTATTTCTTAACAGTTCTACTCAATATTTAAAAAATACTCAGCGATTTGCAAATCAATACGTACCAGGCTGGTAAATAACTTATTCTTTTCATTATTAAACCTTACGGCAGCTTCTTTTATGCAGGAAGCATTCAGCAATTCAGATGATATCTTGTTGGCCTTTTCAATATCCCAATTATCCTGAGCTAAATCCAATAGAGATTTAAACCATTTTGCCATTAAACTGTTTATTTCCGAGCAGTTATTTTTGTGATTGACAATAAAGTCATTTAAGATATTTTGGGCTTTTTCATATTGTTTTGCGGCAAACTGTCTCTTCAGATATATCAGCAGTGTTTGGAACTGGCAGGAGTAGTAATTGATAAGTCTTAAGGAGTAGTCACTTTCCTTGTCCAGATAATTAGTATAATCAGACAGATAATTATAAAAAGGTGTAATCCTTTCATCAACAAATTTATATCCGTATTCATTATACTCAGGGGATGAGAGCAATAAATTATCTTCTTTTATTTTTTCATATAGTACTGTGCCGGTAAATATTTTCACCCTGCTGATAACTAAGTGTATAATATTTGCAAATTGATATTCTTCCATAAATTCTATATTACTTCGTAAACCTTCAAAGGTAGAATATGGATTAAAATTTATAAATCCCGGTACAACATTTATTTCATACTTTCTACAAGCCTCTGCTGCTCTGACATTGTCCGAAACTGAAGCATACTTCTGATAGAATTTTAAGTCGTTTTCATTTGCAGACTCATAACCTATACATGCTCCGCATAATCCTGACTTTTTTAATAAATCAATCAAAGCCTCATCCGCTTTTCTGAAGAACTCTGCACGCAGGTCAACGAAATATGAAATATTGAGTTTTCGGTTGATTATTTCTTCCGCTATGCCACGTACTCTTTTTAAGTTAATGCCCGGGTCTTCAAAGCTTCCGTCAATGAAATTAAATGTTCTTACTCCATATTCCTTTACAATGTATTCTATCTCATCAACAACATCTATGGGTTCCCTGCCTCTCCACTTTTTCCAGAATAACTGGGAAGCACAAAAACTGCATTTTCCTGTACAACCTCTGGAGGACGAGATAACTGCGGTCTTTAGATTGTTTTCTTTTAATATATCCCTTGCAGGCCATGGTAGGTCTCCTATATTTTCTATCAGATTTCTAGGGGGATTAACTATAATACCTTCTCTAGTTCGGTATATTAACCCCTCAATATTTTCTAAACTCTTACCCTCGTTCAGATGTTCAACCAGCTCCAGCCATGTATGCTCGCCTTCCCCTCTGATTACAAAATTTACTAGCGGGAGCTGTTCCATTATTTCTCTGAAATTGTATGTTGGAAGGGTACCTCCGATACAAAACAATGTATCCTGCATTATATTGTGAATTGCTCCAACAACTTTGCAAACACCATTTCTGGAAATATCATACATCGGCAAGCCAACTATATCCGGCTTGAACTCTTCGATTCTTTTATAGTCAATGTTATCCTCAGACTGTCCCAATAATAAAACTTCATAACCACTTTTCCTTAAATAAGATGCAATATAAGAGATTCCTATTTCCTCAAAAGTTTCCCTCATTCCATAACAATATACTGACAGCAGCAGTATTTTTATTTTCTTTTCACCGCCCATTCTGGCACCTCTCCTCTGTTTATTTAGATTTTGGTACACTAAGCTGCAATTTTTTCTCTATCTAACGTGATATAAGAGTAACTTTATTATTAATACCATCCAATTCGATTTGGTCATCGTTTTGGATTAATCCAAAAACACCTGTTACACCATATAAAACCGGAATTCCCATTTCTCTTGCAATTATCCCCATGTGGTCAAAGGGAGAGCCCTCTTCAAAAATAATTCCTTTTACTCTGCTCAGGATTTCAAGCAAATCTCCGCAGTGTCCGTGGGGTAAAACAAGTATTCTGTCCTCCTCCAGATACTCCGGCATACCCACATGTACTTTACCTGTTACTTTTTTCCTCAGCCCCGAAATTCCTGACAAAGTCAATCCTTTGCCATTGTTTTCACTAATCGGCGTTTCTCCTGGCCCTCCGTGTCCGTAAGGGAATTCACCGGGTTCCCTGCCTAAAAACCAAGGAGCCAGCATTCTTCTTTGTTCCTTATATAGTTGCTTTCTTGCTTCAATTTGTGCTTTATAGTCTGTCTTATTCAAAAGCATATTCTTTATCTCATCCAGCTTTAAAAAGTATATATCTTCGGTATTTTCTATTGTTCCTTCATCAGCTAATATTTTTGATGAGGCATCTATAGCAAGCCTTAGATATCCTGATGATGAAAGATCTATGTAAAAATTGTGATTATCATTTACAAGAAAAGCTTTTTCAGCCATATTGAGCATTCTTAAAAATTCGCTCTTTTTGCTGTCATCTATTTTTCCCAGTAGGCGTTCTTTTACATTTTCTTTATTTTTCATAGTTTCATTTATTGTGTTTGACAAGGCATCTGCATCCATAAACAGGAATTCACGTATCCTAGGTAAAACAGCTTGGGGTTTTTCAAGAACTACCTTATCCAGACATCGTGAACCTATTCCTACAGCTGCAAAATCCTCTGCATACACATTCAGTTGACCAATCAATTCTTTTCCTCCGGTTACATCGCTTAACCGTGCATATATCAAATCTGTACTGTAACTGGAAAAGAACAGGTTTTTCAATTCAGCATTGTCGTTAATTGTCTTTGCCATTTCGGAAAGGTAAAGCCTTTCTTTTGTTAATATGCTTACGTTATAAATCAGACTGCAAAAATCATCCAGACCTATTTCGCCGAATTCTTTTTTGCAGTACTCTTGAAAGATATTTATATAATTACCCGACTCAACAATTGTCCAATGATACTCCATAGTCTTTTTAATATATTCAAGTGCAGACTCAATAAAATCACAGGCTTCATGTGATGATACCTTTCTTCCTATATAGGTTCTCATCTTATTTATCAGCTTCAAAAATTCGGGAAGATATATGTCCTGAAATGCAATTTCACCATTATCATATAATGAGTCCAGCTTTGCCCCTAATTTCCTTCTTTGTTCTTCTGTGTCCAAATTGTCTTCTAGGGACAAGTCCTTGCTTCTGGTGTAAATGTATCCGTTTTGGATAGTAAACTCATCACAATAGCCATGCCCTGCTTCTGCAGCACCTTTATTAAAATAATGTCTCGACAGTATTGTCACTTCCTCTTCCAGAGGCTTAAAGGGGCTTTCTTCCCACAAAAACCAGGTGTATTCAGAACATCCCAGTTTTTCAGTGTCAACGGGGAAGTTTTTGTTTTTAAATGTTGTTATGGGTCTTGCCTGTAATATGTATATTTTACCGTTACTTACAGTCCATTCTATGTCCTGATAATACTTTAGTACCTGCTCAATTTGTAAAAATGTATTGAACAGGTTGCCTATCTCCGTATCCTGGATTTTTTTCATGCTATCAGGTATATTACATTCCAGTACACAACCGTTATTTTTATCGATTTTATATAGTGAAGAAATTGTCTCTCCTGCAACAAATTTTGAACAGATACCGTTTACGACATTTATATCCATGAAATTTTCATTCATATCAATGGTGTCTGCAGTAAAAGTAACCCCTGACATTGTTCCCTCAATAAATTCCTGGATGATTATTCCCATTTTCATATTATCAAGACCAATACCATTTTCGCATATATAAGCTAATGCCCTGTCACTGAACAGAGACTGATAGCATTTTAATATGGCTGCCTTTACTTCATTGACATTTTCCAGACCTACGTAGGACTCAAATATTCCCGCCATACTGGAAAACTCCAGGTCTTCACATATTGCAGATGACCTCACGGCAAATTTTGCATGAGCATTTTCCTGAAGCATTTCATCTAAATGCTTTTGAATTAAATCCTCAACCTTCGCCGGAATTTTACATGCAGCTATAAAATTCCTTATCTCATTGGATTTTTTAAGGTAGTCATGCTCCTTGTAACAGAAGTTATTAAAATCCATAATATCAGAAAAAATCTCTTTTGATAAAGCAAATCCTTTTGGCACGGCAAACCCGCTTTTGAGTAATTTTGCCAATGTAACTGCCTTGCCTCCAAAAATATTTTTGTCTTGGGTTATTACCTCTAAATTTCCAATCATTATAAATCTCCTTTTGCAAGTTTTATGTCATTCCTCAAAAATAGATACTTCCTGTTTCCATTTTGATTATCCTATCTGCACAATCAAAATATCTGTCATCATGGGTGACTGCTATTACACATTTACCACGGGTCTTTAAGTCCGGCAGCAAGGTTCTGTAAAAGAACATCTTGAATTCGGGGTCCTGATCAGCTGCCCACTCATCAAAAAGTAAAACGGGTCTGTCTTCAAGGTAGGTAATTAAAAGTGCAAGCCTCTTTCTCTGTCCGGTAGATAATTTCAACGTATCAAATTCACCGTCTTCTATATGAACCTTTTCGCTTAAGCGAAGCAGCTCAAGATACTTTTTAATATCATCAGATTTGCTTATAGAATCTACTCCATAAAGCCTTTTGAATAAATAAAAGTCACTGAAAACTGTAGAGAACTTTTCAACCAGTTCGCTAATCTCCGTTTTTACTCCGTTAAGAGTAATTTCACCGTTATCAGGCTTATATAATCCTGTAATAAGCTTAGCCAGTGTTGACTTACCGCTACCGTTACCTCCCGTGATAAATATAATTTCACCTGATTTGAAGGTACAATCTATTGGCCCAACCTTGAATGTTTCACTATTTTCATTTATATAGCTGTATTCCACCCCTTGCAATGAAATATTCAGCTTTTCGGAGAAATCAACCCCTGAAGCTTTTGGTTCATTATCGGAAGTTCCCATACTCGGAAGCTGTTCTATCAATTCATTTATTCTGCTATAGCTGATTCTCACCTGAAATATATTAGGTATAGTGCTTAACAGGCCATGTACAGGCCCTGTCATGTAAAGAAAAACCAAAACATAATTTTTTAGTTCAGTATTTTCTATATTATTTAGGAATACCGGAAAAAAAAACACCACAACGCCTATAACCAAGGTAAACATCAGCTCACCTATAATAAAAACATTATTAAATTTCATGTCTCCGCATATCCGTTTTTCCTTATAGGTATGACATTTATCTTTCATATCTTCTGAAAATTGCTTCCGTTTAAGCTTATTCAGGTATAATTCTTTAAATCCTCCGGTCAGATCATTTATAAATCCAAAAAATGTATTTTGTATGTCCCTTGTCTGTTCCCAATATTTGTTAGCTGATCTCCCCATAACAAAATACAGGCCTGCTGCAACCAGTATTACCATTATAGAAATAATAAGGCCCATGATATTTATAATTCCAAGGTAGATTAAGCAGCATATCAGCGTTACCAGACTTGTAATACCGGTGATAACAACATTTGCAAAGTTACTGATTACCTCGGTATCGTTGTTCAGTCCTGCATAAATTCTACCGTTTTCAATACTCTCAATTGATTGGTATGGTGCATTCAGAATTCTGTCAATCATCATTATACGTTTTGAATATACATCTTCGTTTGTTATATTAACCAGCATGTTTCTCAATAGCCTTTGCCCGGCAACATAAATTACTATGCCTGCTATAAAGTATAAAAACAGGCCTTTTTGAAACTCCTTGCCTCCGTTAACAGCCTGATTTATTATAAATATAATCAAGGCATTTCCAAAGCCGCTGAACACGCCTAATATTGCCATTATAAAAAGAGGTCTGTTATTTTTTTTATTTTTTTTAAAGATAAAGTTTAAATTTAAAAATACTATAACCATAATTGCAAGTATGAACAAACTTATGACTGCTGACATTAAGGTAACCGGAGCCCACACCTTTACGAAGTTCCAGGGAAGTCCCCAGTATAAAACCTCAGGAATACTATACAGGCAATAGCCGAAGCCAACTACAAAGACCGCTGATAGTATGGTACTGACAAAGCATTTGATTTTACTACCCGCAAATTTTCTATTACCTTTTAATATCTGGAAAATAAAATGTAAAATCAGAACAAGAAGAATTAGTATTATTGAAACCGCAATACAACTGATTGTCACTGAAACATTATCTATAATCAAATATATATCATCTTGTGGAACAGCCGTTTCCCTGTCCAGTATAATATCAATAATTCCCTGTCCCAAAGTTTGTACATAGCTTGAATTAAGATTTGCCAAAACTGCTACTCCAAGCTTTTCCGCCGGCCTGAAAACAATAAAGGAAGAGTAATTGGGATTACTTCCTCCGTGGGAAAGCTCACCACCGCCACTTTGAAAAACTGACCAGCCCGCTGCATATGAAGAGCCGTCTATGAAAGGCCTCACAGTTCTGTCCGGAATATGTGATTCCTCAATAAGCTTTTTATCATGTACACTATTGCTTGTTCCCATCTGTATTTTCAGCCATCCGGCAATGTCATTTATATTGGATATAAAATATCCTGCCGGAGTGTTTCCCCTGTATATGGGTGCATTATATTCCAGTGGCCTTAAAAACCCTACTTTGTAACCCTTGGCTATAACACCTTTCTCACTGGCCTGTTCTCTGAAAAGGAACGTGTTGTTAAGACCATATGGGTTAACTATATTATCCTGCATGTACTTCTCATAGCTTTCTCCCGTAACAATTTTTATCAGCAGTCCTAACACATCGTAGTTTATAGTTGCGTATGAATATTCCGTCCCGGGATAGTATTGAAGCTCACTGCCCACAAGAGTTTTTACAGTATCTTCTAAGGCATTCTCTTTCTGGTCCGGTTTTATGTAACCTATTGATTCAAAGGGAATTCCGCTTGTATGGTGCAGAAATTGTTCAACAGTAATATCAACAGCCTCTCCTTTATATTTCAACTTGAGCCAGGGTATGTATTTATTTATAGAATCCTCTAATTTTATAAGTCCCTTTTCCTGAAGCTGCAATATTCCGAGGGCAGTAAAAGCTTTACTGTTTGAGCCCAACTCAAATAATGTATTTTCAGTTACCTTTTCCTTCCTCTTTAAATCCGAATAACCAAAGCTATTTTTATAAATATCTCTGTCATCCTTTACTACAACAACAGACAAACCCGGTATTTTACCTGATTTCATATATTTGTCTATATGATCTTCTAATCTGTTTAGAGTAGCCTTATCAAGCTTTTCTGTTTCAGTTTTGCCTTTTAGCGTTTCTGCCGCCAAAACATTTAGTGGGGTAAGAAAAAATAAAATTGCAAGCAGTAAACAAATACCATTTTTCGTTAATTTCATCTCTTGAATGCTCCTCATTTATATTTATTCACCTAGCTTAAAAAGGCTGTCCAGTTCTGTTTGTGAAATACCTATAGTATCGAAATCAGATGTTGTAAACTCAACCGTTTTGCGATTACAACAGTGTTCTATAACCTGCTTCAGATTATTTACAAAACTAGCCAGGAAGGTTTCCATGGTTACTTTTTTAAATTTATTATCACTGAACAATACCTCTATTTTCAGCCTGTCATTTACAACCATTGCATTTATATCAATCAATGCTGTCATTAAATTATTTCTGCTGCAATCCAGCCCTGTATCCTCATACCTTATACAAAACAGGTCATTTTCAAAATTTGTCCCTAAATCGCCAAGATAATTAAATCTGATTTGTTTTTTTGGGCAGTCGGTTCTGTCTATCTTGTTACTATTCTCTCTTAGCTGATTCTTAATTGCTTTAATCACCTGAGAAAGCTCGCCGTGCTCTATCTCCAGGCTAAATACATCCATTTCGGTAAACCATCCTACTGTCCTGGTAAAATTAAAATCACCTGCCAACTCCTTACGTCCATGGCTTTCAATTTCCAAGCAAATATTATTCACTTTTGTTTGTTCACTGATTGTTTTTGCTAAAGCGACTATAAGCAAATCATTAGTGTTTGTATTGTATGCACTGTTGGCCTTCAGAAGCAATTTTCTTGTCTCTTGGTCTGTAAGCTCTCCTTTTACCGTACTGCTGAATTCCATGAGATCATGACCTTTCTCAAAATCCAGTGGATAGGAGTACTCACACAAGCCCGGTTTACAGCTTCCTTTCAGCTCTGCCATGTTGTTTGATGGCATCTGTAGAAGTTCGGCCCATTTTTGGTATGAGCGGGTTTTTTCAGGAAGTACTATCTCCGAAGAATTACTCAGCTGTTTTAACATTGTATAGATGTCTTCCAGTATTATTCTCCAGGAAACACCGTCAACAATCAGATGGTGTGCCGTAATCAATAAAAATCTCTCATTTTCAGATAGACAGAAAACACATGCTTTAATTAAAATACTTTTTTCCAGATCCAAACTTGCCTTAAGTTCCTCACTGATTTTTTCAATGGCTTCTGACTGTTTGTATGACTTACATTTTGACAAATCATATTCCTTGATATGAAACGGCTGTTCTAAATAATCATTGTTGTAGAACAGTTCTTCTGTATCTTTATTGTAGTTTGCCCTCAAAATATCATGATGGCGAACCAAATTCTCAAAAACAATTTCAAGTGCTTTCACATCAATCGTACTTTTGAGTTGCAACAAAACACTTTGGTTATAATAGCTTGGATCTGCAAAACCCTGTCTGAAAAACCATGCAGTTATTGGTGTGTGTTTGATGCTTCCCTTGCATGGCTCAGTATCAACCATACCTGCTCCGGTTTTTTCAATATGCAAAGCCATATCCCCAATTACAGGATTTGACATTATATCTTTTACCTTTAATCTGCAGCCCTTATCGTTAAGCTTTGAAGCTATCTGTATTGCCTTGATTGAATCTCCCCCAAGGCGGTAAAAGTTCTGCCTTAGGCTCACTCTTTCAAGATTCAGTACTTCACTAATTGCTGTAACAAGTTCTTTTTCATTTTCAGTTCTACTTGGGACAAACTCTTCCTCTTCACCGCTGGTTACATCAGGTTTCGGCAAAAGTGCTATGTTTATCTTGCCGTTAACGGTCAATGGTATTTTATCCACGTTTATAAAGTATAACGGCAGCATATAATCGGGTAGATATCCCTGTAGATATTCCCTTAATCCTTGTTCGGATATTTCACTAGTAGGTACAATATATGCACATAGGTATTTTTCGTTATTTCTGTCTTGAAGAGGTAGTACAACTGCCTCTCTCACTCGCTCATGATTTAGCAGACATTTTTCTATTTCTCCTGTTTCAATACGGTGTCCGTGAATTTTTACCTGGTAATCCAATCTTCCTGTATATTCTATTTTCCCATTTTTCAGAAGTCTTCCGGAATCACCGGTTTTATACATTCTCTTTCCCTTCAAGAACGGGTTAGCTACAAACCTTTCTCTTGTCAGTTCAGGTCTGTTCAAATAGCCTCTTGCAACCCCGTCTCCTGAAATGTACAATTCACCCTCTGTATCTGCAGGTACAGGATTAAGGTTTCCGTCCAAAATGTAGATCTGTACATTTTCAGCCGGAATTCCTATCGGAACTGATGTCCCGGTGTCTTTTTCATAATCAAATTTATGTATCATACATCCCACTACGGTTTCTGTAGGCCCATATTCATTATATATTTCTATATTGCCTCCAAAGCTTTCATGTAGGGCTTGTGCAAGTTTTACCTTTAAATCGTCTCCTCCCACAATAAACCTTTTTACCGTGGATTTTTTATTGTCCATATCTTTAAGCAGGGATAAATGGGCCGGGGTGAGTTTGATGACTGTGGACTTATTCTCTCTCATAATTCTATAAAGTACGTATTCTTCATCCTCACTGTTCCCGTCGTATACAATAATTTTGCTTCCACTTATCAAAGGAGTGAAAATTGATGTAACCGTTAAGTCAAACGACAGTGATGAGTAAAGCGGGAACACTTCAACCCTATCTTTTACATACACTTTTTTAGCCCACCAGATGTAATTAACAAGACCCCGGTGCTCAATCATTGCACCCTTTGGCCTTCCTGTGGAACCTGACGTATAAATTACATACGCCAGATCATCAGGCTTGTTAATTAATCCCGGATTTACAGCTGTGCTATTATATATACTTTCATCTTTTAAATCAATTATGTCACCGTCAAAATTCAGACCTTTGTCTATTTCCAAGTTTGTTAAAAGAAAACATGCTTTTGAGTCTTCAAGCATGTAGCTTATCCTTTCAACCGGATATGTCGGGTCAATAGGGAGGTAAGCCCCTCCTGCCTTCAAAATACCCAAGATTGCAATTACTGTTTCTATGGAATGAGACGTAGCAAGGCCCACGATTTTTTCCCGTTTTATACCTCTTTTAATAAGATAGCCGGCAAGCCCGTTGGCCTTTTCATTCAACTCTTTGTAGGTAATTTCTATAGAATTGAAAACAACAGCTACCTTATCAGCTGACCTTTCCACCTCATCTTCGAACAGCTGATATATGGTTTTCTCCTTGGGATATTCCTTTTGGGTAGCGTTGAATAAGTATACTAGCTTATTATTCTCTTCCTCGGATAAAAGGCTTAGATTGCCTATTTTTTCAGATGGATTTTTTATTATCTGATTTGTTAGATTTAAAAGCCTTATATACATTTCGTTAATTTGTTCGTCGGTATAATCATTTACTTTATAATCAAAATCCAGTAACAGACTTTCGGACCATTCTTTGATAACCAGTTGAAAGGAGTAGGCTTGTTTTCCGTTATAGAATTCAACGTTTTCTATGGGAAAGCCATTTAGTTCCGAGTTGAGCTTTGTATTATAGTAGTTGATACAAACGTTAAATAAGCTTCCATAACCCTTTTTCTTTAATTCCAAGTCCTGTACAAGAAGTTCGTAGGGGTATTTCTGATTGAAATAACACTCCTTCAGCTGTTCACTTACTTCTGACATGGTTTCTGTTATACTTGAATTATCATCAACACAATACCGGAATGGCATTGTACTCGTAAACATACCAAACATACTCTTCTCTTTTTTGCCTGATCTGTTTAAAACAGGTGTGCCAATGATAATATCTTTTTGCCCGGTAGTTTTGTATAAATATATCAAATACAGTGTAACAAAAAAGGCATTAAGCGAATACTTGTTTTCAGCTGAAAACTTGTTTATTCCTGCAGATATTGACTGTTCCAGTTCAAAGGTCTTTCTTTTTCCTTCTATTGAATCTGAGCTCTTAGTTGATACGACCTCCGGAAGCTCTCTGAACTTTTCATTCCAAAAAACCTTGTTTTTCTGAAATCGGTCGGAAGAAATATATTTCTTTTCTATATCAATATACCCAGTGTACGATTCACAGCCTGAATAATTATCAATCTCTTCCCCATTAATCAATTTCATATAGCTGTCACAAATCTGTTGGGTCATTATATTTATTGACCAACCATCAGATATAATATGATGAAACTTTGCCAGATACCCATTATCATTATCAGACAGTTTAAACAAAGCAAAATAAAAAAGCCCTCTGTTTTCTATGTCAAATGGCTTTTCGGCTTGTTTATCAACCCACTTTTTAAATTCTTTTTCCGGATTCTCGTATTGTCTAAAATCAAACAGGTCTAATTTTATCTTTTCATAGTCGCTCACATACTGCTTAACCTGTCCATTTTCCTCAATAAATCTCAATCTGAGTCCTTCATTTCTTTTGACCAGCAAGTTTATAGCTTCTTCGAGGATGCTGAAATCAACAGCACCTTTTATCCTTACAGGCCCACCAATATTGTATAAAGATGTCCCCGGATATATTTTTTCCATATACCATATTCTCTTTTGGGGATGTGTCAATGGATATAAAACTCTGTCATTACTACAATAAATACCATCCATAATAATAAACCTCACTTAGTCAGCTCATTAATATAAAAATGAAGGTTGTACAAAAAATCAAATGTAGTTGGGACCCAAGGAAGACACGAATATGTCCCACATTTCATACTCTTTGTTTAATAAGTCCTTGCAGGATTTATCAATCTCCACTAAACTCAACTTTCTGTCTTTAAGAAGGTACGCCTTTACCAGTATATTTTTCACCAATATCCATCCTTCTCTTAAATCGTTGCAATACTTTATAATAATGTCAGGAACCTTACAATCATGTACCTCTTTTTGTATATTACAGAATAGTAATTGATTTGCTATCTGTCTGTTCACTATTTGAAATATTTCCGTTGCGCTTAAATCACACATATGTCCGGCATCAAAGTCTTCGTCCCGTAACTGCCATAATGAGCTACTTTTAATAGCACTCAATTCATTTTTAAGTCTTTGAGCATTGTTCATTACGTCTTTAATATTAAATTTGAATTGTTTGATATTTTTATTCATTTTATATATATAACCATCAGGTTCAAGAGGTGAGTGTTGTATTGCTGTTATAAACCTGTCCACAGGTATTTCAAATTCACCAAATCCGATATCATTTTCATCCAATACATAAAATACATCTCTCTCATCATCATAACCATTAATCAAGGAATAATGCTCCCAATGGTGTCTGTTCCAACAACTGCTGTTTTCTATCCAATAAAACAGATCGACCCCCACAATAACAAGCTCATTTTTTTTAACAAGGTTTTTCAAATATTCTATATAGTTTTCATCATGTTTGAAGTTGAATGGTTGAATAGAAGCTATTTCATATAAATACTTTTCCTGAAATTCAACCATTGGATCTATCAGAAGCTTATTATATTTTGTTCCCGTGGGGGTCTCCTTCTCAGAAACATTGTAACTATAGTCGTTCATAGATGCGGCCAGCCTATAGCTGGAGTCAATAGTTGATAAAATTGAGAATAACATATTATATCTGCAATTTAACCAAAAATCATTAAAAGGCTTTATCCCTATATTAAAGTTCACTTTTAATTCTCCCTTCAAAACTGTCTTATATATAATTATTTAATTTTCACTCAATTTGAGAATGTTTTTGACATTTCAGTTTTCGTCTGATCTTATTTAACTTTCAACGAAAACATAGCTTCGCCCTTTCACACTAAGAAGTGCTACAAGCAATTAGAATTATTCCGTCCTAATAAGCAAACGCGACCCAGCGACGATTTGCCTCTTCAGACTTTTTACATATATTCCCTTTTTTCGTCACGTCTTGATATTTATTTACAAATTTATTAATTATATATTAATCAAATATTGTTATATTGTCAATCTCAACCATTTAATATTAATTAACCTATTTTTTCATATAAACAGGATTCGTAGATAAAATAGGAAGGGATAATAGGAATGTTTTAATGTATTCCTATTATCCCTTAAAAAAGTTCTAAATCACCGTTTGTCAGAAGCTAACTTTTCCTAACAAGAATGACTTATAAAGAGCCAAATCCACAGCATCAACACTGCCGTCATTGTTTACGTCAGCATTCTGTATTGAAGTATCTCCATTCAAAAGAGCTTTCTTAATTAGTGCAAAGTCTAAAGCATCTCTTTCTCCGTCCCCATTTATATCTCCAAGAGTACCATCGTCACAAATGACTGGTGCTTGTTCATCAAGAAAAGCTGACACCCATGCCAGTGGGGCATTCCAGTTTATGGCTATTTCGTTTGTTGACCATGACTCAATATTATCCACAAAGCATTTTTCTGAAGATATTTCACCCGGTCGCCACCCTAAACCCTTAACCCAAGGATCCTGCAAGCCGGAGTTAGGTCCTCCTGACAGACATCCTGGAGGTGGTTTTGGGAATGTGTTGTCTGCCTGATATGCCCAGAAACGGTGATGCGGATTTTCAAGGGGGTTATCACCATAACCAGTTATATAACTCTGAACATTTGGGTTACGTCCGAGGATATAGTCCATAGCTGTTAAAGCACCATTGATATATTTTTTATGCTTTGTGCCATTAACATTGCTGAATTCATAAGCATATGACATAACTATTGCTTCATTAATAACAAATGAGTTTGATCCACATTGGAAACCTGTAACAACAGATTGATCAAAAGGTGATGAAATTACTTTTTCTTCTAGTGGCACACCATAACCTTGTGCATTTGAAATTGATATGAACTTGTCTGCAGCAGCTTGAATATTAGCTTTAGCAGTAGCAACATCAGCAGCTGGAAGTTTTGTAGGAACAAGAGCAAGTGTTATTGTTCCCATACCTGCTGTACAACCCCAGTCAAAAGCTCCTGTAATTCCATAATTCTCACCACCTGTTAATTCTGTAGGCATTTCGAGGTAATGTTTTGAGCTCTTTATGTAGTTCAAATACTTGTCACTGCCTGTAGTTGCATACAACTCACATGCTGCCCAGTAGAATTCATCCGAGTGATAGTTTTCACTATTAGGTCCACCGAGACCAGAAGGAGGAGGATATATAGCAGGATGTGCTACAGCTGCATCCCATGCGGTTTCAGCTGCAGTTAGACACTTCTGAGCGAAAGCAGCATCATATTGCTTCCAGAGACGTGAACCCTGTGCAGCTATTGCAGCAAGATTCAAGGTAGCAACTGTGCTTGGAGGCTGCAAGTAACGTTTCATCATATCTTGGTCAGGACGTACGGCAAGTACCTGCCAACGCTCGTCACCGGCTTTGTGATGAACCATACCGGCCAATGTATTTCCTGCCGGTACCTGCATGTTTAATAAAGTATTCAGATTGTAACGAGCTTCATCAAGAATATCCGGGAAGCCATTGCCACTTTCAGGAATGTTCAATGAACCATCTTTAAATGGAGTAACTGAAGTGTCTCCCAAATAAAGTGCGCGCTCATATGAATTCATAAGAGTCCATGTAGAAATACCGCCATTAACCACGTATTTACCAAAGTCCCATGAATCATACCAACCACCTGTTACATCTAGTGTGTAGTTTGCAGTATAATCCTTTGTTGGGTCGGGAGCCAGTATATCAGTATAATGTCCAGACGGACGAGTCCATTGTTCACCATCTGCATATGGCATTTCTATTGGAATACCACTTCTATTGTGATAGAAATACTTCATTGAGTCATATTTCATTTCGGAATATATATTATTACTTATATTGAAGGGCATACTTACGTTATCTCCGACATTCGTTACAGGAACATCCGTTACTATTTTGTAGCCAGTACCAGCTGTTCTGTAATTTGAGAAATCAATGATATGAACATTGTCACCAGATGCATGGTCAGCACCCTTAACAGTTGATTTACCGGTTAAAACTTCTGTTCCTGCACTATTAACCAACTGCCAGTTAATTGGAGTTGTTGAACTTGATACTACTGTTGCAATCTTATCAGCATTAGGATAGAAACCTTCCTGATTTAAGCGTACAACATTAGTTGGTTCTGGTATAGCTTTTGGATATCCTATAAATTGAGGATCCTTAATATACATGTCATCAAAAGTAAATGTTATTGGTTTGAAACTAGCCGGATTTTGTGCTTCAGATGTAGAATTATCCGGAGCAAGGTGAAAAGCAAATTCAACGTTCTTCTTATCTCCCTTTGTCTGTGCAAATGTCGCAGTTACAGTTTTGGGAGTATTAGCCTTCAATTCAAGGAATTCCCATCGTTGATTCATATTCCAGTATTCCTCATACGGGTCACCCTGGTCACCGATTTTAGGATAGATTTTACAATCTCTATCAGCGGTAACAGTGAACAGTACAGTGTAAGTATGGCCCTGCTGCATAGTGAGTCCTCTGTGAAGGAACTGAACATCCCATCTTTGTCCGATTCCTGCAGCTCCAATCTTTGTTAGTGTTATTTTGTACTTACCGTCTGCTGTAATATCGAAATCAGCTTTTGCAGGGTATGATTCAACCACACGCCATGGAAACCCTACTCCGTTGTCAAAGGTGTGGTTTTTAATCAAGTCGCCGACACCTTCATACTCAACTGCAGATGCTTGTACTACACATGTAGATAGAACAAGCACTATTGCCATAAGCATCGCAATTTTTTTCCTAACCTTTTTTTTCATATTTACCTCCTAGTTAAAATTTTTATTTTTTTTAAGCCCACATTCAACAAAAACTTGTTTTATGTAAGCATTAAAAATAAGGAAACCCATTGATTTACCTTCGGCAATTAAAGGGATAACAGGAATGTTTTTTAATGTATTCCTATTATCCCTTAAAAAAATTCTAAATCACCGTTTGTCAGAAGCTAACTTTTCCTAACAAGAATGACTTATAAAGAGCCAAATCCATAGCATCAACACTGCCGTCATTGTTTACGTCAGCATTCTGAATTGAAGTATCTCCATTTAAAAGAGCTTTCTTAATTAATGCAAAGTCTAAAGCATCCCTTTGTCCGTCACCGTTGATATCTCCGAGAGTGCCATCGTCACAAATGACTGGTGCTTGTTCATCCAGAAAAGCTGAAATCCATGCCAGTGGGGCATTATAGTTTATAGCTACTTCGTTTGTTGACCAAGACTCAATATTATCCACAAAACATTTTTCTGAAGCTACTTTGCCTGGTTGCCAACCTAAGCCCTTAACCCAAGGATCCTGTAATTCTGAGTTAGGTCCACCTGACATACATCCTGCAGGTGGATGTGGGAATGAGTTGTCCGCCTGATATGCCCAGAAACGGTGATGCGGATTTTCAAGAGGGTTATCACCATAACCTGTTACATAACTCTGAACCTTCGGGTTGCGTCCGAGGATATAGTCCATTGCGGTTATTGCACCGTTTAAGTATTTTTTGCTACCACTTAAAGTACCTCTGCTGAATAAATAAGCGTATGACATTACGATTGCGTTATTAACTACATATGAATTTGATCCCGATGGGTATCCGGTTATTGTATCAGATAATTGCTTTTCTTCAATAGGTGCTCCATACCCCTGAGTTTGTTCAATTGATATGAACTTGTCAGCAGCTGCTATGATATTAGCTTTGGCTTTAGCTATATCAGCGACAGGAAGACCATTAGGAGCCAGAGCAAGAGTTATTGTCCCCATTCCAGCTGTATTATTCCAATCGAAGCAACCTGGAAGTCCAATATATTCACTTTCGGTTAATTCAGTAGGTTCCTCGAGATAATGACGTGAGCTCTTTATAAAATCAAGATACTTTTGAGAACCTGTAGTAACATAAAGTTCGCAAGCTGCCCAGTAGAAATCATCCATAACATAGTCGTTAAAGTAAGTTACACCACCAAGACCAATATCGCGAGGAGTAGGTATCTCAGGATGTGCAACAGCTGCATCCCATGCGGTTTCGGCTACAGTTAAACACTTTGTTGAGAAAGTAGTATCATACGGTTTAAAGAGACGTGAACCCTGTGCAGCAATTGCAGCAAGATTCAGAGTAGCAGCTGTGGTTGGAGGCTGTAAGTAACGTTTCATTATATCTTGGTCAGGACGTACGGCAAGTACCTGCCAACGCTCGTCACCGGCTTTGTGATGAACCATACCGGCCAATGTATTTCCTGCCGGTACCTGCATATTCAATAAAGTATTCAAATTGTAACGTGCTTCATCAAGAATGTCCGGGAAGCCATTGCCACTTTCAGGAATGTTCAATGAGTTGTCTATAAATGGAGTCACTGAAGCGTCTCCCAAGTACAGTGCGCGCTCATATGAATTCATAAGAGTCCAAGTAGAAATACCGCCGTTAACCACGTACTTACCAAAGTCTCCTGCATCATACCAACCACCTGTTACATCCAGTGTGTAGTTTGCACTGTAATCCTTTGTTGGGTCGGGAGCCAGTATATCCTTTGTGTGTCCGGCAGGGCGAGCTAATTGCGGTTGATCACAGTATGGCATTTGTATTGGAATACCACTTCTATTGTGATAGAAATACTTCATTGAGTCATATTTCATTTTGGAATAAATATTATCACTAATATTGAAAGGCATACTTTCGTTATCTCCGACATTTGTTACAGAAACATCTGTTACTATCTTGTAGCCAGTACCAGCTGTTCTGTAATTTGAGAAATCAATAATATGAACATTGTCACCTGATGCATGGTCAAAACCTTTAACAGTTGATTTACCTGCAAAAACTACTGTGCCTGCGCTATTAACTAACTGCCAGTTGATAGGAGTTGCTGAGCTTGTTGATACTGTTGCAATCTTATTTAAATACGGATAAAATCCTTCCTGATTTAAACGTACTATGTTTGTCGGCTCTGGTAGGGGCGTCGGATATTCTATAAACTGTAGATCCTTAAGGTGTATATCATCAAAAGTAAATGTTATTGGTTGGAAAGTACCGGTATATTCGGAGGGAGCCTTGTATCTATCCGGAGCAAGCTGGAAAGCCAATTCAACGTTGCTCTTGTCTCCCCTAGTCTGTGTGAATTTCTGAGTTACAGTTTTTGGAGTATTAGCCTGTAATTCCAAGAAATCCCATTGTTGATTCATATTCCAGTATTCCTCATACGGGTCACCCTGATCACCGATTTTAGGATAGATTAGACAATCTCTATCAGCGGTTACGGTGAACTGTACAGTGTAATTATGGCCCTGTTGCAAAGTGAGTCCTCCGTGACTGAACTGAATATCCCATCTCTCTCCGGTTGATGAATAACCGATCTTTGAAACTGTTATTTTGAATTTACCGTCAGCTGTAACATCGTAATTAGCTGTTGCTGGGTAGGATTCTACCACACGCCATGGAAAACCTACTCCGTTGTCAAAGGTTTGGTTTCTAATCAAGTCACCACCTTCATACTCGACTGCTAATGCTTGTACTACACATGAAGATAGAACAAGCACTATTGTCATAAGCATCGCAATTTTTTTCTCTAACCTTTTTTTCATATTTACCTCCTAGTCAAAATTTATTTTTTAAGCCCATTTCAACAATTACTTGTTTCATGTAAGCATTAAAAACTTTGCGATATCGCATTTACGAGGCATCAGAGCAAATGTGTCTTTAAAGATTCCATAGCAGGGGTTAGAAAAATTAGTTTAAGTATGATAAATATGTAGCCTACCTTTAATTACTATAATTTGCTTTATAACAATATTTTAACATATTTGGAGTTGTTCTAGTAAATTTCCTATTTATTCGTTGTTATTCTCTTATTAACTCGATCTTTTATATAGTTTTAATCCGGTAAATCTTTAATTACCAAAAGTTGTTAATTATGAGTTTTTTACACTTTATATAGTGAAAGAATAATTGAATTTAGTCGCAAAGGATTAGGGATAAATTCTTTGCATGCTACTATATCCCATTCATTTATTTTTTCATTATTATTCATTCATTTAGGGAGGGTTACATATGGGAAAAATTGAAATTGCAACACAATGGATGATTGACTTAGCAAATGATAACACCCACGGTTACGATCAAAGATATAGGTGGGGAGAGTATGGTGATTATGATTGCTCTTCTGCAATCATTACTGCCTGGCAAACTGCCGGTGTACCGGTAAAAAGCAATGGTGCGACTTATACCGGCAATATGAAGAGTGTTTTTCTTAACACCGGTTTTTCTAATGTAATATCATCGGTAGTGCTATCAAGCGGTTCCGGCCTGGTTCGAGGCGATGTATTACTGAATTCTTCTTCACATACTGCAATGTATATAGGAAATGGACAAATCGTTCATGCAAGTATAAATGAAAATGGTACAGCAACCGGAGGACAAGCAGGAGATCAAACAGGAAAAGAAATTTGTATCAGGAGCTATTACAATAAACCCTGGGATTGTATTCTCAGATATAATGAGGGCAGTACCCCAAATACTAATACAATTATACAAGCAGGACAGGTGCAAGCAAACAACTTTACCGGTTCTAACATTGCTACCGATGGTATAAGAGGGGATGAAACAAAAAAGGCAGGAATTAAAGTTTTACAAACTGCTATGAATTTAGATTATAATTCAGGTCTTGTTGTCAACGGAATTTGGGATACTGCATCAAGTAATGCTCTTGGAAATCATTATGTAACTAGCGGAGAAACCCAATACATGGTCACCGCCGCTGAAATTCTGGTCATGTTACGTGGATATGATCCCAATGGTGTAGAGTATCCGGGAAAATTTGGTTCAGGACTAACATCAGCAATTAATGCCTTTAAAAGTGCTCAGGGCTTACCTGCAAATGGCATTTGTGACAAATCCACATTTCTTGCTCTTATTAGTTAATAAGTAAAGTTATAAAACAGGTCAGAAAGCTATCATAAATTAATGGTAGCTTTCTGACCCCTTTTTTTTGCATTTAGCCAAATTCATGTCCCGGTATCTCATTATTGACAAAGGTTTTGCCTTCTAATAACTTGAAGCCAGATATCTTTATGTCGGTAACAATGGGTTCGGCATTGTGATTATTTGGGAAGGTGAATTCAAGTGTATAATTTTTGCCTTTATAAACTGCCCTCATTCCATTATCAACAAAGACTGCAGTACTAATAGGAATCATAGCTTTTTTACTTTTTTTATCATCTGAAATAATAACATCATAAACAGTAAAATCAAAAGAAGTTTCAGTTATATTGGATACTTTAACTTCACCATAACTTTTTAAAGTATTTTCCCCGAAACGCCTATCATCAAAATATATGCCCTCAACCAGCTTGACTTTACCAATTACTTTGTTCTTGTTTAGCGTAACATTACTTTTTTCCGTTACGGGAGGAGACTGTTCACTACCATTTGTATTACTGCTTTGGCTAATAGTGGTTATAGATTTATTTTCATTTTCGTTTTCAGAACCACTGCAACCGTTTAGTATGAAAATAAAACCTAAACATATTAATGTGATACAAATAAATTTTTTCATTATGACCTCCAACAAATTGAATTCATTACTAATTTTACCATACTATGCTTACTTGTCTATTATTTATGCATTAGTCATCCTAACAATTATTTACTTAAAATGACTTTCTTCTTTGAAAAATAGCAAAATTCATTGTATTTTTAAGAAAAAGTGGGCAGAAAGTGAGTGGCATACATGTATTAAATAATATACAATGTTTAACAATTACTAATTAAGGGAGGTTTGAAATGAAAAATTACAAACCTGTATATTCAATTATCGCCTCAATCGCGATTCAACTCTGCCTCGGTGTTGCATATCTCTGGAGTCTTTTTCAGACAGGTATCGCAAAAAGCATCTTTGATGGTGACAATGCAGCTGCAAGCCTTACTTTCTCACTCCTTCTTGCTACCCTCACATTCGGAAGCATTTTAGGCGGAAAGCTTGTTGCAAAATACTCAATCCGCACAGTAGTCATCATGGGTGGAATAATACTCTCTCTCGGATTTTTCCTTGCTTCATTTGTCACCGCTTCTGTACCGTGGTTGCTTTGGCTGACTTACGGAGTCATGGGTGGTGTCGGTATGGGATTCACTTATTCGACGACTATATCATGTGCTCAAAAATGGTTCCCCCACAAAAAAGGGCTTGTTACCGGGGTTATCGTTTCAGCGCTAGGCTTCGGTGGAGTTGTGTTTACGCCGATTATCGAAATTCTCATCAAGCAATTCGGCGGGCAACAGGTGGGAGAACAGAAAACCTTTATGGTTCTCAGCGGACTCTTTCTTGTTATTTGTACCATTGGTGGACTTATGCTCAAAAACCCACCCGATGACTTTGAAAATAAGAAATCAGGCCCGAGTGGAGTGCCAGGGCAAAAATCTCCAGCACAGACAGGTGTTGATCTTTCCCCAAAGCAAGTTCTTGCAACGCCTTCTTACTATTTTGTTACCCTTGCAATGGCTCTCGCCTGCATGGGTGGCCTTATGATGATTGGATTTGCCAAGCCTATTGCAGTTGCTAAAGGACTTGAGTCAACTGCGGTGGTAGGAGTTCTTATAATATCTATATGCAACTCGTTTGGTAGACTTCTTTGGGGTATAATTTCGGACAAGATAGGACGCAAACTTACTCTTATTATCCTTCTAACAGGTTCAGGCATCATGTCCTTATTTGTCAACGCAGCAAACGGTTACTGGATTTATGTCGTTATTGCCTTTATAGGCTTTTTCTATGGCGGTTTCTTAAGTAATTTTCCAGCTCTTACCGCTGATTTATTCGGAGCTCGCCATATGGCAACAAATTACGGTTTGGTGTTGCTGGGATTTGGTATAGGAGCAGTCGTTTCCTCATATGTAGCAGGATATTATAAAAATATAGCCGCTACTGATATATCCTTGATGTTTCCGGCATTTATAATCGCGGCTATCTGCTCAGGCGTGGGAATACTGCTTATTTTACTCTTGAAAGTAAAGAAAGTAAGTGTTCGCTAAGGTGATAATAGCGAGAATAAGATACTATGAGTGGAGGGAGTGGAGGCGAAAAGCCTTGAACGCCTCCACGAATTAAAGTATAAATTTCTTTTTTGAGCTTGTACAAGATTCTTGAATCGGGTATCTTGTATAAGCTCTCTTTTTAATGTTTTGTAAAAGTATCCCATTTGTGCTTTGTCGCAAGAATGCTTTTACGGCAAAATCAATTTTTTAATTCCCTCATCTAGAATTACTGGCTATAATTCCAAACAAAACATACCCCAGAGGAAGTAGTAAAATTATGATTCCTAAAATTATTGAGGTTATATTAGAAAAAGAATTTATTGCACTATTTTTTGCTTTTATCTGCCTTAAGTATATTTTATTCATTGCTACGCCTGTTCCACCCATGACTATTAGACATACTCCTATAAAAAAGAAGAAAACAATTATAATTCCAATTATAGCTGCAATAAACGGCATAAAAATAAGGAAACCCATCAAAACACACCTTTATAAATTTATTATAATCAAAATCCCTGCAATCACATAACACAAAGTTATTAAAATACCAGCCAACATATGTATGACCGAAAGTAGCACATAACCGAATTTTATTTTTTTGTCCGCTGTTTTAAAATCTCTCCCTGTCTTCAACCCTTTATATCCTCGAATTATAGAAACTACAGATAAAACCAAAACAATTGCAAGAACTAAGTAAAAAAGGATAATTCCTAATAGTGCCATATTCTCCCCCGATATACAATATTAACTGCACAAACTGAATTTCAATACTAATTTTACCATATATGCACTCGTTTCGAAAATAATAAAAGAGACTCCTTTTGTGAAGTCTCTTTTTCTATCCATTTATATAAGTTTGAGTCTCATCAAGGTAAAACTATTTACCTAAATCATTTTTGATAGCATTATACCAAACATCCGCCATCTTATCATAACCTGTTCTGCTACAATGAACTCCATCTGGTAAATCGGCGACAGTTACTGCACTATACATATCAACAATAAACACCGGTTTACCTTGACTAGCTTTGTTTTGAACCACTTGAGCAACTTGAGAGTTATAATTTGTGACATCAGCATAGCTCAGAGGAATAACTTTAGCAACATAGAGTTTTCCATCGCTGGGTAGTTTAGCGCATATCTTGTCAATTAACGAACTTAATCTGTTTGGTGCATTATTTAAATCATATTTTTGTGAGATATCATTTGTACCAATGTGTAATAAAACGATTTTAGGCTTATATGTGGTCATCCAGGTATTGATATTGGCATCAATCTGATCAATACGCCAGCCAGAGTGGCCTTCATGATTCTTATCACCAAGTTCCGAAGGTCCGTTTGACATAGAGCCTACAAAATCAACTTTTTGTCCGGCATTTGTTATATTATTCCATAGCTTGATTCGATAAGCTCCCGCCACAGTTATACCGTCAGTTATTGAATCTCCCAAAGGCATTATAACAGTGGTAATGTTTTGAGTCGGAGTTTTCGGAAACTTTGTAATGAGTCCTAAAAGATATTGCTTTGATAAGGATAAATCTAATGCTGTGATTAATGTATCCCCGTCAAGGTCAGCAGCATATAGGTCATCCTGAACAGGTAAGTCTGTAACGGTACCAAGTAAGTATTGCTTCATTAAGGAATAATCCAGTGCATCAATGGCACTATCTCCGTTCAGATCTCCGATAAGTCCTGATGCAGTCGCAGTAACACCTTGTGTAGTTACCTGGTTTGCATTACAAACAGGACTTACGCAAAGACAAATACTTAACACCATTACTAATGTTAACAGTCTTTTTCTTAAACTAATCATTGTTTTTTCCTCCTAATACATTTTTTTACACGTTGAATTTCAATTTTATTATAATATGTAAATGTTTTACATATCAATATAAAATCTTTTTGATATTGGTATATAAATTTTGAGAATTAGTTTTCAGGGTAATGTGAAAAGATAAAAGGCATATCAAAACCCAACAGGGGTGTACTTGACATGCCTTTCGTAAACTATTTATTTTTTATACACAGTCCCAGTTTTTATTAATATCCAGCATTTAAACTAGCCTTTAATGGGAATGTAGAGGATACTGTAAATGGATTTACTGAAGTAGTACCTGCATTATATGTACTATAGCTTCCCATTGAAGAAGTCATTGTTGTGTAAATAGTACCTTCGGTGTTTGCACATAGTTTAACATTATCAATTGTAGCTACGCTGGTAGAAGCGTTTCCTGCATCTTGTACTCCAATTACTATCTTTGCTTTTCCTTTTCCGTTAGTAAACTTCCCAACAGTGCTTTCAGACTTTCTGAAGGCGCCATTTACATATAGAGATGCAGTTTTACCATCAGAACTTAACCGTATTTTTAAATTAACCTTTTGTCCAAGCTTAATAGAGGAATCAATTACACCAGCACCATTACCATTACCAGTATTTAGAAACACGCGAAACTGTCCTTGTTTATACGATATTCCTGCTTCAACAGCAGTGCCACTTTCTGGATCCATTCCTATATACCAATCAGCATATCCGGCTGTTGCACTGCCTAACCCACTGATAGTTGATGGTATTGTTACATCTGCTGTTACACCGTACCAAACATCCGTGGTTGTGTTTTTAATCGCAAAATGCCTATCTATTGCTGCACTTGCACTTAATGGACTTACTTGAATAAATAAAACTGCCGCTACTAGAAAACCTAGTATTGATTTTGTAACATTTTTCATAAATACTTTCTCCTTCTATTTATAGATATTTTGACTTAGTGCTGGTTAAAGTAAATTTAACCGCATCTATTAAATTTTTACATACCTACTCCTTAAACTGCTTATTGCCCCCCTCTCCATTAGAAGAAATATTTTCTATTGAAGTAGTTATGTAAAATTATTTATATATATGAAAATTCTTATTTGAAAAAAATGTTTTAATTCAATATGGTAATATTTAGGAAATGTTTTAGCAATAGATTATGTTTACTAGGAGAAGTTATTTCAATATCATCCAGTGGATATAAATGAACGAATATTCCCTTTCATTTAGAGTTTCAGATACTTTTACTCCATAAATTACATGCAGCTTCATTAATACCATCATCTATTATTCCGACGACTACTTTATCTTTTAGCTTGCTCTAATTCTTTGTTAATAATAGTTATAATGTTTCTTATGGTATTAATCTTTGTTTCATCAATGTCCTCATCTGATATGGTAATGTTAAACTCCTTTTCGATCTCATATACCAAATATATGAGATCCCTTGCTCTAAATTTAAGCTTTTTACCTAACACATTATCATCCATATTTACACCTAATTCATTACTAAATAAATCAATCTCAAATCTATTTTTAAATATTTTGTTTAGCTTTTCAGTTACATAATTTTTATCTAACGAATTACACATATATTCCTCCTGACTCCAGCTTATTTAAATTGCATATTCTGATAGCTTATCTACTAGAAATTCTGTCATCTGTTTACCTGCATCTTTATCCAAAATGTTAAAGACTGGTGTTTCTAAACTGCTGTAACTTTTAATCTTTTCGCTAATAAATTTATAGTTGCACGTAACATACTGGACTTTTCTTACAAATTTACTATAATCATCATTATATATTGCATTCGCCATATTATAACAATCTATATCAAATCCATATTTGTTTTTATGAGCTGTCGAAATAAATTTGAAATAATCAGTTGTAATATCCTTTTGATATAGTACACTTAGTACTGCAACATCTGGACTAATAGCTTCAGAAACTTGATAAACCATATTTCCAAACTTATTTGTGAATAATTCATCAATTGGCATTGTTGCACCTGGTATACCTATTACAATAATATCAGGTTCTTCAGTCACCTCTAATTTTTTAACGTAATGATTAAATAGGGTTATCTTCTCCCACTCATAAAAATCCTTTTCAAACATAAACTGCGGAAAAGAATGAAATCCCATTAGCTCACAATAGCTATGAGTACCTATTTGGGATACCTGATACCCCATCTGTAATAATGCCTCTCTTATATTTAACTGTATTTCAAATTTATTTGTTCTTTCGCATAACCCAGCCACAAAGATTACAGGTACATCAATTTTATAGTTCTCTTCTTCTAATGGTCCATCCAATTGTTTGAATTCTTTTATTATATATTTAAAAAACTTATTATTTTTACTACAAATACTTGAAATTATATTCTTTTCTTTTTCTTCAAGCTTTATAGTACATACTATATTTTTTGAAGTTTCTGCTGCTATAATCATTTTAGGATACACAATTCCAAAAAAATCTAATTCCTGATTAGACTTTACAAATAAAACAGTATCACAATCCTCTAATGCTTTATTGAAATCATTCTCTACAACTATGCCTAAAGGCTCACCATCATCAGTATATCCAACATCCTTGCCTGTAAGTCCCCAGCCATTTGGAGAAACAACATGTACAAAATTATAGTCCTCAACAATATCATAATGCCTTATTAGTGACACACTATCTACATCAAAGGGATATATCATTGTGTTATACTTATTTTCCATTTTTCTCACCCCATTGCTAATTATCTAATAAATATCTTTCTTTATTTTCATCATTAAATTCATGTCCAAATTCCTTCAATACACAATAGTTTTTTAATTGTTCTTCTGTACTTTCTTTTATCTCTTTACATACCTGTTTTTTACTCTCAATAGAAAATTTGCCTTCACTACTATCTATAATTGCTGCACACATAAAACAATATGAAAATGCCCAACAGTTCTTACATGCATTATCATTCACTTTTCCAATGTTCATAAGCTCTCTTACTTTTTCTATATCGAAACCTGTATCAATATGACCTATCTTCATTAATTCTGAAGATTCACTACATTTTTCGCAAGGATAAAAATAACCATCAACACTAACAAATAATCTTTTAGTACCAGCAATACATGGACCACTTGGATGAGCTTTTTCTGGTAATCCTGCTTTAGATGTTAAGCGTTTAGACAAAGTTGCTATCTCAGAATAAGTTTGACTAACTATTGCTGATCCTGTTTTCTTTTTACGCTTTTTTATTGAATAATATAGTTCTCTAAAAACCTCATATTCTCTTTGAGTATAGAATTTATCCGATGTGTCCAAAGAAACTTTACAGTTTGTATCAGTTATTGGCGCTGCTATTATATTGATTCTCTCTGCAATTTCATCATTTTTAAAAAAGTTATCTATTGTTTCAAAATCATTTGTCTTATCAACTACTGTGCTAAAGGAAACTAATGATATGTAGTCTTTATATTTTTTTCGTAAAGTTGCTATATTTTCGTAAACTTTTTTATAAGTACCTTTATTATTTAAAGCAAGCCTTCTGTGCTTGTCATGTATTTCTTCAGGTCCATCCAAACTAATTGTTAGCATCACTCTATGTTTATATAAAAAGTCCAGAATCTCATCATTTAAATAATATCCATTGGTTGTTACATAAAAGTCTATTTCTTTTCCTTCTCCTTTCTCTTTTGCATACTCAACACAGGTTTTTAATAAATCAAATTCCAGAAGAGGTTCTCCTCCATAAAAATCTATACATAATCTTTTATTATTTTTTGAATGACTAATGCCAAAATCAATAGTTTTTAAAGCAGTAGATAACTCCATTCGTTTACTTGAATGAGTCCTATTTGTATAGCTACCTGAATAAACACAATATTCGCATCTGAAGTTACATTGTTGGGTTAATTGTAAAGTAATCTTTTCTACATTATTCTCTAAATAGTGTACAAGGAGTTCATCATAGGGACTAACAATTTCTCTTACTCTGTTATTAGATAAGAACCCATCTTGAATAAACGTATCTATTTCTTGAGAATTTATATAACTTCTATCTCCTGTTTCCATATATTTCTCAAAGGCTTTATATTGTTCTTTATTAATATTTAATATGCTGTTTTTATTTGTATCAAATAAATAATATTTTCCTCTTGTTTCAAAAAGTTTAACTAGCGGTCTAATACTATCCAATCTATAACACCATCCTTAGTTTTCAATAATGCATAGGATAATCCTATGCATTATTGATTTGATTTCTTTTTAGTTCATTGTATTATAAGCTGCATTCCATTTTCTATTGTTATCACTGCTATCGGACATACCATTATCACAGTAACAATGATAATACTCATAATTGTCGTTTGCAAATCTACTACAAGCAGCTGAATCTCCATACGCCTCTATAGTCTTTACAGCTTCAACCTTCTTCTTTCCTAATTTTTTTTTCATTATTCATCTTTCCTTTCGTTATGTATTTATATTAAAATCCTTCTTTTCTCGAGAACTAAAGTAAGGATATTAATAACGTTAAGCAGTTATACCTTCCGGCACACTCATCATTTCCTGGTAAAACTTGTTTCTAGTAAATAGTTCATGGTGATTACCCATGTCTTCAACCTGTCCATTATTTATAACTATAATTTTGTCTACCATCTCCAATATGTCAGGTTTATGAGTTATTATAATTGTTGTTTTATCTTTATAATTTTCCTTTATAGCATTATTTATCTCACGTTCGGATTGCATGTCATAATTGGCTGTAGCTTCATCTAATATAAGAATCTTTGAATCCCTTATTAAGGCTCTAGCCATAGCTACCTTCTGTCTTTCACCACCGGATAATTTACTCCCTCTTTCCCCTACCATGCTTTCATATTTATCAGGCATTTCTTCAATAAATTTATCTGCCCTGCATTTTTCCATAACTGTACAAAACTCATCTGCTGTCTTTTTGGAATTAAGCATTATATTCTCTTTTATTGTTGTATTAAATAGATAAATATCTTGGCTTACGATAGCTATCAGTTTTCTATAATCCTTTAAGTTAAGGGAATTAATATCCTTACCATCCAAAAGTATCTGCCCTGAATTTGGTGTTAAAAATCTTAAAATTAAATTTATAATAGTTGTTTTCCCTACTCCATTTCTTCCAATTACTGCAACTTTTTCTCCGGGATTGATTTTAAAACTTATGTTTTTCAATATTGGCTCTTTTTCCTTATAGGAAAAAACAACATTTTTAAATTCAATACTTCCTAAAACCTCATCGGAATTTATTCTCTCTAACTTTCCTTTTCTGTAATCCCCTTCATATTCCATATCCAAAAAATCAAAATACCTTTTGGCTGATGGTAATATTCCTGCAAAAATATATTTAATATTCATAATTGCGAATATCGGCCCTGTAACGTAATGACTATATGTGATAAATGCAAATAGCTTTCCAACAGTAAGTTCTTGCCCTACAATCAAATATCCGCCAATTATGTACATTAGTGTTATAATTATTTCAGTAAATAAAGTTTCTGAAATTCCATTTACACTTTCCAAATAAGCTATTTTTATATTTTGCTTAATGATATCTCTCTGTTTTTTTATAAATTCATTTATTTTTAAATCTTCCAGAACCCAATTCTTTACTTCCTTTATCCCTGCAAAAGTGTCTCCCTGCCAGCTTGAATAATCCTGACTTATTTTTATATAGGTTCTAAATAAGTTTATTCTTTTTTTAGATAAAATTTTTACTATGAGATATCTAACTGGTGTTACAATCAGCACTAAAATGCTGAGTTTCCAACTAATAATGATAAGTCCTACAACTCCCACTATGATTCTAAATACGCTTGTTAAAATGTAAAAAGTATTTCTATCACACAATCCAGATATTTTTCCTATATCAGTTTTTAAATTACTCATTACCATTGCATAATTTGTATCATTGAAAAAGCTCATTTTCATTCTTAAACTATGTCGGATAGCTTTTTTTTCAAGAGTAAACGCTATAAAATTTTCTATGTATGTACGATATTTTGTTTCAATAGCGCCTAATCCTTGAATAATCCCTAATAGCAACAAGCTATAAATTGAATACTTAATAATAATATTTGTGTTTTTTAAAATCAGCCCGTCATCCATTAATTTTTGATTAATAATAGGAGTTAATATACTTAAAGCAGATGCTAATGTTATGCATATAATGACTATAACCGCCTTCCATTTATAGGGTTTAAACAATTTTATTATTTCAAAAATTATTTTCTTAGTTTCTTTTTCTATAGTCATATTTAAGCCTCACACAAGCTTTCATCATACAAAAAATTAATTTACCTGTTTTTTTACTTTGTTGTAAATTATTATATTCTAATCCATTGTTTTTTTGAAGGCGACTTTTTTTTACTACCCCTTTATTGCTATAAGAAAATATATATTTATATGAAAACAAAAAACACTAAGTTTTAAACTTAGTGTTTTTTGTTTTTATCCGTATATAATTAACAAGCATAACCTATCATTTTCATTTGCCTGTTGTTATTTTTAGAATTTTCTTATCTTTATCCCAATTATAATCCATATTCAATGTCTGTTTAATTATATCTATAGGAACATAAGTAGTATTGCCAGACATAAATACTGCTGCACCTAACGGAATTGGACTATTATTGACAATTGCATACTCTTTGTTGTCTTCAACTATTATCGTTTTAGTATCCTTTTTGGCAATGGCCCTTATACTACCTTGTGTTGTTATTTCAGGCTTGACGTTATAATCAAATAATTGAAATATGTATCGGAAAGATATATATGGAATACCATCAACTATACGAGGAGGATACTTGTAGTTTGGTTCAGATTTGTTATCAATCTGCATATCGATATTCTGAGGAATGATTCTATCTAAATATGAAGTAAAATACTTTAAGCTATAGGCAGGTATGTACACGTCGTATTTTCCCATTCTTATGGAATCTGATAGCTTAACTATTTCATCATTAATCTGGAGTTCTTTAGAACCTACCTTTGCTATAACAGTCTTTCCAGTCCGTATTTCTTTGCAAATTTTAGTGCTACCATTAAAACTGATAAATGAAAACCCCATGTTCATAAGTACATCTCCAAAGGGTAGGTATAATACATTGTCAATTACTAACGGAGGCGCACTACCGGATGTAATTGGTATATTATTAATGTCGACCTGTACTTTGTCAACAGAATCACTCATATAAGTATAGGACATAAAATACTTGTCAGAGAGTTGGATTGTATTGGGCTCACCAGTTGATCTGAAATTATTAATATATATTGTACTAGACGAGTCCTTTATACCAATGAATTGTTGAATAAACAATACAGTAACGCATAAAGCTATAACTAGAAATATATTTTTTTTGGTTTTTACTTTGTGCAAATTCTTTGAAAAAACCTTGAAAAAACCTTGAATTCCATGTGAATTGGAAAGTACATCTAGTAATTTTACCTCTTCATGATGTGATAGTTCTTCCGCCATTTCATTGTCGACTAATGTTCCGGATACACCCTTTTCATCTGTATCTGATATGGAAAGAATGAGGACTTCGGTTAAAAACAAAGAAAAGTCTTCTATTCCAAGTAACATATTTTTTAGAGATACATCTAGCGAGGATTCATTAATAAATTCTTCTAGTTTATTACGTATTAAATGTCGTTGCATTCCAGTAGATTCATTGTTAACAAACTCAACAAGCTTACTTATATCCTCATTTTTAGGGATTACTTTTCCTGTCTTCCATTTAGAAACCAGAGAAACATTTTTTAATAGGTATGCATCTGCAAAATAGTTAGTACTTTTATTCAAGATTTTAAAAAGTGTTTCTAATAAAGGTTTAATAGAAAAAAGTGTTATTGCCATTATATCCTCCCTAAACTTTCCATTTACTTGTAAACAACTATTCCACATACTTATTTTACCATATTTTTTAAAAATAGTATATGATTCGCTTACCTATCCTTTCTTATTGTTTTTTTATGTTTTTATATTCTCTCATTATACTTAATTCTTCATTAATCATTCCAACTTTTTCATATAAATATCAATAAATATGGCTAATCCTAACCCGCTAAACATGTAAAATACGTTAACAAAGCCAAGTTTTTTATTTTAGTAACCATATAATCAAAAGGGGTGAATCAACAAATGAGTAGCATAGAATTATTCAGCTCAAACAATGATACAGACACTTCAATTCCTTCAATAAAAAATGATAAGTACATAATTTTTATGGATATTAATTTGAACAACGATGATTGGGATGGTATTTATCTGAAGAAGGAACTGTTTATAAAACATATAAACTCAAAAACCATTGAGCTCACAGGTATTTGTATTTCAAAAGAAGCTGTCCTTACCTCAGTTAATACACCTAATGAAAAATTTTCTACAAAAATTAAAATGTTATCAGATGAAAGCCCTAATTCCATTCTTGAGGATGCATATATAAAGGAGAAAACAAATAGTCTCCTGCACTCATTAACTAACCATCAATTAATACATGTGAAGTTAATATTTGATAATAAGTGTCGTACTCAGATATCAAGCGAGTTAAATATTGAACTAAGCACTGTAAAAAAGAATTTGACTCGTATTTATAAACTACTTAATGTAAAATCAAGATACCAGCTTGTAGAAACATTTGATAAAGAATATGTAGAAAACCTATTAAGAAAAAGATGAAATAATAGTAGTTGGGGAAAATTTTTCTATGCTTATCCTTTAATTTCGAGGGTAGTTTAGTTAGCAAAAAACCAGTTTTAAAGCCCACTTCCCTGAATCTTTTTCGTAAGATTCGAGGAAGGGGGCCGACACAAAATAAACAAAATTAATTACTTATGCATAAAAGTCCTACCAACTACAAACACTAACTAAATACCTGTAAGGAATACTGGAAAGGTGTAATTATTATATCCTATAAATTATCTCCAAAATCAGCTTTAAACTTTGCAACCAGTTCATTCTGCCAATCTGAAACTGTTGCCAGTTTACCAAAGAAGAAACGTAATATTGGGGGTTCTTCCACAAAGGTTAGGCCACCAACCAATTTACGGTTTTCATATAGCCAGCGAATACGATCAATAGCATAATTGACTTGTGAAAGGGTAAATACTCGTCTGGGCATTGCCAGTCGTAAAAGTTCCATGTTAGAGAATGTTTCATTTCCATTTTCATCTCTCTGTTCAGAAATTGTTCCTCTTTCCATTCCACGTACACCACTCACTAAATAAAGTGCCGAAGCAAGCGCACCTGCGGGATATTGGCTTTGAGGAATATGTGAAACAAATTCCATGGCATTTATATGACATCCCAAACCACCAGCCGGAGTTACGACGGGTACACCATGCTTTTTAAGTTCATTAACCATGTATTCAATAAATTGAGGCCCTTGATTAATCATATTCTCATCCATAGTTTCATCAAGACCTACTACTATTGCTTCCATTTCACGAACAGACATACCTCCATAGGTTAAAAAGCCCTCATAAAGCGTTACCAGCTCACGGAGTTTTAAGTATACAGCCTCATCATTAGTGCAAATCCCACCCCCACGAGCACATCCAAGCTTACGTGCAGAAAAATAAATCACGTCGGATAAATCGGCCATAGCTCGGGTGATTTCTCTAATGCTCATATCTTTGCAAGCTTCTTCACGGGTTTTAATAAAATGCAGATTGTCTGCTAATAGACTGGCATCCAATACTAACATAATGTTAAAATCTTTACAGACTGTATGTATTTCCTTCATATTTTGAAGTGAGAAAGGCTGTCCACCTATAAGATTTGTACCTGCTTCCAAACGAACAAAAGCAATTTTTTCAGCACCATGTTTGGTAATTAATACTTTTAGCTTTTCAACATCCATATTGCCTTTAAAAGGATACTCGCTGTTAATATTCAAACCTTCGTCAATAATTATTTCTTCTACTGTACCACCATTTAAATAAACATGAGCTTTTGATGTCGTAAAGTGATAATTCATAGGAATTATTGAGCCTTGCTTCACAAATGCCTGAGAAAGAATATTTTCACAGGCTCTTCCCTGATGTGCAGGAAGAAAATATTTTTTACCAAAGATTTCTGTGATTCTGTTTTCCAGCTTTGTAAAAGTCTCAGACCCAGCATAACTATCATCGGCCTCCATCATGGCTGCCAACTGCTTATCACTCATTGCATTTACTCCGCTGTCAGTAAGCATGTCCATAAAAACATCACGGTTTTTTAATAAGAACGTATTATTTCCTGCTTCTTTAATAGCTTCCAAGCGACGTTCAATAGACACAAGATTCAATTTCTGTACAATTCGTACCTTATGCATTTCTAAAGGTACATTTCCACCGTAATAAAACTTTACATTAGACATTCACTAATCACTCCTGTTATTATTTTATAAATCTTTTTAGCTGATATTATGATTTATAACGCAGAAGTAAAAAACAAATCATTCGAAAGAAAAATATCCTATACATAGAATATTTCAAAAGAAAAGTTCTCTTTTTTAATTTATAAGCATGTACGACTGAAAAGCCTAAATATAGATACTTTCATTAAATAGTCAATTCATATGAACATGACTTACTAAAAACTTGAAGCTTAACTTAAATGACTTTTTCTACCATGCTACCGTTCTACATACTACCATACTACCATGCTTTTTATATTTTATAATAAATTGTCAAAATATACAATATTGTCTTATTGTTTGAAATTCAAGAAATTTGAGGAATGTAAGTCCTATTGAAAGCTGATGATTGTTGATATATTTACAATAACCTACATTTGTTAATTCTGCATTTAATATTTCTGATAATCATGATTCCGATTTATTCCCTTTAATATTGATAATAACTACCTCAGGCGGGTTAAATATACGTGGCAAACGGGGATTATACGAGACTCCCCTACTTACTATATGTATCAGAGAATCATGTTTGTAAGTCCCTCCGGCATATTTGGGAAACCAGCCTTGGTTTGGAGCAAAGAGTCCATTCAGTATAAACGGAATCCTTATCTGTCCTCCACAATTTGTCTGAAAAGCCTGATTTATCAGGCTTTTCAGCGTTTTAGAAGTAAAAAAATGGACACTATTTTGAAGAAAAATTTCAAAATTAATGTCCTTTTTGTTTTTTTAGAGAAAAGCTATGG
>JAEZUC010000074.1 GCA_023443515.1 Bacillota bacterium
AGTATGGGGTTTTTGAAGGAGTGAGAGTAAAAGCAAACATCTCGTTAGTAGATTATGTATTTGTAATAATTTACTGTATACTCATTAAATAGAATGGAGGTTTTTATCATAGTTGACATATTAAAGTATTGCCTATCTAAAGAAGGAGCTTACGAGGATCATCCTTTCGGCCCCGAACCTATTGTTATCAAGGTTGGTTCCAAAATGTTTGCCCTTATCTCGGAAAAATCGAATAAATTACATGTTTCGCTAAAGTGCGATTCTTTTGTAGCTCAGAGTCTTCGCGAGCAGTATCCTACCGTAACTCCCGGTTATCACCTGAACAAGAGCCATTGGAATACGGTAGTTGTAGATGGCACTGTGCCTGAGCAGGAGTTAGTCTGGATGATAAATCATTCATATGAGTTGGTTGCAAAAAATCACAGAAATAAGTTGCGAATATTTCTGTGAATATATCCCTGTTGGTAGCATTAAAAAACTCTGTTCAACGATATATTGCTTGTGCAAAGTGTGAATAATATTGTTGAAAATGTTTACATGGCGGTGTTGATAAGGTTTTATATAAGAAATATAGGGAGGCTTCACTCCTGGTCTTGCTGGTATTGTCCTAATATGGAAGTGCCTATGTAATTAGCCTTGGTACTTATATAAAGCAAATTAGGTCAAAAACTCAATCTATTCATTCAAGTTATGATAGATTGAACTTTCCCAACCTGCCCTTTATCAACCACCAAATAAATTTTGTGACATTTTGGGTACCTTTTTTTAATTTTACTGTAATATTATGTTTTCCGTTATGATAATTACACCATCACATTGCGTTATTCACTTTTTCGTGATACGCTTGATATAGCAATTTGATGGTGTTCCGCAGGAGGTAATGTATGGCAGTCAGCTATAAAAAACTGTTCCATATGATGATAGAAAAAGATATGACAAATACAATGCTTCAAAAAGCAGCTGGGTTCTCCGGCAACATCCTAACAAGACTGAAACGTAATCAGTATGTGTCTATGGAAAGTATTGAGAATATCTGCCGTGTCATGGACTGTGGCGTTGATGATATATTGGAATTTATATCTAAGAATACAACCAATGAATAGAGAGGAAATAGGCATCGTGCAATTTAATTCAAATGTAGATATTATGGAAGAGGATATTCTTCTTCTAGGTGAACCGCTACTTGAAATCCTCTTAAAAGATAGAACCACACAAAGAAATATCATATGGGCAACCAGTGATTATGAAAACTTAGGTGCTGATTATGATGCCAAATGTGAAATTACTGTACCACAGATAACTGGTATACACGCGAAAGTTATCCAACCACGCATCACCAAGGCAAAGGAGCATCAGACCAACCGCACAAAGGATAAAGCAGAAGTCTTCACTCCATCATGGATATGCAATCAGCAGAATAACCTGGTGGATGAACAATGGTTTGGTCGGAAGAATGTATTTAATGCCCCTACTAATGGTTCATGGTTAACTGTTTCGGAACCCATTATTTTTCCAGAAGATAAGGGTAAAAGCTGGAAGGCGTATGTGGATGCCAGAAGATTAGAAATTTCCTGTGGTGAGGCTCCTTATCTGGTCAGTAGATACGATACAGTTTCTGGGGATATGATTAATATTGAAGAGCGCATCGGTCTTTTAGACCGTAAGCTACGTATCGTTAATGAGAATGCCGATAGTGAAGCTGATTGGCTCAAATGGTCACTACGAGCATTCCAAAGTGTGTATGGGTATGAATATCAAGGAGACAATCTACTTCTTGCCCGTGAAAATCTGTTGTATACTTTTACAGATAATATGCTGTACAAACTAAAGCGAAAACCAACCTTTGAAGAACTCCGCATCATAGCAAGGGTTATTTCATGGAATATTTGGCAGATGGATGGTATAACTTGCACAGTTCCATTTGGGAAAATAGAAGAACGGTATCGCCAGTTGACCTTATTTGAGTGGATGCCCACAGATCAGGAGCAAGAGCAGCCAAAGCAACAGATGTGCCGTATCACAGACTGGAGGTCAAAAGTAAGCATGACCTACAAATCTTTATTGGGGGGAGATACGAATGGATAAAACTTTTGAAGAATCATTTGAATATAAGCTGATATATGTATTTGGCATCAGTGATGATGCTCACAAAGGTTTATTGAAAATCGGTGATGCTACCATCCAGACAGATAGCTCGATTGATACCCTTGCTCCAAACTGCCATATACTCAATCAGGTTGCAAAAAAGCGAATTGACCAGTACACCAAAACCGCTGCTGTTTCGTATCAGCTTCTGCACACAGAACTTGCCATCCGCACTGTAAAAGGTAAAGATGGAAAGCCGGAAATCAAAGCATTCCGTGACCATGATGTTCATAGGGTGCTGACGAATTCTGGCATTAAGAAAAAAGATTTCGGTGAAGCAAAGGGAAAAGAGTGGTTTGAACTCGACCTCACTACTGCCCTCAAAGCAATCGAAGCGGTGAAGAAAAGCCGTCCCAATCTTTCACATACAGGAACAGTCGAGGAATATTCACCTATCATTTTCCGACCAGAACAGGAAACCGCTATTAAGCAAACACTAAAGCAATTCAAGACCGGGAACCGTATGCTCTGGAATGCAAAGATGCGTTTTGGAAAAACACTATGCGCCCTTGAGGTTGTGCGGCAATCTGAGTTTTCCAGAACCATCATTATTACACACCGTCCGGTTGTTGATGACGGTTGGTACAAAGATTTTAAGAACATTTTCTATGACCGTGACGATTATGAATATGGCTCCAAAAACAACGGTGCCACAATGGAATATCTGCTGAAAAGCGGAAAGAAATTTGTATACTTTGCTTCCATGCAGGATTTACGGGGCTCATCCACCGTTGGTGGTAAATTCGAAAAAAATGATATTGTGTTCTCTACAGACTGGGATTGCGTTGTTGTCGATGAAGCACATGAAGGAACCACTACCTCTCTGGGGGAGGATGTCATTAAAAATATTGTAAAAGAGAATAATGGCTACGAAACAAAGTTTCTTGCTCTCTCCGGCACCCCATTCAATATTCTGAGCGAATACGAAGACAATATCTATACATGGGATTATGTCATGGAGCAACAGAATAAGGCGCAATGGGAAGAAAGTCACTTTGGTGATTCCAATCCGTATGATGAGCTGCCGGAACTACGTATCTATACATACGATATTGGCAAAGTCATATTTGACAAACGATATGTCGAATTAGAAGACAAGGCATTCAACTTCCGTGAATTTTTCCGTGTTTGGACAGGGGATATCCGCTCTGACCGTGTGCCTATGCCTGCAGGATGTGAAGTCGGTGATTTTTATCATGCCGGAGATGTAAAGAGTTTTCTCGATTTGATAACTAAGTCGGATGAGGAAAGTAAATATCCTTATACTACGGAAGAATATCGTGCGCTCTTTAAGCATTCACTCTGGATGGTTCCGGGTGTACGTGAGGCAAAGGCTCTCAGCAAGATGATGAAAAGTCACCCCGTATTCGGTAGCGGTGCTTTTGACATCGTTAATGTTGCCGGGGATGGAGACGAAGAAGAAAAGTCAGAAGATGCTTTAAAGAAGGTTCGCTCTGCTATTGAAAATGCCGGAGACAACTATACCATTACTCTGTCCTGTGGCAAGTTGACCACTGGTGTCACTGTGCCGGAGTGGACTGCTGTTTTCATGCTTTCAGGCTCTTTTTCTACTTCAGCTTCAAACTATCTTCAGACGATTTTTCGTGTACAGTCTCCATGCAATAAGAATGGAAAAATCAAGCGTTGCTGTTATGTGTTTGATTTTGCACCAGATAGGACACTGAAGATGGTAGCTGAAGCCGTTGCTCTCTCTACCAAGGCAGGAAAAGCCACTGACTCAGATAAAAGCATCATGGGTGAGTTCTTGAATTACTGTCCGGTTATTGCAGTTGACGGAACTAGGATGAAGGCTTATGATACAAATCGACTGCTGCAGCAGCTGAAACGAGCATATGCGGAACGAGCCGTTAAAAACGGATTTGATGATACAAATCTGTATAATGATGAATTGCTCAAGCTGGATGGTGTTGCACTGGAAGAGTTCGAGACACTCAAAGGCATTGTGGGTTTATCTAAAGCGGCTCCTAAAGCAAATGAAATTGACATCAACAACCAAGGTTTTACGGAGGAAGAGTACGAGGAAGTCGAGCGTATTTCTAAAAAGCCTAAAACGCAGCGAACCCCAGAAGAAGAGGCACGGCTGAAGGAAATCAACGAAAAGAAAAAGCAGAAAAACAATGCTATCTCCATTTTGCGTGGTGTGTCTATCCGTATGCCATTACTGATTTATGGTGCAGATATTTCCTTTGATGAAGATTTTACCATTGATAAATTCCTTGATGACAAAATCGTTGACCCTGCCTCTTGGGAAGAATTTATGCCGGCAGGTGTTACCAAAAATGTATTTAGACGGTTTATGAAATATTATGATGCTGAGATTTTTGTAGTAGCAGGGCGAAGAATCCGTAATTCAGTCAAGAGTGCGGATGCCTTGCCACCAACAGAACGTGTCCAAAAAATTGCTACCCTCTTCGCTTGCTTCAAAAATCCTGATAAGGAAACCGTGTTAACTCCTTGGCGTGTCGTAAATATGCATTTGGGTGATTGTCTTGGTGGATATGACTTCTATGATACAGAGCATAATCAGCCGATTGAAGTTCCACGATATATCGACCATGGTCGCGTAACTGTGGAAACACTCACCAATGCAAAAGCACGTATACTGGAAATCAATTCGAAAACAGGATTATATCCTCTTTATGTAGTCTACAGCATTTTTCGCAGCAAGTGTGCAACCTATGCTGAGGAAGATTTAACTTTTGAGTTGCAAAAACGGTTATGGGATGACACAGTACAGAAGAATGTATTTGTCATTTGTAAAACACCTATGGCAAAGTCTATCACAAGGCGCACACTGGTTGGATACCAAGATGTCACTGTAAATGCACACTATTTTGATGACCTAATCAATATGATGAAAAATAAGCCAAAGCAGTTTATAGAGCGAGTTTTGAAACCGAGCTATTGGAAAATGGAGGGAGAGAGTTCAATGAAATTTGATGCTATAGTTGGGAACCCACCCTATCAAGAGATGGACGGGGGTAACAGGAATAGTTCGAGCCCTATATATCAGTATTTTGTAATGCAGGCTAAAAATATGTTGCCAAATTATATTTCAATGATTACACCTTCCAGATGGTTTGCAGGTGGAAAAGGGTTGGACGAGTACCGTGCAAATATGCTGTCAGATGTGCGTATACGGAAAATTGTTGATTATATTGATAGTACAGAATGCTTTAAAGGAGTAGATATTGCTGGTGGCATTAGTTATTTTTTATGGGATAAAGATTATAGTGGTTTGTGCAATGTTGCCTCGGTGCGAGGAAATGACCGAATTTCCATGGATAGGAAGTTAAGTGAGTATGATATTTTTATTAGGAACAATTTCTCTGTAAAACTTTTACAGAGAATTACTGCAAGTACCGACAAAAAAATGGATGAATTCGTATTTTCAAGAAATGTATTTGATATTTCAACAAATGAACATGGGCAGGACACTATGGATGAAAAAAATTCCTTGACATTGGTTTGTAGCCAAAAAGGCAACCAACTGGCACTTGCGTATGTAGGAGAACAAAAAGTACTTAAAAATCATGACCTGATTGGAATGTATAAGGTGGTAATAGGCAGAAGTGTTCCAAGAAATGGTGAAGTCGGTGTTGACCCCAGTGTTGGATATCGAGCAATTACTACGGTTCATGTTTTTGGCCCGAATGTAGTATTTACGGATACATATTTATTGCTTTCCCATTTTAAAACATTGAGTGAAGCAGAAAATTTTGCTAAATATATGACACTCAAATTACCTCGTTTTCTCTTACATGAGACTTATACTTCTATGGCAATATCAAGAGAAAATTTTAGGTTTGTACCGTATCTTGACTTTACCAAAGAATGGACAGATGAAATGTTGTATGAGAGGTATCAATGTACAAAAGAGGAAATAGCAATGATTAATAGTATGATGCGTCCTCTGGAATACATAGTTCATTAAAAACAAATTCGCTCCTTCTGCCACTCAGCAGTTGGGGCGATTATTGCTTATAACCACATAATAATATAAAGCAACATTTTATATGTGAAAACACAATAATACTTGTCAATAAACCGCATAAAACACTGAATTCTTTCTGTATTGTTGTTAATGTTCTCAAAATATTAATATAAAGACTTCAGCTTTCTTTTAGGCTCTTACAATTAGCAGGACGAGTAGAAAGTTCTAGCACTAATAATTTTATAAACTTAAATTTAAACCCTCAACTGCATATTTCTGTATCGTCGAGAATTTCACATTTACGCTACTACCATTTTTTTATCCAATTTTCGCTTATTTATGGTACAGTTCACCAAACGAACAAAGTCAGTTTTGAACATAAGATATATATTAAATACTATTACCTTTTAAATCCTAATACCAATTAATAAAATCAAATATTTTCATGTTACTAATAGTTTGGATATTTTCTTTAGAAATGTAATATGAAGCTTGGTTATCAGTCTTCGCCACCATAATAATACCATTACTATCTTCCTCAAAATTAAACACTTCTGGTACTAAACATTCAAGCTCTTGTTCGATAAATAAATACTCAATTGCTATATCACGTTCAAAATTGCTTTCTTTGAAACCGTCATTAATTAGCATATTCTTGAAGGTGGCCAATAACCAAATAAATTGAGTTCTATAGCTAAAAGGGTCTTTCATAGTTTGCGTGTTCAATTGGCTGAAAATATCTTTTGCAATCTGAAAAACTTCATTGTATCTCTCAATCTCATGATAATACTTTTTATAATTCGGTGATAAGTTGATATATGACAATATTTTGAATATAGCATTATATCTATACTCAATATTATCTTCGATTTTTACTGTATTATCTCTTATCGTTTCAGCAAATACCTTAACCTCTTCATGTCTATTAATTATTAATTCTTCATCTTGGATTTGTCGAATTATAATGTCCAGACAAAAGGTCTCAATATTATGCATATTTCGGCTACATCCGGACAGCGTTTCGGAATTATCCGGACACCATTTCGGCACATCCGGACACCTTGTCGAGTTAATAAAACAACTGGTACTCTTTAATTAGAATGATTAAAGGGGGCCAGACGATGAGGAGGCTGGAAATGCTTAAAGCAAGAGAAATTTTAAGGTTAAAACATGAAGTAGGCCTATCACTAAGAGAGATTGGCAAGGCATGTAATTGCGGCAAATCAACTGTATCCGAGGTTCTCACAAGAGCCGAAAAGACAGGGATATCATGGCCTATTGACCTTAGTGATAAAAAATTAATGCCTATGCTTTACCCGCCAATAGAAGGTAAATCTTCACCCCCTGAACCCGATTTGGAATATATCTTTTGTGAGATGAAGAAAAAGAATGTCACGCTTATGCTCCTGTGGGAAGAATACAAGAGAGATCATCCTGAAGGAATAATGTACACTCAGTTCTGTGAACGATACCGAAATTTCAAAGTAAACAACAAAATCTCTATGCACAAAGAACATAAAGCGGGCGAAGAAGTTGAGGTTGACTGGGCCGGGGATACTATGTCCTTTATGGATACCTGTACAGGAGAATTAAAGCCTGCATATGTATTCGTTGCTGTGCTTCCTGCAAGTAATTATCCCTTTGCGTATGCCTATGAGGATATGAAGACCCCAAACTGGATTGATGCTCATGTCAGAGCCTATGAATACTTTGGAGGAGTTCCGAAAATCACCATCTCCGACAATACTAAAACTGCTGTAATCAAGGCTGATAAAATAGATCCTGTTCTCAACAAAAGCTACAATGAGATGGCCATATACTACAGAACCACTGTCATTCCTGCCAGAGCGGCGAGGCCTAAAGATAAGGCGGCTGATGAAAACATGGTATTGAATGTTTCAAGTAGAATCATCGCAGCACTCAGAAACAGGCAATTCTTCAGCATATTAGAAATCAACAAGGCCATCAGTGAAGAACTTGTTAAGCTTGTAAACAGGCCATTTCAGAAGATGGAAGGCAACAGACTGTCTGCATTTGAAATGATAGACAAGCCTGCCTTGCAACCATTGCCTAAAGTAAAATATGAATATTCCGAGTGGAAGGAAACAAAGGTACAATTCAACTATCATGTAGAATTTGATGGCTTTTTCTACAGTGTTCATCACACTTACATAATCAATCCATGTTCCATACGTGCTACTTCAAAAACAATAGAAATATATATTGGCAGCGAAAGGGTAGCAGCTTACCAGCGTAACTACAACAAATTCAAGCGTTACATGACTATGCCCGAACATATGCCTGAAAACCATAAAACAGTCTACGGGTGGAGTTCCGAACGCTTTTTGTCATGGGCTGAAAAGACAGGCCCTAATACACGGGAATTCATAA
>JAEZUC010000002.1 GCA_023443515.1 Bacillota bacterium
CTTCTTTCTTAAAAATCATTTTTATTCCACTAATAATGAGAATTGCTCCAAATACATATAGAACCCAATGGAACATATTAACAATCGTAACTCCGAGTAAAACAAATATAAGCCTTAGTATCAGTGCCCCGGCTATACCGTAATTTAATATTCTTCTTTGATACTCTTGTTTAATTCCAAAGCTGCTGAATACCATTATAAATAGAAAAAGATTATCAATACTCAAACTTTTTTCTATTACATAGCCGCCCAAAAACTCCAGTGCTGGTTCCTTGCCCATAAATAAGTATATCCCGGCATTAAATACTAAAGCCAATCCAATCCAGAACACAACCCATTTTAGTGCTTTTTTTGTAGACATTTAACGTCCTCCTGATTTTAAATTATATATAAAAAAGACTTTTAACATAATCATGTTCAGATTATGTTAAAAGTCTCGTTAACCGTATAGGAAACAAAGCCAGATGCAGTTGCATCATGTATGTTGACTTAGTTATTTAATAACTACTCCCCTTTAACAAGCCTATTATAATATACAAACCATCTTTTCGTCTAGTAAGAAAATGTTAATTCCATGTTAATTATTTTTTCTCTCCTAATAAATTCATTAATTTTTACGGCAGCCAATGCACCCTGTCCAACCGCAGTAGCTATCTGTTTAAAGCCACCGGTGCAGTCCCCGGCGGCATACAGTCCGTCTATGTTGGTTTTCTGGTTTTCATCCACGACAATAGAAGCACCCTTTGTCAAAACACCAAGTTTTTTTGCAAAGTCAATACCTGAAGCAACATCATTTGCTATAAACAATCCGTCCAGCTTTTCAAAGGAGCCATCTGTAAAATATATTTCCTCAAGACAGTCCTTTCCGCTAAGCTTTTGTATGGGTTTATTCACTATTGTGAAATTCTCATATACTTTATTATAATCACCTGAATATTCCAGCTCCATTCCATTTGTATATATGGTAATATCATTGGTAAAGGCTTTTAGCTCTTTAGCCTCATGTATGGCGAAATCTTTATTGCCGAGAACTCCAACCTTCAAGCCCTTGTAAAAAAAGCCGTCGCAGGTTGTACAGTAACTAACTCCCATTCCTTCCTTTTCCTTAAGACCTTCTATATCTAATTTTTTCTGTGGCTGACCGCTTGCTAATAATACCGTTTTTGCATAATAACTCTTCTCACGGGTAATAACTTCAAAATTATCTGTCTTGTTAATTTCCAATACTTCTTCATCAGTAATATCTGCTCCAAGCCTTCGAGCCTGCAGTTCACCTGCTTTTAATAGATCACCGCCACTGACGGCTTCGGAAAAACCAAAATAATTTTCAATTTTAGAGGCTTTAAAAAGTACGCTGTTGCTCTGCCCTATCACAAGTGTTTTGAGATTTGCCCTGACGATATAAATGGCAGCAGACAGGCCTGCCGGTCCTTTTCCAACAATAATTACGTCATACATCATTTTACAAAGCCCCTTCCAGTTCTTTTTCAAATACCTCCCAGCCTACCCGTTCAACAGTATACCTGAACCGCTCACCCTTTTTGCCGTGTTTTTTAAAAAATCCAAGGGTGGTATCGACAACTTTGAACAGTTCATCTTTTGAGAATATAATAGGTAGAAGCTGTTTTCCTATTGCTATTCTGTTTCCGAACAAACCTCCAAAGTAAACGATAAGTCCGCTTTTTCCTTCCCACGCTTTTTTAGGACACGCCTTTACGCAACGGCCACAATATCTGCAGACAGATGTATCATAGGAAAAGCCTTTTGTGCCTTTATCAACGGCTATGGCTTTATGACGGCAAACAGCTTCACATAGGCCACAATAGGTACAATTGTTCTTATTCCACAGAGGTTTGACGGCTCCTTTGACCCCAAGATCATTTTCTTCAGCTTTCAGACAGTTATTACCGCAAGCAGTGATGCCAAGCTTGAACTTGTGAGGCAAATCCTTTCCGTAATACCTTTTGCCAAACTCATTTGCAAGGTCTGTGGAATCTATTAGGCCGTTTCGACATACACTGTTTCCCTGACAGGCCGTAATGGTTCTTACTCTTGGTCCGCTGGCAGCAGGATATAATTCTGACTCAGCAAGTTCCTGCTTTACTGTTTCGATGTCCTCTAACTTAATAAACGGAATTTCAATGCTTTGTCTTGAAGTCATATGTATATAGCCTTGTCCGTACTTACTTGCAATATCATATACTTTTTGCAGTTGTTCTGCCTGAATCCGTCCTCCCACAATACCCAATCTCATAGAAAAGTTATCTTTTTGAATCTGCTGAATGAATCCGCCTTTTTTTAATTCATTGTAATCTACCTGTCCCATATCTTTTCAACTCCACGATTTTTATATTATTTTAATAAGCCAAACAGGGAATCAACAATCTCCCTGATATCTGAATACTTGATATCTTCATCAGGTACAAAGCTGTCAAATGGTGATTCTCCAATATTAACAATTGTTATTTCGTGATTTTTATTCAGTAGCTTTAGTTTTTCCGCTTCATAATCCTCCAGATTAAATACAGAGGTAATAAATATTTGTCCGGCATCTGCAAGTATTCCGGCAAGTTCACCAATTTGTCTTATCTGGCTGTCCCTGTCACCTGAACCAGCTGTAAGGTTTGCTATACCCAGATAGTAGGTCGAATAATTTGATTTGAACAATTTGTACTCAAGTTCTTTTCCAATCTTGTGTATGGACTGTTGGTATTCTTCATTACCAGAGGTTAAAACAACGAACTTGGCTTTGTGTCCATATAAAGCTTCTCTCATATTTGAAGCGACCAATCCTTGCTCCCAGAGGGAATCTCTTTTCATTATATGACTATCTATAGTATTACTTTTTCCGGAAACACCCTCTTGGATAATCCCGCCTCCAGATATTTCATAGTTATCTACAATGACAAACCTGCCTGTCATTTCCATTTGGGAAATGGGGTCAAAGGCGATAGGTTTTACGGTTTCAAGTATACACTCCGCCACATCATGTCTTTCCACCTGATCCTTGTAGGTATTTATATTCAGTTCTGCCGCATCGATTATATTCAGAATTTCTGCCAGCTTTACAGTAATTCTTGACGTTCCTATCTTAAGCTTGTAATCTTTGTTTTTTATTAACGGAAATTTACCTACCCAGAAAATATTTACTCTGAAACGCGTGCTCAAAATCGGCTGAACCTCATCTGCCCTGACCATTAACTCTCCTGGTTTTATATATATCTGTGTTTTCAGTGTTACGCCTATTGCCTGCCCGGCAACGACTTTATCCGTCGGGGCTACATTAAAGCCTTCAATACTATTTATAACACTTTTCTTTTTTGAAGGTAGGAAAACGACTTCATCCCCTGCCTTTATGGTTCCGCTCAGAATAGTTCCCGCAACGATTCTTCTGTGGTCATTTTCCTCAGTAAACTTGTAAATATCCTGTACTGGCATACGGAAGGGTAGCTGGATGTCTTCCTTCCTGTTTGCGAAGGAATCCAATTGCCTCAGGACTGTAGGGCCATCATACCATGTTGTAAAGGAGGATTTCTCTGCAATGTTGTCTCCGTTAAATGCACTTATGGGGATAAAGTTTATGGGTTTTATATTGATTTTGTTAAGGAATTCTGTAAATTCCTCGGTTATAGAATTAAAAATATCTCTGTCGAAGTTTACCAAATCCATTTTATTAACCAAAACCACAACCTGCTTTATTCCAAGCATTGAAACAATGTGCCCGTGACGCTTTGAGTTCTCCTTGATTCCCTCATTGGCATCTATTACCAGAAGTGCCGCTTCTGCCCTGGATGCTCCCGTTACCATATTTTTCAGAAATTCTATATGTCCCGGTGCATCAATTATAATATAGTCTCTTTTATTTGTCTTAAAAAAGCATCTGGCTGTATCAATGGTAATTCCCTGTGCTTGTTCGTCTTTTAGTGCATCCAGAAGAAATGCATATTCAAAGGGTCTGGAATTCTTCTTGCAATATTCCTTAACCGATTCCAGCTTACCTTCAGGAAGTGAACCGGTATCTGCCAGCAGTCTTCCTATTACAGTACTTTTCCCGTGATCCACATGTCCTACAATAACTATGTTCATTTGCTCTCTGTTTTCCATATTACATATAACCTCCCCTGCGAAGTGTTTCAAGCCCGCCACCGTCATCCTTATCCTGTGCACGACCTGATCTCTCAGCTATATTTACAAATTTACCGCTTTTTAGTTCTTCAATTATCTCACTCACATTTTTCGCTGCGGATTCTACAGGAGATGTACAGGGGTAGCAACCAAGGGATCTGTAGCGTTTTCCGTTACCCTGATCGAAATATAATGATGTAATGGGAATATTCTCTCTTTCTATGTATTCCCAAATATTTAGTTCAGTCCAATCCAGAAGAGGATGGATCCTGATATGTGTCCCCGGAGCAAAATCCGTTTTAAACTGATTCCAGAATTCCGGTGGCTGATCTCCCACATCCCAGTCGTTTTCCTTGTCTCTTGGTGAAAAGTACCTTTCTTTTGAACGGCTACCTTCTTCATCTGCCCTCACGCCTACAATAACTCCTGTATATTTCTCGCTGTTTTCATCCAAAACGTATTTGCCGGTTGCATGATCCAAAGTATATCTGTTCCATTCACCTGATAGTGTATTTTTCAAGGCTTCCGATTTTAGTGTCTGGCAGCAGGTTATACGGTCTGCATTTCCGTCAGGGAAGGTTTTTTTCTGTGCCAGTGCTTCGCTGTTTTCACCATATACCATGGTTAGTTTCCACTTTAACGCCAGATCATCTCTGTATTTTATCATTTCAGGAATCTTATAGTGTGTATCGATATGCACCAAGGGCAAGGGTACATGACCAAAAAAGGCCTTCCTTGCCAGCCATAAAAGTACTGTACTATCCTTTCCTATAGACCATAGCATGCATATATTTTTAAATTCTCTGTATGCTTCCCTTAGTATGTAAACACTCTGTGCCTCCAATTTGTCCAAGTGATTCATAGCTAACCTCCATATAATAAATAATTTTAAAACTACACTATTACTTTATAGAATTTGCTGTTCCCAAATGGAGACCGCATTCTTTTTTATCAGGATCTTCCCACCACCATCTTCCGCTTCGTATATCTTCACCGGGCTGTACGGCTCTGGTACACGGCTGACATCCTATACTGCGGAAGCCGTTCCTGTATAGATTGCTGTAAGGAATGTTATGTACTTTTATATATTCCCATACATCTTCTTCTGACCAAAATACAATAGGATTAATTTTGTAAATGGAATTGCTATTATCCCATTCAAAAATTTCCATGTCCTGACGAGTAGGAGACTGATCTCTTCTCAGACCGCAAATCCATCCTTCTACAGTGCCAAGCACTCTTTTAAGGGGTTTAACTTTTCTGATTTCGCAACATTTTTTTCTTGAATCCACACTGTCATAAAAAAAATTCGGGCCAAGCCGTGACACTGTATTTTCTATATCCTCCCTTTCAGGTGCATATACCTCATAGTTAAACTTATAGGAGTGCATTGTTTCTTCCATGAGGTCATAAGTTTTCTGAAAATGTCTTCCCGTATCAATAAAAAATATCCTCGCCTTAGGGTTAATATTTAAAATCATATGTGTAAGCACCTGATCCTCTATGGACAGACTGGAAGCCAGTGCTATATTGGAAGGCCCCATCAATTCCAGAATGTAACTGATTACATCTGCTGCACTTTTCTTTTCACTGTTTAGTGCTTTTAAATCTAGTTCTATCATTTTCTTTCTCCTTTCAAAAACTTTTCCAGTACCATGGCACTGGCTCCGATAGCTATGGCAATTTCGTTAAATTGCCCTCCTCTGTTGAAAATAACTCCTCCGTCTTTTTGTATGTGACTTTTTCTTATAGCCATATCTGTACAAATATCGTAAAACAGCTGAGAATTTCTGATAAGGGGACCGCTTAAAATCACAATGCCGGGGTTCAGCAGTTTTATTAGATTTGCAAGTCCTTCTCCCATAAACTCTGCCGCATGGGTTATAACGTCAAGTGCTTGAGGTTCCCTACTCTCGGCAGCTTTGCAAATTTCAATATAAGAAACTTCATTTGGTAAGGTTCCGTGGTGAGAATTCTTAATTAATTTTTTAAAGCTCTCTACTATGGAATAAATAGAGGAATAAGCCTCAATACAGCCTTTGTTTCCGCAGGAGCACTCCACACCTTCAACATCCACAACCATATGTGCAAAGGCATCTTCGGTATCGTTGATATTCCTTACAAATAGACCGGAGGTAATGATACCCATTCTTATTCCTATACCGCAATTAATATAAATTACGTTTTTAATTCCTTTTCCAATTCCGAAATTGGTTTCAGCCAGTACCGCTGCATTTGCGCCATTATCTACTGCAACCGGGATTCCCAGTCTTTTTTCGAATATTGATTTTAGGGGTATATTCTCCCAACCGGGGGCTACAAAGTTCTCCGGGTTTAATACCAGACCTCTTTTTTTATCAATAGGGCCTACAGTACCAATTCCTACACCTATAATAGTACCGTTCTCTTTTTTCAGCTTACTGCTGACATCCTTTAACCAGCTGAGAATTATGCTAAGTACAAGCTTTGGTGTTGATTCTCTGTTCATGTCAAACCTGTATTTTTTTATAGGCTGCATTTTAAGGTTGGTCAAAACAATCTGAGTATACGTTCTGGATATATCTATGCCGACTATGTAATAACCCGATGGATTCACATCATATAAAGTCGGTTTTCTGCCTCCTGTTGATTCTTCGGTTTCTGATTTAATCAGAAGTTCCATTTCCTCAAGAGGCAACATCATTCTGTTCAGGCTTGTGAGCTTTATATCAGACAGCTCTGAGAGAGTACCCTTGGTTAATGCCCTGTTATGCAGAATTAAACTGAATATCTTTTTTGAGTCCGGGCTTAAACCGTTGAAAATATTATTGTCAATCATTAAATCACATCCTGACTTTTTACCGATTTAGGCAAAAGTATGTAAAACTTTTCATATCATATAGTCTTCAGGGATAAATACTTTAAAATCCTTTGGCTTAACATAAACAGTCTGCCTTTCCTTGAGCATAAGTTTTTTAAAAATATCTTTACTTATTTCGGCTTCTACATATTCTCCCGTGTCAATTCGCTTCATTTCAAGGTTTACAATAGGCCCTACTGCTCTTATGAATACAATCTCAGCTGCAACGAATTCATTTTCATTTTCTTTCAAACTTATTTCAATATCGTGGGGGCGAATATAGCTGATAATTTTAGTGTCAATAGCTTCCGAATGTTCCGGAGAATCCAGCTTTAAGCTACCCAATTCAACTTTTCCATTGTGTACTCTGCCGTGAAAAAGGTTGACATTCCCCAGAAAGTTATAGACAAAGGGATTTGCAGGATTGTCGTATACCTCCTCAGGAGTACCCATCTGTTCAATTTTCCCCTGGTTAAGAATTACTATCCTATCTGCTACATCGAGCGCCTCCTCCTGGTCGTGTGTTACAAATACACTGGTAATGGGATATTCATCATGAAGCTTTCTAAGCCATCTTCTAAGGTCTTTTCGCACCTTTGCATCCAATGCACCAAAGGGCTCATCCAGTAAAAGCACTCTAGGCTCAACAGCCAACGCTCTTGCAAGTGCTATTCTCTGACGCTGTCCTCCGGATAACTGGGAAGGATACCGTTTGCAAAGTTCCTCCATTTTTACCAGAGACAATAACTCATGAACCTTTTTTTCTATAGCTTCCTTGCAAGGCCTCATTTTTGATGGTCTTACCTTAAGTCCGAAGGCTATGTTTTCAAATACAGTCATATGCTTGAATAATGCATAATGCTGAAAAACAAAACCGACTTTCCTATCCTGTGTACTTTTACCTGTATTATCTTCTCCGTCAAACAAAATACTGCCCGTATCCGCTGTTTCCAGTCCGGCGATAATCCTGAGAAGTGTTGTTTTACCTGATCCTGAAGGGCCAAGCAAAGCCACAAGCTCCCCGGTATTGATTTTCAGATCTATATTTGTTAAGGCATTAAAGGATTCAAATGTCTTTGAAATATTTGTTATTTCTATACTCATATTCTCCACTCCGATTTATGTCATTTTTCCTGCTGTTTGATTTTCCAATCTGCAATATTTTTAATTATCAGGTTGATGATGGCAATTACTGTTAAAAGTGAAGCTACTGCAAAAGCAGCTGAAAACTTGTACTCGTTGTACAGGATTTCAACATGCAGGGGGACAGTGTTTGTTAATCCTCTTATATGTCCCGACACAACAGACACTGCACCAAATTCACCTGCTGCCCTTGCTGCCGTAAGCATAACACCATAGGTCAATGCCCACTTTACATTTGGAAGTGTAATAAGCAGGAAGGTTTTAAATCCGCTTGCTCCCAATGTCAGGGCAGCTTCTTCTTCTGAGGTTCCTTGTGCTTCCATTAGGGGAATAAGCTCTCTTGCCACAAAAGGCAACGTCACAAATAATGTAGCAAGAATAATTCCGGGAGGTGCAAAAATTACTTTTATGCTAAACTCATTTAAAACGGGAGCCAGTATGCCATGACTTGTGCTGAAAAGTAAAACAAATATCAGGCCTGCTACTACGGGAGAAATAGCAAAAGGCAAATCTATAATTGTTACCAAAAGGTTTTTACCCTTAAATCTGAACTTGGATACAGCCCATGCTGCTACCAGCCCAAACCCGGTATTTATTGGAACCACAATAGCAATTGTAAGTAATGTCAGCTTAATTGCCTCAAGTGCCATAGTGTCACTTACAGCTGCAAGGTAAACCTGTGCACCCTGCTGAAAAGCTTTCACAAATACCGATATAAGAGGAACAAAGAGCATTAAAATAAAGAAGAGTAAAGCCAGTACCGTTAGTATTATCCGTACAGCCCCGGATTTCTTGTCAGGTTTTTTCTGATATGTATTGAGAACCTTATGGTTCAAAGGTAGGCTTTCTGCCATGATGTCCTCCTTTAATGAAGTATAAATTTGTGTCTGTTAACTGCCCACCACTGAAAGAGATTTATGGCTAACAGCATTAAAAATGATATTATAAGCATAATTGCCGCAACTGCTGTTCCACCCGCATAATCATATTGTTCAAGCTTTGTTCTTATTAGTAGCGGTGTTATCTCTGTTTTCATTGGCATATTTCCTGATATAAAAACTACGGAACCATATTCACCCAAAGCTCTTGCAAAGGATAGTGCAAAACCGGTTATAATGGAAGGAAAAAGTTCGGGAATTATTATTCTACAAAAGGCCTGAAATCTGTTTGCTCCAAGACAGGCTGCGGCTTCCTCCACTTCTCTGTCTATACTCTGAAGAACAGGCTGAACCGTTCTGACTACAAAAGGAAAACTAATAAAAATCAATGCTACAGTTATTCCAACAGGAGTATATGATACTTTGATGCCTATTGGCTCCAGAAACTTTCCTATCCAACCATTTGAGGCATAAAGAGTAGTCAGTGAGATACCGGCAACTGCTGTGGGCAAAGCAAAAGGTAAATCAATCAAGCCGTCTATAATCTTCTTGAAGGGGAAGGAATACCTTTCAAGCACCCAGGCCAAAAGCAGTCCAAAAATTGTATTTACTGCAGCAGCAAGGAAGGAGGTCCCAAAAGATATTTTCAATGATGCCGTCACTCTGGGACTTAGTGCTATATCCATAAAGCTTTTTAGTCCCAGACTGGAACTATTGATAAATACCATTGATATTGGAATCAAAACCAAAAGGGTTATATACAGAAGTGAAATTCCCATGGTAATTCCAAAGCCGGGTATAACACTTTGCTGCTTGATTTTCAACGGCTTTATTGTAAGATTCATAATTTCACCTCCAGTTATTAATTTATTTTTTTATGTATATTTGATCAAAAACTCCGCCATCGCTGAAATGTTCCTGCTGAGCTTTGTTCCAGCCTCCGAATACTTCATCGATAGTGAAAAGATTGATTTTTGGAAACTGTGCCGCATATTTCTTTTCAATGGTCTGATTCCTCGGTCTATAGTAGTTTTTTGCAGCTATTTCCTGACCTTCTTCACTGTATAGATATTGGAGATATGCTTCGGCAACCTTTCTGGTACCTTTTTTATCAACAACGGAATCAACCACAGAAACCGGAGGCTCCGCCAAAATACTTACTGACGGTACTACTATCTCAAACTTATCCTTACCAAGCTCATTTATGGAAAGAAAGGCTTCATTCTCCCACGCTAAAAGCACATCACCCAAACCGCGTTCAACAAAAGTAGTTGTTGCTCCTCTGGCTCCAGAGTCCAGAACCGGTACATTATCATAAAGCTGCCCTACAAATTTTCTGGCCTTCTCCGGGTCATTATTATTTTTCTTTAGAGCGTACCCCCACGCTGCAAGATAATTCCAACGAGCGCCACCGGAGGTTTTGGGATTCGGAGTTATTACCTGTATCCCGGGTTTTACAAGGTCATCCCAATCTTTTATGTTCTTTGGATTGTCTTTTCTCACAAGAAATACTATGGTTGATGTATATGGGGTTGAATTATCCGGTAAACGCTTTTGCCATTCTTTGTTAATCAACTCTTTGTTTTTATTTATGGAATCAATATCGTAAGCTAACGCCAAAGTAACTACATCCGCCTCGTTTCCATCAATTACCGTTCTTGCTTGACTTCCTGAACCACCATGGGATTGCTGAACAGTCACAATTTGTCCTGTTTTTTCCTTCCAGTATTTTATAAAGGCCTCATTGTATTCCTGATAAAGCTCCCTTGTAGGATCATATGAAACATTTAGAAGGGTTATGGAGTTGTTGTTTGAGGAACCGGAAGCTTTATTTGAATTTTCGGCACTTCCACATCCCGTCAATGCAGAAAATAAAAGCAGTATGCACACAGTAATCGCATTGATTTTAAGAATTTTATACTTCACTACAAATCACTCCTTCGAATAAATAGTATGCATATATATTTAGTATGCATTATCTTAAAAAATTATTTGATGAATTAGGCAATCCATTCTGCTCTGCTTAAATCTGCTTAAAAGCAATACATTATACCCAAGTAATCCAATATGTTTTATAAGTTATCCAAATGGTAACATATGGTTAAAAGTATGTCAATTATTTTTTAGCATTTTTTCAAAAATCTTACGTTAAGCTTTCATACCCCTATTTTACTGAAAAAAAAACAGAGGAAACATATCCTCTGTTTTTCACAAGCTTCATATTGCCTATAGGATTGTGGTCAATCTGTTTAATGAAAGTTTTCGGCCCTTATCATTTACTTATCTGCCAGGAATTCAAAAAGGCGCTTTAATTTAATTGATTAAAAGGCAGATATTGTTCCAAGAAGATACTTTTTGAGTAGTGCAAGGTCAATGGCATTAACAGAATCATCTTTGTTTACATCTGCTCTGACACAACTCTCCGAATCCAACTGTAAAGAACCAAGCAGATATTTTTTCATTAATGCAAAGTCAATAGCATCAACAGTTCCACTACCGTCTACATCACCGAGCTTGATACTGATAACAACAGGTTCCACTCCGTACTTGAGTTCACCCTTTATGTAACCGGTAATTTTGGTGTTATCTCCATAATTGCTTTCCATTTTAGGATTACATGAATAATCATTTGTATAGTCATAATCAGATGAGCCATCTATCCTAAAAGGTATATCCCCTGTGCTTGCACCTGGTGCAAGTTTGCCGGCAGCATCTTTAAATGAAATTTCGCAATATGTATCGGCACCCTCCACAGCATTGTCTACTTTGTAGCAATTACCCGTTACATTTTCCGTACCGCAAGGTGCATATTCACATGTAAATGTATTCTGCTCACTACCATCACATGTAAACCAATAGCGCAATTTTATGTCTGATAAATTTACAGGAACAGTTCCATTATTCACTATACTAACTGTAGACCTTAATGTCTTTGTAAGGTTGTGAGCTGCGCCATACTTATACTGAACCTTTATTGAAGGCGGTGTATTATCTGGCTCATCATCAGGATCTTTCGGAGTAAGTTTTGGAGCCTCCTCCCCAAATACTAGAACGCCATTCATGTATACAGGAACATTTTTAGTTAATACATAGTCACTAGTAAGGTTCTTTCTGCTAAAGTCATTAGTTGGATCCCAGTGAGTCATATAATTTGAATCCTGCTTTGCTGTTAACGTAAATGCCAACTCTCTGTCCCCATATATTTCTCTGCCGCTCCAATCAAATTCATAATAGTATGTTCCAGCATCATCCCACTTTATTGGACCTCTATAGGTAATAGGTTCCTGCTGTAGTGAAATCTGTTCATCATAAGCAATAGTCATTTCAACATCATTTATGGTCTGTCCGCAATCTATCAGTTCACTAATGTTAAAGAAATATCTTGCCTTCATTCCTGTTTCATAATGCGGAGGCTGGCTTGACTCATTGTGTAATTTGATAACTATCTGTGAGCTTTCCTTTATCTCTCTTTCTACACGCGCTTCACAATAATAATCGTCAGTCTTTGGCTCTGCATGAGGAAAATTAGGTATTACCTCCTGTCCCTCACCGTAGTATTTATACAACCCTGCACAAGCACCTACAAACGCAGCATTATAGTCAACAGCAACCTCATTGTAAACGAAATCAGTTGTTACATCCTGATGGTAGTCCTCCTTGTCTGGTCCACCAGCCAGCGCTCCCCACAAGATATGCCTGTGTTCCGGTGGATCATTCATACTTAATGTTTTAGAGCCATGAGCAGCTCTGTGATGTGGATGCTTTACAAAAGGCAAACCTTGCTCGTAACCGTAACCTACTATATATGAATACCCCATTGGATTTCTTCCCATAAGATATTCCATCTGATTCTTTGCCCATGCTCCCATATCTGTTCTTTCAGGGTGGTACTTCATATAAACAAGTGCACATAATTGAACTGCTGTGTTATAACGGGCAGAACCCCACCCATTTATCATTGTATATCCTGCTGGAGAAGTTGAAGTATAGCCATTGTCGTTTGCTTCTTTATGCTTTGCCATACCACCCGACAAATATTCTATATTCCAACGAGCAATATAGTCATATAGCTCATTTTCTGGGAATAAAGAATTCAAAACTATAAACACTCCGCCCCATACAGCATCCCAACAATGACACCATGTGTTGAACCACATATTTGTGTTAAATGTATCAGGTATAATTTTTTGCAAATATCCGGTATAATATTTGCCGTCTTCTGACACAGACATAATATCATCTATATAGTCCATATTACCAGTACAAGCATAGAGCCATACTGCTGCCCAAGCCATTTCATCATCGTCATATGCTGATGTATAGTAACCATCACCTTTTGACATTCCTCTGTTTTCCTTTGCAAACTTATACATAGCCTTTGCAACAGTCAAGCACTTCTCTGCATATTCAGGTTCATCATCCTTAAAGTTCAAATAAGATGTGGCAAGTGCTGCAGCTGTACTACCGCAAACATCACTACCGGGAGATTCTACAGTAGCAAAATCCGCTGGTCTTGGTATATTATCGGGATATAATTCAGGTGGACCCCAATAGGAGTGATCTAAATCCCCTTCACCAACCATGTAACAGAAAGCAATCAAATCTCCATTTTCATCTAGATAAGAGCAACGTAAAAAGGTATCAGTAAAGGTCTTTAAAATATCAATCATATGTTCTTCTTGCCCTGATTTCTTGAAGGCATCTCTAAATTCGTAGAAACCCCATCCAAGAGTACCAGCAGTATAGCTCTGCGGAAGTCCAAACCTTACATGGTCTCCGGCATCATGGAATCCACCGTGCACATCTACTGCCCCATCTCCATCAGGGTCAAGTATTTCTCTATACTTTCCTATGAATTCAGCAGAAAGTGAAGTGTTTTCAAGGGGAATATTGCAATCTCCCACATGACAATCACCTCTCCATTCCAGCTTTCCTCCTGTAATACCCGGACCGCATTTATTAGCATCATAAAAGTAAATTGATTTTTGCAATGCCTCAGCAAAATTAAAGTAATTATAATCTTCCCATCCTTCTTTAGGAGTGAATTTTGATTCTGCTGTTGAAGTATTTTCCACTGCTAATGCATTACCCGATAATAGAAATTGTCCAGCAATCATGCTAACACTCAAAAGCATTGCTGCAATACTTTTCAGATTTAAAACTTTTCTAGCCTTTATAAATCTATTCAAGCTTAATACCTCCCTCTTGAGATTTTATTATAAGAAAAATTAAAGATGTACTTATAAATTTATAATAAACATGAATTTCTACAAAAGACCGTACTCTCTAGTTTACATACATTCAATTTGAATAAGAGTACGGTCTTTATAGATTATTTTAGTATTTATAACTATTTTTTAAGTTAATAAATGTGATTCAGATATAATCAGTTATCACAGCTGTTCTACAGGGAATGAAGGTATTGTACCAAGAAGATACTTTTTGAATATAGCAAAGTCAATAGCATCAACTGATCCGTCCCCATTTACATCTGCTGCAGCCAAAGCTGTTGCATCTAATTGTAAAGTTCCAAGTAGGTGTTTTTTCAATAGAGCAATATCTATAGCGTTAATATCTCCGCTGTTATCTAAGTCACCAACTTTTGTAGGATTATCAATTATTATTTTAACAGGTTCAATACCACATTTGAGTTCATCCTTGATGTAAGCAGTTATTTTGTCGTTTACACCAAGAGTATCCATTTCGGCATTGTAGGAATAGTCGTTTGACTTATCATATTCTGAATCTCCTTCAATTCTGAAAGGTATATCTCCTGTAGTTCCACCTACTCCAAGAATACCAGCATTGTCTGTAAATGAAATTTCACAGTATGTATCAGCACCTGTTACTGGTTTATCTATGCTATAGCAATTTCCTAATACATTTTCTGTACCGCAAACAGCATAGTCACATGCGAATGTATTTTGTGAACTTCCGTCATTTGTGAACCAATAACGAACCTTAATATCTGATAATTTAACTGGAACAGTACCAGTATTCTTAATATTGATAGTTGATCTTAATGTATTTTTTGTTAAATCAATTTCTCCGGTTTTGTACTGTAACTGAATTTGTGGTGGAGTAGTATCGGGATTTTCAGGGTCAGTTGACGGGTCAAGCTTTGGAGCTTCTTCACCATATACTAATTTACCATCCAAATATACAGGTACTTTCTTTGTTACTGCATACTCAGTAGTAAGACCTTCTTTACTGTAATCGTTTGATGCATCCCAGTGAGTTAAGTAGTTTTTATCCTGTTTAACTCTGAATGAAATTTGAAGCTCTCTGTCTCCATAAATTTTACTGCCACTCCAGTCAAATTGATAGTAGTATGTTCCTGCTTCATCCCATTTAAATGGTCCTGTTAATTTTATAGGATCCTGTTGCATTGAAATCTGCTCATCATATTCAACTGAGAAGATTATATCATCAATTGTTTGTTCATTTTTTAGTAACTCATCAATATTAAAGAAATATCTTGCCATCATTCCGGTTTCATAATGAGGAGGTTGGCTTGACTCGTTATGTATCTTTAATACTACTTGTGTACTGTCTACTGTCTCTCTTGCTACTTTTGCTTCACAATAGTAATCGTCTGTTCTTGGTTCCTTTGGAGGGAAGTTTGGTATTGGTTCTTGCCCCTGACCATAATAATGATAGAATCCTGCAAGAGCTCCAACGAATGCTGCATTATAATCAATAGTTACTTCGTTATACGCATACTCTGTAGTTGAATCTATATGATAGTCATTTAAGTCTGGTCCACCTGACAATGCTCCCCATAAAATATGTCTGTGTTCCACAGGGTCATTCATGCTATTTGTCTTTGAACCATGAGCCGCTCTATGGTGTGGATGCTTGGCAAAAGGCAGTCCCTTTTCATAGCCGTAACCTACTATATATGAGTATCCCATAGGATTTCTTCCCATTAGGTATTCCATAGCACCCTTAGCCCATTCTCCAAAATCAGTTCTTTCAGGGTTATTTTTCATGTAAACAAGTGCGGATAGTTGAGCTGCAGTATTATAACGTGCAGAACCCCAACCGTTTATCATTGTATATCCTGCTGGTGATGTTTTATAGTAGTTTTTATCTGTGGTATCTTCATGTGGGCATTTACCACCTGATAAATATTCCACATTCCATCTTGCTATAAAGTCAAATAATTCATTTTCAGGGAATAATTGATTAAGTTTCAGGAACGTTCCTCCCCATACTGCATCCCAGCAGTGTACCCATGAATTGTACCAAATATTCTGCTTGAATGTTTCAGGTATTATTCTCTTCATGTATCCAACATAGTTTCCTGTTTCATCAACTCTAGTAATATCGTCTATGTAGTCCATGTTGCCAGTACATTCATATAACCATGCAGCAGCCCAAGCTAATTCATCTTCATCATAATCGGAAGTATAGTAGCCATCACCTTGGTGCTTTCCTCTGTACTTAACTGCAAAATCATACATTGCTTCTGCAACTTTTAAACACTCAGCTGCATATTCCGGATCTTCATCCTTAAAGTTCATGTATGATGTAGCAAGTGCAGTAGCTGTACTTGCACAAACATCACTACCTGGTGAATCATAAGTTGCAAAATCAGCAGGTCTAGTCCTTTGATATTCCTCAGGATATAACTCTGGTGGTCCCCAGTAACAGTGGTCTACATCACCTTCACCAACCATATAACAAAATGCAATTAATTCTCCGTTTTTATCAAGGTAAGAGCAACGTAAAAATGTATCAGTAAAATATCTTAAAATTTCTATCATATGCTCTTCTTCACCGATTGCTTTAAAAGCGTCTCTGAATTCATTAAAGCCCCAGCCTAATGTAGCCGCTGCATAACTCTGAGGAAGACCAAATCTAACATGGTCTCCAGCATCGTGAAAACCACCATGTACATCTACAGTTCCGTCTCCGTCCGGGTCAATAATGTCTCTATACTTTGCTAGGAACTCATCTGATAGTGATGTGTATTCTAGTGGAATTGCTGCATCACCTTCGTGGCATGAACCCCTCCATTCAAGCCTGCCTCCTTTGTCGACACCGGCTTCTTCGCCGCATTTCTCTGCATCGTAAAAATAAAGTGATTTCTGCAGTGCTTCTGCAAAGTTGAAATAATTGTAATTCTCCCAGCCTTCAGCCGGAGTAAAAGAAGTAGGCGGTGCTTCTGCTGATACTGTAAATGCAGAAAAAATCTGACCTGCTATAAAAGCAATGATTAGCAAGACCGACAGCCTTCTTTTCCTTTCTTTTTGTACTTTTGACATTGTTTAACTCCCCCTAAAAAATTATTTTGATTTGGATTAAATTATCCTGAACTCACTTTGCCCTTATTATGGTAAAATGAGTTTCCTACAACAATTATACCAAATTAATACATTGTTAAAATAATTTTGTAAAAGGTTGTGCAAAAAATGTTTGATGATGTTATGTTTTATAAGATAGGTCGAAGTATATAGTATAAATAACATAATTTCGCATTATATTTGGTATAATGTTACTTGAATATTGTCACTAAACACTAAGGTGGTTTAATTTATTATGATATCAACAGCAATTATAATTTTACTTATTTCAGTGCTTGCTGGTTTTCTAGGCTCCCTTCTTGGACTTGGAGGAGGAATAATTATAACCCCCGCACTTACTCTTATGCTTGGAATTGATATAAAATATGCAATAGGAGCAAGTATTATTTCAGTTATAGCTACTTCCAGCGGTTCTGCGGTTGCATACCTTAAAGACAGGATAACCAACGTCCGTGTGGCAATGTTTCTGGAGATTGCTACAACTACGGGAGCTCTCACAGGTGCTTTTCTGGCAGGGTTGTTCAGCACCAAATACCTGTATCTTATATTTGGTTTTCTTTTATTATATTCTGCTCTTAACATGTTTAAAAAAAGAAAGCAGGAGCTGCCAAAGGATATTACCCCCTCCCCGTTGGCTGAAAAACTGAACCTTAGCGGTGCATATTATGACAAGGTACTTTCTGAAACAGTGGAATACAATGTGACCGGGGTTTATGGAGGATTTGGAATGATGTATGTGGCAGGAGTCATTTCGGGACTTCTCGGTATAGGAAGCGGCATTTTTAAAGTTATGGCTATGGACTCTTTTATGAAGCTACCTATGAAGGTTTCAACGGCAACAAGTAATTTTATGATTGGTGTCACCGCCGCCGCCAGTGCAGGAATATATCTATCAAGAGGAAACATCGACCCCAGTATTGCCGCACCTGTGGCCTTGGGTGTTCTTTTTGGAGCTTCTGTGGGTACAAAAGTAATGCAAAGATTAAAAAGTTCAACTCTGAGAATGGTATTCATCCCGGTTATACTATATGTATCAATACAGATGATAGTTAAAGGAGTGAGATTATGAGATCCAAAATTGAAAGCTCTGAAATATTTATAAGCAAACTTCTGAGAATCGGAGTGATTGCCAGTGCCTTTGTAATAGGAATAGGACTTATACTGCTTTTTGCAACGGGTAAAAGCGGTTATCCGGGAAGCTCATTTCCGACTTCCCTGGGTGATATTTTTGCCGGATTGGCTGTATTTAAACCCTATGCCGTAATACTTACCGGATTATTAATTTTGATATTAACTCCTGTTTTAAGGGTTGGAGTATCAATTATAACTTTTTTAAAAGAGAAAGATTATATGTATGTAATAATAACAACGATTGTTTTTGTAATTCTGCTTATAAGCTTTTTGCTTGGAAAAGTTGAATAAATATATAAGGATATTTTACCGTCGCTCAACTAGTTTTGCCAAAACCTACATAGTGTAGATTTCCCGGTAAAATATCCTACCAAGCTTCCATTGATACAATTTATACTTTTCTACAGATTAACCCCTCTTTTATTAATCGCAAGCGGTTATACCTGCAGGGCCCTTACCAACTGCTACTGTTGCAGTTACAACATTGGATTTTGCATCTACTACAGTTACATTACCAGACCCGCTGTTAGTAACAAATACAAATCTTCCATCCTTTGATATTGCAACACCGTGTGGTTTGGAGGCTACTCCGATAGTTGCTGCAACATCTAGCGTTTTTGTTCTGATAACGCTGATATTATTGCTTCCGCTATTAGCAACATAAACGAATTTGCCATCAGGTGTTACAAAATTCTGAATAGGATTTTTCCCTACCGGAATTGATTTTTTCACACTCATAGTTGAGGTATCAATGACATCGACCTTGTTTTCATCACCTATTGTTACAAAGACCTGCTTATTATCCGGAGTTATTGCTACCTGGGATGGCTTTTTACCCACCTTTATTGTCTTAATTACTTTGTTGGACTTTAAATCAATGACAGAAACATTATTGGAAATAGAGTTTGCTACATATAAGTTTTTACCATCAGGAGTCATCCTTAACCCATGGGGCATTTTTCCCACAGGAATCTTATTTTTTACAGTTCCCGAAGCAATGTCAAGAACATATACATTCCCGTTTTTATCAGTACCGCTCATTGAACCTGTTTCCGCCATCTCGGCTACTGTTACATAAGCGGTTTTTGAATCTTTTGAGAATACGATGTGGTTTGGCCCTTCCCCTACTTTAATCGTTTTTGTAATTCTGTTTGTTTTGGTATCAATTGCTGACACAGTGTTACTTTTATTTTCTACAACAAAAACAAAATTTCTGTCGGGGGTTACCTGTACATTATGAGGTGCTTTTCCCACCGGAATATTGGCTGTAGTCTGCATAGTAGCCACATTGACAGCTGAGACTTTAGATTCCCCCTCATTTGCAGTATATATATAATACTGTGACATATTATTTATTTCTGATTGTTTGGTGTTTTTAGCAGGAGTTTGAAATGCGTTGTTTTTTGGCTCCTGCAAAACTCTTTGAGAACAAGCTGTGAGTGTTAATAACGTTATAGCTGTAAATAGTGAAATAACTCTTTTTTTCATCATGCTTCCTCCATATTAATATTCTGAGGTATATAACGATGATATTATTTGTTAGTCTAATTTGTTTAATTCATGAGGTTATTATTAATATCTATATAACTCTTTTAGCGCCTATATATAAACCTTTGTATTGGGATAATTTTTGTATACGGACTGAACCTTTTGAAGAGGAAGCGTGAATGAAATTATCATTGCCTAAATAAATACCTACGTGGTCAATTGCTCCTGCTCTGTTTCTGGAAGAGGCATCAAAGAACAATATATCGCCTGCTTTCAGAGCTTCCCTCGGCACTTTTTTACCGTTTGAATACATGTTCTGTGCAGATCTGGCAAGTTTTACGCCGAAATTCTTATAAACATAGCCTATAAAACCGGAACAGTCAAAGCCGTTAGGGCTCGTTCCACCGTATACATATCTGACTCCCACAAATTCCTTGGCATAATCAACTACCATTCTTACAATATATCCGTTGTAAGCAATAGGGTCTGAACCCGGTGTGCTTCTTATATCAATGCTTGTTATTGCAGCTTCTGCCCGACTGTTTGATGCCATTACGTTAGTTGAAATAAAAAAAAGTAATAAGACTATAGTACAGCCTGTCAGAAGCTTTCTATACCTGCCTGACATTAAATCCTCCTTTTAGTGCGTTTTTCTTGAAAAACATTTTTTATAAAAACAGCTTGGGAATTCCAATACGAAGAATTTATGGAGTTTTAGCAAAAATTATTCAAAATATTGCTGGAATACTTTTCATGGATAACCTAGTAATGTAACTGCATATATTATTGAATAACACAAAATATAAGGAATGATGGAATGTTTACAGATAAAAGATTGCTAAATGCTTATAGAAACGCAAAGCTTCAACTGTTTGATAATAATTCCAAATATATATTTTTCAGCGATTCCCATAGAGGAGACGATAGTATTTCTGACGAGTTTGCCAGGAATCAGAATATCTTCCGCCATGCATTAAATTATTATTTTGATAACGGGTATGTCTACGTTGAAGCAGGTGACGGTGATGAGCTATGGGAATATACAAAATTCAGACATATTAGGTTAGCTCACAGCGATGTTTTTATAGTAATGAAAAAATTCTTTGAAAATAATAGATTTATTATGATTTATGGCAACCATAATATTTATCTGAAAAACAAGGATTATGTAAGTAAGAATTTTTACAGCTATTACGATGATTACAGTCAGGATATTCATGACTTGCTCAAGGGAATGACACCAATAGAATCCCTTGTATTGAAAAACAAGGCCACCGGTCAGGAAATACTTGTTGTTCATGGACATCAGGGAGATTTAATGAACGATCAACTCTGGTTTGTATCAATGTTTCTTCTACGTTACTTCTGGCGATATATCCATGTAATAGGCTTTCACAGCCCGGCAAGTCCTGCCAGAAATCATTTTAAAAGACACAAAATTGAAAGAAATTATAAAAAGTGGATTCAAAAACATAGAATAATGCTTATTTGTGGGCATACTCACAGGCAAAAATTCCCAAAGAGTAAAGAGCTGCCTTACTTCAATACCGGTTGCTGCATACATTCAAAAGGTATAACAGGTATAGAAATTATAGACGGTAAAATACTGATGGTTGATTGGAGAGTCAATGCAGACGAAAACGGTGTTCTGCAAGTTGAAAGATATGTTATGAGAGGCCCGGTTCCAATTGAGGAATTTGATATGAACAGTAATTACGACTACGAAGATTGTATAAATAAAGACCTGAAATATGACGAGGATGATTGCTGAAAAACCATTTCTTATGTGATATACTAATAGATATATGAATAATTTGGTATCTGTATTTATTAACATTACATAGGGGTCTTACATATGAAAAATATTTATGATTTTGAAATGCCTGTGGTTTTAAGAGATTTTTTAAACTATATGCAAACTATAAAGGGTAAATCTATAAACACCATACAGGTTTATTTTTATGACCTACGTATATTCTTCCGTTTCTTAAAATTGCATAGAAATATAGTTGATAAAAACCTTGAATTTGATAGCATAGATATTACTGATATTAATATCGAACTTTTAAAGACAGTTACGCTGAGTGATTTATATACATATATGTCCTTTGTCAGTAACAAAAGGGATAATACTGCCCATGCGCGTGCAAGAAAGGTTGCAAGTCTTAAATCTTTTTTCAACTACCTCTCGACAAAAGCAAAGCT
>JAEZUC010000020.1 GCA_023443515.1 Bacillota bacterium
TTTTTTCTAGTTCTTGTTTCCAAAAACCAGGTTGTAAAGTTCGCAAGTTACTCAATTTTGAAATCGTTTTACGATTTTAAGAATTTTTTCGAGTTCCTTTACATGTTTATCACTGTTTACTTTTCAAAGTCCATAAAGCCTTCTTACGACTGCTTTGTAAGGTTTTGCTGTTTGCTCACCGCAATCAGCTTTATTATAATACCACGCTATTCCAACCATGTCAACACTTTTTAACTATCAGTTTTTGGTAGTTTGTTATTACCTTTGAACTTGTTACAGCGTTGTCATCTTTAGACAGCTTAGTTATGTTAACACACCATTACTTTTGTGTCAACACTCAGGTTCAATCCAATTTACGGTAAGTTTAAATACCTTGTTGAATTAAACTAGGTGCTGTTCGTGACAGCTCGGTTAGTATATCACCGCCGTACTTTCTTATCAACATACAACTTTGTCTATGATAAGCGTATATTTTAATTTACCCACTTTATCCTATATTATTCAGTAGTATGCTATTTGTCACACCTAAATACACTTTATCCGATTTATGCTGTTACAACTTGTAATTAACAGGTAATTATTCTATAATTTGTATACAGGACAGTTCAAGCTATCGAAACGGAGAAATTTATATGAAGAAATTTATATCTTTTATTCTTGTTTGTTTTATGCTTATTTTTGTGCTTAATTCCAATGTTAATGCTGCCACATCAATTAAGGTCTATGTTTATGAAGACTTACTTACTTTACCCGTTCAGCCTGTATCTAAAAGCGGGAACATTTTGGTACCCTTAAAAAATGTTTCAGAGGCTCTTGGGTTAAAATACTCTTGGGATACAAAATTAAAAAAGGCTACTGTAAAAAATGATAAATTCACTATTTCAGTTACTGTTGGTACTAAAACGGCATATGTAAACAAAACTAAAAAGAGTATAGAAATGCCTCCGTCAATGGTTAAAAACATTGTGATGATTCCTTATAAATTTATACCTCAGGTATTAAAAATCAGTGTAAAGTGGGATTCATTGAATTCCCGTATTCTCATTGGAAAAACAGAACTTTCAAGTGATTATCATTTGAGCTATAATGACACCCCTGTGGATATTAATAATTTATATACTGTCAATGGAGCGGGTGAATATAAAGGATACCGTCAGTTGAAAGGATATCCCTATGAATCCAAATTTTCAATCTATTTCAAGGATACCTCAAAAGGGCATATTATTTCATTTGAAACAGTAACTGTAGATAAAGCAAACCTTAATGAGATTATTAAATGGAAGTACAACGGGAAAACCTTTAAAAGCAAAAGATCTGATATCTACAGTTTCTTTTCGGGTACCTCAAGATTAAGCAGTTTGGTCAATGACGGCAGTTATTCTTTAGATTGGCTGGCCAAAACCTTTGGAAAGGTCTATTATGACTGGTTATTTTATGAGAGTGTATCCCAGGATGCCTCCAAAATCGTAGAAAATTTTATTAATAAGGAAAGGGGTATTATAAACACATTTAATACTGGTGAAATTGAGATAATAGGTGAACTCCCCGAACCTCAGCCTATAGACCTTGATGGAATTACAGAATATTCGGAAGGACCGTTGGATAGTTCAAACGGCAAAACAGATAATACTGATAATCAAGCTCATCCAAATTCTAATGCTAAGTATTTGAAATTTAGAGAGCAGTGGATAAGCGAAGCTGATTTAAGTGATGAATATAATATCACTACGTGGTGGAATGGTAAAACTATTGAATTGACTCAACGCATTACGGGATTGAAATATACTGTTGATAACTCCCCTTCTTCATCTTTTGAATCAGGAAAAATATATCAGTCATCAGTCGGTATACAATTTCAGTATATTAAAACTATTGAATTTGACCAGGACCGTATATCCATAAATCAGATTGTATTTGACAGAAAGGCTTTGGAAGTCGCTTTACAGTCAAAAGGTTTTAAAAAGATAAATCATTAATATAAAAAGTACGGCACTCAATAACGAGTAACCGTACTTTTTTGCCTTACTGTTTAAGTTAGCTGTTTACACAGTTTTTCTAATTTTCCATTTTTGAGCCACTCATCAATTAAACTAAGACTCAGCAGTTTCAGTTCATGTATGTTTTCCTCACTGGCATCATCCATTGCATCGCTCCCAAGCTGTGCAAGACTCGCCTGCATCCTGTAGTATCTGTCATCGGTCAACAACTGACTTAGTTGAAAATCAACCGTTTCACTCACCCCGCTAAATACTGTACTCAGAATCGGCTTTGCCCATTTCATGAGGCCCCAGTCCTTAGCTTCACCGTAAGGAATACTGCGGTTAAGTTCCCCTGTACCTAGTGAAAGCATTAGTATATCAGGATTATCCCTATAAAGAACCCTGGACTCTGCATAAGCACACATGCCCGGATTGTTTGCAAATACACCTCCGTCAATCAGTGTATAATAATCGGCACCGTCCTTTTGGCCTATTTCAAGCTTATAGGGCTCAAAGTATGTAGGTGCCGCAGATGTGGACCTTGCCACCTGCCACATGTAGAAATCTTTATTTACCCTGCTTTCATCCTTGGCATGTACACTTTTAAAGAAATAAGGCTCTCTGAGACTCAGTTCATATGCCGGAACAATTATATTTGTCAAGGCTTCCGAAAGCTTTACATCGTCAAAATATTCCTTTAAAACAGACTCTATTCCGGTAGCAGGATATTTCTCTTCTGATATACCATCCATAGATATAATTTTATGAAATATACTACTGGAAAATATTTTCTTACCGTTTTCAGTATATAGCTTGATAAGGTCATTAGCTGTATAAGCAGGAATACTGTTATTCTCCTTTGACGGTACTGTCAACATGAGTGCCAGTATTCCTCCTGTTGAGGTTCCTGCAATTAAGTCAAACAACTTGCAAATTGGCTTAGATGTCATTTCTTCAATCTTCGCAAGAATCATGGCTGGTATAATCCCCCGTATGCCACCCCCGTCGATTGAAAGCACTCTAATGGTTTTCATGGTAAAACAACCCCTTTATTTGTTATTTTCTTAGGCAAGTTTAATATAGTTATTTTACCATTTAATTACTTTTTAGTCGATACTTGTTATTTTAGTGTATTGACCGTTTTTTATGCTTTCCTCCCATTACTTCAGATACATCGTTTATTGTAACAAAAGCATTTTCGTCTTTATCATATATAATTGATTTAAGCTTTGAAATCTCCAGTCTTGTAACAACGGAGTACAGTATTGTTTTTTCACTTTTCGAAAAGCCACCTTTTCCATCAAGAAACGTAACTCCTCTTCCAAGTCTGGCTGTAATCGCCTGTGCAATTTCTTCACCGCTTTCCGATATTATAATCGCTGCTTTTGTTTCGTCAAGCCCTTCTATTATAATGTCTATGACTTTATAAGCAATGAAGTAGGCAATAAGAGAATACATTGCATGGTTCCAACCGAATACCAGCCCGGCACTGCTTAAAATAAAAATATTAAAAAACATAACCATTTCACCAACTGAAAAGGATGTACGTTTATTAATAATAATTGCAATCATTTCTGTACCGTCAAGAGAACCACCATACCGTATTATTATACCTACCCCAATTCCAAGTACTATACCTCCGAAAACCGAAGCAAGTAAAATATCACTTGTAAGCACTGGAATCGGATGAAATACTGACATCCAGAAGGAAAATGATACAACTGAGAATAACGATGAAAAAACAAAAGTCTTTCCTATCTGTTTATACCCCAGAAACAGAAACGGTATATTGAATACAATTATAAATATACTTACCGGCAAATTGGTTAGATAACTTGTAATTATTGATATACCGACAATTCCACCGTCAATGATTTTGTTTGGTATTAGGAATATTTCCAATCCTGTAGCCGCCAACACTGAGCCGATAAATAGAAATATATATCTTGATATTTCTCTTTTTATGTGATTTTTCCTTGTCATTGACTCACCCCCATAGCTGATTTTTTATATTATATCAACCGCCATAGTAGGGTTCTTATAGTTACTCCCATGAAAGTAATTAGGAATTGTCTGCCTTATGATTTTTCGATGGTCAAATGGCATTTCATTTTGTAAGGATATTGTCAGCGGATTAATAGTAAACATAATACTATTATTATTTAAAGTACTGACCCTAAGTAAACTTTTCGGATTTGAATAATTTTCGTTTCTTCTATTAATAATATGATTAGAGATATAGAGCTTTTTAGGTACTAGCTGATTTTGGCTATAGGAATGGAACGATACTTTTTTATTTATGTAAATAACATTAGGAATTATTTGTAATATAAAACTTAAAATTAGTATTATTAAAGCAGTTTTCCCGGCTCCCTTTTTCACCAAATAATTATCCTCTCATCTATTTTGCATTTTATAATAATATTTGTACCTTTATTTATTATATCATAACTATATTATATAAATTAAAATTTATTTTAAATTCTTAATATTTTACTATTAAAACTATTCAAATTGAATATTACTTATGCCAAGAGGCTGTTTATTCCAGAATACTATTTCTGAATACCCATTATTTGTTTACTTAGTTTCTGAATTCTTACAGAATTCATGGTTAAAATATTATTTGTCGAAGGTGAGGTGATATTAATGACTGTACAAAGCGATTTGCAAAAGGCAGTTGCCGCTTGCGAAGCAGCAAAGGGAACTTATAAAGTAATGGCTCAGTCTACTCAGGATCAATCTGCAAAACAGATGTATGATGAAATGAGTAACGATCTTGAAAAGCATCTTCAATATTTAAGCAACAGATTAAATTATATAAGCCAGGGTAATGATTTAAACCAACAGCAGTAATTTAAACAAAAAACTCCTTTTTACAGCTGGATTATCAACTGTAAAAAGGAGTTTTCTATTTTTAATTTATTATAAGCTTGTAATCTTGCCAAGCAAATACTGTTTTAAAATTGATAAATCTAAAGCATCTACTGCATTATCACGGTTTACATCTGCACTTCTCAATGCATCCCCGGCTAAATCGCCCATCCCCAGTAAGTGTTTTTTCAAAAATGCATAATCAATAGCATCCACTTTTGCATCCATATTTATATCTCCGAGTAGTACATCAGGAGTGTCAGGCATGTCGAGGGATGCGGCCAGAGCATAAATCAATGCACCATTCCAATTGATTGCGATTTCATTGGTCTGATAACTTTCCTGATCATCCTTCCAATCCTTGGCTCCCGGCCAACCTCCACCAACTAAATATCCGGGCCATGGATCAACTTGAGAATCACCACCTGAACGTCTGTCATGGGGATACATTGGAGGGTTAAGTCCGAGACCTGTAACAAAGGAACGATCATAATAGTTTCTTCCGAACAGGAAGTTCAAAGCATCCAGTGATGTATTAACGTACTCAGATTTTGGTGATAATTTATTTGCAATATTGAGAATCATAGTCTGACGTGCCACAGTACCGTTGCAACCCCAGTAATAGGTTGCTCCCAGTGGCCTTGCATAGCCGTGTCCGTCAGCAGTAGCAACGATACTGTCTGCAGCTGAAATCAATGCACTCTTAATAGAATTATACAGTGTAGAGTTTTTTCCGCTCTTTTCGGATAACAGGTATGTAAACATTCCAAGATTATTTACATTTCCCCAATCAAAGTCAACGTCAATTTTCTTAGTAAAGGTATTTGCAATAGATTCAAAATCTGCCAGGTAACTGCTGTCACCAAGGGTTTCCCACATTTCCGCAGCTGCCCAAAGCCTGTCGTCGGTATCTGTAGTATCATAATCACCTGTACTAAAACCGTTCAGGTTAGGCTTTGTATTTCCTGGATTTGCTTTTAAACAAGCATAGCTAACTTTTGCGGCAGCAATACATTTATCGGCATATGCCGCATCATAAGGACGGAACGCCCTTGAAGCCATTGCCAGCATAGCTACAAAGTCTGCTGTTGCAGCACTTCCCCATGGAGTGAAAAACCTGTCGTCAGTTTCTCTTTCCGGTAATACAAATCCACCAAAGTCTTTTGTAGAAAGCTTATGGCTTACCTTTCCGCTTCCATCGGGATATTGCATGGTTAAAAGCCAATCTGTTTCATATTTAAGTTCATCCAAATAATCCGGCATTGAATTGTTACTCTCAGGCATGGTTAATGAAATATTTTTTATCTGATCTTTAAACTGCTCCCATGCGAACAACATTGAACCTACTGTAATACCGGCATTAACAACATATTTATTGTAATCTCCGGCATCGTGCCATCCTTTTCCGCCATCTTTTATGTTATGCTGTCCGTTAATATAGTCAGTATATGCGTCTTTGGTATGACAAGTCTCATGAGAGAATACCTTGCCGTTATATGTTGCGGATACTGATGTTCCGCAGCGCCAAAGATACATCCCAAGCATTGCTGTTTTAAAGGGATTTGCGTAAATATTGGGATCGATTTTAAAGGTTACACTCTTTCCAACTCCGGGCACCAGCAAGGTGTAGTTTCCTTCCGTCTTTATCGATGAAAAATCAGCAATACTAACCTGCTCATTGGTATCAGTATCATAAACCGAAGTAGTTTTACCTGTCAAAACAGATGTTCCGCTTGAATTTACCACAATAAAATCACTACATGAAGCTGCGATTGTTGCTTTTTTTTCAGCTAATGGAATATAACCGATAGAGTTGAGTCGTATGCGGGAATCCTGCTGATAATCTCCGGGAGATGTACTTGCCGCATACACATTTTGATTAAGAATTCCGGGAAAGACACCCCCTGATGTTGCAAGCATTCCGCCTATGACAAGGGATGCTAGTCCTGCTTTTATTTTACGGCTTCTTTCATAACTTAATAAACTCATCTAACCTACCTCCTGAATTATTTCATTATTGTTGTTACTTCATGATAGGCAAAAATATCATTAATTAGAATTAAGGGAGCTTCGCTAAATGTTTTTTCGTAGTTTTGCGAAACTCCCTTTATCCTTTTAGGTTATATTGCTTGTGTCAATATAATTTTTTTCAACTGAACATAATCAATTGCATCAACTGTACCGCTGGCATCTATATCTGCCGCTTTCAGTGCATCTCCTGCAAGTACTTTGATTCCCAACAGATGCATTTTTAACAGTGTTAAATCCAAAGCATCAATTGCTGTATCGTTATTCAGGTCACCCACTTTAATTATCGGATCCGGAGTATTTCCTCCCGGTGTAGTTCCATCAGGTTCAATACCTCCAACTAGAACACCATTGTCATAAACACAGATATTGTCTGTCTTTTCAGGTGTCCCTTTCCAGCTGTCCTCAACAACCTTTAAGCCCTGATGACTCCAGTCATCAGTAGGATTCCAGTAATTTTGCCAAGCATATGTACCTATAGCAAACTGATACTTCTTGTTGGAATTTGCAATTACGTAATTAGGCCATTTTACTTCTATATAATAAATTTTATCTTTATAGAGGTGCGGCCCTGAAATTTCAGCAGCATAATCTGTTTCTGCAGCCGTCTGGTCATACAACTGTCTCATTTCAATTTTGTTAGGGTCTAGTGATGTCATTCCTGTAGAATCAAAGAAGTATCTTACAGAAATATTCTTTGACGTTTTTGAAACATTTGATTTTACATACAATGTAACTTCAGTTGCTTTTGGTCCGTCAGATTGAGCTACATCCACGCAGAAACCTTCCACCCAGTATCCGGTACCGGAAGGGTCGTCAGGATCATCTTCAACTGGTGGTGGTGGGAAATTCGGTGTAACCTCCATTGATGAGTTTCCAAAGTATCTATAAATACCCGCACTGGCACCAACAAATGCAGCATTATAGTCTATTGTTACCTCATTGTATACGTAGTCTGATGTAATATCTATATGTTTGTCACTGGCATCAGGTCCGCCAACCAATGCACCGTAAAGAACATATTTTTGAGGACCGGTTCCTTCTGCAGTAGCATATCCAGATGAAGCTCTATGGTGTGGATATTTTACTGAGTTATCGCTGTATCCAACTACATAGCAACGATTTAACGGATTGTTACCTAGCAGGTAATCCATCTGTGACTTAGCCCATTGGCTGTATTTTGTAGGAGTATCACCATGGTTTTTATCATAAACAAGCGCTAACATCTGGCTAGCAGTATTATATCTTGCAGAACCCCATTGATTTAAGAAAGCATATCCGCCAGGTGATATTGTAACATTTTTACCTGACATCCAACCATCTACTAACTTTGCAATCTGACTCCAAAAATCAATCTCTTCATATGAACTCTTATTTGTTAGTTTTTTATATCTATCTTCCAATACTTGTCCATTTTTATCAATTAAATCATTTATTTCAGCAATAATACATGCCGTACCTGCCCAAACATCGTTCCAGCAATGTGTCCAGCATGAAGGTGCATAATAATCAAAATACTTTAATGCTTCTTCAAGGTAATGATCATCCTTTGTTGCCAAATACAACCATGATGCAGCCCAACAGTAATCATCCTGCCATTTAGAGGATCCGTAATAGCCTTTAGGCCCGTCTATGTTTACTGATTTGTCCGGACATCTTTCAGCGAATTGAAATAAGGCTTTTGCATATTTCAGGGATTTTTCTGCATATGCCGGGTCTTCATCCTTAAAATTCATGTAATTGACAGCAAGTGATGCTGCTGCTGCTGTAACACAATCAGTTGAAGGCATTGCATCAGTTGCAAACCAGCCTCTTCTGAACATTTCATCAACTTCAGGTGCTTGCCAGTATGCATGGTCCACATCTCCGTCTCCAACCTGGTAGCAGAATGCTATAGCCTTTCCGGTTGAATCAAGGAAAGTACTTTTCATAAAGTAATCATTAAAATATCTTAAGATAGTTTTAATATGGGTGTCCTGTTTTGTTGCAACATACTGATCCCTGAATTCATAAAATCCCCATCCTAGGGTTGAACCTGAGTATGCTTCAGGCATCCCGAATTTAACGTGGTCACCTGCATCATGAAAACCGCCGGAAACATCAACCATTCCGTCTCCGTCAGGGTCTAACACACTCTTATTTTGACTTATAAAGCTGTCTGTCATATTTGTATTCTTTGAATCTAGCGGGAGTTTTGCATCATATGTATGGCAGTCATTTCTCCAAGTGTATTCGTTCTTTTCGCTGACTTCAGTACCGCACATATTTGCATCATAAAAATACTGTGAGTACTGTAATAATTTTGCGTAGTTATAGTCTGTACCTGCCGCACTTACATTCATCACAGTGAATGAAGATACAAGCATAACAAGGATAACAATGCTCATTATGGAAGCTCTTGTTACCTTTAAAATCGATCCTTTTTTCATATTATATCTTCCTTTCTTTAAATAACAAAAAATCAATTACTTTCCACTAGCCGGAAAGCTGGAAATTTCGCCTGTCAGAAATTTCTTCATATATACAAAATCTATAGCATCTACAGAACCGTTACCGTCAACATCTGCTGACTTTATACTCTGATTATTGTCTAATATACATTTTTTTAATAAAGCAAGGTCTATTGCATCGATTAGTTTATCTTCATTTAAATCACCATACATGATTGTCGGATTTTCCCCGTCTGACGGGAATGGGTAGGTTTCAAGATCAGGAAGCTCGTCCAGGGTAATGCAATAATCACTGGTATACATTTGTTTTAGCCAATCAACCGGATTATTCTGCTCTCCCGTAAGATGCCATCCGTACCAAGGACAGAAATACAACCAGCCGGCCATCTCATTTGTAAGGTTGGAAACCAGCGGAATCGTATCATTTTCACTCATTGTTACAAGCTTTTTACCGTTAGTGAGCTTTACCAAATTATAGAAGGTTGAAGAAATAGCACTACCGTTTGGCAGTCCATCCTTTGCATTGTATTTGTCATAACCAAGAATATCAACTACATCATCACCGGGATACCATTTTGAAGATGTTTCATATGTATAAGATGTCCAAACCCATATGATATTGTTTAAATGATATTCATTTGTAAATTTGTCGTATAGTAGTCTGTACAGTTTTACGCAATTCTCCGGGCCTTCGGCACCCCACCAGAACCATCCTCCTTCTGCCTCATGGAGTGGTCTGAAAAGTACAGGAACACCTGCATCCTGAAGCTGTTTGAATTTCCCCGCCATAACCTCAATATCATTAAGCATTGCGGTATTTTCGGCGGTTCCCGATGTAAGAGCCTTTGAAATACTGAAAGTTGTACTTTCTGTATAAAAGCTGTTGTCAGCTTTTTTCCCTATATTGCCGGGTGAAAACCAATGCCAGCATACGGTAGGTATTCCTCCTTTGTTTTTGTACCAGTCAATTACACGTTCGGCGCAAAGATCATCCCATAACAAGCCGTTGCCTCTGAAGTTCATAAAGTCAAACCCTCTTAACGCAGGCATTTTACCTGTTTTCTCTTTGATGTAGGTAAACTCTGCCTCTGAACCTTCATAGTTATGTGACCCGCATAGTTCCTGTTGCCCTGAAATAATATTCTTTCCGTATACATCAACAAGGTAGCTTAGAAGTGACTTTGCTTCATTAGTAGCATTAGGGTTTACCAGTTTTTTTTCTGCTTTCAAGGATGTAATACTTTCATCTGCCGGCTTAACAATTAGGTAGTCAAAGAAAGTGTATCCCCAGTAGCCTTCAAATTCGATATTGTTAGTACCCTTGTTAAGCTTAACAATTCCTGATGACATTTCCTTCCATACGAGAGTGTATGGAAAGCTTACTTCCCCCTGATTTGAATCGTTTACATTAAGATATTGTACCTTCTTGGTCTTATCATAGGGCTGTGCATATCGGACAACCAACTCGTAAAGTCCCTCCTGTTCAATGTCGACATTAACAGAAGTGCTTGTCCCCTTTTGTCCGATGAAGCTACAAGTTGCACCGCTTAGGTCAAAAGTCAGGCCATCATCGGTTTTCCCCACATAGTCCGTATGAATTTCAGCATTATTCTGAACGCCGTTTTCAAATTCATACTTTACACCTTCTGCTGACATGGCATTTGCAGGAACATTTGTAGATGACATTAAAGGAATAAGTGCTGTTAATGCAAATACTAAGAAAACCTTAAAAATATTCTTTTTAACCATGTTTTATCCCCTCCTTTCCATAATATAATTTTTAACTACATTATGTCATTTTACATAAATGTCATAAAATAGCTCTATATACATATATTATTACATTTTTGTAGTTCTTACAATTGATTAAAATAGTAATTTTTCATAATAAATTAGAGGATTTTGGAATATCGGTGTTAAATTATATATAGTGGGTATTTTTAACACTATTATTTTGCCGCATTAGCGGTCAAACAGGAGGTAGAAAATGTATAGGAAGTTTGTAAATGCACTTGTTGTAGTTGCATTAGTATTGACGTCGATGATTCCGGCTGCAAATACTTTTGCAGCGACAAAGACAGCCACTCCGGAAACACATGTTGCAAAGATAGGAACTGAGAAGATATCAAAGGAAGAATATACCTTTTTCCTTAAGGATGCCATTTCATTGATCCAAAGCTATTTTAATTCTTACAATGTTGACTGGGATGCAAAGATTAACGATATGAAGGCATCAGAATATGCAAAAAAATTGGCTCTCGATAACATCGTTAATTTTAGAATTCAACTTTCAAAAGCTAAAGCTGCAAAAACAACATTAACCAAGAACGAAACGGATGAATTTAATGCTAATATGAATTCATACCTAAATTCTATCGCATCAACAACAGCAGATCAGGAAAAGATAATTAAAAATGAAACGGGATTTACCCTTTCTCAATTCAAGGCTTTTTATAATAACGCATACATAGTAAGAAAATTTGCATCAGAAACACAAAATAAGTATAAATTCACAGACACTGAGCTTAAGAAATTTTATAATAGCAACAAAGCTCAGTTTTGCAAGGTTATTGTAGGTCATATTCTGTTTCTAACTACCGACGAAAATAATAAATCCACACCTGAAAAAGATGCAGAGGCAAAGAAGAAAGCGGAAGAAACCTTGTTAAGGATTAATGATCCCAATGCTGATTTTCCAAAACTTGTGAAAGAGCTTTCGGAAGATGATGGTTCTAAAGAGACAGGCGGAAAATATACAGTAATGAATAACAACCAGTATGTACTTGAATTTCAGAACTGGGCAGTAAACCCTTCCAGAAAAGTCGGAGACACCGGAATTGTTAAAACCTCCTATGGCTACCATGTCATGAAGCTTATGAAAATCTACTCCTTTACCCAGTTAAAAGAAGAAATAAAAAGTAGCTATATTACTAAAAAATATGATGATGATTTAAATGCTTGGAGAAAAGATAAAAAATACAAAGTTGTAAAAAATGATCCTGTATTTAATGCAATAAAAGTTCCATAACGAAGTTAATTGCAATTGTTTATCGGCGAGAACACGGATATTTTACCGAATAACCTGCACACTGCGGGTTTTAGCGAAACATTGAATCATGGACTATGAATGTGAGCGACGGTAAAATATCCGAATAAGAGCCGCCAGAAACTATTACAAATTATCTTGGAAACAATCAGCTTCAGCCATGCAAATCCACATCATCAGCATCGGTATGGGATAAACACAAATGTTGTCTGATATCAAAGCCTAATTTATGGATCTCTGAACTTACAAAGTCAATACGAGTAGGTGTTACCTTAATAAGGTACAGGGTGGTTGGTAGCTTTTGCATTTTCTGAGCAGAAAGCTTCTTCAAGGCTAAAAGGCCCATATATTCACTAGTCCATGGTTCCACAAGCTCTGCCACACCACTGACCTGCATTCCTCCCAATTGATCGAGACCTGTATAGGCATCGTAGATGGCAAGGCATACATTTTTGTTACTCTCCAGTCCTCTGAATTTCAGACCACCCTCAGAAAGCAACCAGAATCTCCCGTCTTTATAATTGTATTCTATGGGCGTGCAACGGACAAAATCACCGAAGCCTGTGGCCAAGGCGCAAGTATTATGCGTCAAAATAAACTTCTCTATTCTTGACAAAAGTTCGTCACGGTCCATCTGAACCGCGTTCTTCTCCTTTTCAATCCAGTAGGAAGCCACCTTATTATAATCCATAAAAACACACTCCTTATTTTATTACCCTTAATCTGCTCCTAAGTCTAGGGTAACATATAAAAATTACCAACTCAATAAATATATGGTAATTTTTTTAATATTTTTATGTAATGGTAATCGTAGATGTTTAATTTCCGGACTAAGGTATCTCTTCTTTTGGACTATTAGACCATAATTGAAAGGAGTACCGTTCCTAAATAGGTTGCGATACTCCTCCACAATTAGTATATAATTACTTATATTATAAAGTAGTTATTATACCTAATATAAACTTTTTCATTGTAGCAAAATCAAGAGCGTCCACTTGACTGTCTCCGTTAACGTCAGCATTAGAAAGAGCTGTTCCTGAGAGTTTTGTAGCTCCTACCAAATGTGATTTAAGTGCTGCAAAGTCCAAAGCATTAACACTTCCATCAGCATTTAAGTCACCTTTTACTACAGGTTGAGTTCCTCCGCCAACATTTAGTGTCATTGCAGTAACATCAGCTCTGCCGCTACTTTGGTAACCCTCAACAACGAGTGAAACTTCATACATCTTACCCATTGTCATGCCCCTGCTTTCCCATGCCTTGAAGTGGTCACTTACAGATATGGTTCCGCTTGTACGCTTTGATGTTCTAACGCTCCAATACTGCTGAAAAGTCGCAGTACCTTTGATTGATGGTTGATTCACACGAGTAGTCTCATAAACGTCATATGTAGCGCCATCAACAGTAATGGTTCCCTTTGACGAAGCTCCAGGTGGTCTCCAGTTGCCCCAGCTTTCGATGATGTAATACTCTACCAGAGGACTGCTTGTCCAACCATACACTGACAAGTATGAATTTCCTGATGGTTGATAGTTACATGCGTAGTCCAATGAGATGGTTCCAAGTTGCTGATGTGTCTGAGTCTCATTGTACTTTTTACCGGTACGGAATAATGCATTATTGATATTACTCCATGAGCAGCTGAACTTACCGCCACCATTTAATGTCATACTTGTAGTACCATTGTCCTTCCACAACTCGTAGTTGTATCCGTCAATGGTTCCAGTTGCATTCTCAGTAAGGGTTGTTGCCGCCTGTACATTTAAAGCAAAGGCACAACACGCGATTGATAAGCCCAAAGTTAAGGCCTTCATTATTTTCTTTTTCATTTAATATCCTCCTTTCTTTTAAATTTTTGTTACTTTTCCAATTATATCATAATTTACAATCATTATCTACTATTTGGTGCAATTTCCACAAAAAAAGTTGAAATTTTTTTGAATTGTTTATGAAAATTTGCCATTTAATTCCATGATTTACTGTGCAATTAATTATCACCCTATATTCCCATAAGTAGTTTAATGTCAGCATCTACTGTTCCGATCCCCGCAATGCCAAAATTATCTACAAGAATTTTTGTAACGTTTGGTGACAAGAATGCAGGTAGCGTTGGGCCTAGATGAATGTTTTTTACGCCCAAATAAAGCAAAGCAAGAAGAACCAATACTGCTTTTTGTTCATACCAGGATAAATTGTATACAATTGGAAGGTCGTTAATATCCTGGAGCTCCAACACTTCTTTTAATTTCAATGCAATCATTACAAGTGAATATGAATCATTGCATTGTCCTGCATCCAGCACTCTGGGAATTTCTCCGATGTCTCCAAGGTCTAATTTGTTATAACGGTATTTAGCACAGCCCGATGTAAGAATAACGGTATCTTTTGGAAGTTCTTTTGCAAATTGGGTGTAATACTCTCTGCTGTCCATTCTTCCGTCACATCCGGCCATTACAAAAAACTTTTTTATGGCTCCGGTTTTCACTGCATTTACTACTTTATCAGACAATGCAAATACTTGATTATGTGCAAATCCGCCAACTATATTACCTGTTTCAATCTCAACTGGTGGTTTGAGAGTTTTTGCAAGTTTAATTATTTTTGAAAAATCCTTTTTACCGTCAGAATCGGTTTCTATATGGACACAGCCCGGAAAGCCCGTTATACCCGTAGTAAAGATTCTTGACTTTACTTCCTCGTTAATCGGTGGCACTATGCAGTTTGTGGTAAAAAGAACCGGCCCGTTAAAGGAAACAAACTCATCCTCTTGCTTCCACCATGCATTGCCGTAGTTCCCGGCCAGATTATTATATTTCTTAAATGCAGGATAATAATGTGACGGCAGCATTTCACTATGAGTATAAACATCAACTCCTGTTCCCTGAGTTTGTTCAAGGAGCTGTTCCAGATCGGTCAAATCATGGCCGGATATAAGTATACCGGGATTCTTTCTTACTCCTATATTAACTTTTGATATTTCAGGATTACCATATTTAGAAGTATTCGCCTCATCTAGAAGTGCCATTGCTTTAACACCTGCCTCTCCCGCCTTCATGGCAAGGGTGACGAGATATTCAACAGCAAGCTCGGTTTTCAGTGTTGCTTCCAGTGCTTCATAGATAAATGCGTAAAGAATTTCAAGTTCCCTTCCAAGATTCAACGCGTGATAGGTATATGCAGCCAGTCCCTTTACCCCAAATAAAATCAGGTGTTTTAGTGACCTGACATCCTCGTTATCCTTTGGTACCATTCCGACATATGAAGCCTTATATACCAAATCGTTCCTATTTTTTATTTCAAATGTGGCCGCATCATGGAGATTTTTTACAGATATCTTATTTCTTAGGTCATTTCTGATAGAAAGCATTTGATTAATTTTTGTTATAATAACATCATCATCAAAATTAGCATTTGTTATTGTCATAAACAAACTTTTGACAACCTCGCAGTTAACATAAGGCAGATTTTTAACCTCAAGCTTTCCTTTTATTATAATTTCCGAAATTCCTTTAAGAATATATATTAAAAGATCCTGCAAATCTGCAAGGTCTTCGCTTTTTCCGCATACACCACCAT
>JAEZUC010000094.1 GCA_023443515.1 Bacillota bacterium
GCGTCAATAACACTGTCTTTATTTAAGTCTCCGGCTTCAATATCGTTTTCTGCCGGAAAATCTTCGATTAATCCTAAAAGATATTTCTTCATCATGGCATAATCTGCCGCATCCACGCTATTGTCTCCATTTAGGTCTCCAATAACAGTGGTATTCCCAGCTTTGGTAAACTTCCACCAGTTCAAATTGAACAGATAACCGCTTTCACCTGTAAACTTCAGGTACAAGTCATGTATCCCTTCGGCACCGCTTACCATACAGGTTTTATCCACCCATGTCTGCCATCCACCTGTTTCTGTAACCGCACAAGTTCCTACCAGTTTGCCTGTTGGACTGTCAAGTCTAAGTTCTATATTTCCCCCGCTGGTAGCCGAAGCAACTCTGGCAACAAAGGAAGTTGCACCCGTTCCAAAATCAACACCTTTTACCTTTATGTAATCCCCGTTTTCAATAAAGCCTACATCCATTCCGCCTTCACTGCAGGTTTCCGTTTCAATACCTGATTCCCAGCAGATTGTTTCAGCCTCGGTTTTAACATATGGATCGAGATTGCCGATTTGTGCAGGGCCGGTTGCAGTCATATTTATTGTTGGAAAAGTACCGTCGGCATTGTACTTAAATTGTTCAACACACACAGAACGGTGATATCCTCCTCCATCCGGCAAAGCACCATTGTGATAGAAAAAATAGGAATTACCCTTAAAATCAACTACCCCAGGATGATTGGTAAAGCTACTGCCCTGGGTAGGCATAATTTTTCCACGATAAGTCCAAGGCCCCGTAGGCCCGGTACTGGTGGAATAACCTATATGCTCTGATATGGGGCCACCTGCAAATACCATATAATATAAACTGTTGCGCTTGTAAAACCATGGCCCCTCCTCATATGTAGTTGGTCTGTCGGTTTTACTTCTTGTTCCAAAACTTGCAGTAGTCAAAGGTACCTTAACAATGCTCCCTGAGTATGAGACCATATCCTGATTCAATTTCACATAGTAAAGGTTTGGATTACCCCAGTACAGATAAGCCTGCCCGTCATCATCAATATATACTGTCGGATCAATGTCGCCGCTACCTGTACTGACCAACGGTTTCCCGATAGGATCTTTAAACGGGCCTGTAGGGCTGTCCGATACTGCAACACCGATTGCCGTTCCTCCGGTTTTCGGTGTCAAGGGAACATAAAAATAAAATTTCCCGTTTCTTTGAATACATTGACCTGCCCATGCATCCCCTTTTGCCCAACTGAATGAACTGTACGACAGTGGCGAACCATGATCCGTCCAATTTACCATATCAGTTGAGGAGTAGCACCTCCAGTCATTCATAGTAAAGAAATTATTTACCAATGTATCCTCATCATGTCCCGTATAAACGTAGCAAGTATCGTTATATATCATAGGTGCGGGGTCGGCAGTATATAAAGTCTGTACTATCGGATTGTCCGCATAGCATACTGTGGGAATAAATAAAGTAATTGCTGATAAGAGAGCTACAATTTTGCTAATTTTTTTCATTTTTTACCTCTTTTTTATTGCTTTTTTTATTGAAAAGGGGCTATTAATTACCCCTTTTCAATTGGAATTATTTATCAGCAGGAAATTTAGTTATTTGACCAAGCAGATATTGTTTCATAAGTACAAAGTCAAGTGCATCAATTGTACCGCTGGCATCTAAATCGGCAAGTTTTGTATTTTCAACTGTTTCAGTGCCTAAAATACACTTTTTCAACACTTGGAAGTCCAGTGCGTCTATTTGTCCATCTGAATTTAAATCTCCTATTTTGTCTGTAGAAACAGGAGTATTTCCAAACATGAACCAATTTATATTAAATAAGTAACCGCTTCCACCTGTAAATTTTAGATACAGATCATGCTTTCCGCTTACACCGCTGACAGTGCACTTGGCATCGGTAAATACCTGCCAACCGCTTGTTCCGGCAACCGGACAAGTACCAACCAGAGTTCCTGTAGGACTATCTAACCTGATTTCAATATTACCTCCGCTTGTTGCACTAGATACTCTGGCTTGGAAACTTGTAGCTCCGCTACCGAAGTCTATGCTTTTGTAAACAGTGTAATCCCCGTTTTCGGTATATCCGACAGCCTCTGTTCCTTCGTCACATGTAACGTTCTGTATTCCGGATTGGTCGTTATAGCTCTCTGCTTCCAATTTTGCAAATGCGCTTCTTGGCTCTACCGGTATGTCTTCACCCGGAACACTTGCCATATATTGCTTTAACCAAGTCATTGCAGGTCTTTCAGATCCATCGCTACGTATAAGGTGTGAATTTGATATCCAAGTATGTCCTTGCAAATATCCCCATATGGTAATACCTTTTACTGCAGAATGTTCGTACATTACAGGGAAAAGCTCCTGCATTTTGTTTTTCTGTGTATTATCATCTGCAATATCCAAATCCAATTCAGAAATATATATAGGTACACCTGTTGCGGCAAGTCTGTCCAGTCTTGACTTTAGATTTGCAGCACTTGTCTTTTCAAGACCGTGTGACTGGCAACCCACACCATCGATGAGGTTTCTTGCCTTCAATATTTTAACAACTGGTATGTATTGATCCAGACAAGACCACTCATTCAAAACATTGTAGTCATTAATCAGCAGCTTTGAATTTGGAAAATACTTACGAGCCATTTCAAATGACCATACTATCCAATCCCATCCTGTACCATAGAGACCATTGTCACCACCGATATCATTTTTAAATGGAAATGGAGCGTGTCCGGGCATAGCTTCGTTAACAACATCAATGTACTCTGCATCAGGGAAATTCTGTGCAGCTGCTTTGTACCAGTTTTCGATGGCTGTTTTTCTAGCTGAACCCGAAAGATTACTTAACCAGTTTGGATACTGTGATCCCCATATGAGTGTATGGAACTTAAAAGGAATCTTGTTTGTTTTGCAGTAATTATACATTGCTTTAGCCTGACTGAAGTTGTATACTCCTTGTTGCGGTTCACAGGAACCCCACTTGGAAGCATTTTCAGGTGTTATTTGGTTCCAGTAGTCTGCAAACTTACTTGGCGGATTACCATCATACCAAATATTTCCAACAAATTTCGGCTTTCCTGTTGCCAGTGCAGCATCTGCTGTCAGTGGCAAACTGCTGTTGATAATACAAGCACACAATAGTGCTGAAAACAGAATACTGAAAATTCTGAATTTACGGGTTTTACTCTTGTTAAACATAGTTATTAACCTCCGTTTAAATTAGATTACAAAAATTAAACATGGTTACCCCCGGTAACCGGCAACCTAAAGCTCTGTTCAAATGAACAGCATAAGCCGCAACCATCCCATCATGTACAAAAAATTTGGTAATGATCCCAGTAAATATTGCATATATAGTGTTTTAACTGAAGTATTAAATCTTCAAGATAAGCCAAGGTTGTCAGTCCTGGCAGCATAAGATATCCTGCTAAAATGCTTTTTGGAAAAGTATATATTAATTCGAATCAACGACGTATGCTCCTGCATACAAGTTTGGTTGGAAATCAACTGCTTCGTGTTATTACGATTGATAGGAAAATTTTGCTTAGTGAATTCTTTAGCCCCCCTTCTTAATTATTGTGTTGTTATTATCTTTCAGCATTTGGCCAAAAGATAAGCCAATACCAATAACAAATAAGGTTGTGTTGTCCAATATTATATATTAGGTATTGACTTTCTTTGGCTAATGTAAGAATAGGAGTAAAATGAAAAAGAACGATTAGTACATATTAACTATGTTACTTTATTATAGAATGTAAACAGTTTCCATCTCAATATAAATCTTTTTGTTATTGGTATAAAATTTTGTAATTATTTTATCATATGATGAAAAAATAGTAAATTGAATATTTGTTTTAACACATTTGTATACATTTTTTTAACTTTGTTATAATTTATTTTTTATGCTACGTTTCACTTCTGTATTCCTTGGGTGTAATTCCTATGGCTTTCTTAAATATATAGCAAAAATAATGGGGGTCGTTGTACCCAACACTATATGCAATTTCAGACGATTTTAGTGAAGTTGTTTTTAATAGCTCCATAGCCTTTTTTACCCTTACTTTTGTCAGGTATTCAATAAAGTTTTCTCCTGCCTCCTGACTGAATATTGTACTAAAATGGCTTGGACTGACATTTACATATGATGAAACTGAAATAAGCGAAATATTTGAATTAGCAAAGTTGTTATGTATGTACTCCTTTGCTTTTTTAATTATGCTGTCATATTTTTTCTCTACTCTTTTATCCCTGAATTCCAATGTTTTGTTTAAAGTATATTCTGTTAATTCGCCGAATTTTTCTATAGAGTCTATACCTGCAACCAGGCTTTCCAAATTTGTTGTCCAAGGTATAAGATTTTCAATTTCGCCTCCAAGTTCGTTTATGAACCTTGACGCACTTATTATTACATCCATGAAAAGATAGTGGATATATATTGGCGATTTCATTTCAATTTCATTCAGGTTATCAATAAATTTATCGACAAAAAAACGTACATCAGATTTTAGTCCGCACTTTAAAAAATCATAAGTATTATTAATATCAATTTTAATAAAATCCTTTTTGCTTCCAACATCAGACTTTATATCATTAATACCCAGAATCTTGCGCTTCCCGTAGATATAGCGGTAATTTTTTATTTCATCCGCTTCCTTATAGGACTGAGTAATTCCCTGTATTCTTTCCTTTGCACTACCAATACTTATTCCCAGAATACATGATGTTTTCCTTTCCACTTCATATTTCAGCGATTGTGCCAGACCGTAAGCACTTTCTTCCATATTTTTGGAATTATCACCTTTTAGTATTAATACTATTTCACCAAGCATCCTTCTGAATTTGATAATCTCACTGTTTTTGCTGACAATGTTGTCTATCAAAGTCTCTGCTTGTAATACTTCCGTAAATTCTCCTCCGGAAGCATCTTTCTTGGGCATTTCCAACTCTAAAATTTCTACTATGTAATACTTTGAAATTATGTTTATATTTAGTCTTTCACAATTGTCAATCACCTCAACTGGAGGAACCATACCCAGTAGCAACTCGCTTAGAAATTTATCCCTGAATAAAGGGGCATTTTCTGCTAGTTGTTTTTGAATTTTATCAGCATTTTCTCTTTCTTTTTTTTCATTAATTATTAAGGCTTTAACTTTTTCCAGCGATTCAAGGAGGTCAACGGCAGTCACGGGCTTCAGCAAGTATTCCGTTACTCCTATACGCATAGCTTCCCTTGCAAAACCAAACTCGTCATGCCCACTCAATATAATAATCTTTACCCAAGGCATATTTTTCCTGACAACCTGACTTAGCTCCAGGCCATCCATAAACGGCATTTTTATATCAGTAATCAATATATCAGGCTTTATTTCCATAATAAGCGGCAGTGCAAACTCACCATCAGGTGCTTCACCTGAAAACACAAAATCAGTTTGTTCCCAATTAATGCAATCTCTTATACCATGCCGAACTATAACTTCATCATCAACCAGAAATATTTTATACACCCGTTTCACCTCTCTATAACCGTTCTAGTACAATATTCCATTTTACGATTTACAATACCTTCTTTTAACAATCATTTATTATAATGACGATTTTCTGTGATTTTGGGGACACAAATAGTGAATTCACTTCCTACACCATATTCACTTTTTACGTCTATTCCGTATTCCGCCCCAAAGTTCAGCTTAATTCTCTCATTTACATTGAATAACCCAAATCCTTTTTGCTCCGGGATATCATTTTCCTTGGACTTTGTAAAAAGCTTTTTAATTTTTTCAACTTGTTCCTGGTTCATTCCGATACCGTTATCTTTTACCTTCAAGAACACAATATTCCCTTGACAGTAGCCCTCTATAATTATTTTTCCCATTCCCCTCTTGTTTTTTATCCCGTGATAAAGTGCATTTTCAACTATAGGCTGAAGTGTAAGCTTGAGAATACTACAGTTTTCAAGCTGTTCTGAAATATTTATTTCATATTCCAGAATGTCCTGATATCGGTACTGTTGAATCTGGAGATAACTCCTGATAAGCATCTCTTCTTCCTTAATACTTATATAATCATACCCTTTACTCAAGGCAATCCTGAAAAACTTTGACAAGGCACTTACCATCTGTATAACATCCTTTGTTTTGTTGCCTTCTGCCAACCATATAATAGTGTCTAATGTATTGTAAAGAAAGTGGGGATTTATCTGAGCCTGCAGAAGCTTCAACTCGGTTTTTCTTAAATTTATCTGTTCCAGCTTCACGTCTTCTACTAAACTGCCTATTTTTTCAATCATAGTGTTAAAACTTGTTGCCAACATTGCTATTTCATCACTTTCAGAATGGGGTACACGGGTGGTAAAATCACCATTTCCCACTAACTTTGTTGAGATGCAGAGGTTTTTAATGGGTTTTGTAATGCTGTGAGAAATAAATTCTACCAGTATAAGTGTTACTATCAATAGTACGGCAAATATTATACCTGTAAATGTAACGTTTCTTTTTCTTTCCGCCTCAATTTTTTTATGTACTTTGTTCATTTGAAAGGTTTCAAAATATACGTATTTTTGTACAGCTTCGGTAATCATAGTTGTGGTAGTTCTAATATCGTTATCAAGAATCATTAAGTTTTTATCGTATTTCGGCCCATCAGCTACCATGTTTTGCTTAATAATTTCAGTGCTTCGTTTGAGACTATCAATATAATCTTTCATATACTTGGTAGTACTTTTGTTTTCAGCCATCAATGCGGAATTCCTTAAATATTTTACTTTCTTATATGCATCTTCCAGTTTCCCTGCTATATCTTCCTTCTTAAAATTGCTTGACCCTATCACAATCTGATACATGCTGTAATCATAATCATATTTGAATTTTTGAGAAAAATCATTTGCAACGGATATGCTCCTATATATTGCATCATAGTAATCCGAATATGTACCTACTTGGAAAATAAGATAAGAAACAAATACCAGAAGAGGAATAATGGCAATAAACATTAACGCTCTCATCTTTGTTTTTAATGATATCCCCAAATATTTCCTGATTTTCATATCATTTTTCCTCCCATTTATTCCCAAGCTTGAAATGCACCAAAAGAGACAGCCTTATTTTTTTGTGCAAAGACTGCCTCTTTCATAATTTACTTTTTTAAGTGCTATTTACTCTTTTTCTTTAATGATGCAAATATGCTCTGCAATATAATGAATATACAAAGGAGGGCCGCAATTGCAATCTTTGTCCACCATGAAGACAGCGTACCCTGAAAAGTAATGATTGATTCTATTGTACCCTTTATCATTACACCAAACAAGCTGCCTATGACATTACCGACACCACCTGTGAGAAGTGTCCCTCCTATTACAGCCGAAGCAATTGCATCCATTTCAAAGCCCCTGGCCTGTTCAACAAAGCCTCCACAGGAATTAAGCGCAAAGGCAAAGCCTGCTAAAGCTGCAAGGAAACCATTAAGTGCATATACTTTCAGCTTTATTCTTCTTACATTCAGACCCATCAATAATGCAGACTGCTCATTGCCACCTACTGCATAAATGGAACGGCCGAACTTTGTGTATTTTAATACAATAAACACAATTATCAGCACAGCAATGGCAAGAACTACACTGGGGTATATATAGGGATGGATTACTTTTCCCTTCTTTGTTACTGTTGAAATAAATGGTATATATATCTTGGCATTTGCAATACCAAGGAAAGCTTTATTTGTAATGGTTATCATTTCGTCACTTATTATTGCAGTCATACCTCTTGCAAAAAACAGACCTGCCAGTGTTACAATAAATGGCTGAATGTTGAGATAAGATACCAAGAACCCCTGTACAAGACCAAACACAACGCCCACAATCAGGACAATCACTATGCTTACCCAGGCATCCATGCCTTTTTTTTCCATCATCCAGGCAAGCAACATACATGTCATTGCTATTACCGAGCCGATAGATATATCTATACCTGCCGTAATCAATACTATTGTCATACCTACAGCTGCAATAATGAGTCCTGCGTTACTTATAAACAGGTTTAAAAAAACCTGAGGCTTTCCAAAACCTTTATCCTGGAATATAACCGTGCCGGATATGTATAACACAAAAAATAATACAATAGTTACAAACAGCAAAAAGTTATTGCCGCTTAATTTGCTTCGTAAACTTTTTATCATTGTGTCACCTTCTCTCCAGCCCCGTTAATCTTTAGCTTTTGACTGAATTTTTGAAAAAACTTTTTAACCTGTTTTGATTGCAAGGATACAATTATAATTACAACTATTGCTTTATAAACAGGCAACTGATCTGCCGATACTCCCATTGAATAAAGCGAAGTAGACAATGCCTGTATGGTAATGGCACCAATAACGCTACCTGCCAATGAGAATTTACCCCCGGCCAGACTGTTGCCTCCCAGGGCAACTGCGAGAATTGCATCCATTTCCATATTTAGTCCCACATTATTTGCGTCAATGGAATAGATTCTGGAGGTTGCTATTGTGCCGGCAATGCCTGAACACATGCCACAGAATGCATAGGTTAAAAATACAATAAATGTTGAATTTAGGCCTACTAATCTGCTTGCTTTCGCATTTATACCTACACTTTGAATATACATTCCAAGTGCCGATTTCCGAAGAAGAACCGATGTCAGGATTACTACAGCCGCTGCTACAAAAACAGGTGTCGGCAAAGGTACACCCGGAAGTACGGAACCTAAATATTTAAAACTATTCACTTTGATATAAAGAATGTTGCCTCCGGTGATGAGTTGTGCAATCCCCCGGCCTGCAGTAAACAGAATCAAGGTTGCCACCATTGGCTGGATTTTTAATTTTGCAACAAGGAAGCCATTCCACGCACCGCAAACAGTTGCAGCCAGAATTCCTGCTAATACTGCAAGTACATAAGGTATATTGTATGCCTCCCCCGTTCCCAACAAGAAACATGTTACCGCACCTGTTACTGCCATTACCGATCCCACTGAAATATCTGTTCCTGCCGAAGATGCCACACATAATGTCATACCTGCTGCAAGAATAATTAATTCACTTGAACGGTTTATTATATCAATGAGATACCCATAAAGCACCCCATTGCTGTTAATAGATATATTAAAAAAGTCAGGAGTTCTGATTAGATTTACGACCAGTACTGCAAAAAGGCATACTAAGGGCCAGAACAGCCTGTATTTTGTGATCTTTTTAATTTGACTATTCATTAGCATCACCCCCTGCTATAACCTTCATAATCAGTTCTTGAGACAATTCATTTTCGTCAAGTTCCCCTACTTTTCTGCCGTCTCGCAAAACCGCCATTCTGTTAACGGTACGCAGCATTTCCTCTATTTCGGAAGAAATAAACATTACCGACATTCCTTTACTTGCAAAGTCAACCACAAGCTTTTGTATCTCAGTTTTTGTACCAACATCAATACCTCTTGTAGGTTCATCAAGAATTAAAAATTCAGGTTCAGTCATAAGCCATCTACCCAGTATAACTTTTTGCTGATTACCGCCACTAAGCTGTTTTATAGGGGTTTCACGGCTTGCAGTTTTTATCTGGAGCATATTGATAAACTTATCTGTCAGCTCCTCCTGCTCCTTTTTACTCATAAGTTTAAACATACCTCTTTTAGCCTGTAGAGCAAGTATCATATTTTCTCTTACAGATAAATCCGCTATGATTCCTTCTTCTTTTCTGTTTTCAGGACAAAAAGCCATTCCAGCCTTCATTGAATCTATTGGTGCCTTAAAACTGCATGCTTCTCCATTGACCTTCAACTCTCCGCAATCTGCTTTATCAGCACCGTATATTACTCTTGCCATTTCGGAACGTCCAGAGCCTAAAAGGCCTGCAAGGCCTATTACTTCACCTTTTCTAATCTCCAGATCAAACGGTTTTATGGTTCCGGTGTGGCCCAATTCTTTTGCAGAAATAACAGTATCCTTTGTTGCTTTTATCTCCTGCTCCTTTGCTGCTTTTTTTATCAGAGCCAGGTCATCAAATTCCTTACCCATCATTTTTGCAACCAATTGTACCCTGGGCAGCTTTTCAACTTCGTATTCTCCTACCAGACTGCCATTTCTCAAAACTGTAATCTTATCGCATACTGCATATACCTGTTCAAGAAAGTGAGTTACAAATATGATACCTGTTCCTTGGGATTTTAGTTTTCTCATTACCTCAAACAGCTTTTCCACCTCATATTCATCCAAACTTGAAGTGGGTTCATCCAGTATAAGTACTTTTGAGGAAATATCAACTGCCCTGGCAATTGCAACCATCTGCTGCATGGCTACCGAATAATTGTCCAGAGATTTTGTAACATCAATATCAACATTGAAATTTAACAAAATCTCTTTTGCCCTTTTATTTATCGCTTTCCAATCAATACGTCCCGCCTTTTTCAGTTCTCTTCCTATAAAAATATTTTCAGCTACCGAAAGGTTAGGACACAAATTTATCTCCTGGTATACTGTACTGATTCCGTTTGCTTGTGCTTCCTGGGGAGATTTATTAATAACAGGATGATTTATTCCGTCTATAAGTATTTGACCTGATTCAAATTCTTCAACACCCGTCAATACTTTAATCAAAGTACTTTTCCCCGCACCATTTTCGCCCATAAGAGCATGAATTTCGCCCGTCCGAAGTGTAAAATCCACATTAGACAGTGCTGTTACTCCGGGAAAAGTCTTGCATATGTTTCTCATTTTAAGAACTTCATGACTTTCGTTCCCCACGCGCCTTCTCCATCCTTTCCCAATGAATTGCTGCAGTTAATCTTTTAAAAAAACAGGTGTGAATAAATTGACGCTTCACACCTGTTTTTTAATTCAATTACAAACTAGGATTTAAATTAGTATTTACGATTTGGAAGCTCTTTTTCAGCTGTTTCAGCAGGGTACACTTTTTCATCAACATACTGGATTTTTTCAACTTTTTCATCATTCATCAATTTTTTAGCAAGTTCAGCTACTCTTGGTCCGTGTAGCGGGTTACATTCTACAGATACGTTCATATCTCCGGCTATCATGGACTTGAAAGCTGCTTTTACTGCATCAAAGGATACAATTGTTACATCTTTACCCGGAACCTTACCTGCTGCTTTTAAAGCATCGATTGCTCCAAAGGCCATGTTATCGTTCTGTGCTACAACTACATCAATGTCATTGTACTGTTTAAGGAAAGATTCCATAACTTCCTGACCTTTTGCCTGAGTGAATTCTCCGGTCTGTTCTGCCAGTATCTTAAAGTTGCTGTAATTTTTTATTGTATCACCAAAACCTTTTGTACGGCCTATTTCAGCAGAAGACCCGATTGTTCCCTGAAGAACTACAACATTTTGTGTATCGGTTTTGCCTTTTTCTTTTATGTAGTTAGCTAACCATTCAGCTGCATTAACACCTTCCTTCTGGAAGTCTGAACCAACCCAGCAGCTAAATAATGAATCATCTGAAACCTTGATCATTCTATCACAAATAATTACAGGAATTCCTGCATTCTTTGCTTCGCCTAATACAGTTTCCCAACCTGTTTCTGTAACAGGTGCTATTGCTATAACATCAACATCCTGTGATATAAAATCTCTTACTGCTTTAATCTGATTTTCCTGCTTTTGCTGTGCATCTGCAAAAATTAACCTAAAGCCATTTTCTTCTGATAATGCAGATTTCATTGATGCTGTGTTAGCTACGCGCCAGTCGCTTTCAGCACCAACTTGTGAAAAACCTATAGTAATCAACTTATTGCTGTCTGAGTCATTAGCTGCTGTAGACGATTGGGTAGCCTGAGATGATGGTGAATCTGAACCAGTTGCTCCGCAACCTGCTGCCATTACCAATGAAAAACACATTAGCAATGCAATTAACCTTTTTTTCATCAAATATTCCTCCTATAATAAACTTTACTGCCGGCATTTCCTGCCGGCAAGATTATTGTAGCAAAGCTGTTTATTTATCGAAACAGAATATATTAAGAGTTTTTTATAATAATTTATTAAGTAAAGTTTGATTTAAAATAAGACTATTGAAAAGTTCATTTTTTTATTAATTATGTTGAATAATTTGCTAAAACTTAATTATTTATAATATAACTTAAATAATATATCACGGCTGTAGTTGCCAAAACCTTTTCCGAATATTGTTACACCTCCGACATTCTGTGAGTCAGGCAATACTGCTATTCTGAAAGTCCAATATTTCTGACGTATGTCCAAACATGAAAGAGATATATCCGAAACCTTTATTCCATCTATATATGATCCATCCTGTGTTATACGTATGGATTTATATAAACCGTATTGACCAACCTGCAGACTCCACCACTCAGGAGTATATCTTCCCCTGCTGTTTCCATAATCACCGGGGCTGGTCCATTGACCAACCTTCTTTTCATTTAGAAAGAAAGTTATATCCGAGGGCCAGTTGCTATTTATTCCCGGAGCTTCGGAACCAAGCTCCATTGATATCTCTAATTCTTCTGGCTGTTGTACTGATAGTAAAAAATTGGGAATTCTGTATTCCACAAAACCTTCCGTAAACCAAAGTATTCCTGCATTAACTCTGTCAGGTTCCAAAAAATATCTCGGATCATCAAACTCACCTATAACCTTTTCGGGTGTCGCTATTCCACAAGTAGGAGTTACGGTAAAATTGGAGTAATGGCCTATGGGCATTGAAAATTTGTGGTAATCTCTTGTTTTCGCCTGTCTGCTTGGAAATTGGATTTCCAAGGAATCTACGTCAAGAAAACAGAGTTTTTGTACTGCCCCGTTTATACTTTTTCTTTCAGAATGAACAATTCCGGCTTTTTCAAGCTTTTTTACATGCATAGTTACTATTGCACTGCTCAAACCAAGTTCTTGGGCAAGCTGTTTTATATTTAAAGCATCCATTGCAAGTAAGTTAATTATTTTTATACGAACGCTGCTACTTAATGCTTCATACACAGGAAGCCACTTTTCAGATATGTCTGTCTTCATTTATATTTTGCTCCTAAATTGAAATTAATACAAGTATAAATTACCCGCTATATTTTGTAAATATTAAGCCTTTTATTTGTATTGACATATGTGAAAATGGAAGATAGTATATAGTTATTAAGGTAACTATTAAGTAATTAACATTTTTATTAACTACTTATATTTTATTTAATATTTTCTTGGAGGTCAAGCATGGATAACGCAAAAATGATACTTAACAAAGACTATATTGTGGGGCCGGTTGATAAAAGAATTTACGGCTCATTTATTGAGCATTTGGGTAGAGCTGTTTACGGTGGAATCTATGAACCGGGACACCCTACAGCTGACAAGTTCGGCTTCAGGCAGGATGTCTCAGAAATGATAAAAGAATTACAGGTGCCCATAGTAAGATATCCCGGCGGAAACTTTGTTTCGGGTTACAATTGGGAGGACGGAGTAGGCCCCGTAGAAAAAAGACCCCGCCGCACAGAATTAGCTTGGGCTACAATTGAAACCAATGAAATCGGAACCAATGAGTTTATTACGTGGGCTAAAGAAGTAGGTACAGAAGTTATGATGGCGGTTAATCTGGGAACAAGAGGGGCTGATGCAGCCAGAAATCTCATTGAATACTGTAACCTTACTCAAGGTACCTACTGGAGTGATTTGCGAAAGTCTCACGGCTATAGTCAGCCACACAACATAAAAACCTGGTGTCTCGGAAATGAAATGGACGGCCCTTGGCAGATAGGTACAAAAACTGCGGAGGAATACGGAAGGCTTGCCTGTGAAACTGCAAAGGTTATGAAAATGGTAGATCCTACTATCGAATTAGTAGCCTGCGGAAGTTCTGGAAGCGGTATGCCTACATTTGCTCAATGGGAAGCTACAGTATTAGAGCATACTTATGAACATGTTGACTATATTTCACTTCATACGTATTATGGTAACCAAGATAATGATACTGCTAACTTTTTATCAAAGGCTATGGATATGGATGCCTTTATCAAATCCGTTGTTGCAACCTGTGATTACGTAAAAGCAAAAAAACGCAGTAAGAAAAATATAAACCTCTCCTTTGACGAATGGAACGTATGGTTCCACTCCAATGAAGCGGATAAAAAAATTGACAGATGGTCTATTGCACCACCTCAGCTTGAAGATATTTATAATTTTGAGGATGCACTTTTAGTTGGAAGTATGCTGATAACTCTGTTAAAGAATGCCGACAGAGTAAAGATGGCTTGTCTTGCACAGCTTGTGAATGTTATTGCACCTATAATGACAGAGAACGGCGGAAGTGCATGGAAGCAGACGATTTACTATCCATACTTACATACTTCAGTGTTTGGAAGAGGTACAGTTTTAAATACTATTATGAAAGCACCAAAGTTTGATACTAAAGATTTTACAGACGTTTCAGCTATTGATGCCACAGCAGTAATTAATGACAGCAACGACGAAATTACAATATTTGCAGTAAACAGACATATGGAAAACAATATTACTCTGGATATTGAGCTAAACGGCTTCGGACAGTTTGAAGTTGTTGAACATATAGTTCTTGAGCATAATGATGTAAAAGCTACTAATACAAAAGAAAATCCTAATAACGTTGTACCGAACAACAATGGAAATGCTGCAATGGAAGATGGAAGTATCAAAGCCTCCTTAAAGAATCTTTCCTGGAATGTTATAAGATTGAAAAAAGTAAAGTAAGAGCTTATTAAATGTAGAAGGAACCATCCGGATTTTTTCCCGGATGGTTCCTTCTTATTATACCTATAACTTAGAAATGGACAGGCACCTTTATATCAGAGGAGCATTTATAATCCTCTTTCAGTATTGCAATACATTCATCAAGTCCTTTTCCTTCATGTGTTATCTTACTTACAAGTTTTATAAGCAAGCCCGGATTCTTATACTCAAAAATATTCCTTCCTATGGCCACTCCTGCTGCTCCTGCCAAAATTGAGTTATTTACCATGTTAAGCAGTTTTTCAGGATTATTCATATTTTCACCACCTGCTATAAGCACAGGGATTTGAACATTCTTCACCAACTCACTTATTTCTTCAATGGTTTCAGGGCACTCAACCTTTACAATGTCAGCCCCAAGCTCTTCTGCAAGGCGGGCAGTATGGGCGATATCTCCCGATTTTCTTTGGTTTCTCTTAGCATATACCATGGCAAGCAGAGGCATCCCCCATCTCACGCAAGCCTCGGATACTTTGCCGAAATCCCTGAGCATGGAGCACTCATCTGAATCCCCCAGATTAACGTGAATTGAAACCGCATCAGCACCCAGTTGCACTGCTTCCTCAACAGAGCCTACCAGCACCTTGCAATGGGAACCACCATTGAATTTTGTGGAAGCGGATAGATGTAATATGTAATTTCCCTCTAAAAAAATTTCATCCTGACAAAGTCTTGTTAATATACCCTTATGAAGAACAATCCCATCTGCACCACCACTTATAATCTGCCCTATGAGTTTTCTGTAATCGCCTAGACCTGTAATGGGCCCCAATGTCACTCCATGATCAATCGGAACAATACACGTCTTTTTGCATGAAGGTTTAATCAGCCGTGCTAATCTTAAGGCTTTACCATCCATAAAGAAATCGATCTCCCTTTTATAAATTATTATAAGTTATTTGCAAATAACTTACTTTTCCTGAATTGACTCATCAATTTTCAAACCTACATGCCTGCCACCCTGGCACACATACGTAAGGAGTTCTTCACCTTCCTTTATTGTTGAAGCGTTCCTGACCTCTCCATCGGCTCCGAAAATCCTTATATGCCAATCATCCTGTACCATTGTATTGATACGCTTTCCCTCAACCTCAACTTCAATCTTCAATAATGGCCTTTTTTCTACTTTCACCCTTCCGACCACTACCTCTCTTGTATTGCCTGAAGTATCCACACACAACAGTTTACTTCCGCCCTTTAATTCCGTAATGTACGAGGTTTCACCCCCGGGTGCCCATACATAGGAATGTACGGCACCTGCATTCACTCTGAAGGGGCGAAGCTCCATATATGGCAGGAAGTGAGTCTCAGAACTGACCAAAAGCCCTCCTTCTGAAGTTGAACCAATGAGCATTCCTTCATTTTCTTTCAGTAGTCCGGTGGTGTCTATACATGCCCTGTAGCCCATTCCAATATGCAACACCTCGGTAACCCTTCCTTTTACCAACTGAATTTTAGATGTTCCCATTTTTTCTATAAAAGAGTTTACTTTGTTTATTTCAGTGTGATCCTCATTACTGAATACAACCCCATCACTGCCCACTTCCATTACTCCGAAAGCCAACTCCATATCCTGGCAGGTATTGACTATTTTTAATACCTTGGTCTTTTGGGACTGTAGCTTAGCCACCAGCAATTCCAAGGGTATATTTGTTGTGTCGGAAAACTCTGCTACAACGTAGTCAAAATTTGAACCGACCTGCCATGCTTCGTCCATACTGTTTCTATCAAATATCCTATGCAAAAGGGCGGTTTTGAACCCTCTTTCAACTGATTTCTGCAGTAACTGTCGATTAGCTGACAAAACTATATGCTCCTTGTTTAAATCCTCCATATCCTCTTCGCTGTTTATTTCAATAATCAGATTCATTTTATGTGGCGGTGTTATGGTATCCAGCATACCCCTATTAATTAGTAAATTTTCAAAGTTCAGGATATAAATCATATTTAAAATAGCTTCTTCGTTTTTTAAATTCCTACCATCAAACCAAATCATATCTTTTTTCATCATTTTATCCCCTTGTCAATGTTGTTTTTTAAGCACCTGTTTTCAAATATCATATTTTGCTTTCAATATAGTCCACGATATCTCTTATAGTAGAAAACTTGGCAAAGTCAAGGTGCTCATTATCAAATTCAAACCCAAATTCTTTTTCAAGCATCACCACTAATTTTACAAATTCTACCGAATTCAAACCAAATGCAGCTAATGTCTCATCCAGCCTGATATTATCGGCAATATCCTTGTAATTCTCCTTAATAACCTTCTTTAATCTAGTTTCCACCATTTCTGACATAACCCTCATATTCCTTTCTGAGATATAGATTTTTATATTTTTCGGGTTCCCCACCCTGTTTACCAACTATACTATGGAAATGTTCTTTAATGCTTCAAAAAACTCCTCACTGGTTTTACTTATACTATCAATATTTTTAACTACCGTTCTATCAAGTTTTATACTCCTACCCCTTATCAAACCGGCAGCACAGATATTAATCAAAGCATTTGATGTCTCCAATATATCTTTGGACATACCTAAAAGCTCTATATGCCCTTTTTCAAAGAAGTCTTTGAGTGTGCTGATTAACAACTCCTTGCTTCCAAGAAAAGAGTACAACTTATTCAGTCCCTCGGCATCAAGTTGTTTGTCATCACTTTCTATAATACTTTTAATAAAAACTAAATCTTCGCTTTGCAGTTTATTTTGCGAAATATATTCAAATAATCCGGCTAACTTATTTGCAATACCACTAATAGACACATCCTGGTGCTTTTCCATTACAAGTATTTCCATGTCATTTGTGTTAGAGTAAATTTGCTCCAAAGTATCAAAAGTGGTATAAAACTGCCCATAATCTATAATCTTTGCTCCATTTTGCATCAGGTGGTTGTAATCTATAACGGAATATAGCCTTTTACTACTATCATATCCGTTAATCACAGCAAGATGGTTGGTGTGTTTACTTAGATAGAAGGAAGAGTAGAATGTAAAGTATTCGTCAAAACAAACCAAAACCGGCTTTCCTTTATCTATATCACTGCATATTGTTGTATGTAAACTGTCTAAAGTATTAACCTTCTTCACACAAGCTTTTAATCCAAAGCTTTCAAGAAGCTGGTTTTCTACAAGATTGCCGTTATAAAAGGTTTGTTTGCTATAGATGTCTCCTAAATATCCCTCTAGGTTAAAACATCTCTTTATACCAAGAAATAATTTAAACAGTCTTAACAGTTCCTTGTTCTGCTGCCCCAGCAGTACTCCAAAGCCTCTGTCCAGGCAATTCATTTGCCTCCACATCAATCCGCTGATCTGATTGATTATGGAATTCTCAATCTCAATTTTATTTATTTCCGGCAAATTACCCGTTGCTTTATCCCCTTCATTCACAAAGATTTTTTCCTTAGCTGATTCAGGGTACTTTTCACTGATAAATACAGCCAGATCGGCAATACTGAAATGTTCAAATAAACTATTTATATCAATTTCTACATTTAATTGTTCTTTAAGTTTACTTGCCATATTTATGGATAACAACGAGTTCCCGCCCAAATCGTAGAAATCATCATGAATACTGAGCTCGCCTATTTCCAGAATGGCCCCCCATATGTTCCCTATCAGCTTTTCAAGTTTGGTATAGTTTCCTTCCACTCCCCCTTTGAGTTTAACAGCGGGTAACAGACTCTCTTTTGCAGAAATGGAGCTATTACTACTTACTGTACTTTCCAATTCAGCTGCTATATCATTTTCAAGCTTGAAAAGCTGTATATCTTCTGATATACCAGACAGCATCTCGAAATCAAGTTCCCCTGCAATTACATGGGTTGATCCTGATTCTAAAATAAGCTCAAAATCACTTAAGGCCTGCTCTACTGAGATGGGTTTAAATAAGGATTTGTTTTTATCCGCCTTGTATTCCGCAGCCATCCCGGTATCCTTCCATGCGGGCCAGCTAATGGATACAGTCCTTTTTTCCTGAAAACTTCTCCACTGTGCAAAAGAGTCCATAAATGCATTTGCTGCTGCATAATCCCCCTGACCGGGTACGTTCAATATGGACATTACGGAGGAAAATGTAACGAAAAAGTCAATTTCATCCTCCCTTGTCACATTATCCAGCATAAGAGTACCCTCTATTTTAGGGGACAACACTTTGCTGAAATCGGCTTGTGACTTACCCGAAATAAGCCCTTCTCCGGCTATTCCCGCACAATGGATTATTCCGTTGATATTTTTGAATTTTTCCCTTATTTTGTTAATAATGTCCACCAATTGATCTTTTACAGATATATCCCCTTGATAGCAGAAAACAGCCGTTCCATCAGCTTCAATGCTATTTACTGCATTAATCCTTTGGCATAATTTTGTATCAGCACTCGCTTTAAGAATTTCTGCCCATTCATGACGTTCAGGCATGGAGCAGCGATTTACCAGCGCTATATTTCCTGCCCCTTTTCGGGATAAATGTTTTGCAATTTCAAGGCCTATCCCACCAAGGCCTCCGGTGATTATGTAAACACCCTGACTCTTAATATCAATCCTTTTTCTGCTGCCATTGCCTAATTCCAATCTTGCAAATTCCTGGATATATCTTTTCCCGTCTCTAATTGCAGTCAAATACGATGTATTGTACCCATACATCTCACTGACAAGGTTGTTGACATCGGTGTCTGTGTCAAGGTCAACACCTCTGCACCTTATATTCTCGTATTCCGCAGATATTACCCTGCCCAGAGCAAATAATGCAGCATTGCCGGGATTGGCTTTTTTCTCCTGCTTGTCAACGCTGAAAGTATTACGGCTGACCAATACCATCTCTGCTGAATGCCCGGGGTTCAGCTTCGTAAAGCTTTTTACTGTATGAAACAAACTGTATAAGCCTCTTATACGGCTTAATTCAAGTTCTTCAGGACTACCTACGTATTGTTTCCTGCTATTGCACAGATGGATTATTTTTGAAATCTTCTTGTCACCCATGTCTTCAAAAAGCTTATAATAATCTCTTTCTCCTCCTGATATGGTATAACTCAATTCATTCTTTTTTTCATAGGATTCTCCGGGACTTACTTGAATAACCTCGATTCCCTTGTTCGTCATATTGGAGGCCAGACCTTCGCCAATACCTTCAGTATCCATGAATATGGCTACTGTTTCATTTGGTAGCTTTATGTTTATACTGCTTATATATTCCTCGGCGCATGGTACCCATTTAATTTCGTAAAGATGGTTTTTGCTTTTTTCCGGCGTGACTACCCTTGTTTTGTCTCCTTTGTTGCTGTCTATCCAATACCTGTTTCTCTCAAAAGGATAAGGAGGCAGATGAACTGTTCTGCCGCCCGTACCCTCATAAAATTTATTCCAGTCAATATCTGCACCTGTTGTATAAAGCCGGCATAATTCTTCTAATTCATGAAATTCGCCCTGCAAAAATGCTCTCAGCTTCAAGTCTGCTTTCTGTGATATTTCCCTTCTTTCGTCTTCTGTTATATCGTTTACTTCATTTAAGCCTTTTTTTGACGATACTATCCTGTGTTCACCGAAATAAATATCTTGTCCATGATTTTGTTTTACGTCCATTATTTCCCTAAGATGAATAAGCTTTTCCTTTAGCTCGTCCATATCTCTTACAATAATGGCTGCCCTGTAATTATAATGTCCCCTGCCCACGGCTGTGGTGCAGCAAATATCCTTCAAGGGAGGTGCTTCCGGCCTGTTAATAAATTTCAAATGTCTTTGTACCAATTCTTTTATAGAAAATATACTTTTAGCCGAGAGTGTGAAAACCATAGGTCTGTGAGATGCTGTCTCTGCTCTAATTTCCTTTTGGACTTCCTGTATAACCACATGGCAGTTTGTACCACTGAAGCCAAAGGAACTCACTCCGCACAGCCTTATATTCTGGTCTGCTTCCCAAAACGTCATCTTGTCATTTACATAAACAGGTGTATTACTAAAATCTATATACCTGTTTGGATATTCAAAATTCAAGGTAGGCGGAATGACTTTTTTATTAATTGCTAAAACGGTTTTAATAAGCGATGCAATTCCAGAGGCACCTACCAGATGCCCCAAATTTGTTTTTACCGATCCAATTCCGCAAAATTGATTTTTTTTTGTAAATTGCCTGAAGGCTCTGCTTAAACCCTTAATTTCAATGGGATCCCCCAGAACAGTACCTGTTCCATGGGTCTCAATATATGAAATATTTTCCGGGTTTATTCGTGCTTCCTTCCAAGCCTTTATCAGCAAGTCTTCCTGAGCTTCTGCCTTTGGAGCTGTAATCCCGTTTGATGCACCGTCATTATTAACGGCACTTCCCTTGATGACTGCATAGATTTCGTCCTTGTCCTCCATTGCCTTCTTCAAGGGTTTCAGTACTACAACACCTACTCCCTCTCCCCAGACGGTACCACTGGCCTTATCATCAAAAGCTCTTATGGTGCTGTCATTGGATTCTACAATCCCCATTTCATTATTTTCAATGGGCTTATAGATTATATGTATACCTCCGGCAATTGCCATCTGGCATTTACCTGTTTTTAAAGCGTTACAGGCTTCATGAACAGCTACCAACCCCGAGGAACATGCAGTATCAATAACCAATGCCGGGCCACTGAGGTTTAAAATATAGGATAGTCTGCTTGCCAGGATTCCTGACCATGATCCTGTTATAGCCAGCGGATCTCTATCTTGTATCATATATTTATATGGTGAACCCCAGGTATGGTCATTTCCTGTATACACACCAGTATTGGAGCCGTAAAGCCTATCTCCCCCGTAACCTGCATCCTCTATGGCTTCCCATGCCGTTTCAAGAAATACTCTCTGTATTGGGTCCATATATTTGGCTTCTTTGGGTGAAATACGAAAAAATGCGGCATCGAACTTATCAATTTCTTTTATATATCCCGCCTTACTGTAGCTTCTATCGGTATCTTCCGTGATTTCTACAGCAAAACTGCCTCTGTCCGGCGGGATTTTGCCGATGCACAGCCTACCGCCCATGAGGTTTTCCCAATATTCCTCAAGATTCTCCGAACCCGGAAACTTGCCTGACATACCTATAATTGCAATTTCATCATTCTCAATAGGCTGCTTGTTCTTTTGCAGTTCTGATAACAATACCACAGAATCCTGAGGGTCAAGCTTCTTGTCTGCTACTAGTTTATATATAATATTGTTCGCCGTTTTCACAATCTGCACCAATCCCTTCAAATTAACCCTATACTTTTCATCAATTTGTCTGCTTCTTCAATAGTTATTTCTCCCCTTGAAAGCTGCTGCATTATTTCCTCCATGCCTGCTTCTCCATCCTCCGTCATAATCTGCTGTTCCTCAATATCCGGCTGAATTTCCTCCTTTCCCGTCCTGCTTTCTATGTATTCGGACATAGCACTTATTGACGGGTAGTTAAAAATATCGGATATATCCACAATTCCGGGAAACTCTTTCTCTAAATCTTTTAAAAGAAGTGTTGCCATTATAGAATCTCCACCTAAATCATTAAAATTATCATATACGCTTACTTCCTCAAGACCTAAGGCTCCGGCCCATATCCTGGCAACTACGGCTTGCACCGAGCTTGTCCCTTTATCCAGGCTGCCTTTAATCCTCAGCGGAGTTATTTCCACTTCCCTTATTGTATTTCTTTGAGAATCTGTCTTACTGCGTACTTTGTGTTTATGTATTTTCCCTTGTATTTTATTAGAAAAGCTTATGGCTGTGTCTGAGTCCAACAAAGGAATTGTTTCAAAATCAAGCTGACCTGCTATTATTCTGGTAAGTTTTTTGGCAGTAATTTCTTCAAACATTTGTATTGCGTCAGATGTGGTGGCCGGTAAAAATACACCCCTAATTTTCCCGTTTATTATACCGTTATCAAAAGCCATTCCTGTTTCCTTCCACGCAGTCCAGTTTATAGAAACAGTTTTTCCTCCTGCTGTTTTTCTTCGGTAATCTGCAAATGCATCCATAAAAGAGTTTGCCGCCGTATAATCACTCTGCCCTGCTCCCCCGAGTATAGAATTGATTGATGAAAACATTATGAAAAAGTCCAGATTATCCTCTTTTGTTAACATATCTAAAATAAATGTTCCCTGTACCTTTGGCTTTACTACATTGTCAAAGACCTCCATGTCCTTACGGATTATAAAGCCGTTCCCGGCTACCCCTGCCGCATGGATAACCCCATTAATCCTTCCGTATTTTCTTCTTATATTGCTTAATACGTTTTTCATGTCAGTTTCGTCCGAAACGTCGGCACTGTAATACATAACCTGGGAGCCACTTTTTTCAATAGCCTTTATAAATTCAATCTTTGCCTGCAGAGTACCTCTATTCTCCTCTAATATTTCATCCCATGCCTCTCTGTCAGGAATATGGGTTCTGGCTATAAGAACCAGAGATACCGGTTTTTTTGCAGACAAATACCTTGCAAATTCCCTGCCAATACCTCCCAGCCCTCCTGTTATTATGTATACTCCTTTTACACATATTTCAATTTCTTCCGGCTCAGAATCTTCAAGGTTTACTTCATCCAGTTCCTGCCGATATCTTTCTCCGTCACGATAGGCAATCAAGCTGCAATTATCTCTTGAATTCAGCTCGGAAACAAGCTTACCAACCTCTGTTGTTTCATCAATATCAATACATCTGCAATTCAGGTTACCGTATTCCTGCCCTGCAACCATACAGATTCCGGGTATTGCGGCATTATAATAATTGATTCTTCTTTCTATCCCTGTCACCATATTGACATAATCTGAAACAGCTATCAGCTCTACCCGGTTGCGCATCTTATTATTAATTAATGACCTGATAAGGTATACAAGACTGTATAAGCCTCTTTTCTGTGTTTCGACAAGTGAATCACTGTCTTCCGGCAGCTTTCCCCAACCGATTGATGACAGATGGATTATTTGTGAGATACCTTCTTCACGCAAATCCTTGATAAGCCTGTCATAGTCCTCCTCTCCATATCCAATCCTGTATCTTCCTGAGCCGAGTTTTTCGTAACATCCGCCAATATCCACCTCAACTGCATCAACTCCCAGGGTTTCTTTTATATCCATCCAGAGACTTCCCCTGTCCTTAAACAGCAAAACCTTTCCTGTAGCGGGCTTGTCCTCATCGTATATTAACTCATCGCCCTTTGTGGTGTAGCTCTTAATCCAATTCATACGATGGAACATATTCACTTTTACTGATTTGTCATCAGTAGTTGTAAGCAGCTGATTTACTTTTTTCAGGGTATAGTTTTCTATGTCCGCGAACACCCTGCCTTTTTCATCCATTAGAATTATGTCAAAAGAAGCAGTTTCCATGTTCAAATCTGCTTTTCCCTTTTGTCTGATAAGGCTGTACAGCTTGTCCGGCATTTTGCCATATATTCTAAGGCTCTTATATGACCATGGAAGATAAAGCCCTTCTCCTATACTTCCTATTGCAACATTTACCGCACTATCCATAAGTGCCGGATGAATCAAACATTTGTCCAAATCCCCTGTAAATTCACCCGGTAGCACCAAATATGCCAGTACTCCATCATGTAACGTATAAACTTTTTTCAGGTTGTTCCATCTGGGCCCTGTATCAATAAGGCCTTTTCTTTGCCCTGTCAGTTCAATATCTTCTTCAAATATAGCGCTACGTGCCATTTCATCCGGATTGTACCGGACTGAATTTCTATCTTCATCTAAAAATACTTTTCCTTGTACATGCCTAACCCATTTGTCTCCATCCGGCCTGCTTGCAACATAAAAGCCTAAATATCCGTCCTCAATTTTCAGTACCGTCTGTACATCTCTTGCCTCATTTTCTCCCACAGCTAAAGGAAATTCAAAAATGATATCTCTGAATTCCAGATTCTCGTAATACTTGTAATGCCCAACGGCCTCACTGACCATCTCGATATAGCTTGTTCCCGGCACTATAAAGTTGCCGTTTACCTTATGCTCATTCAAAACCCAGTGCCTATTCACCTGAAAGTTGGTGTTGTATACAGCACCCTCCATTGTCTCTGTGCTACATGAATCCAGCAATGGGTATCCGAGTTTATTATAGCTTTGTTGGTATGCGTTTATTTCCACTGCCTTTGGCGTATTCGTAGTCAGCCAGCAGCGCAGCCGTTCAAAAGGATAAGTTGGAAGACTTACTTTTTTCATACCTTTCCCGTCATAAACTTTATCCCATTGTATGTGGTCACCACTTATATACGATCTGCATATTTCGTCCAGATGTTCGTTGTAAATGTCCCCTGAAGCTGATGTCAAATCAGGCAGGGTGTCAGCTCTGTGAGTCAGGTTTTCAAAAGTGGATATTCCCGGATGGTCATTGGCATATTCTTTTACAGCATATATACACTTTGTGTCAATATTGCATTTATTTGAGCCCGTTAGAAATGCAAGCTTTTGTTTTAAATCCGTGATATCTGTTGTAATAATTGCGATTCTTACAGGGAAATGCGTCCTCCCCGTATTTGCGGTATAACAAATATCCTCTAAAGTTACATTTTTAATATTGTCCACCACATGCCTATAGGCTTCTATATAATTCTGCAAAGCACTTACACTGTTTGCAGAAATCGTAAGAACATTTTTTCTGTATGGGATTGTATTTTCCTCTGCCGTATATTGTGCTTTGTCCCATGTGGGAGCTTCTTCTAAAATCACGTGGCAGTTTGTTCCGCTCAATCCAAAGGAGCTTATCCCGCATCTTCTGGGAAACCCGTCTGTCTCCCATTGTGTTAATCGATCATTAATATATACCGGGGATTCCTGTATGTTGGTTTTCCTGTTGGGCCTTTTAAAATGGAGCATAGGAGGTAATTCTTTATTTGCCAGAGCCATAACCATCTTGATTAAGCCTGCCATTCCCGATGCATTATCAAGATGACCGATATTTGTCTTTACTGTTCCCAAAGCACAAAACTGCTTTTTATCCGTGTACCTTTTAAAAGCCGATTCAATTCCGTCAATTTCTAAAGGATCGCCCAATTTTGTCCCTGTTCCGTGTGCTTCTATATATGAAATTGTTTCCGGATTCACTCCGGCATCCTTCCATGCCTTTACTATGACCTCCTCCTGTGCGGCTGAGTTGGGAGCGGTAATACCTATAGAGTTTCCATCCTGATTGATGGCACTTCCCTTGATTACCGCGTATATGTTGTCCCTGTCTGCAATTGCCTTCTTCAAAGGCTTTAAAAGTATTGCCGCACAGCCCTCTCCTATTCCGGTTCCGTCAGAAGAATCATCGAAGGATCTGGCTTTTCCGTCCGAGGATGTTATTCCAATGCCATCCTGCCTGTTGATTTTTAAGGGCAACAAATTGAGCTTGACCCCTCCTGCCAGAGCCGTTTCGCATTCTCCGTTCCTTATTGCCCGACAAGCTATGTGTATTGCAACCAGTGATGAGGAACATGCAGTATCCACCAGCATACTGGGGCCCTTCAAATCAAGATAATAAGAAATCCTGCTTGCAATTATAGATTTTATATTCCCCGGTATTGCTACCCCTGATAATCCCGGGTCCACTGTATGTATGAATCTTTTATAACTTTCACCGAAATCGGAGCTGTAGCCAACGTATACACCCGTTTTGCTTCCTGACAGCCTGCCGTTTCCATATCCTGAGTCTTCTATAGCCTGATATGCCGTCTGCAGAAATAGTCTCTGATTTGGGTCTATCAGGCTTGCTTCCTTAGGTGATATTTTAAAAAATTTATAATCAAATTTATCTACTTCATCAAGGAAGGCACCTATACTGTATTCTAATTCTGACGGTTTCAGGTTCATGTGGCCCAGCAGTGCATCTGTGTCCTTTTTCCTTTCCTCCGGAAAATCTGATACACAATCCCTGCCATTTCTGATATTAATCCAAAATTCATCAGTATTCTGGGCAAATGGTAATTTTGCTGCCATGCCAACTATTGCTATATCATTATCACGGCTGACCTCATTTTCCTTTAGCAGCTTTATTATTTGGGCCGCAGCCTGCTTACCAATATTGCCGTTTCCTGTGTTTTCAATGATATACTGAAATACCCTGTTCAAAAAGCATCCCCCTTTAAGCCCTTAAATTTGTCATGAGCCACGTTACATATCATCCAATTTTGACAACACTTCATCAATTAATATATCTCCGCTTTCAAAGCCGTCCAGCAATTTGATAATGTCATCATCAACGTCGTCGGAGGTTGGAACAGTAATATTTTCGTGCTTCTTCTGTTCTGAGTCTTCCATAAAATCTGCCAGCTTTGATATTGTTGGATATTTAAAAATATCAATAACCTTGATTTTTCCGGGATATTTTTCATCAATCATTGAATGCATCTGGTTTACCAGAAGAGAATTCCCGCCCAAGGAAAAGAAGTTATCTTTTGTTCCCAGCTTCTTCATATCAAGAAGCTGGCTCCATATACCTGCCAGAAATCTTTCCACCTCCGATTCCGGCATTGCATAATTCTCATTTCTTTGGAAAGGTTCACCGATATCAAGTGCGGTAAGTGACTTCCTGTCTATCTTCCCGTTTGGTGTCAGTATCATCTTTTCCAACCATATAAATTGTGCGGGAATCATATAGTCAGGAAGCTTCTTCTCCAGGCAGGCCCTCAGTTCTTCATAGGTGTGCTCTCTTGGGGCTGTGTAGTAGCAAATAAGCTTGCTTGTTTCCCCCGACTTCTTTGCCACTACCGCTACCTGTATAATTTCTTCATTTTGCAGCAGAACATTTTCAATTTCACCTATCTCTATTCTGTATCCCCGTACCTTAATCATTCCGTCTTTCCTTCCCAGATACTCTATGGTACCGTCACTGAGATATTTACCCACATCCCCGGTCCGATAAATGATACTCCCTTTCTCTCCATAAGGGGTGAAGACCTCCCTTGTTTTTTCCTCGTCCTTGTAATAACCTCTTGTTACGTTTAAACCACTTATATAGATATCACCCGGAATGCCTATGGGACACATTTTTTTACATGCATCCAGTATTAAAACTTTGTTGTTGGAGATAGGTTTACCTATGGGTATTACTGTTGAATTACCGGGATTATCCCCGACATCATAGCTTGTTACCCAAATAGTCGCTTCTGTAGGGCCATACATGTTTACTAGCCTTGCATGATGAAAATACCCCCGAATATCTTTTGCCAGCTCGTAGGTCCACGCTTCGCCGCCTATCATTATGCACCTTATACGTGAGAAAAGCTCCTGATTACCAAGGGTTTTCCTACTCTTGACAGCAGTAAGCAGTTGTATCATCAATGCCGGAACAGAATGCCATATGGTGACCTTACCTGCATCTATGTATTCCATGAAAAGAGAGCCGTCCTTCATCCTGCTGTCAGGTACTATGCAAAGACACGCACCGCTTAAGAGAGAGCCGAATATTTCGAACACGGAAATATCAAAACTCATGGAGGTCACTAATGCCATTACGTCTTTAGGGCTCAAGTTTATATTTTCAATGCTCCAATTCAGATAGTTGACGGCATTAGCATGGGATACTCCGACTCCCTTTGGAAGCCCTGTGGAGCCTGACGTATAAATTATATACATGAGGTTTTCAGGGTTTGTTTTATTTGTGAGATTATACGGTGACAGGTTTTTTATATCCTCAGCCGTATACTTTATAAGTCCTGCTGCTTTGCCTGCTCCTTCGGACAGATTTATAACTACTTCCAGACTATTTTCTTCAGTATTTATCATTTCTGTTTTTTCAAAGGAGCTTTGGTCGATTATCAAAAATCTTGTCTGACTGTGCTTCAGCATATAATGTATTCTGTCTGCCGGATAATCAGGGTCAACGGGTACATATGCCCCCCCTGCCTTGAGTATTCCAAGCATTCCTATTATCATCTCAATACTCTTGTGAACCATGATTCCTACCGGTTCTTCCCTCTTGATGCCTTCATTCTGCAATAACCGAGCAAGTTTGTTCGCCTTTTCATTCAATTCGTTGTAGGTTATACCTGTACCCTCACACATTACAGCTATAGAATCAGGCCTGAATTCAGCCTGCCTTTCGAAAAGCTCATGAACGGTAAGTTTTCCGCTATCACCGAAATCAACATCTGTAGCATTGAAAACACCTTCTATTTTTTCCTTTTCTTCTTTTGTAATTATGTCAATATCGGATAGAGTAATATCAGGGTTATTCAGAACCTGCTCCAGAATATTCAGGAAATGCAAAGACATTCTTTCCACAGTCTCCCTCATGAATATTTTTGTGCAGTATTCCAGTCTGAAATGCAGGGTGTTTTCTTTTTCTACAGACTCTAATGTCAAATCAAATTTTGAGGATTTACTGTCAAACTCCCGTGACTTAAACCTCAGTCCCTCCTCTTCTATCTCAGGCAGACTTGTGTTTTGCATTATAAACATAACATCAAATAAAGGACTTCTGCTTAAATCTCTTGGGACATTCAATTTATCCACTAATTCCTCAAACTGGTAGTCCTGATTTTCATAAGCATTTAAAGCATTATGACGTACCTCCTGCAGGAAGTTGTGGAATGTTTTAGTCCCTTCGGGTCTGTTTCTCATAGCCAGGGTATTGATGAAGACACCAAGCATATTTTCCAGATCAGCGTTCCCACGCCCGGCTACAGGCATACCAACAATAATGTCCTCTTGTCCCGTATACTTATAAAGCAAAACGTTAAAAACAGCCAGCAGTGTCATGGAAGTGGTAGTCTTTTCGCTGGTTTCAACTTCATGAAGCTTTTTTGACACTGCTTCATTTAATTCAAAGTACACAGTGTCCCCTTCATAACTTTGCACGGTTGGTCTTGTATAGTCAGCAGGCATATTAAGAACCGGGATATCTCCGCTAAACATGCCTATCCAGTAGTTCTCCTGCTGTTTGTATCTCTCACTGCCGTACAGACTGCTCTTCCAAGAAACATAATCCCTGTACTGTACTGTTAATTCCTCAAGCTCCTTACCTCTGTATAGTTCTATAAAGTCACGTGTAAGAATTCCCAAAGACATACCATCGCAGATGATATGATGAATATCAAACATAATGGTCTTTTTACCATTGTCAATCAACAGCAGGTTTACTCTGAAAAGTGGCCCGCTCTTTAAATTGAACGGTTTTATCAAATTCTGAATCTTTCCGTCTGAATCGTCTTCCTTAGTCTCGATATATGCAATTTCCGGCTCCATACACTCCCGAACTATCTGTACCGGAACCCCATCCGTTGCATCAAAGTATGTCCTTAGTATTTCATGTCTTTCTACCAGCTTTTTAATGGCCTGTTCAAAACGTTCCCTGTTAAACTCCCCTTCCAAATCCATTACAACAGGTATATTATAGGCAGTGCTTTCCCCTGTCACAGCTTCCATCAGATAAATTCTTCTCTGAGCAGGCGACAAACTGTAAGAACTGCTCTTTTCAACCGGTATAATGGGTTGGTATTCACTGATATCAGTTCCGTTAATATAACCTGCCAGTTCTTTTATTGTTGGAGTTTTAAAAACCGCACTAAGAGGTATTTCCGCGCCCAACTCCTTGTATATCCTGGACACTAGGATTGTAGCCTTTAATGAATGTCCCCCAAGTGCAAAGAAGTTATCATTAACTCCTGCCCTCTGGATATTCAAAACCTCCCGGTAAATCCTCTGCAATGCCTTTTCCGTTTCATTTACAGCATCAACAAAGCTGTTGATGTTTAAGTCAGCCAGTACCGGACAGGGCAAAGCTTTTCTGTCTGTTTTGCCGTTTGGAGTCAAAGGCAACTCTTCAAGTACCATAATATATGCGGGTATCATGTATTGGGGAAGTTCATTTTCCAGATATTTTTTTAGCTCTGCTTCCGTTAAGTCCCTGTCAGCTGTTACATATGCACCAAGATATCTGTTTTCACTATCTTCACCCTTTACATCTACTACCGCTTCCCTAACTCCTGAATATTTAAGCAGCAGTTCTTCTATTTCGCCCAGCTCAATCCTGTAACCTCTCAGCTTGATCTGATGGTCGATTCTGCGTATATATTCTATATTACCGTCAGGAAGCCACTTTACAAGATCTCCTGTTCTGTACATTTTTTTGCCTGGCATATATGGATTTTCTACAAACTTCTCCAAAGTCAGTTCAGGTCTGTTTATGTATCCTCTTGATAATCCGTCTCCGGAAATGCATAATTCCCCCGGAATACCTATGGGCTGAAGGTTACCGCTCTCACTGAAAATATAGACCTGTGTATTTGCTATGGGCTTTCCTATGTCAATTGTGCTTCTGTCTGTCAGTTCACGTATGGTAGACCATATTGTGGTTTCGGTGGGCCCATACATATTGTATATCCTTGCATTTGTACACTTCTTGACCTCTTCCAGCAAGGCTTGTGGAAAGGCTTCTCCTCCTACCATCAGCACCTGAGGCACTGACAGACTGGACCGTCCTCTGCTGTCACTCAAAAGCAGTTGCAGTCGAGATGGTGTCATTTGGAGCATTTCAATACTATTTTCTTTTATTATTTGGCTTAACAGCTTTGGATCCTTTTGCTGTTCTTCACTTGCTATTACTACCTTCATACCTATGCAGAGAGGCAGAATTGTTTCCAGTACAAATATATCAAAGGACATAGAGGTTAGGGCCAGAATTGATTTACCGCTGCTAAACTCAATTTTTTCAACCATACCTTCAATAAAGTTACATACTGCTTGGTGCTCAATCATTACCCCTTTAGGCTTTCCTGTAGAACCGGAGGTATATATAACATAAGCCAGAGAATCCGGGCTGTTATTTATTGACAAGTTCTCACAATTACCTGTATACAGTCCGTCATCATCCAAATCAACTGAAATGCCGTAAAAATCAACTGTTCCTTTTAGCCTTCCACTTGTCAATAAAACCTTTACCGAGCTGTCATTGAGCATATAATTTATGCGTTCCCCCGGGTATTCGGGATCTATAGGCAGATATGCCGCTCCGGCTTTGAGAATACCAAGTATCCCCACCAGCATATTGCAGGAGCGTTCCACCATGATACCAACTATATCACCCTTCATTACACCTTTTTCTAAAAGAGTCCCGGCAATACAATTAGCCAATGAATTTATCTGAGCATATGTATAAATTGTATTCCCCTGTATTATACATTGAGAATGTGGTAAAGCCTTTGCCTGAAGTTCAAAAAGAGTATCTATGGTAGCAGTTCTATCATATTGCCTTTCGGTAGCATTAAAGAGTGTTATTATTCTATTTTTCTCCTCCAGGGATAAGATTTCTATACCGTCAATACTCGTATCACTTTCTATCAATATGGCATTAATAATATTTTTATAATATACTGCAAAGCTTTCAATAGTTTGTTTTTCAAAAAGATCGGTGTTATATTCGGCTCTGATTTCTATACGGTTATCCTCTTCCCTGCAAAGCATACTAAGTTCAAACATACTGCTGCCCTCAGTCTCAGGCGGAATTTTATCGTATAATTGAAAAACAGTTGAAAAAACTGGACTTCTGCTCAAGTCACGCTCAGGATTCAATTTTGATATTATCAGGTCAAAGGGGTATTTTATATTCCGGTATGCCTTCAGACACTTTTCACGTACACAGGTTATAAGGTCATCGAGTGAAGAAATATTTTCAAAATTTACACGGATTGATAAGGTGTTTATAAATACACCCATTATATTCTCCAACTCTTTGTTTTCCCTTCCTGTCACCGGTAAGCCTACAATTATGTCTTTATCTGCAGTAATCTTTTGCAGCAGTACAAAATAAGCGGACAATAAGGCCATATTCAGGGTTATATTATGCTTCCTTGCAAACTCTTTTAATTTGGCTGTTGTATTCTCGTCTATGCTAAATTTAATGAAACTGCCGTTGTAGGTTTGCATCTGCGGTCTTTTATAATCCACAGGAAGATTCAATACCGGAAGTGGTTTGCACAATTCCTGCATCCAGTAATTTTCCATCTCCACAAACTCCGGACTATCCTGCCATTCAAGCTGCTGTTTTACCCAGTCCGTATACCTAAAATTCAGCGGCTCCAGTTCCACAACCTTTCCCAGGATAATTCCCTCATACAATTTCATGAGTTCATAACTGAATATTCCCATGCTCCATCCGTCGGTAACAATATGATGTATATTGAGATAGAGGCAGTAGGAGGAATTACTCAGCTTGTAAACAATAACTCTCATGGGTGGCTTGGACAGATTAAAAGGTTTCTTATTTTCTTGGGCTATTAGCTCATTAAGTACGCTCTCCTTATGAGGCTCTCCTGTTAAATCCACCACTTCAGGTTCATATTCATAAACGGTCAGAATTCTCTGGTATGGCTCTCCGTTTTCTTCACCGAATACGGCCCTTAAGACCTCATGCCTTTGAATAAGCAGGTTAACGGCCTCTTTCAGTACATGAACGTTCAACTCCGTATTTATATATGATACCAGCGGTAGATTGTATACTGTCATTTGAGGATCATAATTCTGTAAAAACCAAATTCTTTTTTGGATATTGGACAGTTCATAGAAAGTATGCTCCGGTTCAGTTTCCCTTACATCTTTCACAAACACTTCTTTTTCAAGTGCCTTATCCTCAAGGAATTCTGCAAGCCTTTGTACTGTCAAGTATTCAAACAGGTCACTTATCCTGATGCTTGCATTGAGCTTCTTATTAATTTCATTTGCAATTCTTAATGCAATTATGGAATCTCCACCCAGATTATACAGGTTTTCATATATATCAATCTCATCAAGGCCCAGCACTTCTCCCCACACCGTTGCAATGCTTTTCTCCATGGAAGTATATTTCTGATTTTGCCTGCCTTTAGGAAGTACGATATTTCTCTTTTCGGGTTGTTGTACTTGCTGCGATAGCTTTATATAAGGCCTCAAACTGTTTTTTATTTCTTGGGATAACTGTATATAGGCATTGTCCATGGCATATTCAGCCATAAATTCATAGTCCAGCTCTCCTATAACCACCCTTGGTAAACCGGCAGTCAAAGCCCTATCAAAAGCCTTTATGGCCTTTTCTTTTGAAATGAGCTTGAATATTCTTCTTCCATCAGACAGATTGTATTGGGAAGCCATGCCAACCTGATTCCATCCCGTCCAATTAATTGAAATTACCTTTCTCCCTGTTCTGTTTTTATATTCTGCGAAGGAATCCATAAAGGCATTTGCTGCTGAATATTCCCCCTGTCCATGTCCTCCTATGAACGAAGCTATTGAAGAAAACATAACAAAAAAGTCCAGTTTGTCGTGTTCAGTCAATCTGTCCAAAATCAGTGTCCCGTTTACTTTTGGAGCAATGACCCTTTTTATTGCCTCAGTATCCTTCTTGATTAGTATTCCTTCCTCAAACACACCTGAGAGATTTATGACCCCGTTAATGCTTGCATAATGCTTGCGTACTTCATCAAATATTTGTCTCACCGAAGCCATATCTGACAAATCAGCACTGAAACATACTACTTTGCTACCCATGTCTTCCAACTCTTTTATTGATTTGATCCTGTCAATGATGTTATGATCTGTACCATTTATTCCATCATGGGTGTTTTTCAGTATATCGTCCCATAAACTGCGTTCAGGCAGAGGGGAGCGGTTAATCAGCACCAGGTTCACTCTTTTCTCTGCTGCCAGATATCTGCATATCTCCAGCCCGATTCCCCCTAAACCTCCGGCAACTATGTACACACCCTGCTCCCTGATTTGAATCTTATCTTCGCCGTTACTATACGGGGTTTGTCTTTGCAGGTTCTGAATATACCTTTGTCCGTTACGATATGAAACATTAAATAGAAACTTCTTTTGGGCCAACTCGGAAATGATTAAGTCTATATCCACAGCTTTGTCTATATCAATACATCTGCACCTTATGTTGTCATATTCCTGACCGATTACTCTCCCCATTGCATATACTGAACCACTGAATGCATTTATTTTTTCCTGGGTTTCAACTACTTGCGAAGCATTATCAGCTATAATTACCAATTCAAGGTCATTTTGTATACTCTCGGATATGACCCTTGTCAAACGGTGCAGATTGTAAACACCTCTTTCCATCGCCTCATCCAAGCCGTCTATATCCATATGGGTACCAAAATTCAAAGCAGATAAATATATAATCCGGTTAACAGTTCTGCCCTTTAACTCTGAAAATAACTTTCTAAAGTCATCTTCTTGTGTGCCTGTCATATACTTGCCATGGTATATCTGTCGGAAATCGTTGCCGAATTCAACCTCTGCAGTTTCCGTCCCGGCTGCTCTTAGTTTTTGTGCCAGTTCCTCACCCATGCCATATTCATCATTGAATATAATGGTAACACCTGTAAAACCAAAATTCTCACCTGTAAAAAACTCCTGCTCCTGTATCTCCCATCCGGTTTTATAAAAAAGGTTCTCCGGTTTTTCCGCTTCAAGCCCCGTATTATGAACCTTTTTGACAGAATAGTCCTCTATTTCCGCCAGTACTTTTCCATATTGATCCATAAGCGTTATGTTAAAGATAGCTATTTCATTATTTAAGGACATATTGTCTTTTCTTACTAAATGGCTGTAAAAACATCGGGGTAATGTTTCATATATCTTCAGGCTTTCATAGGACAGAGGCAGATACAGCCCTTCTCCCACACTCATGTTTGCGATATTAACTGCACAATCCATAAGTGAAGGATACATGTGATACTTGCTCAGATCCTCTGAATATTCTTCTCCCAGTTCAAAACACGCCAAGGCCATTCCGTCCCCAGTGTACATTGCCTTTAGGGTATCCCATCTGGGCCCTAACCTGAGTATGCCCTCCCTGCTTCCCATATTTCCTATATCTATTACGTTAGGGCAGGCTTCTTTTATCTTTTCAAAGTCCAAACTTCGGGAGCTTGCATCTTCTTTGAAAATTCCCGCTACTACACCTGTGGAATGCTTCAGCCACTGTCCGTTTTCCTTCTGTTTACTTGCGATGGTATATTCAAGGGTATCTTCATCCCTTTTAATTATTGTATGTACTTCTTTTTCTTCATCAGGTTTTAATATAAGCGGATGTATAAATGTTACCTGCTGCATTTTTACAGGATGATTTTCGAAATGCTTTCTGCTTGCCTCCCTGATCATTTCCAGATAAGTAGTACCGGGAGCCACATAATTGCTGCCTATTTGATGTTCATTGAGAACCCATTGCCTGTCCACTTTGAATGTAGTAGAGAATACATCCAAATCCACAGATTCAAGAATATGCTTGTCTATTAATGGATGCTTTGAATTCTGGCTGTTTGAGCTATCCTGCTCTATCCAGCACCTTTTTTTCATAAAGGAGTACCCCGGGAGGCTGACTTTTGCATATGTTCCGCTTTTATAAAGCCTATTCCACTGCACATTGGCTCCATTTACATAAAGAGCGCAGATATTTAAAAGGGAAACCTTTTTTTGCTGACCTTCACTGTTTAAAGCCTCATTCAGATATGTTTCAGTTTGTAGGCTCATATCAGATATATCTTCTTGGGAATACTCGTTATTTCCTCGTGACTCCTTTTCTTTATCAACAATCTTGTGTTTACCGAAGTAAACCCCGTACTTTTCGGGATTTTCCAATCCACCCCAAGTAAGCTTTTGAATCTTTTCCGTGAGTTCATTTATACTTGTAATTACAAAAGCCAGTCTGAAATTGTAATGTCCCCGTCCTGTGTTTGCCGTGGAACAAAGACTCCCCAGACTGACTTCCCCCTCTCTGTTAAGGTATTTTTCATAATTTCCAAGCTGCTCCATCAAACCATTGATGTTTTGTGAGGATAATGTAAAAATGTGATAACTACAGCCCGGTGATTCCTCCGGAATGGATTTTATCCGGGGTGGTTCTTCTAATACTAAATGACAGTTTGTCCCGCTTAATCCGAAAGAACTGATCCCACAACGCCTTGGTCCACCGTGATTTTCCCATTTTTCCAGTGAATCATTTATATATACAGGGGAATTTTCAAAATTTATTTTTTGGTTTGGTCTGTCAAAATGCAGACTAGGAAACAGTTCCTTGTGTTTCAGGGACAACACGGCTTTCAGAAGTCCTGCTATGCCTGCCGCACTGTCAAGATGGCCAATATTTGTTTTTACGGAACTCACGGCACAAAATTGTTTTTTGTTGGTATATTGGGCAAATGCCATTTCGATACCGTCTATTTCAACCGGGTCTCCTAGATTTGTCCCTGTTCCGTGGGCCTCTATATAGGATATTGTCTCAGGGTCTATTTTGGCATCCTTCCATGCTCTTATTATTACATCCGACTGAGCTTGAGCATTAGGCGCCGTAATTCCCATTGATGTTCCATCCTGATTGACCGCACTGCCTTTTATTATTGAATAAATGTTATCCCTGTCTTCAATTGCTTTTTTCAGAGGCTTCAGAACTATTGCTGCTACTCCCTCTCCGAAGCCTGTTCCGTCTGAGTATTCATCAAAGGATCTTGTTACACCGGATGATGACTCTATTCCAATACCGTTCTGAGGATTATTATCTACCGGCAATAAAATAAGTTTAACCCCACCCGCTATTGCTGTTTCACATTCTCCCTTTCTTAATGCCTGACATGCTAAATGAATAGCTACAAGGGTTGATGAACATGCTGTATCCACAAGCATACTTGGGCCTTTTAAATCCAGTAGATATGAAATCCTGCTGGCAACTATGGATTTTATGTTACCTGTTACGGAAAGGGAAGCCATTGAAGGGTCCATTAGCTGTACATACTTTCTATAATCCTCATTAAAATCCCCGCAGTAGCCAACATAAACCCCCGTTCTCGAACTCCTTAACCTATCGCCTCCGTATCCGGAATCCTCTATTGCATTCCAGGCAGTCTGTAAAAAGAGTCTCTGGTTTGGGTCCATGAGTCCGGCTTCTTTAGGTGATATATTGAACAGACTACAGTCAAACTTGTCTATCTCATTTAAAAAAGCGCCATCATAATACGACGCTTCTTTCTCAGTTATTCCCATGTAACGAAGTATGGTGCCAGTATCCTGCTTTCTGCTTTGCGGAAACTTACCGATCAGATTATCACCGTTCCGCAGGCTGATATAGAATTCATTCATATTATCGCAGGAAGCAAATTTACCGGAGATTCCTATTATGGCCACATCTTGTGTTGATATTTCCTCAAAGCTGATATTCTTAAGATTTGGCAAATTATCTATTTTTATATCTTTCAGCTTCATTGATTTATTTATCATTTCATTCACCTAAGTATTATTTTTTCAATCATTATTTATAGCCAAACTCAGATACCTTCCATCTTCACATACCATAAGCTTTTTGCTGACAAATTCATTGAGGATTTCACACAAGCCGGTTTCATTAAGTCTGGAACTGAACCTCTCCAAAATCTTTTCATAAGAACATATGCTGTCACATAAAATATAAACCTCACTGTAGAGATCGGTATAAATATATCTTCTTTCCACGTTGTCCGATTCATTGAAGTCAAGCGGACGGCTGTCAATTATTTCTATACCTTCATTGCATGTATTGTATTTACAAGCTATTCTATTATTGTTGTTTACACTTTTCCAATAATTTACCAAACTAATAAGTGAAGTATGATATTCCTCATCCCATTCTGAGAAGCTGTCGCATTTGTAGTCGAAGGTAAACACTATATTCTCCAGGTTAATTTTGTCAACGGGGTATATATATTTGTAAAATGAGCTGGGTCTTACTTCACTTATACCGTATTTTTCAGGACAGCGGAAATACAGACTATGTCTTTCCAAATCAACAGTAGTTAATCCCGGAGGTGGCTGCAGGTGGGTGATCAAAGGAATAAGCTCCAACATCTGATTATAATAAGAGCCCTTCTCACCGGGGATTTTGTATATTATATTCCATCTTACCTCCATATCCAATTCAGCACAGAATTTTAAAAGCTGAATATTTTGGAGCGAAGTAACACCTTTATTCATTAATTTGAGTAAATCTGTACTTAGGTTTTCTATTCCCGGCTGTACTGCATTAACTCCTATTTGTTTTAATAGTTTGAGTTGGCTTTTACTTGTATTTGCTTTAATTTCAAAGAACAAATCAAAATGCTGATTCATATCCAGCAATTTAGGAATAAGAGTTTTGTAATAGTTCATGTCCAGAATACTATCTACAAAGAAGAAAGAATTGGTGTTGTATTTTTGCGACATATACTTAAGTTCATTGATAACTTTATCGGGTGATTTTGATTTATATTTATAAGCTCCGAAAGTATCACTGCAAAATGTGCATTGATTTTTGTTTCCCCACCAGCATCCTCTTGAAGCCTCGGCAAGGATAATATTTTCGAATTTTCCGTCAAACCCGTATTGCTCAAGCTGTCTATAGTAATCGGTAAAATCAGGAGTGGGGATATCGTCCATAGCTACACTAGTCGGGAGATCATCGCTTAAAAATACTTCATTACCCTTTCTATATGAAACTCCGGGAAGTTTTTCATAGCAATTTCCTTTGTCTATATTCAGAGCAAGTCTCGGGAACACCTCTTCTCCCTCACCATCAATTATATAGTCTATCCAATCAAAATCCTGAATCATCTGTTTTCCCTGTATACCCCTGACATTTGCCCCGCCAAAAATTATTTTTATTTCAGGATTAATTTCTTTAATCTTCTTTGATAGCAATAATGATGAAATCTGTCCAAACATCCTGCATGTAAACCCTACGATATAATAATCGTTCCATGGGATATCGTTAATACATTCCTCTATATATTGAGGAATAAAATTTAAGATTTCATCCAGTTCTGTTTTCCTTTTCCTCATAGTTGCGCCTGCTTCTGTATATCCTGACTCAAGAATCAAAAATTTAGAAAAGTCTGAGAAATCGCTTTTTAGTTCGCCGGTACCGTATTTACCAAAAAGGTACTGGGAAAAAATCCATTCCCCTATGTAATATGTGTTGTTTAAATAGTTATAAATACTTAAATCCATATCTTTTGCCAATTTTAAATTGAGATAGAAGACATCACAACCAAAGCCTGCGCCTTGGATTGCGCTTTTTAAAATACTCAGGGCCAAAGACCCTGTTCTTATGTCATTCCATGGCGTAACCACAAGAGCAATTTTTTTCAAAGTAACTCACCTCTCAGAAATTGTTTATTGGTTTGGCATTATAAAGTCCGCGAAAAGGTGCCTTGTTCCCGTTTCATCAAACACTTGGTTATATCTCTCAATCTGTTCCTGCACCGGAGTTTTTTTAGTTTCAAAAACTGACTTCAACATTTCCAAAGCTTCCTTCATTTGCTCAAGTGATGGCTTGTCACCTGTCTTATCCAGTTCTTCCTGCAACCTCTGGATTCTTCTGTATGGTTCTATTACACCCTTTTGATATTCTTCGTTATCCCAGTTTTTGTTTTTGGTGCAGACAGCTATTGCAAGGCACCTTGTAACTACTGTAGACTCAGGTATATTTTCATTTCTGCCGGATGTATTGTTATTAATTATTTTTCGGAACTTTTCTATATCCTCAGACTTATCATATGAAAACGCCTTTATATCGGGTATGTTCTTTACGGCAAGATTCGCAAGAACTGTCTTTGGCCCGATTTCCATTACGGTCCTTACACCGCTTTCATAAAGAAATTTCATTGTAGATTCCCATTGTACAGGCTGAACCAATTGTTCTGTAAGCAAGTCTGCTAATATGTCTTTGCTTTTGTGCGGTAAACCGGTTACGTTAGAAATAACCGTACCCTTAAAATCACCACAAGGATAACTCTCCAATACCTCTCTGAACTTTCCTTTTATAGTTTCCATTAACGGGCTATGAAACGGAGCACTTACTTTCAGCGGAACAACCATGGCATTAATACTCTTGAGCTCAAGGGAAAGCTTTTCAACTGCACTTTTATGTCCGGAAATTACAATCTGATCCGGAGAATTATAGTTTGAAATAACAACTATACTATTATCATTTGAATATTCCTCACATTTTGCCTTCAAAACATTTTTATCGATTCCGCTAACTGCAGCCATTGCTCCAACGCCCGAAGCTGCCGCCTCCTGCATAAGCCGTCCTCTTTCCCTGACTATTTTTACAGAATCAGCAAAGCTGAATATTCCGGCACTGGCAAGAGCTGATAACTCTCCAAGGCTATGCCCTGCATAATATGTAGGCAATATTCCGAATTCCTTCATGTAAACCTCATATGCAGCGACACTGCAAGTCAGTATTGCAGGTTGTGCATTTTCAGTTTTAGTCAGTTCATCAAGACTCCCGCTGAAGCACAGTTCCTTTAAGTCAAAGCCTAAAGCATCATTAGCCTCATGAAATATGTGTTTTGCAACTGAATAGTTATCATATAGTTTTTTTCCCATGCCTTCATATTGAGAGCCCTGTCCCGGAAATAACAAAGTAATGTTTTTCATTTAAATCATCCTTTCAAATACAATATTAATTAAATTTACATACTTGCCTATCAATTCTTCAATTTTGTGTTTTTGTACTCTTGCTGCATTATACTCTGTAGTAAGAGAAATAACGTTTTTATCAATTTCGGGGTTTATGATAATATCGTATATCCTGTAATCTGCCATACCCCTAGAGTTTTCACTGCTAAACAGCATTAGTGCAGTGTCTTTTTCTTTAATTGGAGTGACGGTTTTCAACCTATCGGTATCAAATGAATTTTGTGTATCTTCACACAAGCCGCTCACTAATGCGAACAAGCTGTCCAATTCGTCAACTTCACCTAAATTCACAGCTAAAGGAAGAATCCTGTTTTCGTTATCCGTTATTGTATGAACAACTATCCTCTCTTCTTCAGTAACCTGGTAAAGAAGATAGAAATATAAAGCTAACAGTATTTCCTTAATTCCTTGTCCCGAGTCTGAATAGAAGTTGGTAATTTTATTACTCAAATCACTTGTAAAGGAATATTTGAAAGCTCTACTTTCATACTGTTCATACATACTGCCAGTAAAATAGTCTTGGGGTAGTCGGGTTGACTCAAGCTCCAATTTATTAACGGCCGTTTTGTCATCATGAGATATAAATTCCGAGAGCTTTGCTATAGTATTGTGTATGAAAAGTTTTGAAACATTAATTTTACCCGGATAGTATTTTTCCAGTTCTTCATGCATTCTTACCAGTAAAATTGAGTTTCCTCCAAGTTGAAAAAAGCTGTCATTTATGCCTATCCTATCACATTTGAGTATACTTTTCCATATTCTTGCTATTTTCTTCTCTATCTCCGAATTAGCTTCCTTATACTCTGAATCAATATTGGGACGGGCTGTTCCAGCAGCGGGCAAAGCTCTACGGTCTACTTTTCCATTGGGTGTCAACGGTATTAAAGCTAGTCTGACATATATACCCGGAATCATATACTCCGGCAAAGCCCTGCCTATGTGTTGCATTATTTCAGAAACAGTTATTTCCTCAGCTGATACATAGTAGCAGATGAGCTGTTTGTTTGAGAACTCATCCTCTTTCGCTATTACAACACATTCATTAATCTGGTTATGTTTTAATATGCATTTTTCAATTTCATCTAATTCAATTCTGTAACCCCTGATTTTTACCTGATTATCTATTCTGCCCATAAAAGCTATGCTTCCGTCAGGCATCCACTTTGCAAGATCCCCTGTTTTGTACAGCCTTTTTCCGGGAACCAGTTCACTGGAAACAAATTTTTCTTTTGTCAGCTCCGGTCTGTTCAGATACCCTCTTGCCAAGCTGTCTCCACCAATGCATACCTCTCCGGCAACACCTATGGGTTGAAGGTTATCTCCATTCATAATTAGTATTTGCGTGTTTGCAATTGGGCCACCGATGCTTACACAGGATTCCTCCGTCAAGTCCTTTATAGCTGACCAAACCGTGGTTTCTGTAGGCCCGTACATATTATATATTTTACCTTTGAATACTTTTCTCAACTCACGGAGCAATGTTTCCGGAAACGCTTCGCCACCAATCATGACTTGTTTTACACTATTAAAACAGCTTAGGTTTTTAAGTTCATTCATCAGTATCTGAAGTGTGGAGGGTGTCATCTGCAACATATCTATGTTTTTATCGGTAATCAATCCTCTTAAAAGTCCCGGATCTTTCTGATGATCTTCATCCGCAATCACTACCTTTAATCCATAGCACAGTGGTAACAGGGTTTCCAGAACAAAAATATCAAAGGATATAGTAGTCAGAGCCAGTATGGAATTTCCTTTTTCCATTCTTATTTTATCTGTTACTCCCGTCATAAAGTTGCATACTGCATCATGACTTATCATAACTCCCTTGGGTTTTCCTGTTGAACCTGATGTATACAGTACATATGCTAAATCCTTTGGATTATTTATGTTTGGCAGATTTTCTCCGCTTTTTTGATTTATGCTCCCATGGGCAAGGTCTATAACTTCCCCGTGAAAACTGATTCCTGAATCGAGATTACTATTTGCAAGCAGGATATGTGCGTTACTATCCTCCAAAATAAATCTTATACGTTCTTCAGGATATTCAGGGTCTAGAGGAAGGTAAGCGGCACCTGATTTAAGAACACCCAGTATTGCAGCAAGCATTTCTACTGACCTTGATACCAGTATTGCAACAAGGCTGTCTCTTTGGACACCTCTATCTCTTAGAACTTCTGCAATTCTATTTGCTCTGGTGTTTAAGTCCATGTACGTTATTTCTTCACTATTGCAAATGGCTGCGATAAAATCAGGATTTTTTGTAACCTGTTCTTCAAATAGTTCATGAATCGTTTTGTTTTTTGGATAATCTGCTTTCGTATTATTAAACTCATACAGAATCTGTCTCTTTTCAGTGTCGCTTAATAAACTTACTTCCGTTATGGGTGTATCAAGGTTTAAGGTTAATGCCTTAATAATATTTGAAAGATGTCTCGCCATTCTCACAATCGTTTCTTTTCTAAACAACCTTGTACAGTATTCCATAATGAAAATAAGCTTCCCGTCGTCCTCCTTGACTTCAACCGTAATATCGAATTTAGATGTTCGGTTATCCGTTCCGTAAGGCATCATTGACAGTCCGTCCACTACCCTCTCGGATATATTCATGTTTTGCATGATGAACATTGTGTCAAACAAAGGATTTCTGCTTAAGTCTCTATTTAAATTCAATTTATTTATGAGCTCATCGAATTGATATAATTGGTTTTCGTACACCTGTATTGTATTTTCTTTCACATCCTTAAGGAACATTCCCAACGTCTTATTTCCATCTACGTCATTTCTCATGGCAATAGTATTTGCGAACATGCCAACCACATTTTCCAATTCTGTTTGGACTCTTCCTGCAATGGGTGAACCAACTATAATATCAGACTGTCCGGAGTATTTTGACAAAAGAATATTGTATGCAGCAAACAGTAGCATAAACAAGGTCGTCCCGGTTTTATTTGCTGTTTCCTTTAGCAACTGTAAAAGTTCAGCATCAAGCTCGAAGCTTACAGTATCTCCTTCAAAACTTTGTGTAGAAGGTCTTGTATAATCAGTAGGAAGGTTAAGCAAAGGCAATTCACCCTTAAAGTAATCCAGCCAGAACTCTTCTTGTTTCTTTATAATATCTGTTTTCAGAAGTTCATTCTGCCAGGTTGAAAACTCCTTATACTGTACTTTTAGCTCAGGTAATGCCTTTTCACAGTATATGTCAATAAACTCATTCACCAGTATTCCTATTGATGTAGCATCTGAAATAATGTGATGAATATCATATAACAAAATATGCTTATCAACAGCAATTTTAATCAGAGCTACCCTCAGCAGAGGAGCTTTGGATAAATCAAAGGGCTTTACAAACTTTTTAAATATTTCTTTTATCTCGTCTGTGCTATCCTTCGTTTCAGGTACTTTTGCCACTTCAAAATATGTTACCTTTAAGTCAATTTTATCCTTAACTATCTGAACCAATTCTCCATTGACAATACTAAAAGCAGTTCTTAATGCTTCGTGCCTCTGAACCAGTTTATTAAAGGCCCTTTCAACCTTCTCTTTGTCCAGTACTCCATTGATTATTGCCGCACCGGGAATATTGTATGTAGTCTTTGCATCTTCAATCTGATTAAGTATAAACAAACGTTTTTGAGCAGAAGATGCAGGATAGTTTTCTTTTTTGCCAACGGGCTTTATGGGTTTGTAGTTTTCTTTGACAGAGTCCGTAATAAGTTTTGCCAGTTCACGAATTGTAGGGTAGCTGAACACTTCTCCCAGTTTGACTTCAACCCGGAATGCTCTGTGTATCCTGGATACTAGTGAAGTAGCTTTTAGTGAATGTCCTCCCAATTCGAAGAAATTTTCATTCACGCCTATTTTTCCTACTCCGAGAATCTCGCTCCAAATCTCAGCCATTCTTTCCTCTACTTGGTTTGTGGGAGGTTCATATGCTGCTTCTGCCTTCACATCAACATTTATGAGAGACAGGGCTTTCCTGTCAACTTTTCCGTTTGGTGTATGAGGAATACTTTCCAAAGGGTAAAGTAGCGAAGGGATCATGTAATCCGGAAGTTTACTCTTTAACATTAACTTAACCTGCTTGTTATCTATGACCTCTTCATTCTCAGGTACATAAAATACAACTATAGTGTTTTCCCGGTTTGGTTTTTCCAGAACTATTGCTACACATTCTCTGATACCATTCAAACCGCCAACTACAGATTCAATCTCTGTTAATTCTATACGCATACCACGAATTTTGACCTGGGTATCTTTTCTTCCAAGGTGTTCTATAGCACCGCTGGGTAACAATCTGGCAAGATCACCGCTTTTGTAGGCAATAACCTCTCCCGTTTCGGGATTCCTTTCAAATTGATGGTTTGTATTTTTGTCCGGATTCCAATACCCTTGTGACAGATAGTGACTGTAATAAACCAACTCTCCACACTCATATATACCCGCAGCCTTATTATCATCTCTTAGCAGTTGTATGCTGACTCCATCCAATTCATAGCCTATAGGCACAGTTGGTGTATTCACTTGGGTATTTTTATCTGCCAGATAGAAGGCTGCAACTAATATTTCCGAGGCACCGAACAAATTTACAAATATACAGTCGTCGCTGAAATGTACTTTATATTCCTCTATATCACTGCTATATACCACCTCACCCCCCAAAATAATGAGCCTCGTATCAGAAATACGTCTTGTTTTGTCAAGTGACTTGATAAAATACCTGTAAATTGAAGGGACTGTATGGAGTATTGATATACTGTTTTCCTCAATCCAATTGGACATATTTTCAATACTGCCCTTGGCTTTAAGGTCGTATGGGTATATTCCTGCACCATTGAGAAGTGCACTGAAGATATCAATAGCAGCGACTGTATGACAATATGAGGTTGTTAGTCCCAGCCTGTCAGTATGGTTAATTAAAAGCTCTTGTGCATAGTTCCCCACAAGTTCCATTATGTTTTTGTGGCTTTGCATTACTCCTTTTGGCTTTCCGGTAGTACCTGACGTATATAGTATGTAAGCAGTCTGCTCAGGTTCAATAGCTATTTTCGGATTATTTGCAGGAGAAATAAAATCAGCTTTATCAACATTGACAAGATAAACGTTCCTGTTCAAAATATGGACTAATTTCTCTGCATATTTCAGGTTTTTATTATTTGTTATAAGGATTTCGGCCTCTGAATCCTTAAATATATCAACCAGTCTTTCCTCCGGATATGCAGGATCGAGTGGTACATAAATCCTTCCGGCCTTCAGAACTCCCAGTATTCCGATTATCATATCAGCGCCGTGTTCAAATAATAATATAACCCTGTCATCTCTTTTTGATTTTTCAAGGATAATATTCGCAATATTATTGGCACTGTCATTCAATTCTCCATATGTAACAAGCCTGTCTTGAGTCTTTACTGCTATACTTTCCCTGTGCTCCTCTACTTGCTTTTCAATGCTTTCCACTAGAGTTTTGTGTACTTTTATTGTGCCATTTTTCTCCAGCTTATTATCCTTTAGAACTGTGGTATTGCTTTTATTTACTATGGATTCCCTACTGAATATATAATAGTCACTTATTATTTTCTCAGGCTCATCGGCAATAATACTCAGCAGTTTGACATACTCACCCATAATATATTCTATAGTCGAGCTTTTAAAAAGGCTGGTTCTGTAATTGCAGTAAAATTTCAACCTGTCGTCTGTTTCACTTGCATATAAAACAATATCAAACTTGGCTACATTGTTCTTTACCTCATAGGGAAACACATTAAAATCTGTTTCTTCTGACATGTAATTATTGTCAGAATCATTCATGTTGTAAAAATTCAATACCGTGTCAAACAAGGGATTCCTGCTTAGATTTCTCGTTATTCCAAGCATGTCCAGCAGCAATTCAAACTGAAAATCCTGGTTTTCAAAGGCTTTTAATGAATTTTTCCTTACTTCCTGAAGAAAATCCACGAATGTTCTGCTTTTTTCAGGGTTACTTCTGAGTGCAATAGTATTTATGAACATCCCCACTGTATTCTGTATATCTGCGTGTTTTCTTCCTGCCGAAGGAACACCGACTATGATATCATCCTGCCCGGTTAGTTTTGAAAGAAGTACATTATATGAAGAAAGCAGAATCATAAACATGGTTGTGTTGCTTTCCGATGCTAAGTTTCTGATTTTTGATGTTGTAAATTCATCAATTTCAAATTCATATACTTCGCCCTTAAAGTCCATTATGGGTGGTCTGGGATAGTCTATGGGCAGATTCAACACAGGTATCTCACCCTTAAAGGTTTCAAGCCAGTAGCTTTCCTGAACTTTCATTATTTCTGACTTAAGAAGCTTGTTCTGCCATACAGAAAAGTCCTTATATTGAATTTTTACAGGAGGAAGCTCCTTACCTTTATAAAGTGCAAACAAATCTTTCATAAGAATATTAACGGATGTACCGTCAGATATTATATGATGCATATCCATTATCACAGCACACTTTTTTCCCTCCAGGGGTATCAGGCCTACTCTTATTAGTGGAGCTTTGCTAAGATCAAAGGGACGTATGAAACTTGTTATACGGTCATCCAACCCATCTGCTCCATCATAATTATTCTTAATTAATTCAAGACCGAATTCAACATCCTTGTGAACCAGCTGGCACGGCTCCCCATCTACAACCTCGAAGGAAGTCCTTAATATTTCATGCCTCTGCAATAGTTCCTTTGCAGCACTTTCAAGCTTTCCGACATCCAAGTTTCCTTCTATTACAACTGCTCCGTATATATTGTAGCTGGTTTGAGTATCTTCAATCTGATTGAGTATAAACATTCTTCTCTGGGCTTGAGACATTGGATAATGTTCCCGTTCCGGCTGAACTTCTATTACATCATATACTGCTTTATTTTCCTCCTGAATTATATAATTTGCTAGTTGTCTTATTGTGCACATGGTGAAAATGTTGGTAAGTGATACTTCTGTATTAAACTCCTTATTTATGCGTAAGGACAGTATCATTGCACTTAGTGAATTACCACCAAGATCAAAAAAGTTCTCATTTACTCCTACAATATCTGTATTTAGTATCTCCTTGAATATATCAGCTAATTTTTCCTCTAACTCATTTTGAGGTTTCTGTTGTTCGGTTTCGATCAAGGAAATTCTGTCAGGTTCCGGTAAGGCCTTTCGGTTAATTTTGCCGTTAGGGGTCAGAGGCATGGCTTCTATTTGTACAAAATGGGACGGAATCATATAACCGGGCAGTGATTTTTGCAAGTAGTCTTTTAATTCAGTTATGGATAGTCCGGCATCTGATACAATATAAGCACATATGTATTTTCCGCCTATACCATCCTCCTTGGCAATAACAACTGCCTCTCTGATTGCAGGATGGCACAGAACTGCTGCCTCAATTTCACCCATTTCGATTCTGTATCCTCTTATTTTAACCTGAGTGTCTATTCTTCCTATAAATTCAACATTGCCCTCTTTATTCCATTTTGCCAGATCGCCTGTACGGTATACTCTTGTGCCGGGTATATCTGAACACTCAATAAATTTGTCTTTGGTCAGCTCCGGATCATTATAATATCCCCTTGCAACTCCTGCTCCCCCAATGCACAACTCTCCTACCATTCCTTGTGGAACAAGTTTTTGATTTTTATCTAAAATGTAAATCTTAAAATTATCTATGGGTTTTCCTATGGGGACAACCATTTCCGGTTCCACTGTATTATTATCAATTACGTAATAAGTGGCAATATCCGTACATTCAGTTGGGCCATAAGCATTAACAATCTCAGCTCTGCATTCCTCAGTTTTTATCCAAGGTAACAGTTTTCCCAGGTTTATCGGGTCCCCTCCCAGAAAAATTCTCGATAAGGATTGAAGTCTTATAAATCCTGAATCTTCATTAAAGTCAATCAGCGGATAGAATGCACTGGAAGCACAATTTATAATTGTTACCTGCTCTTTTCTTATTAAATCTGACATATTCTCGTAATTATACAAGCCGGGCGAGAAAATACAAAGACGACCACCGGTAATCAGCGTGCTGAAGATATTCAACTGTGCCAAATCAAAGCTCACAGGAGCAATAAGCAAATTGCAGTCTTTTTCACAGATACCGAATTCTCTGATACTCCAATTTAGTAAATTCATAAACGAATGACTTTTTACCATTACTCCCTTTGGGTTCCCGGTTGAACCCGAAGTATATATTACATACAGCAGTCTTTCAGGGTTATACTCTATGTCCAAATTTGTAATCGGCAGGTTGTTATTATCCAGCACTTCACTCACAGCTATTGCATAGGCATTTTCAAGGTGCAGCTGCTGAATTTTCTCACCGGTGAGCAGTATGGCGGTATTTGAGTTATTAATAAGAAAATCTATTCTGTCTTTTGGGTAATCAGGGTCAATGGGCAGATAGGCTCCTCCTGCCTTCAGTATTCCCATGATGCCTATGATGAGCTCCATTGAGCGTTCAACCATAATTCCAACTACAGAATCTTCTTTGACACCTTTTTCTATCAGATACCACGCAATCCTGTTTGACTTTTCGTTTAATTCACTATACGTTAATTGTTTTCCTTCAAATATCAATGCAATATTCTGAGGAGTTTTCTGAGCCTGTCCTTCAAAAAGCTGATGTATTCCACTATAAAACGGGTACTCATGTTCAGTATTATTAAGGTCGAATAAGAGATGTCTTTTTTCTTCCATTGTCAGCATATCTATATCTGATAGCCTTATTTCAGGATTCAAAACGACTTGCTCCAGTATTTTAGTAAAATGTCGAGTAATTTTTTCCGCGGTTTCTCTCTTAAACAGTTTTGTACAGTATTCAAGAGAGAAGTGTATTACTAGCCCATCGTCAAAAGCATTTAATGAAAGATCAAATTTAGTCTGTCCATTGCTGATATCATAGGGATATAGTTTCAGGTTTTCTAACTCTATTTCCTCAATATCATTGTTGAAGGAAAACATTGTATCAAATACAGGATTTCTGCTTGTATCTCTGTGTAAATTCAAATTATCAACAAGTTCTTCAAACTGATAATCCTGATTATCATATGCCTCCAGACAACTTTCCTTAACCTTTTCCAGTAACTCTCTGAACGTACTTTGACTGTCTGTATTAGTTCTAATAGCAAGTGTATTTACAAACACTCCTACTATTTTCTCCAAGTCAGAATGTGTTCTACCAGAGACAGGCATTCCTACAATAATATCTTCTTGCCCTGAATACTTTGAGAGCAGTACATTGTATGCAGTGAGTAATACCATAAAGAGGGTTGCTTTTGTACCTTCTGCCATAAGCTCCAATCTTCTCTTGATATTATTATCAATATCAAATTCTACTTTATCTCCCTCATAACTCTGAACAGAAGGCCTTGGAAAATCTGTCTGTAAGTTTAACACAGGAATTTCATCTACAAATTTATCTATCCAGTACTTCTCTTGCTTTAGTACCTCTCCTGACTCAAACATTCTGTTCTGCCACTCAGAAAAGTCCTTATATTGAAATTTCAGTTCAGGCAGTTCTTTTCCTTCATATAGTTGTGAGAATTCCGTTATAATAATATTGATAGATAACCCGTCAGCAATTATATGGTGCATATCAACTACCATAACGTGCTTACTATCCGACAACCTAATTAAACCTACCCTGAATAACGGTGCTTTTGCCAGGTCAAAGGGTCGTATAAAGCTGCCTATGGCCTTTGACAAGTTATCGTCCGGCTGTATATGTTCTATTTTAAACTCAGCACCAGCCATAATCCGTTGGACAGGAACTTGTCCATTAAATTCAAAGACTGTCCTGAATGCATCATGGCGATTTATTAGTTCTGAAAATATTTTTTCCATGTGTGAAACGTCAAGGTTACCTTCTATAATAAACGCTGCAGGCATATTATAGCTGGTGTTTACTTTATCAAAATGATTTAATATGAAAAACCTCTTCTGAGCCGAAGACAGGCAATAATAATCTCTTTCCTCTACTGGTTTCAAATTTTTATATAAAGCCTTGCTATTACTGTCTATATATTTAGCAATACCCTCTATATTTGGAACAGATAGTAAAACACTTATGGGAACTTCTACGTTCAAATCTCTAAAAATCCTGGATGACAGAGTTATTGCCTTTAGCGAATGTCCTCCCAGTTCATAAAAGTCATCTTTTATGCCTACTTTTTCTATTTGAAATACATCCTGCCAGATTGGAACCAGTGACTGTTCTGTGTTGTTTCTTGGTTCTATATATTCTGTCCTCTTCTTTAAGGTACTCTTTGGATTTGGTAACGCGTTTTTATCTAATTTCCCATTTATAGTAAGGGGTATTTTTTCAATTTGTACAAAATATGTGGGTATCATGTACTCAGGAATTTTGTCCGATAGATGCTCTCTTAATTGTGTTACACCTAACTTCTCATTTGCTGTGAAATAAGCACATAAAACCTTATTTTCAGAATCTTCTTTCCTGTCTATTACTACAGCTTCCCTTATATTTTCATGTTTCTGCAGCTGAGCCTCAATTTCACCCAGTTCTATTCGGTATCCTCTTATTTTTACCTGACCGTCTTTTCTTCCGATAAATTCAATGTTCCCATCCGACAGCCATCTTCCCAGATCTCCGGTTTTATACATTTTTTTATCAGTATTAAAAGGATTAGGTATAAAACGTTCCGAAGTCATCTGTTCCCTGTTCAAATATCCTACTCCAACACCTGTACCGGATATATAAACCTCTCCTATACAGCCCCGGGGAATCAGTTCTTGGTTCTCACCTAAAATATAAATTTGAACGTTTGGCATTGGCTTTCCGATAGGTATGATTTTTGAACCCGCTAAATTGCTGGGATTCAAGGTGTAAAAGGTGGAATCAACACAACACTCGGTCGGCCCGTATACGTTGGTTATTTCAGGAGTATTACCGTCAAATCTGCTGTAGAATTTCTCTACAGTTGTATAGTGTAGCGCTTCTCCTCCGATTATAAAGTGTTTGACCTTCATATTTTTTATATCTGAGGACGCATTCAGGGCAAGCCCTGCCAAATGGTTTGGTGTGCCATCAGATATATCAATTTTGTTCTCAATATAAAACCCTTCAAGCTTTTTGCCGTCAGCTCTCACATCATCAGGTACTATATACAAACTATGCCCGAACAAAAGAGATATAAATATTTGTTGTACAGAAGCATCAAATACAAAAGGAGCTACAATGGCAACCCTCAATCTACCACTATATTTTCTGTATATATTCAGCTCCAGGCCGTTCACAAGGTTTACAACGTTCTCCGAAGTTATCATTACGCCTTTAGGCTCTCCTGTGGAACCTGATGTGTATATTACATATACCAGGTCGTCCGCACCTCTTGAAATCAGAGGATTATCACAGGATGAATTATTAAATGCTTCAGAATTTAAATCTATGATAATTCCGTTATACTCAAGTTCATGAGAATATGTATTCTGAACCAGCACAGCCTTTGCACCACTATCCGCCAGAATGTATTCAATTCTTTTGACAGGGTAGCTTGGGTCAATTGGCAGGTATGCGCCTCCGGCTTTTAATATCCCCAGTATTCCGACAATGGTATCTACTGATCTGCCGGAAATCAGACCGACTATATCACCTTTTTTTATTCCTTTTTCAATAAGCATTTCGGCTACTTTGTTTGCTTGAACGTTTAGCTGCTTATATGTCAAACTCTTTTCACTGCACACAACCGCAGTATCCTCAGGCCTAATAGCTGCCTGTTCTTCAAACATATCAATTATTGTTCTTTTATTTTCAAATTTGTAGTCCGTATTATTAAAGGCATTGAGTAGGGTATCTCTTTCTTCTTTATTCAGAATGCTGAATAATCCAATGTTTTGATCAGGATTTTTGAGGCATTCCTCCAAGGTTGTCATATAATAGTTATATATTCTTTTTACTGTGCTTTCAGTATAAATGGTATCAGAATATTCCAGCGTGAAATCTATTCCAGTTTCACTATGTTTATAAGATATTATAAGATTATGCTTTTTATCTTGGACTGTTTTATTGTGGAGATTTCGGGATAGAAAAAGTATATCATAGACATTTTCCTCTATGCCCAGTTCGCTTAGTATTTTTTCCAGTGGATACTCCTGGTTTTCATAGGCCACAACAACGTCTTCTTTAGTCTTTTTAAGTAATTCCTTATATGATTGATTCCCATTGACCAGATTATGTATGATTATCTCATCATTAAAAAACAAGTCCTTACTGCTACCCTTATAAACAGGGCTCAAAACGTGCAGACTATTCTTCCCTGAGTACTTATACAGGAAAACCTCAAAAGCAGTGAGAAGAATTATAAAGATAGACATTTCAGAGCCTTTGCCTATTTTGATTATTCTATCGGTAATATCAGACTGAACAGTAAAATAAAGCTTTTTATTCAATTCTCTTTCAGTACTTGTGTTAAAATCCGGTTCAATCATTCTGGTAAGCTCAATATCTGATAGTTGTTTACACCAAAAATCCCTTTGTTCCCTATACTTTTTTGACGATAGCAATATATTGTCATAGGTTTTCATAAATGGTCCTCCAATCAGACTTTACTGGTTTTACAGTCAAAAATTAAAGTCTATATCAAAATCGTTGGTAATTTTTTCTTCATCCTCGTTTATACCGGATTTACTTTCAATATTGTTCAGGTCTATCCCTATATCTCTTGCAAGACGGTCCAGCAAACCCTCCGGCGGGTTAAATTCAAGGTCTTTTGCAGCTTGTTCCCTTGAAATTTCACCCTCTCTAATCAAAGTTGAATACTCATCAGTGTATGCGCTATAGTTCATTTTCCTTATATCCATATATGTATTAAGCCAGATCATTTCACAGTTTGTAGTTCTTGCAGGGTAAGTTGTCTTTAAGGGGTTCCAGTTAAATCTGTCCATGCATATTTTTTTCAGGACTTCCTTATCCGTCTTATAAAATTTAAAGATATAGAATGGGATTATAAGAATTTTTTCGGCATTTATACCCTCTGTCAGGTCATTTGGTTCCTTAAATATTTTTTGTTTTGCCAGAAGTTCATATTTTCTGGCAAACTCTTCAAAAAACTCCATATCCCCGGTGTTTCTTATTACTTCTATCATTTTTTCCAACTGCTTGCTTCCTTTTTCCTGGTCTCCTATCAGTGCAGCTTGTCCTTTTGAATAACCGTTGATTATTAGAGGTATGTTAAAATTAGCAGCCAGTTCAAGAGCGTTCAGATACAGTATATTTCCGCATACATAGCAGGCATTCAGCCCATGGATATTACACTCATTAAAGTATTTCCATAACTTTTTCATAAAGGTAAAGTCATGCTGCCACAAAATCATGTCTACGTTTAATTCTCGGCAAAGCTTTCTGACATTATCCGTTGCCGTTTCGTCCTCATATCCGTGGTCATTGTGAAATACAAGAGGTCTTAGTTTGAACTTTTCAACTATATTAATCAAAGCGACGCTACTGTCAACTCCTCCGCTTAATGGTACAAGAACATCGTACTTACCCCTAAGTCCTTTGTACTTTTTCAGGCTCTCAGTAAGTTCATCCTCATTTTTGAAGTACAATTTCTCCTGGCTGCTATTTTTCTTTTCCATGAAATCATTACAGTAATTACAAACTCCCTTTTCATCGAACTCAATTCCTGAATATGTTTCAGGCAGAACACAGTTTTTGCACTCTCTCATAAAAAATCCTCCTGATAAAATTTGTAAATTTCTAGAACTCAAAATCAATTTCATCCATAATACTTGCTTTTTGGGTTAAAGAGGTTCCATCTTCCAGACCCTCTAAAAAATCAATGTCTTCTATTTTTATTTCAGGTTTTTCAATAACTATTTCAAGTAATTCTTTATAGTATTTAATAAAGTTGTCCATACTGTCTGTTCTGAAAAGTGCAGTTCTGTATCTGAAGTCGATTGCAATATCCCCATCAACCTTCACAGCATCAATTGTTAAATCAAACTTACTTGTGGTTACGGGAATATCAACAGGCATCATCTTGAAATCATCTACATCAATCCCCTCTTCTCTCCGAGTCATGAGTGCAAAAGTTATGCTGAAAAGAGAATTTATTTTGGTGTTTTTTTGAGCCTCCAGCCTGCTTATCATCATTTCAAAGGGATAGTCCTGATTTTCGAAGGCTCCAAGGCAGTTATCCCTTACCTCTTCCAGAAATCCTGCAAAGGTTTTGTTACCGGAGGGGAAGTTTCTCATTGGAAGCATATTTACAAACATGCCTACGGTGTTTTCAACATCGGTGTGAATTCTTCCTGATATAGGTGACCCTATAACAATATCCTCCTGCCCTGTATATTTGGAAAGCAGTATGTTATAGGATGCAAGCAGTAGCATAAAAAGTGTTACTCCTTGCTTTTGACTGAATTTGTTAAGTCTCTCCGTCAAATCGGCACCCAACTTAAAACTGATACTTTTTCCTGTATAGTCAGGGATGTTTTCATCATGTTCCTTTTTGTCCACGGGTAACTGTAATACAGGTATATCCCCTGAAAAAATATTTAGCCAGTAATTTTCCTGCTCTAAGAATTCCTTAGTTGAGAACAACTGATTCTGCCATACCGAATAATCCTTGTACTGGATTCCGGGCTCAGGTAATTCATTATCTTTATATATGTCAATGAATTCCTTAATAATAATGTCACTGGATGCCCAATCTGTTACAATATGGTGAAAATCCATCAGCAATAGGTATCTGTCGGATGGGAATTTTACCAAAAGAATCTTTACTAATGGCCCTTTATTAAGGTTGAAGGGTTTGACAAAGTCCCTGATAATAGTTTCAATTTCCTTTTCATCAGCCTCAAAATATTTAAAGTCGGGATTGTAATCTTCATGTACCACTTGAGATATATTCCCGTTAACTTCTTTGAAGGTTGTCCTTAAAGACTCATGTCTTTGAATTATTCTGCCAATAGAATTCTCAACACGTTGGGTATCAAGACTTCCTTCAACCATAAGTGCCACAGGTATGTTATAGGTTGTACCGATGTTTCCGTATTGCTCCAATATATACAACCTTTTCTGACTGGATGACACAGGATAATAGTCACTCTTGTCCGCCTTTCCTATAGGCTGGCTTTTTAAGGATGCCTGCTTTGTTCCTGCGAATTCAGAATCTATATATCTTCCCAATTCATAAATGCTTTGATTGTTCATTACGTCTGTTATACTGATATTTATTCCCCATGTATTACTTATAACATTTGTTATTTTCATGGCAAAAATGGAATCTCCGCCTTGGTCATAAAAGCTATCATATACATTTATTTCGTCGGATTGGAATATTGATGCCCATATTTCTCCAATTGCTTGCTCCGTCTTGGTAATTTGCTCGGTGGTTTTTCCGGTGAGCTTTATGTCCACAGTGTCTTGCTTGGTGATTCCAACTATAGTATCAGACTTCCGGGTTTTCTTACTCCTGTCAAGAACAGCACTTAATTCAGCCTCAAGTGTTACAGGAAGGGACTCCTTCAATCCTGCCAGCAGGTTATAATTCAACTGCCCTGCTATTACCCTCGGCTGTCCAGATTTGAGTACTTCATCAAACGCCCTTACCCCGTTGGCTGTGCTTAACGCTATAAAAACGCCATCTTTGTCTGCATTATGCTCTTTAGCCATACCGGTTTCTTTCCATGCCGCCCAATTTATACAAAATGTAGGCTGGTTTCTTTTATTCCTGTAATAACAATACGTATCCATATAATAATTAGCGGCAGCGTAATCACTTTGTCCTGCACTGGTTGTAAGTGTCTCCGCAGAGGAAAACAGTAAAAGGAAGTCCATATTTAAATTGCTTGTAAGACTGTCAATTATCCATATCCCTTTGACCTTGGCAGCCATTACTTCTTTTATCCTCTTTTCATCCTTCGTTATTGCAAGTCCATTTCCGGCAACCCCTGCGCTATGGATTATTCCGTTAATTTTTCCGTAGTTTTTTATTACATCCTCAATTATTACCTTCATAGACTGCATATCAGATACATCACCATTATAGTATGTTACCTTACTGCCAAGGCTTTCTATATCCATAATTGATTTGATTTTGTTGCAAAGTTTTAAATCCTTCTCTGTTTCCAGAATCGTGTCCCACTGGCTTCTTTCAGGCATTTCTGAACGGTTTATCATAATAACGTTCAGGTTTGTACCCGAAGCCATATGTTTTGCTATTTCCAGCCCGATGCCTCCCAGACCGCCTGTTATAATATACACTCCATTTTCCCTGATTTTTACGCTATTGCTTGGATTCTGCTCCCGTTTCACCCTCTTGAGCTGTTCAATGTACCTTCGTCCGTTTCGGAATGCAATCATGCGTGTCTTATGTACGGTTTGGAACTCTGCAATAATGGACTCTGCCTCGCAGCCTTCGTCCATGTCTATACACTTGATTTTCAGATTTGGGTATTCCTTTTTTAATACAAAAGCCATGCCGAACAAGGCTGCATTCTCAGGATTTAAGCATTCCTCATTTCCGGTTACACTATTGACGTATGTGGAAAGTATTACTATTTTTATATCCTTCCCTGTATTTTTTTGCATACATGCTTTGGTGAGCCTGAATAAATTGTAAACACTATTTTCAAGCTTGTTCTCAAGTATCTTTATATCGGAGGTATCAGGCAAGCCTGAATCCGGTGAATACACAATATAGTTTATATCCTTGATACTTTCCTGCGAAAATAATTGATAAAAGTCTTCTTGTGAGTACCCTACAGAATATTTGTCTTTTCCCAGTACACCGTATTCTTCTCCGGTATTAACCTCTATTACTTTGATTCCCTTTGCTTCAAGCCTGTTTATAATTTCATTGTAGCTTCTGCTCTTATCACTGAAAAACAAAGTACTTTTATTACCGTCTACCAAATCAAATGCTTTATCCTGTGCAGTATCCGAATATTCAACCCACTCAATAGAATGAAGTAAATCGGTTTTGTTTAAAAGCTGTCCGGCATCTTTTTTTGTTACATACCTGTCAACCTCCATTAAAACCCTTCTGTTTTCATCAACCAGAGTAATATTGTATTCAATTGTCCTGTCATATTTATTAATTATTCTTACATGGCTTATAATCTTTGAAGATATAGGGTTGTATATTTTAACTGAATTAAAATGGAAGGGAAAATAAAAGCCATCCTTCTCTGCCTGGCCTCCTGCAAAATTCAAGGCAGTGTCAAGCATTGGGGGATGTAACTGGAATTCATCAAAGTCACCTTTGTATTCCTCCCCAAGCTCAAGATACCCCAGTGCTTCATTTGTACCACTAAAGGCTTTTGTCAGGCACTGCCACCTTTTGCCCACTTCTACAACCGCATCTTTTTGTTTGTTTTCTATATCCCGTTCATTGGTGCATCTCTGCAAGACTTCTGTTATATCATACTTATCTGACAATTTTTCGGTACCGTAAATTCTGCCCTGTGCATGTTCAATCCAACCGTTTTCAGCTGACTTGGATTTACTGGCTATTATAAATTTCAAGAAACCGTCTTCTTTCATAATAACCGTATGAAGTTCAACCTTATCCTCTTCGCCAACTATTAAAGGAGTCAGGAGAGTAAGCTCTCTTATCTCCACTGCCTTACCGGGGTAGTAATTTTTTGAGGTTTGCATTGCCAGTTCAAGATAAGCTGTCCCTACAAGCATGTAGTTACCCCCTACCTTGTGCTCTCTTAACAGCCATTGATTTCCCACGCTTATCTCGGCAGTATAAACTTCCTGATTTATGGTATCAGAAATACGGTGTCCCGGAAGCTTGTACCTATCCCCGTGACTTTCCTGTACAGCCTCTTTAATTTGTCTCTTTGTATCAATCCAGAAGCGTTTTCTATTGAAGGGATAAGTAGGTATACTTACCTTATTTTCAGATTTATAAAGGCAATCCCAATCAATATCCGCACCTTTTGTGTATAAAATACATAATTCCTCAAGAATACCCCTGTTATAATTAACGCCGGTTACAAATTCTTGCAGCCTTTCAGCTGCTGTTTTGCTTAATTCCTTCTTATCTGTTTCCGAAATATATCCTTCGCTTTTTATTCCTTCACTATGTCTTACTATTCTATGATAACCATAGAATACGCCTTGTTCCTGTATATCTTTAGGCTGCGTGTCTGCAAGACTGGATATTTTCTCCTCCATATCACGCCTGTTTTCCAGTATCAGAGCCATTCGCAGCGGATAATGCATTCTGCCCGTGTTCTGGGTAAAGCAAATATCTTCAATTAACACTTCTTTATTCTTTTTCAGGTATTCATCAAAGTTTTTGAGTAAACTATGCAAGGAATTTTCATTTTTAGCCGATAGTGTTAATACCTGTAGTTTACTTTGCGGTTTTTCTGATTTCCCCTTGCTGTCAGGTGATTCTTCTAAAATCATGTGACAATTTGTACCACTAATACCAAAAGAGCTTATCCCGCATCTCCTTGGGTATCCCACTGTCTCCCATTCATGAAGACGGTCATTTACATAAACAGGCGAATCTTCAAACACTATTTTCCTGTTAGGCCTTTTGAAATGCAGACTCGGCGGTATCTGACCATGCTGAATACAGAGTACTGCCTTTATCAGTCCGGCAATACCTGCCATATTGTCCAGATGTCCTATGTTTGACTTTACTGAACCTATGGCACAAAACTGCTTTTTATCTGTATATTTTTTAAACGCCCTTTTTATACCGTCTATCTCTATCGGATCACCAAGTTTTGTTCCTGTCCCGTGAGCCTCGATATATGACAATGTTTCAGGATTGATGCCCGAATCCTCCCAGGCTTTGACTATTGCATCTCTTTGGGCAAGAGAGTTAGGAGCAGTAATTCCTATAGAACTTCCGTCATTGTTAGCTGCACTTCCTTTAATTACCGCATAAATATGGTCTTTGTCATTTAATGCCTGTTCCAGCGGTTTTAGCAGTACAGCAGCTGCCCCTTCTCCTATTCCTGTGCCGTCAGAGCTATCATCAAATGTTCTGGCCTTGCCGTCTGACGAAGCAATTCCGACATTCTCACTGTCATCTGTTTTCATAGGCAGGAGCAAGGTTTTTATTCCTCCTGCTAATGCCATATGGCATTCTCCGTTCCGTATAGCCTGACATGCCAGATGTACAGCCATAAGTGATGATGAGCAGGCTGTATCCACCAGCATACACGGGCCCTTTAAATCAAGTATGTATGCAATCCTGCTGGCCAGCATGGAATTCACATTGCCTGCCAGGGATTCCGGTGCAAGGGAAGCTTCGCTTTCCCACAGAAGTGTTTCGTATGTGGGCTTTGATCCGCTGTACCCTATATATACGCCTGTTTTACTACCCATAATTCTCTTACTGCAGTATCCTGCATCCTCAATCGCTTCCCAGGCATTTTCCAGAAATAATCTTTGATTTGGATCCATCAGGCTGGCTTCTCTTGGTGAAATATTAAAAAAGTCGTTATCAAATTTATCCAGCTCATTTAAAAATGCACCCTTCAAATACTGGGTATTACCTTTTTTATTACTGAACTTATTTGCATAATGCATACAATCATTTTGCCTGTTTTTGGAAAGGTCTGTTATCAAATCTTTTCCGTCCTTTATGTATTCCCAATACTGGCTCAGATTTTCTGCAGCACCAAACCTACCCGACATTCCTATGATTGCTATATCTTTCTTTGATACGTTTTCCTTCAGAATTCTATTTTCTGCCAGAGAAAACAATTCGTTCTTATTGAGATTAAGCAGTTTATTAACCAAGTCAATGCCCCCAAATTAATATTTGTTTACATTCAGCTCCTCAAGTATTTTTTCCAGGACTACCGTGTGTGCTGAAAACAATTTTTCCATACTAGCCATACTGAGTCTTGCATAATCGTATGTATAAATCAGCTTTATACTGTCAGCTTCCTCTGTCATTTTAACGTGAATGTCATAGGGATCTTTCATTTCATTGGGAAGGTCGCTGTTTATGCAGAATAACGGCAGTACGGAATTATGTTGTTTCCCGGTTATATTTATCCTCTCTACGGAACAAATATTTTCTTTCTGCGGATAAATACGCTGTTGTCCGATTAATTCAACAAATTTCACAAGACTATCCGCTTGTGATAAGTCCGTGGTTATCAGGCAAATAGCATTTCCCCATTCACCTTTTGCATGAAGTGTTAATTGATTTACCCCTGTTATTTCGCAAAGAAGGTATATAAATGCTCCCATTACTACGTCAGTTGGTTTTAAATGATTTTTTGCTGAAATAGCTGTTAATGCGCTGTATGTTTCACTTTTAAGTACATATTTAAATATCTTTTCTTCAATATCCTCATTTTCTTTGATAAAGTATTCTTCCGGCAGAATAACCCCGGAGGCTTCAACCGCATTTGCAAATTCAGGTGCATCCTTTTCTGATGATATTAATTTAGCCAGCTTTGCGATTGTAGGAAAAGCAAAAATATCGGAGACGGTTAATTTGCCCGGATAAAGTTCTTCAATCCGAGAATACATCTCCATAAGGCGGATAGAATTTCCTCCTATATCAAAAAAGTTCTGATTTATACCTGCTATCTCTTTACCGAGAACCTCCTCCCACACTTTTACAAAATCTTCTTCAATGTCGTTTTTCGGTGCCTCACACAAATCACTTAGTTCAATTTTCATATCAGGCTCCGGCAACATTTTCCTGTCAATCTTGCCGTTAGGTGTTTTAGGGAGTGAATCCATTCTGATAAAGTACTGAGGTACCATATAATCAGGTAACCTTATCGAGAGATACTCTTCCAGTTCCTTATTCTCAATATTTGCATTCAATACTGTATAAGCACACAAGGCCTTCTGTCCATCAACATCATTAACTGTCACTACAGCCTCAATGACATTGGTATGCTTTTGCAAATGATGCTCGATTTCTCCGATTTCAATTCTGTAGCCTCTTATTTTAACCTGTTGATCTATTCTTCCAATAAACTCAATATTTCCATCGGGCAGCCACCTTGCCATATCCCCAGTCCTGTACATGGTTTCACCGGGTATAAAGGGATTATCAATAAACTTTTCAGCTGTCAGCTTGTCTGCGTTAAAATAACCCCTTGCCAAACCGTGTCCCGATACGCACAATTCACCGGGTACACCTATAGGCTGCAATCTATTATTCCTGTCCAGAATATAACACTTGGTATTGTTGATTGGTTTACCAATCAACACCTCCGTCCTGTCCTTGTCAAATTCATAAAATGATGTACAGACACTGTTTTCTGTTGGACCATATTCATTTACCAGCCTTACATTTTCCAGTTTTTCAAAATGTTTATTGACTAAGCTGCCGGTGAAGCTTTCACCTGCAATAGTGATAATTCTTACATTCTTCATACTGTCTGAAACCTCATCCAGTAAGACCCTGTAAAAACTTGGTACAACCAGTAAATTTGTAATTTTATGCTTTATGAATATTTCTCTCAGCCGAGGAAGGTCAAATCTGTCCTCTTGGTTTATTAATACAAGTCTGGCTCCTGAGATAAGCGCTGTAAAAATATCTTCAACAGAGCTGTCAAATGAAAATGACGGTATTTGAAGTACTGCATCATTATGATTGAAACCGTAATATTTTCGTCTCCATTCAAGTGTGTTGACAATTGACTTATGCTCAATCATTACGCCTTTTGCATTTCCTGTGGAACCCGAAGTATATATTATATAAGCCAGATTGTCAGGCGACTGCTTTATATCGGGCTCATCAGATTCAAGGCCTTCAATTTCCTCATTTTCCATACAGATAGTATTGTATCCTTTGTCAACTCTTTCGGCTAATTCATATGAAGTGAGTAATAAGTCTGTGTTGCTGTCATTTAGCATATACTGTATTCTGTGACTTGGGTACTCAGGGTCTATAGGCAGATATGCCGCCCCGGCCTTTAGTATACCTATGGCTCCGGCAATCATGTCTATGGAACGCTCAACCATAATACCCACTACACTGCCGGGTTTTATTCCTCTGCTCTGCAAAAAGCCCGCTATTCTGTTTGCTTTTGCATTTAATTCACAATAGGAAAGCTCAGTCTGTTCATGAACTACCGCTATATTGTCCGGAGTACGTCTTACCTGTTCATTAAAAAGCTCCACAAGGGTTTTATCAGCAGGAAGCTCGGTTTCGGTGGAATTAAATTCATAAAGTATCCTACGCTTTTCACTGTCAGTTAATATTCCTATGTCTGCTATAGTCTTGCTCGCATCCTTTATAATCTGCCTGAGTATGTTCATATAGTGGGTTATCATTCTTTGAGCAGTATCCTGTTTGAAAAGCTTTGTACTGTATTCAAGGTAACACGGTATGGTTTCGTCTCCGTCACCTATCTCCAGCGAAAAATCAAATTTAGACATATTGTACCTGAAGTGGTAATGGTTAAATTCCAAATTGTCTATAGCTATGTCGGGCAACCCCATATTTTGTACTATAAACATAGTATCAAACAGAGGATTCCTGCTTGCATCCCTTTTTATTCCAAGGTCATTTACAAGGTCATCAAATTGGTAATCCTGATTTTTAAATGCATCCAAAACATTTATTCTTACGCTTTCAAGAAAATCCGTAAATTTCATTTCATATTTTGGATAATTCCTTAGTGCAACGGTATTTACAAACATACCTATCATGGACTCCACTTCAGGCTGTTCGCGTCCCGCTACCGGAGAACCCACAACGATATCCTCCTGACCGGTATATTTTAAAAGCAGGATATTGTAAGCTGCAAGAAGTATCATAAATAGTGTAGTATTGGTTCCGGCAGAAAGTTCTCTTAGTCCGCTTACAAGTTCAAAATCTAAGTTAAACCCTATTCTGTTGCCGTCAAAGGTTTTCCTGTGTGGCCTTGAATAGTCAGTCGGCATACCAAGTACCGGTATTTCTCCTACAAAGGCACCAAGCCAGTATTCCCTCTGCTTTTTTATATACTCTGAGTCAAGCATGTCGTTCTGCCATTGTGCAAAGTCCTTGTAATTCAGAGTTATTTTGTCCAGTTTTTTACCCTTGTACAGGTCAACGAATTCCTTTACAATAACGCCCATGGATATTCCGTCTGAAATAATGTGATGTATATCAAACATTAATATATGATTTTCCTGAGCCAGCTTTACAAGCTTTATTCTTAGCAGTGGAGCTTCTTTTAGATTAAATGGACGAATAAAATCTTTTATAAGAGCTTCCACTTGGTCATCAGTTGCTTCCTCATAATCAATTGTAAAACCAATGTCCTGGTGTACTCTTTGAACCGCCGTACCTTTTATACTTTCAAAGGATGTCCTTAGTATTTCATGTCGGTTGACAATCTCAGAAAATACCTCCTTGAGCTTTGCGGGACAAATATCACCTTTTACCGACATTATCGCCGGAATATTGTAGCTCAGTCCTGAATTATCCAGTTTATCAAGTATAAACAACCTCTTTTGAGCAGAAGATACCGGGTAATACTCTTTTTCTTCTGCAGGTCTGATAGATACAACTTTATTTAAGGCATCTGTCTCTGCCTCGCTACTTTCTTCCAAAAGCCTTACAAAGTCTGTAAAACCGGGGTTTCTCAATAAATCTGACACAACTATTTTCAGGCCCATCAGCTTATTTATGCTATTTACGGCTTTCATTGCTATTATAGAATCTCCGCCAAGCTCAAAGAAATTATCACTTGTGCATATTCTGTCATACCCTAATATACCGCCCCATATATTGGCAACTCGTTTTTCCGTTTCAGAGTAGATTTCATTTTCCCTGCCTGACAATATTATTTCGTTTTGCGATACCACAGTGTCAAAATCGGATTGAGCTTTCTTTGCTTTATTGTCCTGAAGGATTTCATCTGACAGCATTATTGCATTTGCACCAAATTTACTGTGAATCTCATTGTCATAGTCAATTTCACCAATCATTACACGGGACATTTTTCTGTTTATGACCAATCCGAATGCATTAACCGCCAGCCTTGTAGGAAGAACCTTTGAACCTTCCGTATCTATCTCCATATTTATAATCATGCCTACATCCTTCCAGCCTGTCCAGTTGATTGTAAGTGTCTTTCCTCTGTCACCCCTGTACCATGTGTACGAATCGAGATAGCTGTTGGCAGCGGTATAGTCACCTTCACCCGGAGCACCGAAAATAGAAACCGCTGATGAAAACATTATGAAAAAATCCGGCTTATCCTCAATTGTCAGCCTGTCCAGTAGCCATGTACCCTTTATCTTTGGTGCAAGCACCTTTCTGAAAACCTTTTCATCCTTTCTTATAATAAACCCGTCACCTGCTATACCTGCACTATGTATAACACCGTTTATTCTGCCATACTCTGCTCGTATACGGCTGATTACAGTTTTCATTTCAAATTCATCAGAAACATCGGCACTATAGTAATCCACCGTTGCACCGAGTTTTTCTATCTCAAAGATTCCTTCAAGCTTGCTACACAGCTTTTTATCCTGTCCTCTCTCTATTATATCCTGCCATAAATGACGTTCCGGCAGTTTTGAAACACCTATGAGAACTATATTTATCTTTTTGAGTGCGGAAAGGTATTTTGCTATTTCAAGTCCAATTCCTCCTGTTCCGCCAGTTATAACATATGCTCCGTTTTCAACAAGCTTGATATCTTCCTTGTCATATTCGGACAACTTGATTTTTTTGAATTTCTCAATATATCTTTCGCCATTTCTATAAGCAACCTGATAGCTTTGGTACTTACAACTTATTTCATTCAGTACGGTTTCAATATTTGTCCTTTCATCAATATCTATGGCTCTGCACTTCAAATGCCCGTATTCCTGCCCCATTACCTTGCCAAGTCCGAACAGAGAAGCGTTTTCAGGCTTAATACAATCTTCCTCACCTGTTACTCTTGTTATATAATCTGAAATAAGCACTAAATCAATTTCATTCTTTATATCGTTATCAATCAAAGACCGGCATAAGTGGAACAAACTCATTACACCATTCTCAACTGCTTCTTCCAATTCATAAATACTATCTGCCGAACTGGTGCTTTTCAAAGACAACATATGAATTATTTTAGAGATATGTTTGCCTTTTAAGTCGTGGAACAGTTTATCATAATCCGCTCTGCTGCCATTTATTATATAGGATGTATGGCTTAATCTCTCATAGTTTTTCCCTGATACTATTTCAATCACATATTTATATTTTTCTTTGAGCTTTTCTGTAAAATCATCTGTAAATTCATACTGATTTTTCAATATCAGAATATATCCGTCCTGTGAACACCAATTACCGGGAACGGTGTCTGAGGGCACCCATTCGGTTCCGAAATACAAGTGATTAAAGCCTACGTCTCCTGAGGATGTATTACGTATGGTTTTATTACTTTCAACCCAGCACCTTTCACGTTCAAACTGATATACCGGAAGCGATTGTCTGAAATATTTGCCCGAACTGTACAGCCTGCTCCAATCAATACTTGCACCTGTCACATACAGTTTGCACAGCTCCTCCAGCTGCTCTCTGCTCTTATTTTCCATATAACCGTTGAGAATACATTCGGCCTTTTCAAAAATCTGTGTTTTTAACGACTCCCCGCTTTCTCCATCCAGTATATATAGAACTCTGTTACCCTCATCTTTAAAATTTGCATAGTGACAGCATACAGCTTCGCCATCTACGCAATTTATTCTGAAATCATTTATGTCAAGACCACTTATCTTTTTAATAAAATCTGCACTATCCTCTGCCAGAAATGCGATTCTATAGTTATAATGCGCTCTTCCGGTACTTGCCGTAAAGCATACATCACCCAGATTTGGTATTGATTCTCTACTAACATAATCCTTGTATTTCTTTACAAGCTGTTTAAGTGAATTTTCACTTTTTGCGCTTAGTGTAAAAATAAAAGGGCCAGTATTTGCAGACGTTTCAGTATCCTTCCTGACTGCCTCCTCCAATACCACATGACAATTGGTTCCGCTTAATCCAAAGGAGCTTACCCCGCACCGCCTTGCAACTCCTTCTGTTGTCCAATCCTCCAGCCTGTTACTAAGATATACAGGTGAATCAACAAAATCTATTTCCCTGTTTGGAAAGACCAGATTTATCATGGGAGGCAGTTCGCCATTTTTCAAGGCAAGCACTGCCTTTATCAATCCTGCAATACCGGAAGTTCCTCCAAGATGACCAATATTGGTCTTTACAGATCCCAATGCACAAAACTGCCTTTTAGAAGTATATCTTGAAAACGCCCTCTTAATTGCTTCGATTTCTATAGTGTCTCCAAGTTTTGTTCCTGAACCATGCGCTTCAATATATGAAATGGTCTCGGGATTAATGCCCGCTTCCTTCCAAGCATTCACTATAACATCAGCCTGTGACAGCATATTTGGTGCTGTCAGTCCTGCCGAGCTTCCATCCTGATTTATGGCACTGCCTTTTATGACTGCATAGATATTATCATTGTCTGCAATAGCCTTTTCCAAGGGCTTCAACAGTATAGCTGCGACACCTTCCCCCCAGCTGGTACCTGTAGAATTGTCATCAAATGATCTGGTTCTGAAGTCACCGGCTTCAATTCCAACGCTTAATACTCCCTTTACAGGTATTATATTTAAGGTGACACCTCCCGCAATAGCATAGTCACATTCACCATTCTGAATTGATTTACATGCATTATGCACCGCTACAAGAGACGAAGAACACGCTGTATCTATAAGCATACTCGGACCTTTCAAGTCCATCAGGTATGCAAGTCTGCTTGCAATTATGGATGAAATGTTGCCAGCAAAGGCCAATGACTGGAGCACCGGATCAGTTTTTAAAACATATTGACCATACCAGGGAGCATCGCCATATCCTACGAAAATGCCCGTTTTACTGCCAGACAGTTTATTCCCACCATAACCTGCGTCCTCAACAGCTCTCCATGCAGTCTCCAGAAAGAGCCTCTGCTCAGGGCTCATATATCTGGCTTCATTAGGAGAGATATGGAAGAAGCTGTAATCGAATTTATCAATATCCCTTACATATCCTCCCTCAGGATATTCAAAATCAGGATTGACCGAGCTTGTAAAGTGCAGCATAAAATCCTCAATGTCTCTTTTTCGTTCCTCAGACATTTTTTTTATGCTGTCGGTGCAGTTTATAATGTTACTCCAATACTCTCCTGCTGTTTCAGCATCCGGAAATTTTATTGACATACCAATAATTGCAATTCCGTCATTTTGCTTTTTATTGGTTTTGAGAAGCTTCAATAATTCCGCCCCTACTTGCTTGTCAATTTTCCCGGATACGCTGTTTTCAAAAATGATTTGTGCGATTTTATCCATTTTGATCCTCCAGTGAACTCAGACGGTCAAGTGCATTATCTATACTCATTTCGCCCTTGGAAACCATATCAAAGAGATCGAATATATCTTCATTTATGTTATTTTCTTCGTTCAAATCCAGTTCATTGCTTTTGCCGGCCTTTTTACTTTCAAAACCCGATAAGTATTCTGCCATTTTTGCTATGGTGGGATAGGCAAATATGTCAGCAACGCTTATCTTTTGTGAGAATTCTTCCTTTAGCCTTTCATGTATACCTGCTGCCAGAATAGAATCTCCTCCCATTTCGAAGAAATTGTCATATATGCTCAATTGTTTGTAGCCTAAAACACTCCCCCAAATTCCTGCAATTTTTCTTTCAGCCTCACTATATTCTCCACTGCTTTTTCCTGTCAGTGTAAGCTCCTGCTTGTGGCTTTTTTCAGGTAATATCGTCGTATTCTTTTGGTGGGCGTCAATTTTTTCTTTTAATTCCGGGGAAAGATTGAAGGGTAAAAAACCCTCCAATTTAAATAAAGATGCATCAATATTCAGCTCTCCTGCAATAACCTTCGGAAGGTTCAGACAGATTGCTTCGTCAAAAGCCTTTAGTGCTAAGGCCTGTGGCAGTACTTTGAATATGTGCTTTTCCTCAAAAGTCTTTTTGTCCCCGATTGAATCACTTCTGTACCAAGGAGCCCAATCTAAAGCCATATATTTTGTTACTGAAGTTTTCCTTTTACATGAATAGGCATCCAAATAGCAATTAGCTGCAGTATAGTGACTGCTTCCTCTTCCACCTATAAGTGTAATGGCTGATGAAAACATAATGAAAAAGTCTAGATTATCCTCCTGAGTCATTTTATCCAACAGCCATGTGCCTCTCAGCTTGGGCTTCAAAACTTCCCTGAAGGTCTCCTCAGTTTCTTCTCCGATTATTCTTCCTGTCATATTTGCACCAACTCCGGCACAATGGATTATTCCGTTGATCCTGCCGTATTTATTCCTGATAGTTTTCAACACCTCAGATAGCTCTTTTTCTGCGGATATATCCGCAGTGTAGTAGGCAACCTTGCCGTTGAGCTTTTGCAGTTTCTCCATAGCTTCCAATTTCCCGGAAAGTGCCGTATCCCGGCCATTACTTACAATATGCTCCCAATATTCCCGTTCAGGTAGTTGGGTACGCCCAATCAATATAATGTTTGCATAATTTCTTTCTGACATATGAACCGCCAGTTTTATTCCTATATCACCCAGTCCGCCTGTTATCACGTATGTTCCATTTTCCTTTAAGGAAATATTGCTCTTTTGCACCTTTTCCTTTTGGATACTCTGCAATTGTTCTATATACCTCTTGCCGTTGCGATAGGCAACTTTGAAATACTTCTTTTCAGATCGTATCTCCTTTATAATGCTTTCATAAGGCGTTGCTTTATCTGCTTCAATACACCTGCTACTAAAACCCGGATATTCAAAGGGCAGTACCATTCCTACCCCTGTTATGGCAGAATCCTCAGGAAAAATATCTTCATTTTCTGTAATATTGTTAACAGGAAGTGAAACAAGAACAAATTCCACCTTTTGTCCTGCACACTTTCTGCCAAAAGCCATAGCAAACCTGAAAAAGCCGTACAGACCGTCATCCAGATTATTTTCAAACTCCTCCGGACTGTTTATCTCAGTCTCCTTGTCCCGTGGTGTCAGATATAAAACTCGAGTTATCTTATCATAGGGTAGTACGTCCAATAACTTTTCATAACTTCCTTGTGTGTTCACGCATTCATAGCAATTCTTCCCCAAGTCCTTGAATTCAGTGCCTTTAATAACTTGTACTAGCTGGTCTCCGCTTTCTTGTAGCCCTTTGACAATACTGTCATAGAATTGGCATCTCTCACCTAATATCAGAATTGTCCCTCTTTCAACCAATTCTGTCGTTTCAATAGCGGGCTCATCGTGAATCCAAACATTTTCATACAGGATATCCTGACTTTGCACCATGCTCTCTGCAGAATGCGGAATTTCTACCCAACATCTGTTTTTTTCGAAGGGATATGCAGGTAGGCTTATTTTTCTCCGGCCTTCTCCTGTATACAGTCTTTCCCACTCAATCTCCGCACCCCTTGTATAAAGTTCCATTAATTCCTGCAGTAGTTCCTGTCTGTGTTTATTTAATGAGAATTCTTCTATTTTTGCCTTGGCACTGTTTGTACTCTCTCTGATCTCTCTATCGGTAAAATCAAATTCGCCTGTCCTGGGTCTGTCTTTATCTATCATGAAATAAGCACCGTAATATATCCGGGCATCTTCGAAGCTATGAGTTTCGCTATTCAGAAAGCGTTTCAGCTTTAAAAGCAACTCCTCCAAGCTGTCTGCAAGTATTGACAACCTGTAATTGTAATGCTCCCTACCGGTATTGGCAGTGTAACAAATGTTGTGAAAAGCATTTTCTTTACAAGACCCCAGATAGCCTATGTATTCAGCCACCAGAGTCATCAAGGCCCTTTGACTTCTGGCTGAGACAGTAAACACTCCTGTTTCAGAATCTTGGAATATTTTATGTTCCCGTAGTTCGGGGGCTTCTTCAAGTATAATATGACTGTTTGTTCCACTTATACCGAAGGAGCTAACCCCGCATCTTCTTTTGTCTCCTGAGCATTCCCATTCAGCTGTCTTATCTGCAACATAAACGGGAGAATCTATAAAATCAATTTCTGCGTTAGGTTTAAAGAAATGAAGGGTTTTAGGTATAGTTTTATGTTTCAGGGAAAGCACTGCTTTTACAAAACCCAGAATTCCGGCTGCACTGTCTAAATGACCGAAATTTGATTTGGCAGACCCAACTGCACAAAAGCCGGTTCTGTTTGTAAACCTTCCAAACGCCTTTTTTATCCCTTCAATCTCTATCGGATCACCAAGTCTGGTTCCTGTGCCATGTGCCTCTATGTAGGATATAGTTTCAGGATTTATGCCTGCATCCTCCCATGCCTTTGTTATTACACTTTCCTGAGCACTTGCACTTGGAGCGGTAAGCCCCAGTGAGCTCCCGTCGCTGTTTATTGCACTTCCCTTTATAACCGCATATATGTTATCCATATCCAAAATGGCTTTGCTCAAAGGCTTCAGCATCACCGCAAGAACGCCTTCACCTGTGCCTGTTCCATCGGAATCAAAATCAAATGTTTTAGTCCTTCCGTCAGAAGAAGAAGTCCCTATATCTGTTTGTTTTACGGGCAGTATATGAAGTTGGATTCCTCCTGCAATTGCCATATCACATTCACCGTTTATTAATGACCTGCATGCAAGATGAACTGCTACCAGAGAAGATGAGCATGTAGTATCTATCAGCATGGTGGGCCCTTTCAGGTTCAGTATATATGAAATTCTGCCTGCAATTACAGGTCGCAAATTCCCTACCGCAGCGGCCGATATTGACTGGGGCTCCACTTTTGAAAGCATTTCCTTATAATCACAATCGGCTCCACAGCCAAGAAATATACCCGTATTGGTATCCTTTATCTTATTTCCCCCATATCCCGCATCTTGAATAGCCTTCCATGCCACTTCCAAAAACAGTCTTTGATTGGGGTCCATCAAGCCGGCTTCTTTGGGAGATAGTTTAAAAAAACCGTAATCAAATTTATCAACCTCTTTTATGAAGGCGGCCTGTCCGAATGTTTTTTGGGACTCTCCGTTACTTATAAAATCCAAATAGGCAGTTATGTCCGTTTTTCTTTCCTCGGGAATTTCTCTCACACAATCCACGCCAGCTTTTAAGTTTTGCCATAGTTCGTCCACTGTTTCAGCCTTTGAAAGCTTGACTGCAATACCAATTACAGCAATATCCTTGCAGGATATTTCCTCTATAGTGTTATTCATTTTCTTGCTACCAAGCTTAATTTCACTAAAGTCCAACATATGGAATTCCTTTCTACTCTATTTGTCACACATAAGCTCTACAAGCTCAATGTACTGGTTAAACATCTCAAAGGCCTTGTTCTTCTGAATTTTTCCCCCATTATATTCAAAGGAAAGTGTCATACCGTCAGTATCCTTTATATATTGAAGAATTATATCGTATTTTTTAATTAGACCTGTATCTGAGGTCATAAGACTTTTATTGTATATAAGCGGGCAGATGGAATAGTCTGTATTCTTGATATCAAGTTTTTCAATGTCACTGACGTCATAAGAATGACCATTGTTTTCTTTGCATCTGTCACCCACTAATAAATACAGCCCAGAGAAGTTCTTTACTTGTGAAATATCAATTTCCATATCGACAATTCTATCAGGTGAACACATAACCTGAATTGAAACCTGTTCAGTTCCGGCAGCCTGTGACAGTAAATAAACATATGCTGCTATGAAAATAGTATATACATCAACCTTTTCACGGTGTGAAATCTCATTTAGCTTGTTTGCTGTTTCCTCATCCAGTCTTATTCTGAAAACTGAGTTTGGAATACTTGAATTTTTATTGGTCATAAAGTCTTGTGGTATCTTTATGGATCCAACAGTCAATTTTGTATCAGGTTGATTATCATCATGCTTTGTCAATAGCACAGCCAGCTTTGAAACGGTAGAATTATCAAACAGGTCGGTAATTTTAGCTTTTCCGGGATAGATTTTTTCCAACTTTGCGTGAACCTGCATCAAGAGAATTGAATTGCCTCCCAGATCAAAAAAGTTATCATTTCTGCCGATATAATCTTTGTCCAGAACCTGCTTCCATATTTCAGCTACCAGCGTTTCCACTGAATTATCGGGTGGCTGGTATGAAGCAGCTTTGTTGTCCGGCTCTGAAATCTCCCGAAGTGCCTTCCTGTCCAGTTTACCGTTTTGCGTAAACGGCAGTTTGTCTACAAAAATGAATTGGGTCGGCACCATGTAGTCTGGAAGTTCTTCTTGCAGAAATGAACGCAGCGTTGATATCTGTAGCTCCTTCTCAGCTGCAATGTATGCACATAGATATTTGCTGCCATCTCCATTTTCTTTGTCAATTACAGCAGCTTGCTTTATTGAGCTGTGCTTTATCAGCCTGGCCTCAATTTCACCCAGTTCTATTCTGAAGCCTCGTATTTTTACCTGATGATCTATTCTTCCAATGTATTCAATATTTCCGTCAGGCAGCCATTTACCCGAATCACCTGTTTTGTACATAATCTTTCCGCGTTCAAACGGATCAGGCACAAATTTTTGTTGTGTCAGCTCAGGTCTATTAAGGTAGCCTCTTGCCACGCCCTCTCCTGACAAACATATCTCACCGGGCACTCCTATCGGCATGGGTTGATTGTATTTATTTAAAATATATACCCTTGTGTTTGCTATCGGACGGCCTATAAGAATATTTTCAGCTTTCTGTAAATTTCTGAATACCGTGGAAGCAACACTGTTCTCTGTGGGGCCGTATTCATTCACCAACTCCAGGTCTTCTTTTTTCTGTAAACTCTTGGTGACTAGTTTAGCCGGAACTTTTTCTCCTGCCAATGTTACAACCTTCAGACTTTCCATATCATTACTGCTCAGATAATCCTGTATAGCCGAATATAACGTGGGAACACATATGAAATGGGTTATTTTTTTCCCCACTATATGTTCTTTTATTCTATTCAGATTTATTACTTCTATATCATCCGGAAGAACAACCATAGCCCCGGATACGATGGGAGTGAAAAAACTGGTCACAAATCCGTCAAAGCAGTGGGAAAACAACTGTAATACAGCATCTTTTTCATCCATGCCATATTCGGCTTTTCTCCACTGTATTGTATTAGTAATACTTTTGTGCTCTACCATTACTCCTTTTGGTTTTCCCGTAGAGCCGGAAGTATATATAATGTATGCAAGATCATTATCACTGTTTAGTTTATCAAGATTGCTACTGTCACCTTTATACAGCCCACAATCATCAATATCTATTGTTGTTATATCTGTCCCTGTTTTACTTATCAGATGGCTTTGGCACAGCAATATATCGGCACCGCTGTCTTCAAGAATATTACGCAGCCTCTCAACAGGGTATCCCGCGTCTATGGGCAGGTATGCACCTCCTGATTTTAGAATTCCAATAATTCCAATAACCATTTCAATGGAGCTGTTTGCCATAATTCCCACTATGGTTTCCCTTTTCACACCTGCATTTCTTAAATGCCTTGC
>JAEZUC010000100.1 GCA_023443515.1 Bacillota bacterium
TTATGGAGCTGGGCGAGTTTGAAGATCCAAAGGCACTTGAGGTATATATAAATACATTGAAGTTCCTTGCAAAAAAGTATCCCATGCCTGAAAAGGTAATAAAGCCTACTTATTCAAAGTTAAACGGAAAAGAAGGTGAACGTGCAGAATGAAACCTAATATAATCGGTATTTTACTACAACACATTGTACCATGGGGTTGTGTGGGACTTCTTGCTGCCGGACTCTGGTGTCTCTTTGGAGCTTCAATAGTAAATATGTTCAAGGAAGTACAGCGTTACAGGCAATTAGAGAAAACCGTCAGTGCCAGCAAAAAGAAAAGTCAGGGAATAATATTCAATCATATATACAAGGTTTTAACTGCCACATTATCAAAAGAAATATCTGACTTAGGGACTTATTCCTTTATTATAGGGAGCATTTCATTATTTATTTTCAGTTTCCTGACGGCATTAAAGCTGTTCAACCTTATTATAAGTCTTGGTATTGCAATAGTAATTGCGACTTTACCCTATGTATTGCTTAGACTAAAGCTCAGGTCAGTGCAAATTGAAGGCTCCTATGACGCAAATGTACTGGTGCCAAGTATTACAAATGAGTACAAGCAGCATTATTTCAATATGATAAATGCCATAGAAAACTGTGCAGTACGGGAGGACATAGGAAGTTACTCAAGAAAGAATCTGTTCAGACTGTCTCTGGGTTTAAAGGCATATTACTCTGAGGAGGACTTGGATAGAGCAATCGAGCGGTTTGTATTCGCATACAATACCGAATGGGCCGTGTTGTTGGGTCTTAATATTAAAATGGCAATCCATAAAGGAATTGTGGTCAGCAGCGGACTTGAAGATATCTTGAAAAAGTTGAAGGACAGCAGTGAACAGGTGGAAGTAAGCAAAAGATACAATACGGATGCGTTTGCCATAAAATTCTTATTAATTCCTCTGTACATCGGAGGAATTTTCTTTTCAATAAGCACCTTCGGTTTTACCTTAAGAAAATACTTCGAATATCAGTTTTTAAATCCAATCGGCTTGCGTACAGGGATTATATCATTTATGGGTATTATAGTGAGCTTTATAGCTCTCAGAATGATCCGCAAGCCCAAATACGACATATGAAGGGAGGCGAATATATAATGCCAATACTTCCTTATATAGTGATTCTGACAGTGTTCTTTTGGGGAGCTACAATATATAAGAAATCCTTTAGCTATGAAAGTGCAGGATTCAGGTTTTCAAGAGACGTAACCAGGAGAAGTCTTGACAGGATCACCAAATGGTATAAAAAAGAGTTTGAAAGTGCAGAGACGGATAGAGTATTGAAGCAGGCAGGAATTAAACTGTCTGCTTTTTCTTATCAGCTAATCCGTTATTCATTGCTTGTACTCTGGCTTGGCTATATAACGTACATTCGGTTATACAGGGGATCAGGAGTAAACATTCATGTTTTGCTATGGCTGGTTATTTTTATTGTATCAAGGCCAAGCCTGAAGCTTTTGAATTTCAGAAGCCCCTTTTCAATGCTGTGTGATTTGATGAACAAGAGAAAAAGAGAAAAATGCGATGTGGAAATATTCAGGGTTCTTAGTCAGTTAAAGAATATGGTCATTTCAATGTCACAAAAAGCGCTTTCTTCGGAATATTTAATAGGTGAAATTACAAAGTACACAAAAGCCACCAGGCCATATTTCATGAGAATGCTTGCCTTTTGGTACGAAGGAAGGTACAAGGAAGGACAAGAATATTTTGCAAGCTCTATAGGGACAGAGGTAGCCAGTTCTATAGCCGGACTTATAGGAAAGCTTGATTATATTCCACCAGAAGAATTCATATCACAGATTGAACTATATCAGAATCAGGTGGAAGACAAACGTAAAACGGCAGTTAAAAAAGTACGTGAACATCAGGGTAATGTAGTATTCGTGATAGCCATGCTTTCAGGAATTGCTATTTTAATAAATTTTCTTGCCGTAGCGGTTGGAATTGATACCCTTCCCATGCTCCAGAAGATATCATTCTAAAACGCAAAGGCACAAGGAGGTGAACATATTTGGATAAAAACAAAGCAACCATTATAAAGTTTTTATTAGGTTTTGTAGGTGGAGCAATAGCAGTAACAATGTACTTTATAGCGAAATAATGTGCAATTTGGAAGGGAGAATTAAAAATGAAAGATTTCTTAACACTACTGGCCGGAGTCCTTATAGGGGCATTGTTTTTCGTATTAATATGGGGAACAGGCGGAAATGATAATTCGAGCCTGGCCGGAAAATCAAAAAATATTTTTGATAATGTGACAACCGAAATGACCAGTAAGGTCAAGGTTTCACCGTAAGGGGTGAGGTAAAAATGAAAGAGTTTTTAGCTACCATGGCAGGAGTTGTACTGGGGGCATTTCTATTTACAATGATTCTGGGCCCGGGAGATACTAAATCCCTGAAATCAGAAACAGGCAATGTGATGAAATACACAGTCAAACAAATGCATGAGGAATTGGTTCCATAATTTAACTGCATAAAACAGGGGTGTGCAATAACGGTATTGTTTCATGCCCCTGTTATTTATGTATCGGAGTGTGAAGGTATGAAGAATTTTTTAGCAGGCTTGGCTATTGTGGTTTTGCTGATAGTATTTCCATTACAATCAGTACTTGAAATATCCAATGAGCGAAGGATACAAAGGTTCTCCGACATAGTATATGCTGCAGCACAAACAGCAAGACTAGACGGATATTTCAAACAAACAACAATAGATAAGCTAAAATCAGACCTGATGAAAGAATTTCCGGATCTTTCTGATGGAGATATATATGTCAACGTAACAACAACCATGAAATACAGGACAAATGAATTTGACGAAAGGGAGGCAATAAGCTACGATATTCGGATTCCAATAAGAAAAATAGTTGCAGTTCCGGCATATTGGGGAATATCCGAGAGCGAAAATCAGACTACTGCCAAAAGAGCAGGGTTTGTGTTAAGCGAGGTGTTGGCACCATGAAAGCCTTTCTTTTCGGAATAGCAGCCTTCTTTTTTGGCTTGATAGTATGGCTTTTCTGCCATGATTACAACCTGAACCATATGCACCATAACCAACTGAGAACAGTAGCAGAAGAAGCATCAGTGGCAGCAACACTTTTCACCAATTCACAGGCTGAAAGTGAAGGAAACATAGTATTTAACCAGACAGAGGGACACAAGGCCATAAAGGCAGTATTAAAGTCAATGCTAAAAACCGATGAAAATCTTAATCCGGTGGAAGGAAGCTATTGGCAGGAACAAATAACCTACAAAGCATACTTCTTTGACGATTCCAATACAACCTATCCCAAAAGCTTTACTGATCCGGAAACAGGTTTTAAGTTTGAGGTACTGCGACCTTCGGTTGTGGTTACAATAAATGCGGGAAAAGCCAGATACACTATGGCAGGAATTATAGATGATACACCAAATATCAGAAGTGCGGCACATGAGATTGTGGGGTGGTAAAATAAAAAAACATGCAAAAAATCAGTTCCGGGGATACTGAAATGAAATGGGAAAAATCCCTGAAACACTTGAAAATACTTGATTTGAGACGGTTTTT
>JAEZUC010000019.1 GCA_023443515.1 Bacillota bacterium
GAATTATTGGATTTTATTGCACCGCCAGCTGTAAATGTATTACATATGTCAGCTTTTGTTTCAATATCCCAATTCGATAATAATTGCCTTATTTGCGCTTGTGTAAGCATAACTCTTGCCTCCCTAATTAAGTTTACTGCCCTTGGTTTTTTCGCAGTATTAATTTTTAAAAACTTTGTGGGAGAACAGCCAAATTCTCGTTTGAATGCTTTGAAAAATCCTGCATGAGTATTAAAGCCATACAAAAGCGCAGTTTCAAACAGCTTGCTACCATTTTGCACATCATAGATTACATGTTGAAGCCTGCGTTTTGTTATAAAGGCTTTAACAGGCATACCTACAAAGTCAGAAAAAATATGGCAATAATAATAGGTTGAAAATCCTGCGTTCTCTGCAAGCTCAGATAATGAAATTTCACCCTTTAAATTTTCCTCAATGTATTCAATTGACTTCTGTAACAGTTCAATTATGGTCATTGCTGTTCTCCTATTAATTACCTACTTTCATACGGTAACTTAAGTTTATCATAGGGAGTGAATTAAAATATTTCCTAGCTTGCGATGTTAAAATTATTGTAAAATACAACCTCATCAAAACTCTTTTTATCTGTTTGTCTAAGTATCATATTGTACATCCTTTTATGATTAATGTGAAATTGTCACAAAAATTATCGTTGCTTATTTCCATCGGAATTACTTCCATAATATAAAGAAATGGTTTTTACATTTTTTATTATTTCACAATGATTTCTTACTTCAATTACATTTAACCCAAGCCTTTTTGTAAATAATTCTTTTATTTTTATTTTATTACTTTTGTAAAATAATTCATCAGCCATTAAAACCATTATTGTTTTTTTTGGTAGCAATCTCCTTACTATAACCAATAAAACCCTTTATATTTAAATGCATAGTCCTTTGTTAATAATAAGGAATAAGGCTATCGGTAGTATGAGTTGTCAAGGTTCGTTTTTTTACCCTACTTATAAAAGTTTACCCAAAAGTCTTTATTTAGAAATATGTAAGGTTCACTTGACACATCTTTCTTTCTATGTTATTGTCTGCATGTAAGGTTTACTTGACACGAAAGGAGCTTGAGTATTGAAAAACAGACTCAGACAACTACGAGAACAATACGGGCTGACACAAGCCCAATTAGGTGAAAAAGTAAAAGTATCTCGTCAAGCCATCAATGCAATAGAAACAAACAAATTTGACCCATCAATTTGGTTAGCATACGATTTAGCAAAGTTTTTTAATCTGGCAATAGAAGATATCTTTTATTTTGAGGAGAGTGAACGAAAATGAAACCGCTAAAACATTCAATAATAAATGCATTTTTTATAGGTCTAATGTCGGCTACATATTCTTTTATATTTATTTTTTCATCAGACCATGTTGAGTTTTTAAATCTGCTTTCAAAATCAAAAACTCTGCAATCTGATTTTTGGAGTTGGTGGTCTGATTTTATCAGGTCAGGAAATATGAAATATATAGGATATGCAATAATAGGTTTAACCTTAACAACTTTTCTATTAATACTTCTCAAGAGGACGAAAAAATATGATGAGTACCAAGTTAGTATAATATCAAGGAGTTTAATTGTCGCAGGTATAATATCTATCATGATGATGCCAATAATTATGGTGATGCTTTTGAGCGACCCAAATTATACAGTGGAAACTATATTTTTGTTTACAGTTATTCAATGGTTTGGTGTTTTAATTGCAGACTTATTTTACACTATTAAGTATTAGCTCTTTTATATTACATAATAACGGGGTATACTAACAACAAATCAAATATGAAAGGTTGCGATTTCCACGACAACAAATAACAGAATGCCCAATAAATTAATAAATGAAAAATCCCCCTACCTCCTCCAACATGCCCACAACCCTGTAGACTGGTACCCCTGGGGCCCCGAAGCTTTTTCCCGAGCTGTAGGTGAGGACAAACCTATTTTTCTAAGCATAGGCTACAGCACTTGTCATTGGTGTCATGTAATGGAACGTGAATCCTTTGAAGATGAGGAAGTAGCGCATATACTGAACCGAGATTTTATATGTATAAAGGTTGACCGTGAAGAAAGACCTGATATAGACAGCATTTACATGTCGGTTTGCCAAGCATTAACAGGACATGGCGGATGGCCTCTCACAGTATTTTTAACCCCGGACAGACAGCCGTTTTATGCGGGAACGTATTTCCCCAAGGAAGACAACAGAGGCCTAATGGGGCTTATGTCTCTGCTTGGGTCAGTAAAAGAAGCCTGGGACAGCAAAAGAGATAGTCTATTGCAATCAGCCAAAAGCATAATAGAACATGTAGGTCAGGAAGAAGCTTCAGGAGAAACTAAAATTTCAAAAGACATTATACATGAGGCATTTACACACTTTAAATATAATTTTGACAGTAAATATGGAGGTTTTGGATCCTCACCCAAATTCCCGTCTCCCCACACATTGCTTTTTTTACTTAGATACTGGTACACTGAAAAAGAGCCCTATGCACTGGAAATGGTAGAGAAAACTCTGGAATCAATGAAAAACGGGGGGATATTTGACCACATAGGCTATGGGTTCAGCAGATATTCAACAGACAAAAAATGGCTTGTTCCCCATTTTGAAAAAATGCTGTATGACAATGCACTTCTGGCTATTGCATATGGAGAAGCTTATTCCGCTACAGGGAATAAGAACTACGAAGAAACAGCCAGACAGATACTTGACTATGTACAAAGGGACATGACTTCACAATTCGGAGCTTTTTATTCTGCTGAGGATGCCGATTCAGAGGGTGTTGAAGGCAAGTTTTATGTTTGGTCTCAAGAGGAAGTAATTGACGTACTCGGCTCAAAAGACGCAGAGGAGTATTGCAGATTATTCGATATAACATCCTCAGGAAACTTTGAGGGCTTGAACATACCAAACCTTATAGAAACAGGCACTTTGTCAGTTCAACAAAAAGGCTTTGCAGAGGAATGTAGGAAAAAGCTCTTTAGCCACAGAGAAAAAAGAATCCATCCATATAAAGATGATAAGGTTCTGACATCCTGGAACGGACTTATGATAGCAGCAATGGCTTATTGCGGTAGGATTTTGGGCGAAGACAAGTACATTGAATCGGCTAAAAGGTGCGTTGATTTTATATATAAAAAACTCAAAAGAACTGACGGACGTTTGCTGGCGCGTTACCGTGACGGAGAAGCAGTTTTCCCTGCATATCTGGAAGACTACGCGTTTCTGGCTTGGGGATTGCTTGAACTCTACGAGGCTACGTTTACAACTATTTATCTAAAAAGAGCTTTAAAACTAACAGATTCAATGTTGAATCTCTTCGGCGAAAGTGATTCTGCAGGATTGTTTTTGTACGGGCATGATTCCGAACAGCTCATAACAAGGCCAAGGGAGAGCTATGATGGTGCAATTCCGTCAGGAAACTCTGTTGCGGCGATGAATCTGCTAAGATTAGCAAGATTAACCGGTCATCACGAATATGAAAACATAGCAAAAGCCATAATGGATTTCTTCGGTAATCAGGTTGAAGCAGCCCCCACCGGACACAGTTACATGCTTTGCAGTTACATGTTTTCGGTTTCGGATTTATCGTCGGAAGTGGTTATTGTAGGAGGAAACGGCAAAGAATTGGTTGATACCTTCAATCGCAAGTATCTACCCTTTGCTGTAGCAATCTCAAATATATCACCTGAACTTACTGAAATTGCCCCTTATGTTGGAGAATATAAGTCCCAGAATGGAAAAACTGCAGCCTATGTATGCCGGAACTTTTCTTGTATGGAGCCTATAACTGAAGCAGAAAAGCTAGCTGAGGTTTTGTCTTAGGAATTTAATTTTAAATATAAAAGGGTTATTTCATCTCAATTTTGAGATAAAATAACCCTCTAACCTTTATAAACCAAACCTTATAAGCCCAAATACCTTATTATATTCTTATAACATATCCCTTCAACAATTTCTCCCAGTATCGCAGCATCATCATCAAATTCTCCCTTGTCAACAAGGTCTCCTATATATGAACACAGAATCCTTCGGAAGTAATCGTGTCTTACATAAGACAGAAAGCTTCTGGAATCCGTAAGCATTCCTACGAAATATGCCAACATGCCCTGATCCGCAATAGCTTTAAGGTGGGCGGTTATGCCTTCCTTGTGGTCATTGAACCACCATGCTGCCCCGAACTGTACCTTTCCGGGAACACCATCCTCCGAAAAGCAGTGTGGAAGGGAGGACAAAACCAGATTATCCTTGGAATTTAGTGTATATAATATTGTCTTAGGCATCGCGTTCTTTTTATCCATGTCATTAAGGAGCTTTGCCAAAGGTTCAGCAATCCGGAAATCGTTCATGATGTCAAACCCTGAATCAACGCCAGCTTTTTTGAGCATGGTATCATTGGTACTCCTGATAGCACCGATATGCAGCTGCATGGCCCATCCGGCTTCTTTATACTCTCCTGCCAAAACACAAAGAGTATACAGCTTGTATTTTTCTGCCTCCTCAAGAGATACAGTCTGTCCACTCAGCCTCTTTTGGAATATCACTTCTGCTTCATCAACACCAGTAGGCAAATAAACAAGGCTTTCAAGTGAGTGATCCGACAAAACACAGCCAGTCCGGCTGAAAAATTCAATTCTGTTTTTCAGAGCAGCTAATAAATCCTTATAAGTTGTAATCCTTATATTAGAAGAATTCTCGAGTCTTTTTATGTATTCAACAAAGCTGTCATTTAGTATTTTTAGCGCATTGTCCGGCCTGAAAGTGGGTAAAACAGCAAAACCTTTATCAGTCTTCTTTCCCAGCAGTAAATGATATTCAAGGGTGTCAACCGGGTCGTCCGTTGTACAAATAAGCTTTACATTAGATGACCTTATCATTTTTACAGGAGAAAGCTTTTCCTCCTTGATTTTGGCATTGCAGTAATCGTATATTTTGTCTGCATTGCTTTCCTTCAGAACTTCATTTACTCCGAAGTAAGTCTCCAGTTCCATGTTTGCCCAGTGATAAAGGGGACTTCCAATAAGCCTTTCGCAGGTTTTTGCCCACATTTTGAATTTGGTACGTCCGTCTCCAGCTCCCGTTATATATTCCTCGGGTACTCCGGCAAAACGCATGGTTCTCCATTTGTAGTGGTCATATCCCAACCAGATTGATGAAATATCCGAAAAAGTCTCATCTTCATAAATCTCTTTTGACGAAAGATGGCAGTGATAGTCGTAAACCGGTGCATCCTTCGCAAAACGTTCATATAAAGATTTTGCGGTTTCGCTATTTAAAATAAAATTATTATTTAACAAATACTACACCCCCGTATTTAGTCGCTGCTGAAAACAACTATGTTCATAGTCTACAGCACCAAGAGATACAATCAACCAAAGTCTCAAGCATTACTTTATTTGCAAGCCCCTCTTCTCTATGTGTAGGAGCAAGGCAACAAACCCTCCCGGCGCCAAATTCGCGAGTCCATCCAGCCTCTGATTTACCGTATGGGGATTCGCTTTCAAGGAATACAAGACTTCCGCCAAGATTATATTTTATAAAATAATGTTCATCCATAGTCTCAAAGGAATCATTCAGGCTGACTCCGTTGCTATTTCCTTTAGGAAGATACCTTACTATCTCATGTTCAACCGGATGGCTCAAAAAATACCCGCCCAGCATTTTTGTGTATTCTCCTGTTTCATCATACAACGCTAAACCTGCGTGCCATGCCATCCAGCTTCCACCGTTATTTACATAATTAACAATTTTCTTTTCAATATCAGAAGTCATCCAATTGTTTACTACTTCATCAGTGGGATTAATTCTGTTCTCCTTGCCCAGTATAACAAGGTCGAATTTCCCGGATAGTGCTTCCTCAAGACCATTTACATCGGAATCAACAAGCTCAAAGGTGTGAGGGCCTGATTTATTCAACATATTAATGGCTTTTTTGAGTGCCCCAAGTGCTATATCGTGGTCATGATAATAATCACCTAGTATGCTAAGAATCTTTTTAACCAAATGTATTCACCCCATCCAAATATAGCATATGGAAAATAATTATGCAAAATGAATATTTAATTTTCCCTCATCATACTTAGCACCAGTAATTTCCTTGGATTTAAGTTTAGCAGGTAAAATGAAGCTTCTTTTTTCATTCTTAATGGATATGGTAATTTCGTCACCCTTTTGCATCAGCTTCAGCTCATGTTTATCAACAAAGGGCATATTTATCATAAAATTATATCCTTGGGCTTCTTTCGCCACATCAAATATTTTATCTTTGAAAAGCACCTGTTCCGGGTCAGTATTTTCATACAATAATCCCCCCACTTTCTGCAATGCATCATATCCTCTAAGCTCTGTGTCTAAAAGCTCAAGTTTAAATATCGGAATCCCGTTAAAGCTCTCATAGATGTCATGAATACTGCTTGTTTGAATCTCATTCCACTTCTCAAAATATCCTGAGAGGGATTCTTTTGAAAATATTTTGTTTATTATAATTCCATCAACGTTATAATCAAAAAGGTGTAAATATGAAAAGCTTCTTTTTGCCTCCTTTATGACAATCTTCTCCGGTGTCGTTACTATACGGATGCTAACCTTTTCTTTATCCTGCATAAGTTTATGCAGCTCGTCGATTTTTGAATACAGACTTTCAATTTCATCGAAAGTCTCATCACCCGGAACAGGAATTTTCATAGTTGCCTCAATAACAGGCTTTACAAGCTTTGCTCCCTTTCTTTTAATTGGAAATAATTTTTCCATCCACCACTTAAACAAATCCGGAAATTTTAGCAATGACATTGTCTCTCCTGTAGGAGCGCAGTCTACAATTAAAACATCATAATTGCCTTCATCGTAAATTTCTTTTATTCTAATCAGGGAAAGGAGTTCGTCGAATCCCGGAAACACCAGCAACTCCTCAGTTTCAATATTATTATCAGCCTTCAGGGTCATAAGCCTTTCGATATATCCTTTAATATTTCCCCACATTTTTTCATTTTCAAGAACAGAATCAATTTCCATGGCATAAAGGTTTTCTGCAAGCATACCCGGGTCATTGGACAGCTTTGTAGCAAAAGAATCCCCCAGACTGTGAGCTTGGTCAGTACTGATTATCAAAACACGTTTTCCATTCTCAGCAATTTTACATGCTGTAGCGGCAGCTATACTGGTCTTTCCCACTCCACCCTTGCCGGTATATAGAATAATCCTCATATTGTTATACCCCCATTAAAATTATGAAAAATCAACAGACACTTTCCTTACCTCTTTCCTTTCCGCTCCTTCATGCTTATTACTGCTATCCGATACTATTTCAAATGCAATATCTTTCATCATCTCCATAACTTCCTTTTCAAATCCTTCTAATTTCTTTTTTGCATTTTCCGGTAGAATTTCTTTTAAACCTTCATACCTTAGTATTTCAGACTTTATCATGTTTCTAATAAATTTTTTGTTCAATCGGTTCACTCCTTTCTGGCAAAATCTATACAAAGTACTTCAGATTCAAACTTGGCTGACTCTACGAAGTATTTCCTCAATACATTGGGAATGGAGATATTACGTTTAAAATTTCCGATTTTGATTATAATCTCCGTCCCGGATTCAAGAAGGTCAAAATCTTGTTTATTTGTAAAAGGTACATAAACCTTCAGCCTATATCCTTTGGCGGTTTTTTCAAAGTTTTCGCCTTCAGATTTATAATTGACTTCAAACAAATTCATATCTTGTAGGGAATCATTAACTATCCTTTCAAGTCCATCTATCCCATTTATGTCTACTTCATACCATTTAATTTTATAGGTTGGAATATTATAAAAAGCCGCATTAAGCTCAGTCAAATAATTTTTCTGAATATCCCTCCACCTATCAAAAAATTTATTATCTATATCATCGGGTATTATTCGGTTAATATACAAGCCATCTACATTAAAGTTATACAAGTTCATGTACATATAATTTCTCTTTGTTTCCTCTACCACCATTTTCTCAGGAATTGTAACCAATCTGATACTGCACACATCACGATCCTTCAATAGTCTCTGAAGTTCTCCTAACTTTACATAGAGCTTTTCGATATCGTTCATAGCTTTGGAATCAGGCATATCCAGCTTGAATGCTACCTTTGAAATAGGCCTTAAAACCTTCATTGCAACCTTGCCTATGGGAAAAAGCTTTTCCATATACCACGAAAAGAGTTCAGGGAATTTCAGTAGCGACAGGGTTTCTCCTGTAGGCGCACAATCTACTATAATCAGGTCGTAATCCCCGGTGTCATACAGTTCCTTGATACGAAGAAGCGAAAACAATTCTTCTATACCGGGAAAAACCACAATATCCTCAAAAGTTTCGTTATCTTTCTCACTTTTAAAAGCCATCATATTTTTAAGTGCGACTGAAATATGCTCATAATGCCTGCTCATTTCATAATTTGAGTCAATTTCCAGGCAATCAAGGTTTTTCATTATTTCAATCGGGTCTTCTCTTACTTCCGTCATAAATATATCACTAAGGTTGTGTGCCATGTCAGTACTGACAAGAAGGGTTTTCTTACCCATTCCCGCGGCCTTTACCGCATGTGCTGCAGCTGTGCTTGTTTTTCCAACCCCGCCCTTACCTGTAAAAATTATTATTCTACCCATATTCATTCCCCCTATATTTCCTATAATGAATTATTCTTGTTACGAAGTATTTATCTAAAAAATATCTTGCAGCCCACCTTAATAAAATGATTCCGCAAGTAACCTTATGAAAAACCCTTTGCCTATTCAATTATAATACGTTTTACTCTTTTTTCTGACTTATTATTATTTATGTCAGTCAATTTGTCCTGCTTCAGAACTAAAGCTACCTTTCTGAAAATACTTAATGCAGCTTTTTTTTCTTCATCAGACAGTATTTTAACTACCTCTTCAAAGTAATGGGATATTGTTCTTTTTTCCTGCTCTATAAAATCCTCTGCCCCTTTTGTCAGAACAATATTGACAACTCTTCTGTCATCCTTGTCTCGCAATCTTTCTACCATAAGCTTTTTTTCGAGCCTTCCTATAACACCCGTGGCAGTATTGAGAGGTGCATTTATATATTGTGCAATTTCAGTCATGTTAGCTTTTTTGTTCCTATATAGAAACAGCATGGCGAGTATCTCATTCTTAGAGTAATCCAAAAACACACTGCTCCACTTATCGGGAAAAAACAAAAACTTCAGTTCATCAAAATATTCAAAAATTATTGTCTCAAGTCCCAATTGGTTTTTACCCTCCATATAAGTCTCCTAGATACTTCTTGTTACGAAGTATATTATTATTCTACCCTCGAAGTAATTTATTGTCAATGAAAATAAAATTTATTTTTTAGTTGTTACTAACAAAAACCCGGTGGCTATAATGCCTCCGGGTTTTTGCCTATATATTAAATGAATAATTTATTTAATTAAGCATTCAATCTAGCTTCAAGAGCAGCAAGTTGCTTCTTCAATTCAGCAGGAACATTGTCGATACCATATGTCTCATAGTGAGCTTTGATTGACTCAACTTCTTGGAGCCATTCGTCCTTCTTAACTTTGAGAAGTTCTTTCATGTCTTCAGCTGAAACGTCCAGACCTGCAACATCAATAGCGTCTTCAGTAGGCATGTAACCGATTTCAGTCTTAACAGCCTTACCTTCGCCTGATACTCTTTCACATATCCACTTGAGAACACGGCTGTTTTCGCCATATCCAGGCCACAACCATTTTCCATTCTCATCTTTACGGAACCAGTTAACATAGAATATCTTTGGAAGCTTATCTTCTGTACTAGCTGCACCAACATCTAACCAGTGCTGTAAATAATCATTTACATTGTAGCCGATGAATGGAAGCATTGCAAATGGATCACGACGAACCTGTCCGATCTTGTCGGAGATAGCCGCTGCAGTGATTTCTGAACCCATTATTGAACCGAGGAATACACCATGGTTCCAGTCAAAGCTCTCATGTACCAATGGAATAGTGCTTGGACGACGTCCACCTATCAATATAGCTGATATAGGCACTCCTGCAGGATCTTCCCACTCAGAAGCTACAACAGGGCACTGATTTGCAGGTGCTGTAAAACGAGCATTTGGATGAGCAGCAGGAGTTTCTGAACTTGGTGTCCAGTCTTTTCCGTGCCAATCAATTAAGTGAGCAGGAGCATCTACTCCCATACCTTCCCACCATACATCTCCATCATCAGTTACACCAACGTTAGTGAAGATAGTATTCTTTTCAATGCTGTGTATAGCGTTTGGATTTGAATCCAATGATGTACCAGGAGCAACACCGAAGAAACCTGCTTCAGGATTGATAGCATACAATCTTCCGTCTTTTCCAAACTTCATCCAAGCTATATCGTCACCGATTGTTTCAACTTTCCATCCTGGAATAGTAGGAACAAGCATAGCCAGGTTGGTCTTACCGCAAGCACTTGGGAAAGCACCGCAGATATATTTAACATTACCCTTAGGGTCAGTAAGCTTGAGGATAAGCATATGTTCAGCCAACCAGCCTTCTTCACGGGCAATAACTGATGCTATACGAAGAGCGAAACACTTCTTACCAAGCAAAGCGTTTCCGCCGTATCCTGAACCGAAAGACCAGATAGTCTTTTCTTC
>JAEZUC010000098.1 GCA_023443515.1 Bacillota bacterium
CCTGTTTTTGAAAGAACCCAGAAACCCAGTGCCACACTGTAAGCAGCATCTCCCAAGGTTGAAACCAACTGGCTTTGCCATAATATAAAGAAATTCTTTGTCCACAGCTTTTCCATATTAACCCCCCCTAAACCTCAAAAGCCTAAATACATACAATCAATTAGCATCGGCTATTTTTTTGTATTGGCCTTTCTTTTTACTTCTTGCCATGTATCCTGTAACCGCAATAAATTGTGTTATCAGGCCAAAAATGCATACTCCTGTCCATGAGAAATGCGCAAGACTGAAGGAATAGCGTTATTTTTTTGCAAAGAGCCTTGCTCCTTTCAACAATACAAGTATAGGAATCATTAATACGATTATAGCTGCTCCGCATAAGATAAAACCAAAGCGGGCATTGAAATTTTCTGTAATTGCACCGGCATACAGGTTGCCTATAGGAGTTGAGCCAGCAAAAACCAGTGTATAAATACTCATCACTCTTCCCCTGTGCTCATTATCCGTATTTAGCTGTAGTGCAGAGTTGGAGCTGGAGCTGAACATGACGAAGAAAAAACCAGTTACTGCCAGTGCCAAACCTGTAAGTATGAATGTATCAGTAAAGGCAATTAAAATCAGCAGTAAACCAACCACAACAGGAACGGCCCGAAGTATAAACCTTTTGGGTTCTGACCTGCTGAAAGAGGCTACGAAAACTGCACCAAACAGCGAACCCACACCCATAAAGGACATAAGATAACCAAAACCGGCTTCATTCATATGCAGAATCTTTGATGTGAATACCGGCACAAGAACGCTGAAGTTCGGAGCAAAGGTTCCTACTACTGCCATGATAATAATAGTTGTAAAAAGAATTTCATTTTTTAGTATATATCTAATTCCCTCACGGATATTTTGAAATACCGTTTTACCCTTTTCAATTGCCTGAGTTTTCATATTTATGGGCTTTATAAAAAACAAGCTTATTAGAACCGCCCCAAAGCTGATTGCATTTGCAAAAAAACAAACAGCCGGGCCTGAGTATTCCATTAAAATGCCTGCTATTGCAGGGCCTATAATTCTTGAGATGTTAAAAACCGTAGAGTTCAGGGCAATTGCATTCATAAGGTCTTCTTTTCCCACCAACTCGATAACAAAGGACTGCCTTGCAGGCATATCTAATGTATTTGCCAGTCCAAGGGCCGTAGCCATTATTATCAGATGCCAGTACCTTATATTACCTGTAAAGGCTAAAATTGCAAGAAGGAGTGTTATTAGCATAGATGCTGACTGAGTAATTATAAGAATTTTCTTCTTGGGAAATCTATCAATTATAACCCCGGCAAACAAGGAAAACAACAGAACAGGCAAAAATTGAAGTGCACCGATAAGCCCGAGCAAAAAGGGAGAATCAGTTAGTTTATATGCAAGTAGAGGCTGGGCAATATTCTGCATCCAGGTTCCTATTTGTGAAATACACATTCCGACCCAATAATACCTGAAATTTTTATGCCTCAAGGATATAAACGGGTTGTTTAAATTTGCCAATTAACCGCCTTCTTTCCAGTCTAACTGATAATTATTATACAATCAAACAACCACACTCTTCAACTATTCTCAAAATTTTCATTTTATTATTGCAATTAGTATTACATTATTATACAATACTACCAAATGGTAGGTAGTTTCGAGAGGTTAATATGAAAAAAACCGAAATACTGGATAAATCATTAGAGTTATTTGCAGACAAAGGATACTTTGGTACCCACATGGATGATATCGCCAAAGCTGTGGGAATTAAGAAGGCCTCCTTATACTCCCATTACTCAGGAAAAGAAAGTATATTCACAGCTGTATTCAATAACATTTTAGAAGAATACTCTTCTTTTATTGATACTTTGACAGCTTCCACTGAAGAGACAAACAGTCTTGAAAAACTAGCAAAGGTTTTTTCCGGATATTTGAATAAATGTAAGAACAACAATAAAATGATCTTCTGGGACAGATACTATTATTACCCACCGGAATTTTTAAAAGATTATATTTTACAAAAAACATATGAAATCGAAATGCTTTTCATTAGCAAAATCACAATAATTATCCAACAGGGAATCACCAACGGAAATATCAGAAATATACCTGTAAATGATGTAGCTTTGTCCTTCTATTACATGATGATAGGTTTTGCCATGACGGTTAAATTTTACGATGAAAGGGAAATCGACGGGGATATTGTTAACTGTATAAATGTATTTTTGGATGGTATAAGAAATTAAATTATAAGTTAGGAGGAGTTTTATAGTGAATGAAGAAATGAAGAGAAAACTTGGTCGGTCCGGCATTGAAGTAAGCGCATTAGGATTGGGCTGCTGGGCTATTGGAGGGCCATTCATTTATGCCGGAATGCATGATGGTTGGGGTGATGTTGATGATACTGAGTCAATTAAAGCCATACACAGAGCTTTAGAACTTGGTATAAACTTTCTGGATACAGCAGATTGCTATGGTGTCGGTCATAGTGAAGAAGTCATTGGAAAGGCAATTGCAGGAAGAAGGAACAGCCTTGTAATTGCCACTAAGTTTGGAAATTTCGGTAATGAGGCCACTAAAACCTTATATGGAGTCAATCTTGCGCCTGATTATATAGAAAGAGCATGCGATGCATCTCTAAAAAGACTCAATACCGATTATATCGACGTATACCAGCTTCATGAAGGTAATATATTAATATCCGATGTGGAACCCGTATGTATGACTCTTGACAAGCTTGTTAAAAAAGGTAAGATTCGTACATATGGTTGGAGCACAGATTTTATTGATGGTGCTAAACTATTTGCAGAAAGACCCAATTGTTCAGCTATCCAGCATTGTTTGAATGTTTTTGAGGATGCTCCTCAATTAGTTAAATTCTGTGAAAACAACAACCTTGCCAGTATTAACCGCAGCCCTCTCGCTATGGGATTCCTGACAGGCAAATTTAATGCAGAATCTCTGTTGCCAAAAGATGATGTTCGAGGTGCCGGTCATTGTTGGATTCAATACTTCAAAGACGGAAAACCTGTACCGGAGTTCCTGGAAAAATTAGATTCAGTGAAAGAAATCCTAACCAGCAATGGTCGTACTTTAGTTCAAGGTGCTTTGGCCTGGACTTGGGGTAAAAGTGGTAGCACTATACCTATTCCCGGATTTAAAACCATAAAGCAGGTTGAAGAAAATGCAAAAGCCATGGATTTTGGTCCTTTATCACAAGACCAAATGAACGAGATAGATGGAATTCTCTATCAAAGAGATAAGTAGAGATAATACACTTGTTATATTTTTCAATGGGGCTTGTAAATCATATTTGAGCTTACAAGCCCTTAAATCACTATAGTGGAATGTCTGAATATCCACATTATGTATCCAGCAGCTTATATCTATTTCTAAATTTTTTACTTAAACAGAACTCCATTACACCTTTTACAAGACCATAAAATGAAACTACAGTAACTACCCAATGTACGCCAATAAAATACAGTAAAAAGCTTAAGCCCTTTTCTTTAAATACAAAGATATATTGGCCTATATCAAATAATATAAACAAAAATATACTTGCAATTGCTAAAAAAATAAAATAAATACTAAGGAAGCTTGCCGGCAGCAGTACTGTACTAAATCCTGCAAACATCATACCCATTGCTCTGCTGGGAGTTTCAAACCCCTTTGACATTTTTTTCCTTTGTGCGTAAAAAGGAATCCTTAGCCTGGCCCTCTCAAAAATTTTTTTGCACAATAAGCCCAGTTTATATTCATCATCATGATATCCTTGTACTTTAGTTGTCAAAAGCAATTTGTAATTTACATTAATTCTAAAACCTATTTCCAAATCCTCAACAGATGCTCCTTCTATTTTTTCATTGAACTTTCCTATTTCATAAAAAACATCTCTTCTGATAGCTCCTAGTGAAACAAATGCGGGTGTGACATAACCTTCTGAACTTATACGCCAATAATGCCCTTGCAGTATACGGTATTCTTCAACTAAACTATCGTTATACAATGGTTCTTTTGCATAAATACCACATACCGAACCTAAAGAATCATCGTTCTTAAATGCAATAACTGTATTTTCTATAGCATCCTCAAATAAAGCAACATCACTATCCAAGAAAAATAATATATCTCCGCTGGAATTATCTGCCCCCAGATTTCTTACTGCCGAGGCACCTTTATTTATTTTACTTTTTATAATTTTACAAGGATATTTCGAAGCAATTTCAACGGATTTGTCTGTACTTCCATCGTCAACAAAAACAATTTCAATATTTTTATAAGTTTGACGAATTACTGAATCCAAACAAACTTTTATAGTTTTTTCATAATTATAATTGGGGATGATTATGGAAACCAAAGGTTTATCTTTCATATAATATACCTCCTTCGTGTTAATCTTAATGCCTTAGCAACTTTATAAAGGGCTGCTTAATAAAAGCAAGAAAGAATATTTTCATTAACCAAACAAGTCTATTGTTCGGATACTTCTTCTTAAGATATTTCATGTGATTTTTTATGCTTTTCTTGTCTAGGATTCTGGACACGGGAAAATATTTGACAGAGCCTTTTGTTTCACCAAGAAATTGTACCCATATATGAAGATCACTATTTTCAAGATGATCATGAACTATAATTTCATTTCCTTGTATATTTGCCAAATCTTTTATTGAATTCTTTATCTTTTCCAAGGAACTTGAATTTTCCACGTGTATTAGATGTTTTTTAGAGCTTTTTACTACTTTTTTGTTCAATCTTGTATGCATTTTAAGAGAACTGTACACAATGACTTTCAGTTTTGGTATTACTTTATTCAAATCCTTATATGTTCTGTATATTATTGCAACATTCTTATACTGTTCAAGTACCTTATCAGTGCTGCGTAAGGTTCCGTATACTTCACCATGATATTGATGCAAACCCTCAAGCTTGTGATTTAATACAAGTTTAACTCCTGCCTTTGTTAACCTGTAACCCAACTCCTGATCATCAAAGCCCCAACCGCGAATGTTTTCATTAAATCCCCCTACCAGCTTTAGATACTTTTTGGGTATAGAAACATTGCAGGTATAGAAATAAAGCCACATATTTGTATACGAAGAAGGGTTGTAAGATAATTTGTTAAAGTAGTAATGCCTATCTTCATAATACTTCATTTCAGGTTTATTAATATTTATCTTGCTAAAAATTGAACCGTCGGAAACTTCACAAGGATGCACTGGTTCATCCAGCATAAAACGCATACCTACTACAGCTATATCCGAATTTACTTCATAGCACATATTGAGATTCTTTAGATATGAATTATTTATAATCATATCTGCATCAAGAAAAACAATGGTTTCACCCTTTGCAATTTTCCATCCTCTATTTCTTGCCGCATTCCTGCAAGATTTCTCTGTCCTGTTAATATAAATATATTCTAAGCTGTACGTAAGATTCATTTTTTGAATACACTCATATGTCCCGTCATTTGAGCCGTCGTCCACAATGACTACCTCATATTCATCCGGACTGAAGCCTAATTGTTTGTTCAGTGACTCCAAACAATTGACAAGATAGTCTTTATAATTATATGTGATAATTACAAAACTAAATTTTTTCACATAGAAGACCTCCCGTATATTAGTGTCTAAATTCAAGTAGAACAAAATTAGTTTATAATGACCGGCGAAAGGACATACCCTCTTCACAAGCATTCTTAGCCAGTGACTTTGAGATCCATGGTTTCTCCTGAAAAACATCTTATGGTTTCACGATATGCAGCCGGATTCCCGATATCAAAAGCTTTTCCCTGAGGGATAAATGCAAACATACCTTTTGTCCTACGGATTTCGTCAAGCACCGGTGTCAGCTCATATTCACCGTTTATCATCCTTTCTTCCCTGATATTTCTGTCTAGTATTTCAAAAACATCCGGGTTCAGAATATATTGTCCGAAAACCGAAAAGTATTTTTTATCTCCGTTCTTAATATGTACCCCAAGATTTTCCTTGGCATAATCACTGGTAGGTTTTTCAAAGATTTTTGTTGCGGACAGGAGAGTTTCTTCTTCATTTTCCCAACACCCGCATACAATTCCATGATTTGATACATCTGATAAAGAAACCTCTCCGATTGCTGCTGTCATCTGACCGCCAACAATATCATAAGCTTCAATAGTCTGTGTCGCACAAGGCTTGTCAGAATACGATGAAAACAAATGATCCCCAAGAACAAGCAGTACCGGTTCACCATTTGTAAAGCTTCTGCTTTGATAGACGGCGTGACCCAGCCCTAGTCTTTCATTCTGGTAGACAAATGTTATTTTCTCTCCGATTCTTCTGATTTTAAGATCATATTCCCTCATTTCGGGAGAAACTTTACTCATATGCTCAATAGAAAGCTCACTACTAAAAATAGCTTCGATGAACCTTCTGTCATTTTCGGAAATAATGAGACAAATTTCTTCTATACCAGCACTATCAAGCTCTTCAAGAAGGATTAGAAGTGCAGGCTTAACAAGTCCGTCCCTGTCTACAATGGGAAAAAGCTCCTTTTTAAATGTTCTTGTTGCAGGATACATCCTTGTGCCAAAACCTGCAATGGGAACTATCGCTTTTCTGACACTCTTGCATTGCTTTATATCAAGAGTGTATGCTTCCAAACCATATTGATGAGACAGATATTTAACAAGACTGATCTGGCTCTCCTTGTCTTTAGCTATAAACTGTATTGAGCCGTCACCCTGTGAGCCTATTCCTTTTCCACCCCATACAAATTTTTGTATATTTTGATCAAATAGTACCGTGTGCAATTTCACTGCTTTAAGTTCTTCGGGTGAAGCAGGTGCCACTTTTTCATCGAAAATCCTTTGAGACTCCTGCATAAGCTGCCCTATTCTCTCAGCATCACCTGCTTCTATTGCCTTTTTTACCTCTGCTACAATCCGTACATTATCAATCCCCAGTGCTTCATGAACTTTTCGCTCCATATCGTTTTGGGGAAATGGATAGCATTTGTTTAGATCTGACAGTATTTTTTTGGTATCCTTGCTTGCTTGTAAGTCTGCAAAAACCCAATAAAGCTCTTCACCAACCTTGAGACGTTCTATATTTACAGAATCGCCGTCTATAGTCATACATATAGGATTCCTGCCAAAAGAACAGCCCTGATCCAAACGTCCACATCTCGACGGGGTTAAGAGTTCTCCTCTATAGGCTATCTCCATTTCACCCCGTATACTCAATCGCAGATCATATAGTTTGTTGAATGCTCTTGCTACCAGTACGCACATGGCAGCACTAGAGGATAGGCCTTTCTTCAGAGGCAGCGTCATTTCATAGCAATCAAGTGTAATGCCTCCAACGTTATAATGCTCAATAATGTAGGCAACAACCCCTGCCGCGTATGAAAAGAATCCTCCTTTTGAAGCAATTGATTTTAGTATTTTTAAATCCATTGGCTCTTCAAAAATTTCAGTCTTCGTACCATCAGGAAGCACCGATTGAATTCTTATGTTCTTTGACCTTTTCGCTTTTGCTTTAATGCATTGTTCAATGCCTACTATAATTGCACTGCCTGGAACAATATCGGCATTGATTTTTGTATATGCCCCGGCCCAATCGGTATGTTCTCCGAAAAGGCAGAGACGACCAGGCACCATCAAATCAATTTCTTCATTTATATAAGTATTTTCCACTAAAAATTTCACCTCCAGAATATTACCGTATCCTCCAGATAACAGGCAACTATAACTTTATACAATTTTTGCTTCATCACTTTTTAATATCTACAGAAAGTGACATGGCATGATGATCAGATAAGCCCTCACTATTGACGGTTTTATAAGACTCCACCATCAGGTTTTTATTGTCCTTTTTTACAAAAGCATAATCCAACCTCCAGAAATTAAGTCCGAAATACTTAAATGTTAATGGGAGCAACTCATTTGAATACCGAACTGCATCTATATGATCTTCCATAAAATCTCCCATCACACCCATTGCTTTTGTTGAGTTAAAATCACCAGAAATAAAATAATCCTTGTCTGTATTTTTTATATCCTTTTTTAAATTTTGCAATCCTAGCTTCCGGGCTTTAAACCTTCTTTCCAGTGCTTCATAGAAATATGGTCTAAGAGGACTTACAGGTTCTACATGAAGTAGTAAATGAACATTATAGAAACGTACTAACCTGCCATTTATATCAATATCTGTAACTGCATACTGCTCCGACTTATCCATATAGGATGCTTTGATAGGATAACGCGAAAGGATAACATACTGGGTGTCTATAGTAATATGGTAATCAGGAAATGCTTCCTTGATTGCCTTAAGATCATCAATTGGTTGATAAATATGAGGAAATCCCGGAACAGTTGTACAGATACGTATAAGTTTCCGCCTCTCAACCTCCTCTTTTGAAGGTTCACGGAAAGTAGGCAATATGTTAAGATATTCCTGAAGGATATATATATCTGCTTTCTGTTTTTTTAAAAATTCATAAAACTGTTTTTTGTCCTTATCCTGAACCCATAAACAGGTATTCCAGTCAAAAATCTTAACCTTTGTATACTCGTTGGACTGTGCTACATGACCTTTCAGCCTGAATAAATTGATATCAAACTGAGTAAAACCAAGGATCAAAGAAAGCACAATAATCAGTATGACGTACAATTTACGTTTCTTCCATACAATCTCACAGACCAGCAAAAAAAGTGGAATTAATACAAAGGAGAAAGTAGGAATATTAGATAAAAAGTTCCACAGGTATATTTTCCCTGTTAAAATGATATGTAAAACTGTAAAGACAAGCCATACTACCGTTACTGCCGTGAAAATTCCTCGAAGATATTTGTTGATTTTTTTCATAATCATTTGCCCTCCCTATAAACATCCATTGTCCTAAATGGCTGTAGTTCCCCGGATAAGCACTAGGCAAAATACCGTTTGATATACTTAGTACCAATTTCAACAATATTCATTTTTAACACATCGTCCAGCGCCCTTATAAAATAGTCTATCTCTTCCTTGGTAATAATAAGCGGTGGCGAAATCAGCAGTTGATTTGAGTCATGAGGCGGTGTCTGGATAAGTATATGGTGCTTTTCATATAACTCAGTAATAATTCCACCTGTTGTTAATTTTGCAAACAGCTCTTCCGGTATACCCGGTATTAATTTTGCCAACTTATAAGCTGTGTTTTCAAAGCGAATACATAGTAATAACCCAACTCCATTAACATATTGAATGATAGGATGCCTTTGTTGAAGCTCCTTCAACTTGCTCAAAAAATATTCCCCTTGCTTTTTAGAATTCTCTACCAACTTTTCATCTTTAATGATATGAAGCGCTTCAATTGCAGATATAATCTCTTCTCCATAGCCGTTATACGTAGAAGAGTGGAGTGTGGCTTCATTTAATTTTCCATATGCCTTTTGATAAATACGAGGTCTTGTGATATAAGCGGCAAATGTAGCTTTACCACCACCAAAGGCTTTGGAAAAGGTGCAAATATCCGGCGTAATGGAATGATGCTGAAAAGCAAACATTTCACCTGTACGCCCAAAGCCCGAGTATACTTCGTCCATTATCAATACCACATCGTACTTGTCACATATTTTCCTGACCCGTTGGAAATAGCCCTCTGGCGGAATTACTACTCCTTCCGTACGAATGGCTTCCACAATAAAGGTTCCTACTTTTGATTTGCCCAACATCCCTTTATTTTCACTGATTACTCTTTCCAATGCATCCGCATCGCCATAAGGTATTTTTATACATCCCGGCAAAAGCTTAAAGTGCTTGTTCTGATGGCTCTCAGAACCGGAAACTGATAATGTTGCATGGGTTTTTCCATGAAAGGAAATGTCGGTATATACAATGAGATCCCTGTTATTTCCTGCATACTTCTCAGCCATTTTCATTGCACCTTCATTAGCTTCGGCTCCACTGTTGGTAAAAAACACAACTTCCAGGTCATCGGGAAATATTTGTGCAAGATTCTTACAGAGAATTGCCTGATAAGGTGATGGGTGGAATTTCCAGAACTCTAATTGCTCTTCATTTGCCCATTCCTTCCTGGCATTTAATACTCTGGGATGATTGTGACCAACGTTCATTACACCCAGATGCCCCGACATATCTAGGATTTCTGTACCATCCTTTAAGTATAATTTAGTTCCTTTGGCCCGCACTGGTATTGTCCCGGCAAAACCAAGCATTGAAAGCATGGTTCCCAAATTAGGGTTAATATGCTTTTTGAATAAATCCAATGTTTCTTTCGGAGTTAGCTTCTTAGCATCATCTATGGTCCATAATTTTTGTTCTACGTTTTTCATTGTAGACATATGTTACCCTCCCTCTTATAAACATCATTTATAGTTTTTATTTTAGAAAAAGATTTTTGCATACTTAAGAATACCCTGATTCCAGACAGCATTATTGCTGGCTCCTGCTTTGGTATCACTTTTCCTTTTGTTCTCCAAATACCAGTAATAATTTCTGACTAACGCATCCTGATTCGAATGTCTGGGTTTGTACCCCAGTTTCCTTTCTGCTTTATCAATGGATACATAGTAATTCCTGTTTAACTTCATATAAAGCCTTTTATAAAATGGAGAAAGCTTTAATTTTTCCAGCAGGCTTAATAGAATCAACATAGGCACAGCAGGAAAAGAAATTATTCTCTTTTTGTATCCCGCAGCATCCAATACCGCCTGGTAATCGGCCTTAATAGTAGAGAATTCTTTAGCCCCTATATTGAATAAACCATTAGCCATCTCACTATCAACCGACATTGCCAGATAAATTGCCTGACAAAGATCTTCTACGTCCAGCAGCTGATATTTATTATTTCCCGAACCAAGCATTGGAAAATTCCTTCCTTCACTTGCCCATTCATACAGAATTCCGAATGTTCCCAGTCTTTGGGGTCCTATAAAGGATCTTGGACGCAATATGCTGATACATTTGCCTTTGCTGCGCCATTCCTGACATATTCTTTCAGCCTCAATCTTCCCCTTGTTATATGCATCATATGGTTTTACTTCATCATTTTCATAGATAGGAGCTTTTTCCGGAACCCCGTATACCGATGTGGAAGAAATATAAACAAATCTTTCTACTTGGCCTATGTTAAAAGAACACTTAAGTAAGTTCGTAGTTCCGTTAATGATAATGTCATATATCTCTTCATCTTTATAGGATGGTGACGCAGCAGCGCAGTGAACTACAATATCGATATCTTTAATGATTTTTTCAACATCCCGGATTTCGCGGATATCTCCCTTATAAGCTTTAAATTTTGCTTGTGTTTCTTTATCATGTACAATATCGAAAAGTATTAATTCATATTCCTTTTCATAATTTTCATAAAGATATTTAACTAAATTTTTTCCTAACACTCCACTGCTACCGGTTATTAATACTTTTTTCTTCAAAATTTCACCCCCTCTCTTGTTTTTTGCCCTGTTGTATAATTTCACTCCCAACGCTTTGTGTTTCAAGTACTGCACCATGCTTTGCCTCTAAATTTAAATACTTGTACTTTATAATGAATATAAGCACGCCGATAAGCGTCACTTGTGTTACGAGCCAAGAAATCATTGCTCCGGTGATGCCAAAACTTTTTGTAAGAAGAATACAGACTGCGATCAACACGGGTAACGGTATACCCAGACCCACCATGCAAAGCACTGCCCCCTTTTTACCCTCTACGGTAAATATGGAGTTGAACATCCAATAAATAAAATGAAGCCCGGTACCGACCGATACCAATAGTAAATACGTCCAATTAAAGGGATAGTTTTTACCATATATTACAAGCACAGCCACACACAAAGCCGCATTTGCTAAAATTGCAAGAGGAAGCAAAAAAGGTACAAGGCGTATGATTTTTTTATAAAGTTTTACCTTGTCCATTCTTACGATTGTAGGTAGAAAAACGGCCGCAAATATATCGTGAAACAATATATTGAAAAAGTTTTTAACATTTACCTGATATACGGAATATATGCCGACATCATATCCTGAGCAAAAGTGGTTAACAATAAAAAGGTCTGCGGAAAACAGAAAGGTGGACAGCGCACAGCTCACCATATTGATGGCGCCATACTTATACATAAATTTTGATGTTTCCCAAGAAAACCTCAGCTTTTTCGTTTTATCTTTTTTCCTAGCTAGAATACTGAATATACCCTGATTTATAGCCAATCCGATGATAAAATAATAAAAATTTCTTGCTACAATACAAGAAAATACCACAATAGCAAAGTTAACCAAGGCACCTATCAATTTAATACTGCCTAAACGAAAAAACTGTTTTTTTATTCTTAGTATTGCTTCCAAAACATTTGCCCAATTTATTGAAACTGCCAATACTACACATAAAACCCACTTGTCCGGAGAAAGATTGGCGGCTTTGTAAAACACTTTCCCAAATCCAATATATATTAAAACCATAACAACACACAGGATCATGTTACATAAAAAAGCCGAACCAATCAGCTTTTCCTCCTGCTCCTTCTCACTTCCGGGCAAATACTTTATAATAGAAGTGTTTACACCTAAAGTAATAGGAATAACAAGCAAGTAAGCTGTGTTTTGAATCATCACAATATCTCCCATAGCAACAACGCCCAAAAATCTTGCCGCCATAGCCATGATAACTAAACTTAAAACAGCGGTTGCAAATCTGAAAACAAATACTATTCCCAAGTTATTGAAGAAATTTGTAATATCCCGATTTTTGACAAGGCTATGTACTCTTTCTGATAAATCCATTATTTTCTCCTATACTTCTTTTTTCTGTCCGGATCAAATGATGCCAGAGGGGATTTTAAGTTACAAGGCATCAGAAAACAAAAGTACCCTGTAATACTATTGATGAAATGTAAATCAGGCACATAAGCAATAATGTCAAAATGGTGGGCTTGTCCCTCAATAACACTAATTCGGGGTTCTCTCCGTAGTTTTTACTGCTGGTTAAGTATTGATATCTCAATATTCCGTACAGTACAACCGGAATAGTCGCAATCATAAGTTTAAAGTCAGTTTCACTTATAACATAAAAAGAATATGAGATTATAGTACAGGATGTCAGCATAGGGACTATTTCATTGATCAAATCAATAGAATAATCGCTTAGATTCTTACGATGTTTTCCGCGTTCCTGCTTTAGTGTAATAATTTCTCTTTTACGCTTGTTTACTCCTAAGAACAGAGTAAGGAATGCAACACTCAATAACAACCAAAAAGAAAGTCCGGCATCAACAACCAGAATACCCGCAATAGTCCTCAATACAAAACCGGTTGAAATTATTATGATATCAACAAGTACAAATTCCTTTAGCTTCAATGAGTAGAACAGGTTCATAATAAAATATGCCACAACAATATACCCAAAATTTCTGTTTAACATAAAAGATAAATAGAGAGTAGACCCTGATAACAAAACTAAAAATACCAGTACATAACCTATAGTGACTTTCCCCGACGGAATAGGACGCAGCTTTTTTACAGGATGAAGCTTATCCTTCTCCTTATCCACAATATCATTTATTATGTAAACCGAACTGGAAATACAGCAAAACAAAAAAAATGCAAATATTGAATTTATTATGTTTTTAAAATTAAAAATATTAAAAGAAATAAAAATTCCTGATAATACAAAAAAGTTCTTAGGCCATTGACGTATTCTCATTAGCTGCAAAGTACTTATAAAAATATTGGATATTTTTTTTTGCTCACGTTTGTCGTTTTCTTTCTTAATGCGGTACATGCTGTCGTCCATCAATATACTTTTGTTTTCTTGAATCTTCATATTTCTCCCCTAATTCACAGGCTTTGCTGCCTGATATCCCATACATGACACAATTTACCCGCCTATCATTAATGAGTTCCGAAATATATGACAATTAGACGCGCTTTGGACGCGTCACATGTCGCTTAATAATAGTATCAATTGGAAATTTATATTACTATTACCCACTTATGATAGGATAATGTGGAAAATTTGTTTTTTATGTATAAATAATAGTATTTTTGTCAGTTGAAAATTAGAGAAATATAGTAGCAGTGCGATAAACTTGATTTATCCGCTCTAAATGTGTTCTATGATTAGATAAGGGCTGGGAACTAATATGTTTTATATTGAATGTTTTGATTGTTCTGTCTATCGCTACTGCTAATACATTCTCCCCGTCTCACCAGTAGGGACTAATATTTTATTTCATTTAAAAAAATATCTCATCAAGTAAAATCAGGTTTAGTTTTAAAGCTTTAATCACAGCTTCCAAACTGCAACTTACGTTTAGTTTTTTAAAAATGTTTTTTTTGTGATATCTGACCGTTGTAAAACTAATCTGCATATCAATTGCGATGGATTTATCAGTCGCCCCCTTTGCTAAAAGCCTTAAAACTGCAAGCTGCTTCTGACTTAGTTTAAAACTGCTGTCTACATGAACAGAAGCCAGATTTGACCTAGTCCTAAACTCATTAGCTATTTTATAGCCTAATAATTCTGAAATAGTAATCATTTCGTTTGTTACCTGATGCGCGGAAATAACCATGGCCAGATAACCTACTGCCTCTTTGTTTACGAATAATGGAATGGAATATAAATGAAGATTTCTAAGAAATTCACAATAATGATAATTGGGGAGTGTATAAACCGATTTTTTTAGTATCATTGACATGGCAATAGCATTTGTCCCGCTGCTCTCTTCAGTAAATACCGTACCTTCTGCAATAGGTATGCTTTTTTTCATAAGTTTTTCATTAAATACTTTTAACAAAATTCCCTCAGTATTTACCAGAAAAATCGGGTGCTTGTTTGTAATTGAAACGTTTATATTACTTGAACAGTCGTTAAATATATATATTAGCAAACTGTTTTCTTTCTGCTTAAGCTCTAACAACTCATCCTGCACGATTAAGGCCGGTTCCGTGGCTTTAATTGATACTCCCTTATCCATACACCTCCTCCATGACATTAGTATTTCTTTCTCAGGCTGTAACTGTTTCATACGCATAACCTCCACATTATTATAATTCAGCTTACATATATTAAGCTAATTTTCAATTTTAGCATTAATTTGTAATTTAAGTCATTTATATGAAATGTATTCCATTTTATCCGACACCATTATGGGAATGTTTTAAGTTGGAGTATGTATGACAAATAATTTTTTTACATTAAAAAAAATGACTTAATGATCCTGAATTTAATCAGGTCATAAGTCATTTTTAATGATAATGTTTGAAAGTCTTCAATTATTTATATCTTTACACTGGGCTTTCCCGCTTCTACAAGAACCTTGTTCAAATATAGTGCAATTCCTATAACCACGATAAACAACCCCGTAACTCTAAGCAGCCATTCTATTCTTATATAATCGGCAAGAGGGCCAAATAAAAGCATAGCCGCAGGCATCACTGAACTGGTTATCATAGAGAGAACTCCAAATACCCTCCCCATATATTCCTCTTCAACCTTCTCCTGAAGCAATACAGTGGACGGAATATTGAAAACAGGCATTGATATACCTATGATTCCCATGAATAGAAGGTAAATCCAAAACACCGGTACTATACCGAGGACAATGGTACAGATGCCCGTTACCATGGTGGATATTGCCATGGTATAAGCTTTGTTTTTAAAGCCTCCCCATGAGGCCATTACAATTCCGCCAAAACTCATACCAACGGAAAATACTATTTCAACTGCTGTAAGTCTCCACACATCGTTTCCAAATGTTCGGGTAACTTGAAGAGGTGTCAGGAATGATGCCGGAGCTGCTAATATTAAAAATAATGCTACAAATATAAAAAATGTTTTTAGGTAGCTATGGTTTTTTGTATAGATAAGCCCTTCATGGAAATCCTTAAAATAGCCAACTGAGCGTTTATCCACCGCTTTTGCATGTACAGGAACATGTAAAAATAAAAGCAGAACCAAAACCCCTATTATTGCCGTAACAACGTCAATGAAAAATATAACTTTTATAGTCGTTACACTCATTAATGCACCGCTTATCATTGGTGATGCGAGCATGACCAATGACTGTATACTTCCGTTTATTCCATTCACCTTGGTAAGATTCTCCTGAGGCACAATCTGCGGTATAAAAGCCCCTACCGTAGGTGTTTGAACTGCTGTTCCCAAGGCTCTGATCGCAAGAACTACAAAGAGAAGCCACATACTGTCATACCCGGACATAAATAAAATAGCCATTACCAGAGTAGCCAGCGCTATAAAACTGTCTGATATAATTATAAGCCGCTTCCGGTTATATCTGTCGGCCCAGACTCCTGCAAAGGGCGATAGAAAAAATGTAGGTACGAAGCCGCAGATTATTGATAATGTCATCATAATTCCGGACTGTGTATTTAAAGTTATATACCAAATAATAGCATACTGAACCAATGACGAGCCTAGCAGTGATATGGTCTGACTGGTCAGAAACAGAATTATATTTTTCTTCCAACTATTATCCACGGGGTTATTATTGCTATTCATAGGAACTAGGTCTCCTTAATATAAAGTCTTTGAATAAACATTATAACATTAAATTAGATAATTAATATAAAGTTTTCTGCACTAAAACCGGTACTCCCGTATAAATTGTATCAATGATCGCATCCAAGATATTTGCAAGAGTTTCTAGCGACTCATCTCAGGATATAAACATCTGCAAATATCTTTAACAATTATTTTTGCAGATATTTTTCAAAATCCTTGCTGTACTTTATTTTACCGTATTTCATAACCCACAGTGCTTCAGTATCGGGCAATGAGTCAATCAATTTGTTTCCCTGCTCAAAAGGCATGTTGAAAATAGCGGTTGACAATACATCTGCCATGCCAGAATCATGAGTAACAATAGTAACTGCCGAAAAGTACTCAGATGGAAATAGCGTAATGGGGTCTATAATATGGTGATACCTTTTACCTTTAACAGTATAGTATCTCTCATAGTCTCCGCTTGAAACCACTGATTTATCTGCAACGTAAATAAGCTTCAAGGTTGGGTCCTTGCTCTCTGTATCCGGATTCTGTATTCCAAGATTCCAAAGCTGACCTTCAACACCCTTATTTCCTATAGAGCGTATATTGCCCCCCACGCTGATAAGACCTGATTTAAAGCCCTTTTCTTCTGCCATCAGACTAACCTGTTCCGTTGCATATCCTTTTCCCACAGCTCCCACGTCCAGACTCATTTTAGGGTCTTCGAGATATACTGTTGAGTTTTTTTCATCTATTTTAATTTTGTTTATATCCGTGTGTTGTAATGCTTCCTTTAATCTATCAATAGGAGGCAATTTAGCATTTTCCTCATCCTCCAAACCCTCAGTACGGTATTCATGCCATATTTTTAAAACAGAACCGAAGGCAATGTTCATCTTACTGTCAGTTTTTTTATACCATTCCTTTGAAAAAATCAGGAGGTCTATAATTTTTTTATCTACCTTAACAGGTTTTATTCCTGCATTATCATTAATTGTCTTAATATTGTTTTTTCCGGGATAATTATTATATATATCATAAAGCTCATGATATTCTTTAAGGCTGTCATATATGAGCTGGGAGTATTCTGTAAATTCTTCCTTTGATTCCGTATAGGCAACTATTTTTGTTACCGTGTTAAACAGCACAAGAAATTCTGCCTCATATCTGGTTTTCTTTTTTTCTCCGCATGCCGTCAGTTGTATGGTAAATGCCAATATAAGCATTAACGCTGTTAGTTTTTTTAACATTTTCATTTTCTAGTAGCCTCCGTAAGCCATGCGACACTATTTTTAATCAAAAATTAAGCTTAAACGGGACTGTTACAAATCACAAAGTTTTTCTGTTTAGCACCAGTACTCACGTACAGGTTAAAAAAGAAAAAAATATTTTTGTGACAACCCCAATTTAAGCATTAAATTTGATTATATTTATTATTTGTGGATGAATTGTTTTAATTCAAATAATTATTTAGCAGTTGCTGCTGCCTTTGCTATAACAGCCTGGTAGTCACCAATGTGGATTGTTACAGAGCTTGTTAATTCAGCCTGTGATGGTACTCCTTCTGCATTTACAGCAATTCCTTTAATTTCATCAACTGTTTTTCCAACAACATATTTTGCAAGAGCTTCAGTCTGTTCAAACCATTCTTTTTTAATCTTTGAAGCTTTAGCAAGACCGTAATCTGCTCCCAGTTCGCTTTTACTCTTTAAAGGAGCTTTCAAATCTGAAGTGATTTTACCAGCCTTTGTAAAGTTTACATTTGACTGTGAAGCATCGATAACACAACTTGTTACTTTGCCGTCTGCACCAAACGTTGTAGCTGTGTAGTTTGAGTAAGCCTGTGCTACTCCATCTTTTTCGCCTGCATCTGCTGACTTGCTGATGTTTGTTGCAACACCAAGGCCAAGCTTGTCTCCGGCTTTTGCACCGAGATCTTTCGCATTGTTTACAGCCTTTTCAATTGCAGCAGTCAAGTCTGCAATATGTATTGAAACTGTAGCTGAAAGTTCTTTATCGGATGGAACTCCTTCTGCATTTACAGCTATTCCCTTTACTTCAGCAACTGTTTTACCTACAACATAGTTTGCGAAAGCATCTGCTTGCTCGTTCCACTCTTTTCCTATTTTGGAAGCTTTATTCATGCCGTATTCAGTTTTCAATTCCTGCTTTGACTTAAATTCTTTTTTCAAGTCAGTAGTAATTTTACCTGCTGCTGAAAAATTGATTTTTGTTTGTGCTGCATCAATTGCACACTTAACGATTTTTCCGTCCTTATCTACTGTAACTGCAACAACGGTTGAATCAACCTGTCCAAGACCGTCTTCTTTTCCAGCATCTTTGGATTTTGCTATTGACGAAATAACAGCAAGTCCTGTTTTAACTGCATCTCCGTTTGCGTCACTGCTTACAGCTGCAGTTGAACTGCTTGCGGAAGTAGATGTAGCGGAATCTGTTGAATTACTTGTTTCGGATGATGAACCACAGCCGGCAAGAAGTGATACAGCCAGAACAGAGCTCATTACTAGCGAAATAATTTTTTTCATAAGTAGTCCTCCTATTATAATGTATATGTTTTTATTTAAACCAGCTTTTTGAAGGCCGGTAAAATAAACCTGAGTAAAGTAGATGTTGCAATCCCTGCGATTACTCCTGCAACTAACAGCACAGGCAGATAAACCCAGAGGTACATGTTTGTATAAAGAATTGATATTATGATAAACTGACCTACATTATGGAATACTGATCCGAATATACTTAGAATCAGATATGAAATTCTATCCTTAAAAATATATATCAACAGCGCCATAACAGCTATTGATAAAACTCCTCCGCCAAGGCTTAGCAAGCCTGCAATCGGGCCTCTTGTAGACAATACAAACAATGCCTTTAAAACAGCAATTGTAAAAGCCTGTCTCTTATATAAGAAAAACAGTACAAACATCACGGCAATGTTTGACAGTCCCAGCTTTATACCTGGGATTCCTGCCGATATGGGCGGAAAAGAATTCTCAACTATAGATAGCACCAAGGCAACAGCAAAAAGTAACGCGGTAAGAACAAGTTGTTTAGTTTTTGTCATACTGTTCCTTGAATTTTTCATGAGTAGTATTGACCCTTCTATTTACCTATTATCATATCTATATCATTATCACTTCGGTTATTATTTTGAGGTACGATTTTCAGAAAAACTTCATTGGGAAGGCAAGCAGCAGTCTGACCAACCTTACTTAGCCAGCCTGTTTTTATGCAAACCTTGTCCGGACAGTCCGAATCTTCAAAACGTATTCTGCCGTCGGCTGTAAGATGAAATATTACATGGTCGCTTTGGGGTATGCTGAAGGTTTTATCCTGTCCCTTTGACAAATCAACGGTTTTAATCAGTTCTGATTTGTAATAGATTTCCGCCTTTGCCGGCTTATTTGAAACAGAGCTGTTATACACAGCCCATAAAACTCCGCCGGATATCAGAATTATCAATATAATTAGAATGTCGGACTTTTTAGCAAATTTCATATTAACTCCTTAATTACCCTTAGAAAAATCCTCCTATGAATATCAGCAATGATATAGAACCCATTATAAGCACATAATTTTTTATTGAAACAATAAAGGTTTTTGCTTTATCCTGTTCCTTGAAAAACAGGTTGATGTTTTTTTGTACGGGATATACTGTTATTAATGAAAGTAGACATAAAACGGGTAATTTGCCCAGTATAACCATGAGTATGATATCCAGATACACCAGATAATATAAACCTGCAAACAGATAAACGGCTTTCCTTTTGCCCAAATAGTAAGGCAGCGTGAATCTATTTACCGTAATATCCCTTTCAAGGTCACATATATTATTTGCCAGCATAATGTTTGCAGTTGCACATACAGGTGGCACTGAAAGCAGGATTACCGTAATTAACGGATTTATGTTCAAATTCAGATTTACCGCTGTAAGACTCGCGCTGAGGGTCAAAAGAGTTCCCTTAGGAAGGTTTATATACAGAATAATAAACGGAATCAGTAATCCATAAAATACCCCTGAGAAAATCTCTCCCAGTGGCTGCCTGGATATAGGTATTGGCCCGAAGGTGTACAAGATACCGCACATAAAACAAACAGCACCTATAAGCAGTACCACCAAGTCACTGAGATATGCAAGGTATAACCCCAGTGCAGTACTAATACCCAGCAAGACATATATTACAGCCAGAGCAGTTTTCCTTTCGAAGCCAAGTGACTGGTGATTGGTCTTTGTATCTATATAATTGTTAATTGCAGTAGTAGTCATATCAAATATGAACATTGCTGCAAAGAATATCAACGTAAGCTTCCAGTTAACCGGATTCCCTATATAAAACAAATATGCTATTGTAATAAGAAATGCAAATGTACTGGTTATCTTAGTCTTTATCTCAACATAGTTAAAAAATCTGCCAATCACCACGTCACCTCCTTTTTTAGGATACAATGCTTTTAATTTTCATACTTAACATTAATCGTTGTAAATATACCACTTTTTAACTACAGGCAGCTTTTTCCACTGTTTTTTCAGGAATGGCATAGCATAGTAATCAAGTCCAAAGGTTCTTCCGGCCCCAATCAATACGGCAATTCCCGCAAATATCATCCAGAAGGTTCCCAGATACAAACCAGTAGTACATACGAACATGAACTGCAATATTAAAGATACAGCAGAAGCAGGTGTTGTAAACAAGCCTCCTATCAGTGCAAGTCCTATCAATATTTCAGCTATTACTATTGAAATCTGCATAAACATTTGAACAGAATCGTTTGCAAGTATAACTTTATTAACAAAAGTATTCATCAGCGGTATGTCAAGTCTGAATGCAAAATCACTCAGAGTAGACTCTGCTAGCTGTTTGCCACTAACAAAAATAACACGGAACAGGTTTAAGAAATCAAAGTTGATTATTGTTGTTCCTATCTTGCCCATTCCTTCCGCAACTGCTTGTCCGCCTCCTGCGGCTGTTGCTGAGGAAACTGCTTCTGCAACGGCTTCACCTGTTGCACCGCTTGTTCCTTCTGTCACGCCCTTGAGAATACTGTCATACCAACCGTTTGCTCCTCCGAAGAAGCCTGCAAGATGGGGTTTGTTAAACCACCCCTCAACAATTTTCATAATACCTTCAAAGAGCCATACTGCACCAAGCCACACTCTAAGAGCCACAAGCAAAAAGCTTGGTGTTCTGTTTGAGAAATGTCCTCCTACGAAGCTTCTGCAGTTTCTTATTGTAAAGAATTCATGCTTTATATAACTGAAAATCTTGTTCCAGCCCAATACCTGTATAAAATAAATTATATTTATGAAATGCTTTGCAAACATCGCAAGAAAAGATGGCAGATTGAACATAAACTTTGGAAGTCCAACTCTTGCAACACCATATCTTCCGCCTATACAAACCATCATTCCGTGAAAAGAAGGCTTGTAAGCTTTCATTTCGCCTTTACCTGTAATAGCACTGTAAATATTCTTTGCCGCAACTGCCGCACTTTGTTCACAGTTCTCTACCATCTGAGGAACAGGTCTTGCCTCCCCTTCAGCAGTATAGAGCATGTTATCCCCAACTACGTATACGTGGTCGTTATCGAGTGAACGCAAGTATGAATCCAGCTTTATACGACCTCTTGCAGCAGATTGAAGAGTTTTTGCAGCCTCGTTGGTAATATCGGAGCTTTCGATACCAGCCGCCCATATAACTGTTCCTGTAGAATGTTTTGTAACCTTGTCTCCGCATTTGGTTTCTATAAAGTCTGCTCCGATTCCTACAACACCATTGTTAAGCATCATGGTAACGCCCATTTTCTTCAAACGTCTTTCTACCTTGTTTGATAGCTTTTCCGGCAAATTAGGAACCGTACGGGTTAATACGTCAACGTTGTATACACTTACGTCTTTTCTGTCTATTTCATACTTCTCACATAGTATAGGAATGTATTCTGCAAGCTCCCCTACCATTTCAACTCCTGTAAAACCTGCTCCAACAACGTGGAAAGTCAGAAGTCTTTTCTTCTTTTCAGAATTTGTTTCTGCTGCAGCCTTTCTGAAACAGTTATGGATATGTTCTCTTAAGTTAACAGCATCATCAAATGACCACAGCTTATGAGAAAATTCCTCAGCACCCGGTACACCAAAATATGTTGGCTTTGAACCTGCTGCCAAAACAAGATATTCATATTCATATGTGCCACAGTTTCCCGTAACCTTATTATTTTCAAAATCTATGGACTCTACGGTATCCAGTACAACATTGACCTTTCTGCCTGCAAACACCTTACTCAAGCTGATTTTAATACTATCTTCATCAACACGGTTTGCGGCTACCTCATGCAACTCGGTTAGCATTGTGTGATACGGATTTTTATCAATAATAGTGATGTTTACATCATCATTTTTTTTAAATCTCTTTGCCAGTTTTTTGGCAGTAAGTATTCCCGCATAGCCTGCACCAATAATTAGTATTTTGCTTTTCAATTGGCTCCCCCTCTTCACTTACCAAATTATTCTACATTATTCTACATTTTTCTACACATTTCTACACTATTCTATCAAAGGAATAAAAAATAATCAATCAAATTGTTAAATCCTAAACACACCAAATATTTACATAGGTTGTAGCCCCTCAGGCCGTTGGTCTTCACCTGAAATTTGTATAAAAAAAGCGACCGTAACACACAATTCGCATGAATATATATGCGCATTATGTGGCTACGGTCGCTGTACTTGAGCCGTACCTTGGAGTGGTAGCGATAAAGTTTATATTGATATTAAAGCATCTTTCTTACAGTAAATATAGAGCTTAAAACCAGCCAATTCTGAGGAAAATAACGGTTTATTGTCCAGTAGCTTACTCCACCCAGCCTGTAATCATGTGCCAGAGTGAGTCTTGCAAATATACTTCTGGCATCTTCAAACCAGACTACATGCTGCTTGCCGTCATCAGCATAATAATAGAAAAAAGGTGCCTGAGATGTTTCATCATACTGAATTTCAGCCCCTTCCCTTCTGGCAAGATCCACCGCACCGGTGTTGGTAACTGTTCTGGCAGCTGTTCCGGGAGTATATGGCAATGTCCAGTCGTAACCGTAATTGGACATACCCATGAATATCTTTCTCCTGGGTATTGCTGATACTGCATAATCAAGAACACGCCTTACCCCGGTTATAGGGGAAACAGCCATTGGTGCACTGTATGTGAAGCCCCATTCATAAGTCATAATTATAACGTGGTCTACTAACGCTCCGTGAACAGGATAATCATGAGCCTCATACAGTTTTCCCTGCTGTGTGGCCGACGTCTTAGGAGCAAGTGCCGTGGTAATAGTGTAGCCAAGTGGCCTAAGAGTTCTTACAACTCTTCTGAGGAAATTATTATAGCTCTCTCTGTCATATGGATATATATACTCAAAATCAATATCCAAACCAAAATAATTCTTTTCTCTTAAAATCCTGATAACATTATTAATGAGATTTGTCTGTGCTGTCTCGTTGGTAAGTATTGAATGTGCAATATCGCTGTCAAAACCTCCACCCTCTTTTATATTTGTAACAACCATAAGTGGAGCAACCCTTGCAGCTCTTGCAGCCTGAATAAGCGGTTCGTCGGGTATAGAATTCAGATTCCCGTCAGGACTGACCTGATAGCTGAAAATACTAAGGTAGGTCAGGTTTGGCAATGTTTTTCTCAATACTTCCATGTCAATATTTGGATAAGCATAACCGTTAACTTCCATAGGCCCGTAATTATAGGTTACCGGAGGTATTGTAATAACCATACCCGGTTGAATTCTGGAGGGGTCCGTTATCTGAGGGTTTGCTGCTAAAATTTCATTGACGCTTAATCTATAGGACCTTGCTATGGAATACACTGACTCGCCGGGGGCAACAACATGTCGTCTAGTTCCCTCCAGTATTACTAAAGTTTGTCCTACTACTAGCTGTCCCGGGTTGGTCAGTTCATTATCTGATATTATTTTTTGCGGTGAAACCCTGTATTGCTGTGCAATTGAATATATACTTTCACCTGGCTTTACAACATGAATTCTCAAAGCAAATCACTCACTTTTATAATTTTATAGTTCCAATATATGTGAGTTCAATTTGATTGGTTCTATGTTTTACGGTTTTAATATGACCTTAATACAGTTATCCAATTTTTTATCAAATATTTCGTAGGCATGTTCTCCCTCATCCAACTTGAGCTTGTGTGTAATAATATCAGTGGCGTCAAACTTACCCTGCTTGATTAAATCCAGAATCCTCGGAACATAGGTCTGCGCAGGACACTGTCCCATTTTAAGAGTAATATTTCTTGCAAAGAAATCTCCAAGGGGAAACATGTTGTATCTGGCACCATAAACCCCTACCATGGACACTGTACCACCTTTTCTTACAGCCTGGGTAGCTATTTCAATAGCTGATTTTGAACCTCCCTGGAGCTTCAAAGCAGTCTCAATCATCTCAAACTTGGTCATCTTCCCGTCCATTCCTACACAGTCAATCACCACATCTGCTCCACCATGGGTTATTTCTTTTATATATTCACCTGTATTGTCATGATCTTCAAAATTTATAACTTCTGCCCCATACTGTTTAGCATGTTCAAGGCGGTAATTAACGTAATCCACGGCGATTATTCTTTTAGCTCCGTGGAAAGCCGCCCACTTTATGCTGAGAAGTCCTACAGGCCCACAGCCTAGCACGACTACAGTGTCGTCCTTTTTTACTCCACCATTTTCTACTCCCCAATAAGAGGTAGGCAAAATGTCTGTCAAAAAAAGCACTTGTTCGTCAGCAAGTTCTTCGGGAACAATAGTAGGCCCAACATTTGCATATGGAACTCTCAGGTATTCAGCCTGTCCACCATCAAATCCGCCGTAAGTCTTACTGTATCCGAAAATTCCGCCAACCTCTCCATTTGCATTGGAGTTGTCACATTGGCTCCACAAGTCATGCTCACAGTACCAGCAATGTCCGCATGAAACAGGAAAAGGGATTATGACCCTGTCTCCCTTTTTAACCTTTTGAACGCCTTTTCCGGCATCCTCCACAATTCCCATGGTTTCATGCCCCAGTATATATCCCAGGGGCATATTGGGTATCATACCATGTATGAGATGGAGATCAGAACCGCAAATTGCTGTAGAAGTAACTTTTACAATTATATCATCATCGTTTTTTATTTCAGGATCACCAACATTCCTTACTTTAACGTTTTTTATTCCTTCATATAAAATAGCTTTCATTTTATCCTCCATAAGAAACTATATTTAAAAATACTTTTCCCATGAGAATAATTAATATTCCATGCAATAATTGCAGAATATTTAATTTTAATACTACAAATTCTAATACCAAATCGCTTAAAAAGGGAGATGGAGATAACATTATGTTTAAACATGATAAAGCACTATTACAGGATGTTCAGGTAGACGGCCCAAACCCAAATTATGCAGCATTGCTCCAGGAACAGCTGGGTGGCCCTCAGGGTGAACTAAAAGCCGCTTTACAGTATCTTTCACAGAGTTTCAGGATAAAAGACCCAGAAATTAAAGACTTGTTTTTAGATATTGCATCAGAAGAATTGAGCCACATGGAAATGGTGGCACAAACAGTAAATCTGCTCAACGGACATGTTCTAGATGCTAAAAATGCCACTATCGGTAATATAGAAGCCCATGTTTTAACCGGACTTACACCTATGCTAAGCAATGCTTCAGGTCAGTTGTGGACAGCTGCTTATGTTAATGAAACAGGAGACCTTCCTGCCGATATTCTTTCAAACATAGCGGCAGAGCAGCGTGCAAAAGTAGTTTATGAATATCTTTACAGACAGATAACAGACAAAGGCGTAAGACGCACCATAGATTTTCTGCTGAATCGTGAGGAAGCCCATAACACAATGTTCAGAGAAGCTTTTAATAAAATTCAGGATACCGGTTCACTCAAGGATTGGGGAATCACAAAGGATTCTAAGCTTTACTTTAACCTTTCAACTCCGGGTGATCAGTTCTTTAATGCCAACAACCCGCAGCCTGCAAGTTTTCAGAATCCGAATCCCCAAGAGCCGCAACAACACTAAAACACAAGAGGTGCATGGATTTTATATCATTCCTGCACCTCTTGTGTTATTTTTTTACAAATTTGCTTGGCCCTAATATTATGACAACTGCTACAAGTACTATTATTACTGAATAGACATTATCTGAAATGAAATATGTCCTTTTTAGAATAAGTGTTGTTATTAGTAATATTGATAAAATAATTCTGATTATCAGAAGCTTTCTTTTATTTACCATATGTAATTTTCCTTTTTGAAGCTTTCTCTATTTAGAATTTGTACCATTTATAGCTTTAAGAATAAAAAGGGTACATATAACTATTATTGAACAAAGGAACAGTATAGTACAAACCAAAGCCATAATACCACTATTAAAAACCGATGATGTTAATTCTCCTCCACCCGGCTGACTAAAAATACCACCTATAAAAAACATAACTAAAAAGCCTATAAAAAAGGTTAGTATTCCAAACATTATAATTTTAAATGTCTTCACAAGTACCTCCTATTTTAAGTAAATTAATGCAGCCTTGCCCCTGAAAAAATAAATGTAAGACATTTATTTACCTCAGTAATACAAATTTAAATAATTTTTTTACAAGGTAAAAAATATCCAAAAGTGAAGATATTATTACCATCTTCTTTGATATTAGCATACTTATCAAACGAATAGTATTCCATTGAAATCCCAATGATTGAGTAATCAGGCTCATACTCGTTTTCTCTCATTATTTTCTCGGTTTTTACATGAGCACCCTTTTCCAGCTGAGAAGTATTTCCTTTTATCCAGCCAATCCCCATCAGACAATCAGGGATATCACGATAGGAAAACCCGTTTGGAACCGTAGTCTCCGGCTTAGTAAATATCCCTGCAATATATGTAAACTCTTTATTCTTTGGATTATACTCGCCCATCCAACCTATAGTATCCCCTCTCGGTGACACTCTCTCAGGCATGTTTTGAAGAAACTCATTTGTACCATCCTTTAGCATATTACGCCATAATTCCGGAACAGGATTTTTCTTTCCAACAATAACCTCTTTACCGATAAATCTTACTGCATTAAAGTTTTGCACTTCAAAAGAAATTTTCAGCCCCATAAAAACCCCCAGTATCTTCATTTTCTCCAGACTAACATTAAAGTAACACCAAATATCTGTCTCCAACCAATTTTAGGTTGCTACTTTACGCTGTTAAATATTTCAATCGCTTTCTGGTTCTTTGTTTCAAGTAAAAACCTGCCATTTGACGGCCAGTCTTTTATAAGACTATTATCTTCCTTATTCTTTTTTAATTCTTTTTCCGATGAATATTCATATATTACTGTTTTTTCATTTTATTTTGGTCCTCCTATAAATTAGTCCAATATATTGTACCACACTATTCCATTTAAGGATTTAACTGTAAATATTTTTTTGTCATGGACGAATCCCTTTACCAGTCATTTATTATATTTATATTAAGCTTATTATAACATCACTATGTGAACACTCATTTAATTCTTGACATAAAAAACAGCCTTCTATGATTAAGAATTCATCGTAGAAAGCTATTTATAATTTTCTATTTACAATCATAGGTCCAATTATAAAAAATTAAAAAGAACTTTTTATTATAATAGAATCCTCTTAAGATAGTCCAAGTATTCTTTTCTAATTTTAAGAGTGCATTTAGACTCTGGTAAATACATTTCTTCATTTTCGAAGCTTACGTAAAAACTTATCTGGCTTGTTTTATTATCCTCAACAACATTAATAAAAACATTTATACTTTTTTGCTTAATATAATCTACAGAACTTATACTATCAAAACTTCTTGCTGCATCAAGAAAATCAGCAAATTCCTGAATATTTATATCTTTTATACTAAGGGTTTTAAATGGTGTTAAAACACTGTTCTCATATCTACTCAGGGATATATCACAATATGTAACGTTGCCTGCGAAAGTACTATAATAAGATTTCAAGTTATCTTTACCCTCAAAGTAATCAGAACTTTTATTCCAGAGAGATGATATTACTAAGAGAACAATTGGTATAACGATAAAAATTAAAATTACAAGTATGATAGCTCTAAAAGCATTTATTTTCATAATAGCCATCCGTTTCTGTAATCTATTTGATAGCAAAGTATTATTTTCTAGTAATCATAATAATAGAGTTTTGCATTAAACGCCCAAGGATATTGATCATTGTGAAATTCATTTCTTTAAAACTTGCACCCCAAAATGATTCGTCGTTGTAGTATGCTTCAAAATATTTATCTTGTAAAGACAGTGTTGAATCTACCGATACTTATTATAAGTAACATCAAATTATTAAAGAAAATACTTTAATTTTCATGACGAATATACATTAAAGTTCATACCTCATCTTAAGTTATAAAGCTAATGTTGTTAAAGATATGGAATAATATTCAACCAGTATATATTAGCAAAATATGGATAAATTGTAAATGAGTTAATTGTTTAATTTATAATACACGCTATATAGAACAACCTCTGATACTTAACTCGGAATTATATTTACGAGTGACGCTGCACTTTAACTGACAAAATCATATGGGAGATGCTTGTTGTCAAGGGCGTGACCGTGGAGACACTTGTAATCCTGAGGTGATAATCTATTTTTCAATTCCCTACAGTAAATTTACTCAATGTTAGCTGTTTAATAAATATTGTACAATTTTTTTCACCGTGTTATAATAACCGTAAGTTAATAAAGTTTTTCGGTTGAACGGATAATTTCCGTTTTCAAGAGTATTTGGCTTCTGGGGTGGGAAGCTCGTATGTTTAC
>JAEZUC010000153.1 GCA_023443515.1 Bacillota bacterium
CATTTACTGTAGAGTCAAAGCTTAAAGGCACAACACTAAGTAAATCGCAAGATGGTATATGGATAAGTGAACCGATTTATTTTCAAAATACACATCAGCTTCATTTTGCAATGATAAAAAAAGAAGCCGATGATATGTTGAATATAAAAGCTGTTCTAACTTCAATGTCTGATAAATCAATGCATAAGGACTTCAATATATTTGCAGGGCCAGGTTTTTTTATGTTTAAATCTTACCGGGTTTATTTTGACTTACCGGAGTTGACACACGGGGAGAAATATGTACTTGAAATAAAGAAAAATGAACAAATAATAGGCAAAGTTGAATTTTCATTTAAATAAGCTTCCGGAACTTGCCGAATAAAAAACTTCATAAGAATGTGGACTGGAAAAGGGTGGTGCTAATTTGTGGGAAAAATAATTAAAGTAAAAAATCTTGTAAAAAGTTACGGAACGGTAGAAGCGGTAAAGGATATATCCTTTGAAGTTGAGAAAGGAAGTTTATTTGCTTTTCTAGGTACAAACGGGGCAGGCAAATCCACAACAATAGATATATTATCTACACTTATAACCAAGAATTCCGGTAGCGTTGTTATTAATGAGTGGGAATTAGGGAAAGACGATCAAAAAATCCGACAAGATATCGGAGTAGTGTTCCAAGACAGTGTTTTGGATAAATTACTTACTGTGAGAGAGAATTTATCAATCAGAGGATCATTTTACGCCTTGAGCGGCGATGATTTAAAGAAGAGAATAAACGAGGCTTCAAAAATAACGGAATGTGAAGATTTTCTTGACCGCAGGTATGGCAAGCTATCTGGAGGGCAAAAAAGAAGGGCTGATATTGCACGTGCATTAATAAATCAACCAAAGATCCTATTCTTGGATGAACCTACAACTGGTCTTGACCCTAAAACCAGGGCATCAATTTGGAATACAATAGGAGAAATGCAGAAACGCTTCGGAATGACTGTTTTTCTGACAACGCACTACATGGAAGAGGCCGCAAATGCAGACATAATTACGATTATAAACAAAGGTAAGCTTATAGCAGAAGGTACTCCAAAGGAATTGCAGGAGAAGTACACTGGTGATATCCTCAAGATTTATGATCCCAAGGAAAACGTCATAAATTATTTATCGGAAAAAAAGATAGCTTATGGTAATGAAAGGAACATACTTTCAATCAATATTGAATCTGCGGATAGTGCAATCAGTATTTTAGCTGATTTAAAAGGCTCAATTACATCTTTTGAAATGATACACGGTAATATGGATGATGTATTCTTAAAGGCAATAGGTCAAAGTCAGGAGGGAGCCAAATGTTAAGGAAACTAATTTATCGTAATTCTAGCCTATACTTCAGAGACAGAACATCAGTATTCTTTTCTATGCTTTCAGTTCTTATAGTTATTGCTTTATATATATTGTTTTTAGCAAAGTTACAGGTAGATACCGTAAATCGGCAAACAAATGGCGTACTCAACGGAGACGATTTGTCCTATCTTATAAATAGCTGGATTTTAGCAGGGTTATTATCTATTACCACAGTGACAAGCACATTGGGTGCGTTGGGGACAATGGTAAGTGACAGGGAGAATAGAATTGTTATGGATTTTAAAAGTTCTCCCCTTTCAGCAATGACATATCCTGTTTCGTGTGTAATAACAGCATTTACTGTTGGAACTATCATAAGTGCTTTATCCTTTGTAGTGTATGGGGGTTACATTTATTTTAGTACAGGATATTTACTCAGCCTGGTAATGATTCTGAAATGCTTGGGACTAATTTGCCTGTCTGCCATGATGAATGCTGCTTTAATGGGGTTTTTGGTATCGTTTTTATCAACAAACAGTGCATACTCTTCTGCAAGTCTTATAATAGGAGCAGTAATTGGGTTTATTAATGGCCTTTATGTACCAATGGGAGCATTACCTGAAACCATTCAGAATGTATTAAAGTTCCTGCCCTTTGGTCATATCGCCTCACTATTCAGACGTGTACTCATGCAGGAATCGTTAGATTTATGCTTTAATAATGCTCCTGCGTCAGCTCGTGAAAGTTATACCCGTGATTTTGGAGTCGTTCTGGACTGGAATGGCGGTGAAATCAGTTCATACATTTCAATTATATTTATCTTAGTAGTTTTATTGCTTTCGTTAGTACTGTTCTTTGTTAATTTCCGACGAAAAAAACAAGAAATCTAACAGTTCTATTATGTGTGGAATTAAATAAAAAATTAAACAAAATATGGTATTGTAAATAATATTAATGTATAATTTTGAATTATACATTGATATTTTGTATCTTCTTCGAACCAATATTCGAAAAATAAGTATACTCTATTTCAATTAAAAATTTGCTTACAAAAGATAATAGAGAGGGGCGAAAGATAACCATGTTAAACCAAAACAGCATAAAGATATTGGATTGTACTATAAGGGATGGCGGACTGATTAATAATTTTAAGTTTGAAGATGATTTTGTCAGAGCAGTATATGAAACATGCGTCAATTCGGGTGTGGATTATATGGAAGTAGGCTACAAGGCAGACAAAAAAATATTTACCGGTGATAAGTTTGGCTCATGGAAGTTTTGCAATGAAAATGATATACGCAGAATCGTAGGAGATAACGATACTGCTTTAAAAATCTCTGTGATGGCTGATGCCGAAAGAACAGATTATCACAATGATATATTAAAGAAAACAGATAGTGTTATAGATATGATACGTGTAGCAACCTATGCTCATCAAGTACCAACAGCTATTGATATGATAAAGGATGCTCACGATAAAGGGTACGAAACTACTATCAATATTATGGCAGTATCACTACTATCCGAAAGTGTATTGAATGATGCATTGGAACAGTTATCCAAATCAGAAGTGGAAGTTATCTACATAGTTGACAGTTTTGGTTCTCTATACTCAAGCGATATACATAAACTGGTAAAAACATATATGAAATATGCAATTTCAGAGGGGAAAAAAGTAGGTATACATTGCCATAACAATCAACAGCTAGCCTATTCAAACACTATTGAAGCTATTAGCGATGGAGTAGATTTCATAGACGCTACAATATCAGGATTAGGAAGGGGAGCTGGGAACTGTCCTATTGAGTTGATTCTTGGCTTTTTAAAGAATCCCAGATATAATTTAAGACCAATTATCGAATGTATTGAAAAACATATACCTTCAATAAAAAAACAAAATAACTGGGGATTTGATGTAGCATATATGCTTACGGGCTTGCTAAACAAGCACCCCAGTGAAGCAATTGAATTTTTGGAAAGTAATAGAGAAGATTATACTAACTTTTACGACGAAATAGTAAAAAAAACTAAAATAATAGCAGAATTATGATATAATTGTAATAAAATGAAGAATAAAGAATGATTTTTGGAGGTTTATATGAACCAATTGAAAAGAAAAAGAATTGCAAGGATATTTATTTGTATGGTGTTGGTCATGACCATGATTCTACCGGCAGGATTAGCAACAAATGAAGCAAATGCTGCTACAAAGCCATCAATTCAAGCTAAAATGACTATTGGAGCAGGAAGTATTGTTGGTAACTTTGATTACTACTCAAAGGATGACAAGTATACTTTGTATGTATCAAATTCAGTAAAAAAGGCAACTTATACCTTCACTTCAAGCAATAATAATATAGTAAAGGTAAAGGCTAGTGGAACTACTGCATATTTGACAGGTGTAAAAGCAGGAAGTGCTACTATTACCTGTAATCAGAAACTAAACGGCAAAACAACAAAAGTTGGTACTTGTACCGTTACAGTAAAAAATTCGACCTTATCTCAGGACTTCGTGCCTGTAGTACCTTTGGGAACAAGTGCTCCAGATCAACCTATAGAAATCATTCACCGTAATAATGACGCAACATATACATATGTATCAAACAACAAAAATTTCTCTATGAAAGAAACCCTCAGCACTTTTGATGGTATGTATTTCATTAAGCACAGCGTGACAGCAAAAGCGCCCGGAACATATTTCGTAACAGTTAAAGAAACCTATAACAAAATTACCAGAACAGTTGCTACAATAAAGTTTACCGTTAAAAAAGCAACTATGTCCGGAGACAGCTCAGTTGATTTAGGCTCTAGAATGTGGGCTTTTGAGCTTATGAATAATTATAGATCAGACGTTAATTACCTGTTTGTCTCTGGAGACGAAGAAATTGTTGACCTATATAGTGAGGATAAAACCGTTTACTTAAAAGGCCTAAAAGTTGGAACTATAACCGTAACAATATACGAAAATACAGCTACTCCAGATAAAAACAAGCTGGTCGGAACTTGTAAGGTTACTGTAAAAGAAGTAGTATTGGAAGATATCGAGTGTGATTTTGATGCAACGGAATTATATGTGGGTGATGATGCGG
>JAEZUC010000014.1 GCA_023443515.1 Bacillota bacterium
CATCAAACAATTGGAAAATGCATTTAAAACCGGGGATTTGGATGTAATGTGGGTTGCAGATATGCAGAGGGGGATAAACAACCTGAAGGAAGAGTATGGCTTTCGGACTGAACATGGGTATTTGGATTACGCTTTAGAGAAAAGCGACAGCAGATTGAATAATAACGATAACAGAGTATTGGCAGGAGAAAGAAAATTCCTTTACGAGTGCTTTTTATGGGTTTTTCAAGATAAATTCAATGATTTTCAGAAAGATTGCTTTTATGTTTACCTGATTATAAAAAATCTTTTTAGAAGTGAATTAATTCAGGTTAACGAAAGATTAGGATTTAAGAATTTTTGTCTTTATCAGGACAGAAAAGAAATCTTTATAGAAGGGTTCAAGCAATATAAACACGAATTAATAAGAATGGCAATTAATTCTACTATCAAAAGCCAAAATGTAGTTTCCCTGGAAGCCAGAATTTGTCCCAAAAAGGATGGGATGGCCAACATAAAAGCGATTCGGGAGATTGACGGACATGCCGAGGAAAAAAATAAATTAAGATTAAAAACAAAACCAAAGCATTTTTTTGTATTACATTACCCCAAACTTCCCGACACGGGCAAGTTTGCAGATTATACACCAAGAAACTCAAAAATGAGAAAAAAGGTTGAAACATGGACAAAATCAATTGTTCAGTTACTGGAAACAGAGGGTAAAGCCAGATACCGAGTAAAAGGGATTGATGCATGTACACACGAAATAGGTTGCAGGCCGGAAGTGTTCGCACAAAGCTTCAGGTATCTGACAAATTTTAATATTATTAAGAAGTCCGTGGTTGATGAGTCCACTGAACCTGTAAAGCTCAGTGCTACCTATCATGCAGGAGAGGACTTCCTTGATATTGTGGACGGTCTTAGGGCAATAGATGAGGCTGTATTATTCTGCAATCTGAAAAGAGGGAGCAGATTGGGACATGCTCTTGCATTGGGGATTAACCCTCAGGACTATTATGAGCTAAAAAATTATAATCTTGTACTTAGTATGTTGGACATAATTGATGATACTGCGTGGATGCTGGAAAAATCAAAGGAATATGGTTTGAATTTAAGCTATTCACTAACTTCCTGGCTGGAGAATACTTTTTACGATTACTGTAAAACAGTTTACGGACATGTTGCGGGGCCCGGAGAAAACATAACTTCCCATGACTACTATTGTGCGTGGAAATTAAGAGGTGACAAGCCGGATATATATTGTAAATCTGTAGTTGAGTTAAAAAGGTATCTCAATTATATAGAACAGCCTTTACTTCAATCAGAATATTATGAAGTAAATAGAAAAATTCCGGACAGTATCAGGGAAAATACAAAATTTAACGGGTTATATTTCGCTTATCATTTTAACAAAAAAGTAAGAGAATTGGGGAACAGGCAGACGGATTTCAAGGTAAATAAGGAATACGTACATTTAGTTACTGAAATACAGAAAAAAATGATGGTGGATATCTCCAGAAAGGGAATAGCTATAGAAACCAATCCATCCTCGAATTACCTGATTGGAACGATTAAGAAATATAACCAGCACCCCATTATAAGGTTCAATAATCTGGGACTTGAAACTGATAATGAAAGAATAAATGAAAACCCCCTGATATCAGTCTCAATAAATACCGACGATCAGGGTGTTTTTGATACAATGTTGGAAAACGAATATGCACTGCTGGCCTATGCATTAGAAAAAAGTGTTGATGAAAATGGAAGAGAAAGATATCAACCTGAGATGGTATACAGATGGCTGGATAATATAAGAAATCATGGGATAGAGCAGGTTTTTTAGATACAATAAGGAGGGATTAAGATTCAAGTAGGAGATAAAATATCATTTGGCAGTTACGATTGGCGAGTGCTTGACATAAAAAACAATACGGCTTTAATTATAACAGAATATATTATAGAACAGCGTGCTTACCACATAGCTTATAAAGACATAACATGGGCTGAATGCTCCTTAAGAGAGTATCTCAATGGTGAATTTTATGATAAATTCACCGCAACTGATAAATCAAGAATAATTCCGGTATTAAATAATAATCCTGACAATCAGTGGTATGGTTCAAAAGGTGGAGCAGATACCCAAGACAGTATTTTTTTACTAAGTGTTGAGGAAGTTTGCAAATATTTCGGAAATAGCCTTTCAAAACTGTATAACCCGGGAAAAAATCAGAGGTATTGGTTTGAAAGAAAAGATGAAAACAAGAGTAAGCGAATAGCAAGACTCCAGGGTATAGAATGGGGTAGTTGGTGGTGGCTTCGGTCACCAGGCCGCGTTAACGTAAAAGCTGTGTACATCCACGGGACTGATGGTAATATAGGTATCCAAGGCAACAATATATTGAAGGGCAATATCGGCGAAGGCAGATGTGCAGGCGGTGTTCGTCCCGCTTTATGGCTTAAGCTGTAATATGTTGATAAATTCACTTATAGGAGGAGTTAAAATTGGGCAGGTACGAAGAAGGATTAAAATTAATCGAGGAAAGATGCGGCAACGGAAAAGATAATGTCATCTCTCTCTCAACCATCGCAATGGAACCAAACACTGACGGAAAACCCCGTCCATATGTCCGTGATGTGGACGCTTATTATGAGGATGGCGTGTTTTATGTTACTACTTGGGCAGAATCAACAAAAATGCGACAGATAGCTCAAAACAAGGAGGTTGCATTTTCGGTTTGCTTACAGTGGTTTTCCGGAAATGGAATTGGCGAAAACCTCGGATGGGTTTTAGACCCCAAAAATGCTGAGTTAAGGACTAAACTTCGTAAAACATTTGCCGAATGGTACGACCACGCAAATAATGAACAGAATGAAAACTGTGTTATTTTGGCAATCCGCATTACAAGAGCCACTGTAATTAAAGACCACGGTGCTGAGCGTTACAATATGGACTTTGTGAATAAGGTAGAGACTGAAGAAGGGAAAGTCAGGTAAATAGGCATAATTATGAAATCTGAAGGGGTTGTTGTAGCATTAATTTTTATCTTTTATCACCTGTACGCGAGTATAAATTGTATCAATGGAAGCTTGGAAGCAATCATTGATACAATTTATACGGAAGTACGGGTGTTAAAACAGAAAAACTTTCTGCTCTACAGCAACCCTTTAATTATTATCTATTCCAAATCACAGAAGCATCAATGGAGGCAATATCCTTTGAACTAGTCCTTGCCATTACGCCCGCCAGTTCTTTAGTCATTTCTTCAATTACTTTCTGCACACCGTCAGCTCCGTCCTTATTCAGGTGGGGAATCAGCGGACGACCAACTGAAACAGCGTCAGCACCAAGAGCCAATGCCTTAAATACATCTAAACCGCTGGCAATACCGCAATCTACGAAAATAGGGATACTGCGGTTTACGATTTTTGCAATCTTTGGCAACACCATTAGGGGAGGAACTGCATAATCCATAATTCCGTGATGGTGCGAGATTACTATACCCTTCACACCTGCTTCAAGGCATTTATATGTATCCTTTTCACTTAGAATCCCTTTAATTATAAAAGGCAGCTTTGTAGCCTTAACAAATTCTTTGATTTCATCAAGGGTTTTACCTGACATTGGAAGCCCCAAAACATTGTCAAATTCACCGTTACTGTTAAAGGAATGGTCGATATCCATGCCAAGGGCAAGTACACCGCATTTCTCCGCATGTTCAATTCTCTTAAAAATAGTATTGTTATCAAAGTGAGGCTTAATGATTTTAATGGTTTTGGCACCGGTGGCTGTTATTGCTTCAAGCTCAGCTTCGTCCCCCATGCCTGTCCACATTACTGCATTTGCAGCCATTGCACCTTTAGCCATTTCTACCATTCCATTGGTACGACCGTTATTGAGATGAGACAATGCAGCTGTCATAATGGGTGTAGAAAAATTTTCGCCATAAAGTTCAAATCCGGTAGACGGAATTACCGAATCTATGTGACGCATTTCAATTAAAAGAGAATCAAAGTACTGGCGGGTGATTTTATCTGAATCGCCTGCTCTGTAATTATGATCTATATCTTGTTTCATCTTTAGCCTCCACTTATATTATTTTTATTTGAAGTTTACTACAATAAATTGCCCTTGTCCATGAAATCCATACATACCCTGAAAACATCGCCGTAGCTTTTGCTCCGGCTTGTTGGAGTTGCCTGAATAACATATACAATATTTTTGCCGGGGACTACATTTACCTCCTGACCGCCGTAACCTCTGCATGCAAAGCCTCCTTCAAAAAGCCAGAAAAGACATCCGTATTCCTGTGCATTTTGAGAAGGTGAAACAGCCTGATTTATATAAGTTTCACTTAAAATGCCGTTACCTTTATTTAAAAGCAGGAAACCTATCTTTGCCAAATCACCGGCTGATAAATCCGATTGAGCCTCAATGTTGACATTTCTGTCTATACTGTAATTTATACCTCCGGGCAATTTTGCCCATTCACCGCTTGCTATTCCAAGAGGCTCATACAAATAAGACTTGCAAAATTCGTAGGTAGTCATATTTGCTACCTTGGAAATGACTGCAGACAGTAAAATCACATCCCATTCCTTGTAAACGAATTTTGTTCCCGGTAAATTTGCCATTGCTATATCAGACAAGTGTTCCAGACAGTTATCAGAACGCCAGAGCTGCTCAAGCATGGGACAGTGGTAATGTATTCCGCCGTTCCAGTAAATACCTGAGGACATGTTCAGCAGATGCCTTATGGTAATTAGCTTATGATAAGGATGGTTGTCGGTAGCAAATTCGCTTAAATAACTTGCAACAGACTCATCAAGACTTTTTATGTAACCCTTATCAAGACATATCCCGGTACAAAGGGATAAAATGCTCTTCCAGATGGATTTAATATTATTACGACTGTTTTTAGTGAAGTTATTATAATATTTTTCCATAATCGGCTGACCATCCCTATACAAAAGGATACTGTTTATAAGTCTGTATTGCTTTTGTTTTATATAATTGTCTATATATTCTGACAGCTCGTTATTCATTTCAGGTACCTTCCTATTATTGAATTTGGGTTGTTTTTTAAAGACGCAGGAGAGTCTGACGCAATTAGTTTTCCACCGTCACTGCCACCTCCAGGGCCCATTTCAATGATATAATCACAATTAGACAATATATAGGGGTCATGTTCTGTTACAATGACGGTATTACCTTTGCCTGCAAGTTCCTCCATGAGCTGCATAAGCCTTACACTATCGTGAAAGGACAAGCCTGTTGTAGGTTCATCCAGTACATAAACAGAATCTTTAGCTGCTTGTCCCTTTGAAAGTTCCTTTGCCAGCTTTATACGCTGACTTTCACCTCCGGATATGGTTGGTGTCTTTTGTCCCAGAGTTATATACCCCATACCTACCCTTTGAAGAGTAGCTAGTATTTTATCTATCTGCTTGTCTCTTCCTTTAAAAAATGTCACAGCCTCATCCACTGTAAGGGATAGGATATCTTTAATATTTTTACCATCCAGACTCACCTCAAGAGCTTCGGGAATAAATCCTGTCCCGCCACAGGCCTCGCATTCTGTATCTATAAAGTTTCCGAACCCTACATGATAATGTACCTCACCGTCACCTTTGCAAACCTTGCAGCCACCTTCTGAATTAACGGTAAAAAGCCCGGCAGGTAAACCGCTTTCCTTTGAAAATAAAGTGCGGATTCGGTCAAATACTCCTGTATAAGTGGCAGGACATGAAGTCCGGCTCCTGCCGATAGGTTTTTGGTCTATAACCAAGCATTTTTTTATTTGTTCCCAACCGCTTATGACAGAATTATCGTCCCGATTTACTTCCTTGTCCTCGTCTTCGTCACCAACAAATTTATCATTTAGTAAACTCTTTAATTTTGGAACCAGTGTATCCGAAATAAGGCTTGACTTACCGCTGCCGGATACTCCTGCAACACCCACCATTAAGCCTAATGGAACGGTAGCAGTCACGTTCTGAAGGTTATGAATATTTGCGTTTTCAATTTTGAGTATTTTGTCATAATTAACATTTCTATAGGTTCGTTTTATATTAAGAAGGCCGTCCTTTCTTAAATATGGTGAGGTATTGGAATTGTTACATTCCAGAAATTCATTAAAGCTACCATGAAAAATCCGCTCTCCGCCGTTAATTCCCGCAAGTGGGCCGAGGTCAATTATGTAATCGGCACAACGCATGAAGTTTTCGTCATGCTCTACGGCTATTACCGTATTACCACGGTTCACAAGGTTTCTTATTATGGAAATGAGTTTTTCTTTTTCCACTTCATGCAGACCAATTGTCGGTTCGTCAAAAACAAATATTATACTGTCCATTTCAGCAATAATATAAGATGCCAGAAACAGTCTTTGTATTTCACCGCCGGACAGGGTTGGTACCGGACGGGAAAGGGAGAGGTGGTGAAGTCCCACGTCCACCATGCAAGAAAGCTTTGTAAGTATCTCACTAAGGAGAGGTGACCTTTTTAAAGGAGCATCGCTGAGAAAATCAAATAGGTTCTTAATGTACATATTTTCAAGCTCAGAAACAGTTTTACCGCCTATAGTGGTACTGGAAGCATGTACCCCAAGACCTGTACCGCCACATTTTGGACAGGATGCTTTTGTCATGTATCCTGCTTCGGTAAGTAAGACGGATAAACGGCTATTAGTTGAAAATGCACCGTTGGTAACATGAAATATCCACGGAATAAATCCCATAAAAGAAGACTTTCCACTGTCCCCGTATTTCAAGCAGAATAACTGCTCATCTGTTAGAGAGGATAATTCCTGTCTTGGTGATATATTGTGATGTTTATAAAAGCTGTCCAGCATTTTCTTGGTGCTGCCACGTTTGCCTACACCCAGACACACATCTTCAACCTTTAAAGACAAGTCCCCGAACAATTTATCTTCGACTACTTTTTTTACAATCCCTGAACCCAGACATTTAACACACATTCCCTTAGGAGAATTCTTCTGAAACATCTCCATAGACAGGGGAAGACCGTCATCATACCTGCCGTCCCTTGCTCCATAAGTTGCAAATAACATAGCGAGGATATTACTGATTTTTGTCCTTGTGCCTACCGTACTGCGTGGATTTGACTGCCTGATAATTCTCTGCTCCACTGCAACAGTTGGGGAAAGCCCTGTTATGGTGTCAAAGGTCGGCGTACTGTCTATCATAAACTGTGTGCCGGTAAACAGGAGGTATCTGCGTTTGCCTTCTTCGTAAAGAGTATCAAAGGCCAGACTGGATTTTCCACTGCCTGAAACTCCTGTGACAACAGTTAACTTGTTCTTTGGAATTTTCACATCTACATTTTTTAGATTATGTATTCTTGCGTTTTTTATTTCTATAAAATCGTTAATTGAGAATCACCCCACAAAAAAATATATAATAATTTTACCATAAGCATAAAGTAAAGGGTATTTGAACAATTTTAAACAAGTATAGCATTTTATACTTATTTACATATTATGTATTAGGACTATGATGAATTTGAATAAAAAATATCGTAATGAGCGATAATATGCATGAGGTGAATCTATTTTGGCAAAATATATTAAAAACCCTATACCAATTGAGGCAATTGAATACAGAAGAGGGTTGGAAGACGGCTTTGACGACATTCAAACTGCCATTAATGCAGGATTAGATACTGAAAATTATGTAAACCCTGATGTTTGCGAAGAGATACCTTTTATAATTACGTTGGAGGGAAAGCATTATATCAACAAGGGAGACTACATTATTACAGGGGTTGACGGAGAGCGATATCCGTGTAAAAGAGAAATCTTTTTGAAGACCTATACAATATTAAATATTTGAGGTTTTAATTTCTGGCAGGTTTTTTTGTGCTGAGTTCAGCCGACCTCCACGTGCGATTCTCCTTTTCAACTATGGAGTTGACGTTTAAAATAAGCAGTTCATGTTTGTTTGACTTGTTATAGGGAGCTGAGTCGGTTAAATACAGACGTTTGTGATATTCCAGAATTTCAGCTGTTGTACGGTATTCAACCCACTTCTTGTGCAAACCGAAACTTGTCTTAAAAGCAGACAAAATAGTTATAAATGAACCCATCAGGGCAACAATATATTTGGTCTGAAAAAATACGTCATTAAACAGAGCAGTAAAAGGGATAAAGGCCGAAATAACTATGTCCAGTATGACAAAGAGGTTGTACAGCTTTTTGTTAGAGGCTGCCTTTTTATCGTAGTAATTAAGGTTTCTGTATAAATAATTTTTAGCGTAAAGTCTGTTTTTATCATTCATATGAGTTACCTAATAATTTAATATAAATTTTCTTACCATTTGCGCTGTCTCTACAGGAGATTCGGATAAAAGAATATGGCTTTTAATATATTCGGGTATCCTGTTGTCCCGCAGTACATCAATACTGCTGTCTAATGAAATAGGGAAAATTTCTTTAATTTTGCTCAAATTATTTAAATAAATAGCCTGCCTCAATTCACTCTGTACAAATTGACTGTTAAGTGAATTATTTGTTATAAACAAAATAAACAAGTCAATTTCATATAATCTTTCAAGGATATTGTCAATGGGGATGTCCTTTTTGTAAGGAGGCAAAAAATAAAACAGTTTATATTTCTCAGGCAGTGAGCGCAAGTCATCAATTAT
>JAEZUC010000078.1 GCA_023443515.1 Bacillota bacterium
TAGGTCAGGAGTGTAAGCATAGTAATGTGTTAAGCTGACTGATACTAATAGGTCGAGGGTTTGACCCAAAAGAAAACAGGTATTCAAAAGTAGAAGGTCTTAAAACTAGACAATGAGAGAGCTTCACATCTTCTTAAAAGAATAACATTAATCAGTTCTGAAGGTACAAAAGTACCTGAATAAAAATGAATACGTCAGAATCAGATTTTCAGATGCAAGAAATACAAGGCACCGACGAAGCGAGGAACGGAGTTTATGTAGATAAATGAGTACCGGAGCTAGGAAGGTAACGAAGTAGTGCGATGCATATTAAAATCTGTGAATCTTCTGGTGGAAATGACGAGATGGATACACCCGTTCCCATACCGAACACGGCAGTTAAGCATCTTATGTGCCGATAATACTTGGCTGGAAACGGCCCGGGAAAGTAGGTCTCTGCCAGATTTATATGAAAGCCTCAAGCTCATAGCTTGAGGCTTTGTTATGCTTCAGGGATTTACGGGCAATATGTTAGGGTAGTTGATTATAGTGAATTAAAAATATATAATATAAGTCTGTTTAAAAATTTAAAATAAAGAGAGGGGTAATAATAATGTCAGCTGCAAACCATCCGGCCTATAAGGAAGAGCTTGAAAGGTGCAGATATACTCTGGACTATGTAGAAAAAAGCCTGAAGCGTTCTCTGGAAAAAAGAGAGAAAATAGGAAGTGAGCTTGAAAATATCAAAAAGCATATGAGCGGTGACAGTAGTGCGGACTATACTAGTGTAATGGTAAATACAATGCTGCATGATACTTTGGCTTTAAAGGTTAAAAACTTATATACTGCCAGAGGGAAACCGTATTTTGCCAGAGTGCACTATAAGGAAAATAGTTCTGATAAAGTTGAAAAGCTGTATATTGGGAAAATGTCTTTATCCAGACATGAAGATCAGGAGATTGTTATTGTGGACTGGAGAGCGCCTATAGCAAACCTTTATTATGAAGGCAGACTGGGGCCTTCAAGCTATGAATGTCCTGATGGAACAATTGAAGGAGAACTTCTTTTAAAAAGGCAGTTTTCTATTAACGATGGTAATCTGGATGAAATTTTTGATATAGATATAACTACTAATGATGAATTTCTTCAAACGTATCTAGGGGCAAATGCAGAAAATAGACTAAAAGAAATTGTTTCTACAATTCAGGAAGAACAAAACAAAATAGTAAGGGCTCCTATGTGGAAACCGCTGATCGTACAAGGGGTTGCAGGTAGTGGTAAAACAACTATTGCTCTCCACAGAATAGCTTATCTTATATATACCTTTGAAAAAAGTTTTGATCCTGAAAATTTTATGATTATTGCACCAAACAGACTTTTTCTTAACTATATTTCTGAGGTATTGCCTGAACTTGGAGTTGAAAGGGTGAAGCAGACAACATTCGAGGACTTTGCTATGGAGCTGATAGGAAAAAAGTTTAAGGTTATTGATGCCAATCAAAAGTTAAATATGTTTGTAAATCACAATAATACAAAGGAACAGATTGAATATAACAATTCGGTAAGGAATGCATCTATTCTTAAGACGTCAATGAATTTTAAGAATATTATTGATGATTACTTAAAAGAAATTGAGTCATCCTTTATCCCAAAAGTAGATATTACTCTCGGGACTAAAGTTATTTATTCTTATGAAGAAATTAATGAATTATTTCTAACTCAGTATGGCATGTGGCCTATAGCCCAGAGAATGAATGAGATTAAGAAAAGTATTACCACAAGGTTAAAAGTAAGCAAGGAACAGTTTATTCAACAGATACATGCTGAATGTGACCGAAAGGTTGCAAAGGCAAGAATAGGAATTGCTAATGAATTTGAAAGACAAAAATATATAGTAGAAGCTTTTGAAAAAAGAGATCGCGTTTTAGGTAAGATTGAAAAAGCCGCCAAGTCTTTAGTGAAGGATTATGTAGGTAGTCTTCCAAATTTAAGTCCATATCAATACTATGTTGATTTGATGAATAATGCTGAAGTTTTTGACCGGATTACAAATAGATATGCTGAAGCAAATATATGCAGGTTTACCAGAGAGTATACTCTTGATATATTAAATAGTAAAAGAATTGAACAGGAAGATCTGGCACCAATAATATATTTAAAGTATAAAATTTACGGTATGGATGAAAAAATACCCGTAAGACATATTGTAATTGATGAAGCCCAGGATTTCAGTGCATTTCAGTTTTATGTTATGAAAAAAATAGTTAAAGATAGTTCTTTTACGATTCTGGGAGATTTATGTCAGGGTATCCATTTTTATAGGGGAGTAAGAAGTTGGGACGAGATTGTTAATGATGTTTTTGAGGGGAAAAGGTGTGAGTTTCTGACTTTGGAACAGAGTTACAGAACTTCTGTTGAAATTATGGAGGCAGCAAATAATGTTATTGAGAAACTGGATAACAAGGATTTAACTCGCGCTAAACCTGTTATCCGACATGGAGATCCTGTTGAATATATACAAAAGAATAACATTGATGATGTTGCAAAAGATATCATAATCAAGATTGAACAGGCCAAAAGTCAAGGTCATAAAACAATAGCGATTATATGTAAAACCATGGAAGAATGTAATCAAATACTGCCTCTTATCAAAAAAGCAGATAATAATGTAAGTATTATTACAGGCAACGAGAAGGAATACAAAAGTGGTATTGTTGTAGTACCGTCTTATCTTTCAAAGGGCTTGGAATTTGATGTGGTTCTTATCTCAAATGCCAGCAGTGAGAATTATTCAACAAGCGATCTTGATATTAAGTTGCTTTATGTGGCTATGACAAGGCCTCTGCATAAACTTTGTGTTTATTATATAGGAGATAAATCAAGGCTTCTGTCATAAAAAATAAACCCGGCTTGTGAATACATTTAACATCACAAGCAAGGGTCCATTTTAATAGAAAGGTTTTTATGAGTTTTCGCTGGCCTTATTGCTTTTTGCAGCTATTTTTGCTGCTCTTGCCTCTTTTTTTGACATTTTAGGGGCTTTTTTTGTACTACCTTTGTCTCCCATATTATTACTCCTTTCATATTAACTTATAATAATTATTACCAAATAATCTTATTAAGATACCAATAATTGCAACTTGAAAGAAATTTAATAAATATAGGCCGTATTTGTGGTTTTCTCAAACCTGAATTTAAGATTAAGGTATTCAGAAAGGGTATCAAGGCTTACATAGGGTATTTCATTTATAATCTTCGTTTCTTCAAGTTTTTCCAACTGGATTTCTGATAGTTTTCCTGCCAGTACAGGAACATCCTTTTCAGAAATATATTGTTTTCCATCGACTGATATTATCTGCCCTTGTCTGAATAAACTGTTTTTATATATTAAAGCGGTCTTTTTATCTCCATTAAACTTGGTCTGTTTCATAAGCTGTTTTGCAATCCTGACAGGGACAAATTTATTTTGATTCCAGATAGTATTGTAATATGACCATTCTACAGGCTTGCTTATACCTCTTTTGCCTCCAACCTCAAGTGTAAAGGATGGAATTTTTAATTTTTGCACGCACCAATCTTTAAAGCCTGAAGTGGAAGATTTGTAGTTTGAGGGACTTACCAAACTATAGCCGGTTGTAGCCTTCAGCATATTTGCATACGCCAGGTCTCTTGTTCTGTCAGTACCTTCTTGTCCGAAATACCAGTAAATTATATCTCCGGCTGCGTGATATGCAATTGTAAGGTCGAATTCTATAATGAGGCATAAATCTCTGACTGCCTGGGTTTCCGGCTCAGAGAAGGCTTTTGTTCCTGTAGAGTATGTAGATGTAATTTTTTTAAACCACAGTGCATCGTAATTATGATTAAGATCAACTTTATTTGCGTTAAAATAATAGGACGGAGACCCGGTAACACATATCTGAACACCGTCCGGGTTTACCAGTGGCATAAAATAAAAGGTTACCTGATTGTCTAGTAGATTTCTGACTTTTTGCCCATCAATAGTACCATTGTTTGCGTATACCTCAAGCAGGTTCTGAATCTGGTTTAGTATAAGGATAGTACCTATGTATTCTCTGGGATGATGTGCTGCATTTATAAAAATCTTTTTAGAGCCATTTCCTATTTTTAGTACTGATAACTCTCTTTTTTGTACACTTTTTCCTGATGAAAAAAGATAGGTTATATTGCTATAATTTCTACTGAACTCTGAAAGACGTTTTTGTGTGTCTGTATAAACATCCTTGTTTTTATATATTTGTTCAAGAGTTTTTGAATATGTAACTTTTGATGCCTGTACAGAAAATATACTGAAGGATGTGAGAGTGTAGATTACTGCAATTATAAAAAAATTAATTCTTTTAGACATGGAATCCTCCTGGGCGACATAATATTACAATAATTACTATTTTATATTAAGTTTTGTGTTTTGACTAGAAGCTAATAATCAATTAAAAAAAACCGACAGCAGGGCTATCGGTTTTAATATTTATAATGCTATTGATTTTTTTTCCCGAGCAGGTATGTGATAAAGTGTTGAGCTGTCCTTCCTGATAGGCCCCCGTTACGTAGTTCCCATCGGTTTGCTTCAAGATAGAGTTCTTCTTCAGGAATAGTGATATGATATTTATCGGCAAGTACCTTGACAATTTGCTGAAATTCTTTTCTGTTGGGAGCAATATACAAAATCGGTAATCCAAATCTTGCGGATAGTGAAAGTTTTTCCTGAACTGTATCGTTGGTATGAAGGTCATCATCCCTGTCATTCTTGTCACTCCACTTCTCACGGATAATATGTCTTCTGTTAGAGGTAGCATATATGAGTACATTTTCTGGTTTGGCCTCAAGTCCTCCTTCTATGACTGCCTTCAGATATTTATAATCCGTTTCAAAGTCTTCAAAGGACAAGTCATCCATGTAAATGATAAACTTATATTTTCTATCCTTTATTTGCTCTAGTATGAGAGGCAAATCCTTCATTTGATGTTTATATACCTCTATCATTCTAAGACCGTGTTTGTAGTACTCATTTAATATAGCCTTAATACTTGATGATTTGCCTGTACCGCTGTCCCCATACAGAAGTACATTGTTTGCTTTGCGTCCCTGTACAAAAGCCTCTGTGTTTTTAATCAACTCTTTTTTTTGAAGCTCATAGCCTACAAGGTCATTAAGAAGTATGGGTTCTGTATTTGTAATAGGTTTAAGTTCAATAGTTTTATCAGAGTGTATAACACGGAAGGCCTTGTTTAGTCCAAACTTTCCGACACCAAATTTTTTGTAGAAACCAGTTAAAATTTCATAGAATGTGTGCTCATTCCCTGATAATGATAGACTATTCACAAGTTCCTCAAAACTGGGAAGACTATTATTTATATTTTTTTCGGTATCGGAGGAGATATAGGTTTTAATGATATTTAAAGACTGGGTTTGGAGAACTTCATCTATTAAGGACAAATCAAAGTCATATAATTTTTTTAGTATATTGAAATCATTTAATACCAGTTCTTTTATTGTACCGCTTGGTGTATCAGATACTTCACAGGACCTTGAAAAGGCATTTTCGTTGGTAATAAGAATATAAGTAAGGTAGCAATGAAATAAATTACCGCTAAATCCATGGTCAACTGAAAACTCGACTAGTTTATGCAAGCCCTCATATAGTCTTGACTTTATCGTTTCCTTGGAAAAAGCTTTGCTCTGGTAATTGTTTATAACCCATGAAAGGTCTTCAAAAATATCAGGCCGATGGAAATACTTATACAGGAGAAGTTCATTTGTGTTAATATACATAAGCCGCAGTTCCTTTGCTATTTATGTTTTATTTCTTTTATAGCACTGACTGCAGGGTATGTCAATCTATGATTTTTTTCTTGTAGATAAAACATAACCGCTTATAATAATTTGTATTATCCCCGCAACAAAAAATTCGACAGAAGGTAAGTACCATTCTCCTAGAATTATCACCTGAGCTATTACGCATATCAATAGCAACAATCCAACCAAGGCTGATGAAAGCCAAGACATGTTAAAACTGTTTTTAAAACACATAACTGATGAAAAAATATTACCTGCCCCAAACAAAAGAATTGCAATTATACCGGGCTGAACCCAACTATTAAAAGGTAGTTTAAAAAGCCACTCCGTGGGATATTCAGCAAATATCCCACTATTTGATTGTATCATCTGTATACCTATAACAATGGCTGATATAGCTAAAACTGAATCATATAGCCCCAATATGAAATTACTTTTTTGTTTCAATATAACCATCTCCCTAAGCTAATTGGTCTTGTTAAGTACCTTTGATGCCTCAATGCTGTCCAGTGTAAAGCCGTATAGTTTGTTTCTTGCAGAAAGCTGAATTTTTTTGTTTTCTACAATTCCATTAAAGTTAATTTCTGTTTTTTGGTTCACCGGTAAGTCCTGTAATTTTTTCAGTTGTGGAGCAACTGTATAAGATAGCTGATTCAAATAGAATATTACTGAGGGTTTATCCGGATTTTGAAGGTAGCTGTTTACATTGTATTCTGCAATTATTTTTTCGATGTTAGTGAGGCTTAATATACATACTCCTACTATTACAGTCACGCCTATCCATTTTGTAACGTCCAACCCTATTTTAAAGCACTTTATTATCATCCATAACAGACACAATCCAATTACAGCCATAAGCCAGAGAGTCAGAATACGTTTGATACTAAGGCCGTAAGCACTTATATACATAAACATTCTCTTAACTGCGGATATAAGCAATACGCCGTCACCCGCACATAGAACCACTATTCCAAGGCTTACCCATATAGAAAGCTTCTCATTTTTTTTCTTAGTCATAACTATTACAAAAAGTGCAATGGCGAATATTATTGCTGATGCAGTACATAGTTCGAAGAAGCCTCGTCTTGCATACTCTGCATAGCCTATGCCGGAAGTTTTTATGTTAGCTGTCCCCCCGAATAAATACATGAACTGAAATCCTACAAATGATATCAGGAATATATTTATTATGGTTAAGAAAGTACCTGTAATAACGGGTTCTATACAACTACCTACATCTTTTAAGGTTTTTTCTTTATGTTTTTCATACTTTAAGCCCAGCAGGGCAGCACCAAGAAATATACCTGATGGGAGTCCGAGGAATATATTTATTGTTATTCGGTTAAAATCTAACCCTATAAAGTTTTTTAAGGATTTTACCGAAGCAGCAAATACTTCATCCGCTTGAACAAATAAAGCCATAAGGATTGCGGCAACAGGTATAGCCACGAGTACACCTATAAGGGCGTATAAGACGTTTTTAGCAACAGCAGATTTTTTGTTCCTGAGTATTCCAAAAGAGTAAAAAGGCATTGGAATATTAGTAAAGGGCTTTGCAAATAGGTTTAAAATAACCTTAACAATTGTGTCCAACGAAAACAAGCTTTTTATCTGCAAATTGCCAAGAAGAATAAGCTGTATACATATAATGCCTATTAACGTAAGCCATGTTATCCATCTGGTACTTGGATTGAAATGAATAAAGAAGCTCACTGCCATTAGCATAGCCGGTATGGTTAAAAGCACCGCTGTTTTATTAAGGAGAGCAGCATTCTCTCTAAAGAAGTAATAAATGCTGTAATAAAAGGCAGCTAGATATATTGGAGCAGCTATCCCCGGCGACTGGAAAAAAATTGTTTCTAAAAACAGTATACATAATATAATGCTCAGGATTGAGATTATTAATCCTTTTGATGAAGTAACGCGTGATTTAAATTCATGATATTCAGGTGTTTTATTTCTTGGAACATAACTTGCGTAATACGGCGGAGGTAGTGGGGAGGATGAAGCTTCCGATATGTTATTTTTATTTTCCATTGTCAGATTCCTTTCATTAATCAATACATATATTTATTCGTTTAATTCCTCATTTTTTTCTTCAGACGGTACGTATTCTAGAATATCACCGGGCTGGCAACTTAAAGCCTTACATATCTCCTCAAGAGTTGAGAATCTGATAGCTTTAGCCTTGTTGGTCTTTAATATTGATAGGTTGGCAGTGGTTATACCTATTTTTTCAGCTAGCTCTGTTGAACTCATTTTTCTTTTTGCAAGCATTACATCTACATTTACTACTATTGGCATAGTGTTTCTCCTTATCTATATTGTCAAATCGTTTTCTTGTTTATATTTAACCGCTTGATAAAACAACTCTGCGATAATAAATATGCAGGCGGCCAGAAATAAAAATGTAAGGCCTACAAGAATAACGAATACCGACGGGACAAAGAATATGCCTATAATGTACGCAAACGCGATAGGCAAACACAAGTAAGATATATATTTGATTCGATTTGCCGTATCAAATGTAAAGGGGCTTTTTGAATTGATATTATGCAAAACCTTTTTTGCTTGTATTAATATTGTAAAAGCACATATACCGGATATTACTAAAAGTACTATCATGGAATAATATATTCTAGGTTCTACAGTTGTATTTTTTAGCAAAAGGTAATAGTTTAGTGTCCAAGGCAAGCTGGCAATCAATATTACGCCAAAAATCTGAAACACTGTGCAAAGCACTTCCATTATCTGACTTAAACCTCTTTTTCCAAGTATCTGATAACCCATTAATAGTTCACACCTTTTTAATTTAATATATTTATTTTGCCACTATCCAACTGTAATATACATCTAATATTATTGTTTGTCAATAAAAAAATATTAAATATTAATAATTATTTCTCGATATTCAGTATTATTCTAAAATAAAAAACAACCCGTGAAAATAATTTGCCATTTTCACGGGTTGTTTTTTATTTATTTTGATTTGAATTGATTATTTAGCCAAAACAGCCTTTGCCTTTGCAACAACGTTTTCAGTTGTGAAGCCAAAGTGCTTGAACAGCTGGTCTGCAGGGCCGGAAGCACCAAAGGTATCTATGGAAATTACTTCGCCCTTTAATCCAACATATTTATGCCATCCGAAGGAGGAAGCTGCTTCAACTGCCACTCTGTTTGCTACAGATGACGGTAGTATGCTTTCCTTGTATTCAGCTGACTGTCTGTCAAAGAGTTCCATTGAAGGCATACTTACAACTCTTGCATCAATACCTTCTGCTTGCAGTTGTTTGCCGGCTTCTAGAGTGATGTGAACTTCCGAGCCACAAGCTATCAAAATGATCTCAGGAGTTGCATTCTTTGAATCCAACAGAGTATATGCTCCCTTTAAAGCTACCTTTCCGTCGATGTCAAGAACAGGAAGGTTCTGTCTTGTTAATACCAGACAAGTAGGTGATGAAGGGTTTGTAATTGCTGTAAACCAGCCTGCAGCTGTTTCATTTGCATCAGCAGGTCTGAAATCTATGAAGTTTGGTATACTTCTTACAGATGCCAATTGCTCAATTGGTTGGTGAGTAGGTCCGTCTTCACCTACACCAATGCTGTCATGAGTCATTACATAGGTAACAGGTAATTTCATTAGTGCGGAAAGTCTCATAGCACCCTTTAGATAGTCGGTGAATACAAAGAAGGTTGCACAGTACAGTTTTAATCCGCCGTATACAGCCATTGCATTTGCGATAGCTGCCATCCCGTGTTCTCTTACTCCGAAGTGAAGATTTCTGCCGCTGTAATCTTCAGCTGAGAAGTCTCCAACACCTTTCATGGCAGTTTTATTTGATGGCGCAAGGTCAGCAGAACCTCCAACAAGGTTCGGAATTCTTTGTGCAAGGTAATTTATGAGATTTCCTGAAATTGCTCTGGTTGCATTTGCTTTAGGCTCAGCTTTCCAGAAGTTTTCATCATTTAAAAGCATTTCTTCGTAGTTGTCATTATGCCACATTTCCCATTCCTTTGCGAGACCTGGGTATTCAGCAGCATATTTTTTAAACATTTCATTCCATTCGTTTTCGGCTTTTATGCCGGAATCAATGAGCTCCTGCATGTAAGCTGAAACCTCTTCATTTACGTTGAAGCAGTCATCCTTGCACATTCCCAGGAATTCTTTAGTCTTTGCAAGTCCTTCTTCTCCAAGAGGTTCACCATGAACGGAAGAACTTCCTGCTTTTGGTGAGCCGTAGCCGATTTGCGTATTTATGATAATGATTGAAGGCGCACTTGTATCAGCCTTTGCCTTGGCAACTGCCGCACTGATTTCTTCAACACTGTTTCCGTCTTCAACTTTAAGTACTTGCCAACCATATGCATCAAAACGTTTAGCAACATCTTCTGTGAAAGCTATGTCTGTGTTTCCTTCGATAGTAATTTTGTTGCTGTCATACAATAATATAAGCTTGCCCAGTTTTAAGGTACCTGCAAGAGAAGCTGCTTCACTTGCAACACCTTCCATGAGACAGCCGTCTCCTGATAATGCAAAAGTATAGTTATCAACTACTTTGTAGCCGTCCTTGTTGAATTTGGTAGCCATAAATTCTTCAGCCATTGCCATACCAACTGCATTGGCAACACCCTGACCTAGAGGGCCTGTTGTAATTTCAACACCCGGAGTATGTCCGTATTCAGGATGTCCAGGAGTTTTGCTGTTAAATTGTCTGAAGTTCTTCAAATCTTCCATTGAAACATCGTAACCGAACACATGCAGCATTGAATAAAGCATTGCTGAACCATGACCTGCTGAAAGTACAAATCTGTCTCTATTTGGCCATTGTGGGTTTTTAGGATTATGTTTCATATGTTTTGCCCAAACAGTATAGGCTATAGGTGCTGCACCCAGTGGCAAACCCGGATGTCCTGATGATGCTTTTTGAACTGCTTCAGCAGCCAGCACCCTTATAGTGTTAATAGAAGCTGTGTCTATCTTGCTCATTATTAGTCCTCCCCAATATAATTATTACATTAAACATATTAACACAAAAATTTATATCTATATAGTAAAAAAGTATTGTAAAACCCAATTTTTTTCATATATAACTAAGTGTTTGCAAATGAATAGAGATTAATACCATATATTCTTAAAATTATTATCTTTTGAGAAGGAAAGGTGTATAATAGTTAATACTGAAATTAACTGTAATTTGATTGGAATATGAGGAAATATAATGGAAAAGTTTATCGGAAAGCACGGGGGAAATTGTGAGAATAATTTGGGCTGCTGCGGGTACTGTTGTACTAAAATAGAGAATTTCTCCGTAACCATAGGCAGAACACAAATATTACATGATATAAACCTTCACTTGCACTGCGGGGAGCTGACTGCCATAATAGGCCCTAACGGAGCAGGGAAGAGTACTTTGCTTAAATCTATACTTGGGGAAATTAAACATAGTGGAAATATTGTGTTTGCAGGAGTCAGTGGGCAGGCAGCAGGAAGACCTATTGTGGGCTATGTTCCCCAACAGCTTGAATTTGATACAGCGACGCCTCTTAGCGTAAGAAACCTTTTTGCATCATGTATGAGCAGAAAACCTGCATGGCAAGGTGTTTCAAAAAAAATGGATAAAAGGATTATAGATTGTCTGGACAGAGTTCAGGCGAGTAAACTTATCGACAAGCGATTGGGAGCTTTGTCCGGTGGAGAGTTGCAAAGGGTATTGCTGTCACTGGCACTTGAGCCTGTTCCACAGCTTCTGCTTCTGGACGAGCCGGTATCAGGAGTTGACAGGAAGGGTCTTGAAGTTTTCTATGAGATTGTGTCTAAAATAAGAAAAGAATATGATTTGACAATAATACTTGTATCTCATGACCTTGATTTGGTAAGGAAACATGCAGATAGGGTGGTCTTGTTAAACAGGACTGTAATACTCAATGGAACCCCGGAAGAAGTTTACACTGATAAACGTATGCATGAAACCTTCGGTCTGACCGGAATTCTGGGAGATAAAACAGATGAGAACGGAGGCGGGAAATAATGGTGCAGATATATAAATTACTTGATATTTTGTTTCCATTCAGCTGGCTTGGCTATGAGTTTATGAAAAATGCCTTTCTGGCTATTTTACTAATTGCTCCGGTATTCGGTATTCTGGGAACCATCATTGTAAACAACAGGATGGCTTTTTTCTCAGACGCGTTGGGTCACGGTGCATTTACCGGGATTGCAATAGGCACGGCAATAGGTATTTTCCAGCCTATGTGGTCTGCAATTGTGTTTTCTATAGCTTTTGCTGTTCTTATTACAATTGTTAAGAATAAAACAAAGACATCCACAGATACCGTTATAGGAGTATTTTCTTCTGCTGCAATTGCTTTAGGTGTTGTACTCATTTATTCAGGGGGGAGCGGTAAATACTCTTCTGTTCTGGTGGGGGATCTTTTAAGTATAAGTGCAGGAGAGGTAGGGTTATTGCTGATTATAGCTATTGTAATAATTGTACTTTGGTTAATGTATTACAATAAAATACTTTTGGTGAGCTTGAATCAATCACTGGCAAAAAGCCGAGGAATAAATACTATGGCGGTTGAAATGGCTTTTACATCTGCTATTGCGGTGGTGGTAACCGTCAGTATACAATGGATTGGACTTTTGATAATTAATTCACTTCTGGTTCTTCCGGCTGCAGCTGCAAGAAATGTATCAACAAATGCACGGCAGTATAACATTATTACATTACTGATTTCTTTTGTTTCGGGTATTAGTGGCCTTATTCTGTCTTACTATATGGATACTGCAACGGGAGCAACGATAGTTATTATTGCTGCCGTTATATATTTTATAACACTAGGATTAAGAAAAAGGTTTATATAATAGGGTTGTTACAAAACAGAAAGTTTTTCTGTTTTAACACCGATACTCCCGTATAAAATTATATCAATGATTGCTTCTTTAGATATTTGCAAGTGTTTCTAGCGGCTCATCTAAGGATATTTTACCGTCGCTCACATTCATCGTCCATGATTCATTGTTTCGCTAAAACCTACCTCGTGATAGGTTTTCCGGTAAAATATCCGTCTTCGCCGATAAACAACTGCAAATATCTTTAACCAAGCTTCCATTGATACAATTTATACTCACGTACAGGTTAAAATAGATAAAAATAAATTTTGCAACAACCCTGCATTCTTTCTATTTTCCCATTACTACTACTATTTCATTGGTTTCTTTAAGCTCATCTACGCTGATATAACAGCCATCAATATGTTTTCCGTTAACGGTAACGTATTGTACTCCTTTTTCCACTCCCTGACTGTTATCGACAGATATATTTAGAACTTTATTTCTGAATTTTTTGGTCATTCTAAAGTTCTTCCAGCTTGCTGGGATGCATGGATTTATTTTTATACCATCGTACTCAGGCTGCAAGCCCAGAATTCCGTATACCATTGAAACCATGACTGTTGAAGCTGTACCTGTCAGCCAGTGAACATGTGAACGTCCATGGTTCTGCGTATCAATTCCTTCAGTGGCCTGTCCGTGTATATATGGCTCCAGTTTTCTTTTTTCAGCATTGTCATTCATGGCAGCCGGATTTATTTCGTTAAAATATTCGTAGGCTCTGTTGCCATTTCCTATGATTGTTTCAGCTAGTATTAACCAGCCTTGGGGCTGTGAGAATATTCCCGCATTTTCCTTGGTTCCGGCGTTAAAAAGGGACATTCTTGCCACAGGAAGCCCATATTCCCTGAAAGCGGGGTAAAACAACATTGCACCATATTTAGTGTTCAAATTATCATATACCTTATCAAGAACGGTACTGGCCTTTTCACCTTCAGCGGCGCCGCTTATAACGGACCACACCTGAGGATTGAGCCACAGGCTTGCTTCGGAATTGTTCTTTGATCCGATAATATATCCGTCCTCAGTAAATCCTCGAACATATTGATCCCCTTCCCATGAGGATTTTTGGATATTTGCGCTTAATTCCTCAAGACGGTCTTTTACCCATGAGATATCAGCTGAAGCACCCTTTTTGACCGCAAATTCTTCAAAAATTTTGAGTGCATAGTACAGTTGGAAGGCGACAAAAAGTGATTCTCCTTTTGAACCAAGTCTCAAGCAATCGTTCCAGTCTGCGAATAACCCTGCCGGCAGGCCGTGACTGCCCAGTCTGTCCAAGTTAAACTGTATTGCTTGTTTAAGATGTGTGTAAACAGTTGCATCACCCTTGTCTGCATAAGGAATTTTTTCATCTATAAAGCTCCAGTCACCGCTTTCCTTAATATATGTAATAACGGTTGGGAAGAGCCAGAGTGCGTCATCAGCTCGGTAGAAGGATTGCCCCGTTTCTTTTGCATACTGTGATTCATCAGGAGTAGCTTCCTGTCCGGGCTTGTGGTCAAACTTAACCAGTGGCAGACCACCGCCGTTGGAAACTTGTCCGGAAAGCATAAGCCAAAGTCTTTCTCGTGCAGCATTATTATCCAAGTGGATTATACCCTGTATATCCTGTACCGTGTCACGGTAGCCTAAACCGTTTCTCAGACCGCAGTACTGGAAGGAGGCTGCTCTGGACCAGAAAAATGTTATAAAGCACTGGTATGCATTCCAGACGTTTGCCATATTATTAAAATTATCATCCGGGGTTTCCACCTGAAGGTTGCCTAATCTTGAGTGCCAGAACGTTCTCAGTTGTGAAAGTTCGAGGGACACAATTTTGCTGAAATCAAAAGAATCATCACAAGAGCATGTTTTGTTCTTTTCAACGGCATCATATTTTGAAATTAGACTCCTTGCAGCTTCTTCATTTCCTGCTCCAAGGAGGAAGGTCATTTCAACCTCCTCACCGGGATTTAAATCTATATCTGTCTGGAGAGCTCCAAAGGAATTTCCATTGTAGGCTACAGTGTTGGAACACTTTCCTGATTCTACGGCAACAGGATTGCCATAATTTCTGTAGTTACCTATAAACATGTCTCTTTCGCCGTCAAAGGCAGAAACTGACTGACCTGCCAGACCGAAAAATCTGTATATGGGGTCACCCTTTTTATTGGAAGTGCCTTCAACATCTGCCGACGCCTCACTTCCATTTTCGTTAATTACCTGAAGTATGTGATTATCCTTAAAATACGTTTTACTTATAAATTGAGAGTACTGCAGATTAACAGTGTCATTTTCATAGTGGTCATGGTTTGTGAATTCCGCCATACCATAAATGGATAAGCTCCGCTTACTTGTGCCGGTATTCTTAATTCTTAAATTCCATACTTCATAGTTTTTATCAAGAGGAACATAATAAAGGGTACGGCTTTCTATATCCTTGTAGGTGGACGAAATAATAGTATAGGCAGTTCCGTGCCTGCATTCACTCTTATAGCTGTCAATTGATTTACAAACCGGCTGCCAAGAGCCTGACCAGTAGTCCCCGTCTGCATTATCCCGTATATAAATAAATCTTCCGGGCTGATCGTTGGACATGGAATTTAATCTGAAACGAATTATTCTACCGGCTGCACCGGATTTTACAAAACTATAGCCCGTTGCGTTGTTGGATATAATTGCACCATACTCTACAGACCCAAGATAATTACACCAGGGGGCAGGAGTATCCGGGCGGGTAATAACATACTCCTTATTAACTGCATTAAAATGACCAAAATTCATTTAAAGCACCTCCGAAAACCAAATTCAGAGATAATAATATCATAAATTTTAAAATAAATGTCAACAATTCAAAACAATAGTAAAATAATTATAATGAACAAGGGCAGGTGTTTTAAATAAATATTGTAATAGGAATCTCAGGGGCCTCAGGAGCAATATATGGAATAAGACTCCTGGAAGTACTCAAGAGTGTACCCCAGATAACAACTCACCTGGTAGTCAGCAGACATGCTGCTGTGAATATAGGTCTTGAAACTGACTATAGTATTGAGCAGGTTTTGAGCCTTGCAAATTTCTCATATGATAATCACAGCCTGGCTGCGAGGATATCCAGTGGCTCATATTTAACTGACGCAACAGTAATTGTTCCCTGCAGCATGAAGACACTGGCTTGCATTTCAAACGGCATATGTGACACTCTTATATCCAGAGCTGCTGATGTTACGCTTAAAGAATCACGAAAACTCATTATCTGCCCAAGGGAAACACCCCTTAATTCCATACACCTTGAGAATATGCTCAGGCTTTCTAAGCAAGGAGTAAGAATAATACCACCAATGCCGGCTTTTTATAATAAGCCTCAAACACTTGATGATATCCTGAATCACCAGGTTATGAAAATTTGTGATTGTTTAGGTATTACCAATGAGATAGGGCGCCGATGGGGATAGTTTGTGCAAGCCCCTTTTTAAGGTTATAGCTGTTCTACTTTATAGCCCTTTTCCTTGAGCATGTTGATAACCCCGTTCTTTCCGGTGAGCCTTGAAATATCTGCTACAGCAAAATATTTACCACCGGATTTCAGATATTTTGTGACGCATTCATATGTTTTTTGAGTTAATGTTGTTTGAGAGGCCTTGTCAAATGAATATATTTTGCTAAGGCCTTCGATATCACCGTCTTTCCATAACGATGTGGCATTTTTTACTGTTTGCGGTTCCTTTTGTGCAATAGTTATGGTATTTTCAAGTATTGTACCTTGAAGAGAATATGACATTGAGCTTAGTCTGATGAGCTGTGAATCTGCTGACTCAAGTTCAACTATTGACTTTCCGTCTTTCTTTGCCTTGTTTATGAAGTAGGATGGAACAGGGTTCTGTAAAAAATTCTGTGAATTGCTAAACACAAGATTAGAAATAAGGCTTTCTATTACCCAGGGCATAAAATTGTTGTAAGCAGAAAGAGATTTCTTGTTCTGAGTATACTTTTTTATAAGGTTATCTGCTTTGGTGTACTGCTCTTTTGTTAATACCTTGTCTATGGTTGTTTTTGACAGCATCCCATATTTTAATAGGGCTGTGACAGTTTGATCCTGTGTAGTTTTTGTCATGTCCGTTTCTACTATGATTTTTGAACATTCATTGTAGCTATTTTCGATTTGTGCATTTAAAGGGAATATACTTTTGTCTGTAATTGATAACGACCCAAGCAGGTATGTAATATTTCTTTCCGAGGGATCATTCTGACTTGTAACTTTCCACATGCTTATATGATTATTCTCAGCAGGAACCGCTTCAATAGAAGCTGAGGATGCCAAGGTAAGACATATAATAAGTATTAGCGAAATAAATGGTATTAATCTTTTCATTGCAGAACCTCCGGGTTATTAATTTATTTAAATACTACTTACTATATTAAGTTATAAGTATATTAATGTTGAATTATTACAACTATTTTAATATGATAGTAATATATACCAATTAGTGAGGTGATTAATTGAGCTTTAAAAGACTGGGAAGATTACTTGTGGCCATTTTATTAATAATATCATTATGTTGCTGCAGTAATACTGCACCATCCACACATACGGTTTTAAATAACCCCCATATTTCCACAGACAGCGGAAATAATTCCGGGGCATTAACAATATACAACAAAGATAAATCTATTAAGGAAAACATAGCTGCATACATAAACAAGATGACACTGAAAGAAAAAGTAGGTCAGATGATCATGGCGGAAAAGGGATATATCACCCCTCAAGAGGTTAAAACCTACTCTATAGGATCTGTGTTTGCCGAAGGGGGTTCAGCTCCAAAGGAAAATAATCCGGAGGGTTGGAGAGCAATGATAAGGACATATAAAAATGCGGCAAAAGAATCAAGGATGTCAATACCGCTCTTATTTGCTTTAGATGCCGTTCATGGTAACAACAACATGAAGGATACCGTTATCTATCCTCACAATATAGCCTTAGGCGCTACTCGTAACGGAAAACTTGCAGGTGAAATCGGAGCTGCCGTGGCAGATGAATTAAACTCAATAGGAGTTGATTGGACGTTTTCGCCGTGTGTTGCAGTAAGCAACGATATAAGATGGGGAAGGGATTATGAGTGCTTCAGTGAGACTCCGGACCTTGTGACTATGATGGCAACGCCTTTTATAACGTCACTCCAGGAAAAGGGGATAATCGCATGCGCAAAGCACTACGTAGCCGACGGAGCAGTTGAGTTTGGCTCGGGGGTAAATGGATTGCTTGACCGTGGAAATACCAATATCAGTACAGAGGAGCTAAAAGATAAATATATATCTGTCTACAAGGACGCAGTTAAAACAGGTGTTAAAACTATTATGGTATCATATAGCAGTGTAAAGGGGCGAAAAAATCATGCTGAAAGAGATCTTATAGAATATAAGCTTAAACAGGATATTGGCTTTCAGGGAGTAGTAATCAGTGACTATGAGGGTGTTGAATATCTAGATGGTAACAGTCTTTATATAAAGGTAGTAAATGCAGTAAATGCGGGAATAGATGTATTAATGGAAGGAAAACGGTGGAAGGAGTCCTATCAATGTTTACTGGAGGCAGCAAGTGAGAAAAGACAGGATATAAATATGGATAGGATAGATGAAGCTGTTTCCAGGATATTAAGGGTCAAGATGGAGACGGACAAATTTGATGAAAAAGGTGATAGGACAAATAAGCATTACAATATCAGAAGTAATGCCAATGTCCAAATTGCAGAACAAGCTATCAAGGAATCCATGGTTCTTCTGAAAAATAAAAAAAACATACTTCCTCTAAAAAAATCTGCGAAAGTTGCAGTTATTGGCCCTGCCTCTGACAATATAGGAGTTCAATGCGGGGGATGGACAAAGACCTGGCAAGGGGGAATGGATGATGTGGAGCAAAGATGGATGAAGGGTACAACTATTCTGGATGGATTCAAGGAGATGGCAGAAAAGGGAAAAGGTGTTATAATCACCGACCCTGGAAAAATAAAAGACGCAGATATTGTTGTAGCAGTTTTAGGGGAATGTCCCTATGCTGAGGGAAAGGGTGATGAAAAAACCCTAGGATTAAGCGAGGGACTGGCTTTTAGAGAAAATGCCGAAACACTGAAAAAGGCGTATGAATCCAAAAAACCTGTCGTTGTAATTATTGTATCCGGAAGGCCGAGGATAGTCACAAATGAAATTAATAAATGGGATGCCTTGGTTGAGGCATGGTTACCCGGTACGGAAGGAAAGGCGGTTGCATCAGTCATTTATGGAGATAACTGCAATTTCAAAGGCCGGTTACCTGTGAGCTGGCCTAAATCAGTTGAACAACTGCCTATTACAATTGAAAAATTAGACAATAATGAAGAGTATGATGCTCTTTTTCAGTACGGTTATAGTTTAAAATATTCAGATTAGCCACTTTTCCACACTTATGTGAACTGCCAATTCTAAATTATACACAGATTTATACACATTATCCACATGGATAACCCATTGTTAGCAAGTGTGTAAAAAACGCTTGAAGTCCTTGGTTCACATGAGATTTTATAATTATTCACAGTTTTTTGTAAACAGTATCATATATCCACATGTTACAATTAACAAGTAATTCAGAAGTTATCCACAACTTTTAGGGTATTTTGTTGAAAAAATAAAAAGCGGGGATTTTTACCTCGCTTTTTAAAATATAATATAACTTTATAATTCTTCTTCGTCAGTTTCTTCATCATCAAGAATATCAGCTTCAGCGATAAATTTCTTGTCATTGTCATCTAAGCGTTCCAGATAGTCATCAATAAGATATGAAGCATCAGTTTTTGTCATGGTTTCAAAATTCATATCACTGACATCTTCATTTAACTGTTCTGCCAACTCTTTGATATACTCAATTTGCTGAGTTGTAGCTGTTTCTACCATAGACTTAACATGTTGATCACATTTTTTGTTTGTGCAATTCCCGTTAATCTTCAAAGAGCCGCATTTATTACAAAATTCCATACCAATATCACCCCGCAATTATTGCATTAGCAAAATTAAAATTAATTGGCATATGATGCCTATGTGACACTGCCACATATATGATGTTATATATTATAATACGTGCTAATTATTTTAATGTAAATATGTAATTCCTAATATTTTATATTTTTGATAACATATATCATAATAGCTATAACAAATAAATGCAATCATTTACTGATTTTAGGGGTGATAATCTCCGAGAAGCCTTATTTGAGGGCTATCTGGGATAATAGTCTGCCGACAGATTTGTACAACAATAAGGCTATAACTGAATTAAGACCTGCCTTCATTAAATTAAAAGGAAGCAGAACAGGAACAATCATTTTAATTACAGCATCTACCGGAGTTCCTGCAAACAAAGGATAGAATATCATGTTCATGGGTATCATTAGTGCAGTCATTGCAAGGCTTCCCCAAATCAAACCTGTCACAGCACTTTTTAAAGTTCTTTTCCTTAAATAAACGATAGAAGCGGTACTTACCAAGGCTGATGTAGCTACAATATGCATAACACAACCTATCCATCCGCCACCTGTACTGACTGCCAGAGTCTGAACAAGAGATGTTATAACGGTGAGGATAATGCCTTCAACAGGCCCAAAAATAAATCCGCCTATAATAATGGCTACGTCTGCCGCATCATACACAAGGAACGGCGCAGCGGGGAAAGGAAATTTTAGCGGTGATATTATAAGTATTACCGAAATTGCCACCAGCACACCCATTGTTGTCATTTTTCTGATTCTACTGCTATTCATTGAGATTTGCCCCCTTATGGTAATGTAGATAAAAGTAAATTAAAAAAGCCCTATGAATAATAATCCACAGAGCTTACCAAATAACAAATTAATGTTGTTTACTGATCTTCTTTCATCCAGACTATACTGTCGGCCATGGAATCACACCATGTCTGCAAAATGCTCGCGGGCTAATACAAAATAGTACATTACCGCCGGTAGGGAATTACACCCTGCCCTGAAGATATTATGAAGTTTTTAATCATGACTATGTTAAAACTATAACATAAAATATAAGTTTAATCAATGCTTAGGCTTATATGTATATAAATGGAAACCACTTATTGTGATAAAATTAAAATATGTGGTAAAATATATTCTAATAAAGTACATACGGAGGAAATCTATGAAAGTACGCAAGGCGATAATACCTGCTGCCGGTCTTGGTACAAGGTTCTTACCTGCAACCAAGGCACAGCCTAAGGAAATGATACCTATAGTTGACAAACCCACTATACAATACATTGTAGAAGAAGCAGTGGCTGCGGGGATCGAAGATATACTTATTATCTCCGGAAGAAACAAAAGAGCAATTGAAGACCACTTTGATAAATCTTACGAATTGGAAGAGGAGCTTCATAGAAAAGGAAAGCAAGATTTGTTAAGTGTTGTACAAGAAATATCAAATATTGCAAATATACACTATATAAGACAGAAGGAAGCAAAAGGCCTGGGACATGCTATTTATTGCGCTAAATCATTTATAGGGAATGAACCTTTTGCAGTCATGCTTGGTGATGATATAGTGGATTCTCCGGTACCATGTATAAAACAGTTGATGGATGTATACAACGAATACCAGACTACTATTCTGGGCGTTCAAAAAGTACCCCTCCAGGATGTAACAAAATATGGTATTATTGGGGGAACACAGATAGATGAAAGAGTTTATAAGGTAAAAGGATTGGTCGAAAAACCTGAGGTAGAGCAGGCACCATCAAATATAGCTATACTGGGAAGGTATATCATTTCTCCAAGGATTTTCGAATTCCTTCAAACGGCTACACCGGGTAAGAATGGGGAAATTTGGCTTACAGATGCATTACAGAGTCTGATGGAGCAGGAAGCAATGTATGCCTTTGACTTTGAAGGTGACAGATATGATGTAGGCGACAGAATAGGATTTCTAAAGGCTACGGTAGAGTTTGCGCTTAAAAGAGATGAACTAAAGGATGATTTTACTGCCTTTTTGAGACATAAGATAGAGCAACTGCCCCATTAAAAAATGTATTATTAAAAAAGAGAAAATAAAAACCGGAAACATAAAAGCCTTTTAGTTTTTGTTGCTTCCGGTTTTGTTTTTATGTCTTAATTAAAAGATTTAAACTGATAGGTTACTGAGGTTCCTTTTACCTTTACCACGACGTACTTTGCAGCACTTTTGTTACTGTCACTGAAGCCATAGGTATCAAAGCCTGCTGTAACAACATATTTAACGCCTTTGTCCATATAGCTTGAGTTTGAATTTCCCTTATAAAATACCCATACATTCTTTCCGGTTTTCTTTTTAAAATCTGAAAGTGTGTCTTTTAGGAGCTGCCCTTCTTTGGTATCATTGAATTTCATAGGATCTTCCTTGAGAAATACAAACACATTTTTGCCGTCAAAGGAATTGAGTTGATTAATAAACCATAACCACTCATTTGTGTTTGTTACACGTAAGCCACCTTTGGCAGTATTCAGCTGAATAAGTCTGTTACCGTTTATATCCAAAGACTTGTAGCTTGCTGTTGTACTCAGCTGTGGAATCTTTATACTGCTTCTTGTAAGACCGTCATTTGAGCCAACCAGAACCGAGGCATCAACAGAGCTGCTTATACGGCTTGCCAGTGTGTTAAGCATGTCAAGCTGTGTCTTATTGGATGAAGTATATGCTGTTGACTGACCAAATACTGAGAAGGTCATTGAAGCATCGCCCGATACAGTACTATCCTTATAATTATCATCTTTTGGCACGGTTGTTTTTGGAGCTTTTGACATATCAACATCTGGATAGCCTGTGTAAATCATTGTCAGGTTATCGAAATATACAGTACCCGAAGACTTTCCGTTTTTGGGCTGGACAGCAAATACATTTGTTACTTTTTTTGGTGCATTTAAATCATCCAGAGATACTTCGAGATACTTCCACCCTGTCCAAGTGATTCCTTTTGCAAAATATTCACTACTGTAGTTTCCTTTAGAATCGTGAACAGTAGCTCCTATCCAAATTGGTTTTTTTGCTGAACTGTAAACCCACATACCAAGTTTTGAGGTGGTGGATTCCAAGGTATAGCCTCCATTTGGCAGACTCAGATATGCTGTTTTGTTTACACTTAAGTCCTTTGAAAAATCATATGTGATTTTTGCAGAGTATTTTGCTGACTTATACACATTGGACGCCATACTATAAGTTGCTTTAGCCGATTTTGGCGAGGTTATCAGTTTTATTCCTGTTGAATTAAAATCCTGTATTACTTTAGTTAATCCGGACATACGGATGGACACAGGGCATGAAACGACTGCCGCACCTACTGTGGCGGTTATATAACCTGTTCCCCCGTTTTTATTTGCAGTAAATACATTTGATGAGGATACCTTTCCTATATTTCCGCCTGTACTCCATTTGATATTTGCTGGGGGAATACTTGCTGTATATCCGTTTTCATCCCAACCTTTAACAGATAATGTAACTGAACTTCCGGGGTTAATATTGAGCTTGTCATGATTCAGTTCAAGTCTGACAGGGGACTCCAGTACAGTGATAGGACATGTCCCCACTACGTGGTCACCTATTTTAGCTGTAACTATAGCTTCTCCCGCTGTAGTAGGATATAGAACATTTCCTTTGAAAGTTCCTTTGACACCGGATACAGACCATTTTATATCATTTGTGTTAATATTAACCGGGTTCATGTACTTATCCATACCTCTTGCTGTAAAAGCTCTGGAGGTGTTTACAAATACCTGATCCTCATATGAAGTTACGTAAAGAGAATCCACAGGCCCCTGGGGTGCTACCGAGAAAATACCCAGAGAAGCACCTACTCCTCTTTGTGCGCCGTCTGAAGGACGATTTTGAACACTTAGACCTGTTGTACCCTGTTGCCTGGATACCAGTGTAGTTGAGCCACCACCATCCAGATTAAGTGCATTGGCGCAACCAAGTTCATGCATGTAAGCAGCAAGTTCTGCCTGGGTCATACCTATGCTGGCATTGGATTTTCCGTCAACAGCTGCAATAATCAAAGTTTTTCCATCCTTGGATGTTCCTATTGCGGTTCTTGGCGCCCTTGTACTCGGTGACACAGGGTTATGTGAGAAAGAGGTTAAAACTTTATCATCCTTTACAAGCATTGCTCCGCCTGTGAGGGCCATAGCCATTTTACTTGTATCCACGTTCATGGTGATACTGTATTCAACAGGATCACCAACCTTGAAGTTGTCCTTTAAATATTGAATATGGCTTCCAGAACCTAAAACAACAAAACCATTTTTCGGCATATCAATACCTGGTTTGTTCTCGCTGAACTCTTTTACAACACCGTCTTCAACTACCATTTCCAACCAATCAGGATATTGGGAAGTGGCACCCGGAGTTTTAGCACCCCATTTTGCATCAACAATTGTCATTCCGTTAAAAACACCTTTGTATCTGTTATAGGATGCGGCAATTTTCTTTTCGCCCTTTGGAGTAATAAGCTCAACTTTGGTATTCCAGTATGTAAACAGTGCTTCGTTTACATCATTAAGGGAAAAGGTTGCAGTATCTTTACTGTCTCTGGTGGCTGCCAGATCAACTTGCCCTGAAGAAACAACAGGGCCATAAGTATAACTGTTTCCGCTTCCCTTGGCGCCGAAATCAAAAAAGCTGCCATTAACTGCGGCAATAGCTCCGCTGTTTTTTGCAAGATTTAAAACAGTTGAAGAACCCACTACTGATTTTTTGTTTACCAGAGTATCTACCTTTACATTTTCATTAGAAAGATCAACTCTGAGAACATAGGATTTAATCCAACCGCTTGTGGTAAATCGGTCATAGCTTTCTAAAGTGACCCCTGAAGTAACTGTCTGCTTTTCAACAGTCTGACTTATGAGCTGTTGGGCTGCAAACACATTTCCAAAAGAGGTCAGCAGTATAGTTAAGATAACTAAAAGTGCAAGACTTCTGCGTATGTATTTATTCATTTTTCTGTTATGTACCCCCATTATTATGTTGATTTACCCCGTTGAGAAATTAAGTAGCTTTTTCTTAGGTACTATTGCAACAACCATGCGGGGTAGTGTTTGGTTATTCGTGCCATCCGTCGATTTCTGCACGCTTTATTGCTCCGAAAAGATTGCTTTTTAGTTCTCTGTTATCCTTTTGGAGTTCTAAAATCAAATCCTTGATAAATTGACGTTTGGTTTTACCGTCTACATGACATGGACTTTTAACAATTGGAAGATTTTCTGACTTTACAACTGATTTAATTTGCTTTTCTTCAGTATATATAAGAGGACGGATAAGATGTAAATCTTGCCTGTCTAAATAAGTTACCGGAGAAAATGTATGTATTCTTCCTTCATAGAAGGAGCTGAGCAACAAGGTTTCAACAGCATCGTCCCTGTGATGCCCGAGAGCAACTTTATTGCAACCAAGCTTTTTGGCTGTACTATGGAGCGCTCCCCTTCTAAGATTTGCACACATAGAACACGGGTTTTTTTCGTTTCTTACTTCAAAAATTATTTTGCCGATAAGCGTTTCTTCGATAGTGTAATTAACATCTATTCGACTGCAATACTCGGCAACCGGAGTGAAATCGGCATTTCCTATGCCCATTGTAAGGCTGATTGCCTCAAGTTCAAACTTTTTCGGATAGAAATTCTGAAGCTTTCTTAGTGCAGTAAGAAGGGTCATGCTATCTTTTCCGCCGCTTACACCAACTGCAATTTTGTCTCCATCTTCAATCATGTTATAGTCCTGAACCGCCCGTCTGACTTGCCCTAAAATACGCTGTATAGACACCACATCCTTTTTCCTTAGTTTTACTACATTATAAAAAAACTACCATGACGTATCAAGAGATATTACATTTCAATTATGTTACATATTGGATATACTATGTTTGTGAACAGTAAAAACGCTGAAAATACAAGTAGGTCGAAAAAATAAAAATATAATGACAAAACGGGTAATAAAACGGTGTAAAAGTGAGCATATTAGAGAAATAGAAGGGTAAGTGCTGAAATAAGCTGAATGTGCGAATTGATTATATTTTGGCGCTATAGTAAAATACTTTTGCGCTCAAGAAAACATTGAGTGTGTAAATAACGGGGTGTAGCGCAATTGGCAGCGCGCTTGGTTTGGGACCAAGATGCTGGAGGTTCAAGTCCTCTCACTCCGACCAGCTAAACCAGAATATCTTTGATATTCTGGTTTTTTGTTATGTGTAAAGGACTTGAACCTGAGAAGGCACGAGGCGTGAAGAAAATGCAAAGCAAAAGCCAGCGCCTTAAGACACTGGCTGGTAGAATTATTCTGCATACGGATATATATTACAACCCTTCAGTTTGATCTCCGCAAACTATTTGATCACACTCTTCACTTAATTTTCCCGGAGTACCTTCAAATGCATTGATGTACATCTGCTTTATTTCACAAATCAGAGGGTATCTGGGATTTGCGCCTGTGCATTGGTCATCAAATGCAGATTCGCACATTTCATCAAGGGTTTCATAGAATTTTTCACTTGAGACGCCTGCTTCACTTATGGTTTTGGGTATATTGACCTTATTTTTCAAGTCCTCGATGGCCTGTAGTAAAAGATTAATCTTTTCTTCTACGCTATTACCACCCAGTTTCAGTGAATCCGCGATTTCGGCATATCTCTCTTTTGCATTTGGATATTTGTATTGCGCAAATGCAGCTTGTTTTCTTGGATTATCAACGGCATTAAATCGGATTACTTCGCCAATCAGGATTCCGTTTGCAACACCGTGAGGTACGTGATGCATTGCGCCGAGTTTATGAGCCATTGAATGACAAATTCCTAAAAATGCATTTGCAAAAGCCATTCCTGCTATTGTTGAGGCATGAGCCATTTTTTCTCTGGCCTCTATATTATTGGCGCCTTCATTATATGCAAGAGGTAGGTAAGTGAAAATCAGCTTAATAGCTTCCAATGCTAACCCGTTTGTAAACTCAGTTGCAAGGATGGATACATAAGCTTCAATGGCATGGGTTAATGCATCGATGCCGGAAGCGGCAGTAAGACCTTTAGGCATATTGAGCATAAGTTCTGCATCAATGATAGCGATATTGGGAGTTAATTCGTAGTCTGCCAATGGATATTTGATTCCTGTCTGGTCATCTGTAATAACAGCAAAAGGAGTAACTTCAGAACCTGTTCCTGCTGAGGTTGGAACGGATATCATCAGAGCTTTTCTACCCATTTCAGGGAAGGTGTACACTCTCTTTCTGATATCCATAAATCTCAGGGCAAGATCTTCAAATTTGACTTCAGGATGTTCATAAAGTACCCACATGATCTTAGCAGCATCCATCGGTGAACCGCCACCAACTGCAATAATGACATCTGGTTTGAAGCTGTCCATTTCAACGGCACCTTTTTTGGCTGCTGAAAGAGTTGGGTCCGGTTCTACATCAGTAAATATCCTGTAGTTTATTTCAAGCTCATCCAGTAGATTTGTGACTTTATTGGTATAGCCTAATTGGAACAGAACTTTATCGGTTACTATGAAGACTTTTTTCTTATCCATAGTGGATAATTCTCTAAGGGCAACCCCCAAACTGCCGAATTTGTAGTAAATTTTCCTTGGTACTCTAAACCAGAGCATATTCTCTCTCCTTTCGGCAACTGTTTTCATATTTAGCAGGTTGCGTACTCCTACATTATCTGATACAGAGTTGCCTCCCCAGGTACCGCAGCCAAGGGTAAGGGATGGAGGTAGCTTAAAGTTGAAAATGTCACCGATAGCACCATGTGAGGCAGGCATATTGACAATGGTTCTTCCTGTTTTCATAGTAGCCCCGAATTGATCTATTCGTACTCTGGATTTGATTTCATCTGTGTAAAGCACAGATGTGTGTCCGAACCCGCCAAGTTCTATGAGCCTGACTGATTTTTTTAGTGCATCTTCAAAGGTGCTTGCCCTGTACATTGCAAGAATTGGAGAAAGCTTTTCGTGAGAAAAAGGTTCATCTTTTTCAACGGATTCTACTTCACCAATAAGAACTTTAGCATCTTTTGCTACCTTTATTCCGGCCATCTCAGCTATCTTGCAGGCACTTTGTCCAACAATACCCGCATTCAACGCACCATTTGAAAGAATGATATTTCTTACCTTGTCTATTTCTTGGTCAGAAAGGACATGAGCACCCCGGGCAATGAATTCTTTCCTTACCGAGTCATAAACTTGATCCAAAACAATTACAGCCTGCTCAGAAGCACATATTACGCCGTTGTCAAAGGTTTTGGATAATAGTATGGAGCTTACTGCCATCATTAAATCTGCAGTCTCATCAATGATAACGGGAGTATTACCCGGGCCTACTCCGATGGCAGGCCGACCTGATGAATACGCTGCCTTTACCATTCCTGGTCCACCTGTAGCAAGAATCAAGTCTGACTCCCTCATAAGAAGCTGAGAAAGCTCAACGGAAGGTTCATCAATCCATCCTATTATTCCTTCGGGAGCACCTGCCTTAACAGCAGCATCCAGTATGATTTTTGCTGCGGCTACGGTGCACTGCTTTGCTCTGGGGTGGGGTGCAAAAATAATACCGTTCCTGGTCTTTAGAGCAAGTAAAGTCTTGAATATTGCTGTTGAAGTTGGATTCGTTGTTGGAATGATAGCGGAAATTACACCAACAGGTTCTGCAACTCTTGCAACACCGAAGGACTCATCTCTTTCAATCACACCACAAGTTTTTTCATCCTTGTATTTATTATAGATATATTCGGAAGCAAAGTGATTTTTAATCACTTTGTCTTCCACTATACCCATTCGGGTCTCCTTAACAGCCATTTTGGCAAGAATAATTCTGGCATTGTTTGCAGCCATAGCAGCTTGCCTGAATATTTCGTCAGTCTGAGCCTGGCTAAAGGTAGCAAATACTTTTTGTGCAGCTCTTATCTCTGCGAGTTTCTGCAATAACTCGTCAGAAGTGGATATCGTCATTATACACCATCTCCCTTTTTTGTAATAAAAACACTAATAGTATGTGTGTCTTAATAAAACCTTATCCGTATAAAAAGTATTAAAAAAGGTGGACAGAAGTAAAAACCCCGACAGATTTTCTGTCGAGGGTTTTCGATTACGTGGCATAAGTTTTTTTATATTTTACTTTAGCCTTGTCCTTGGAAGATAGCATTTATAGTTGTGCTGGCACCGGTACTGGTGGATTTGTACCCTAATCGTATATATCTTAGGAATTTACTTGAAGTTATAATGGTTGCTGCGCCGGGATTAACCTGACGCTCGTCACTGTCAACTACCCAATCCGTACCATTTGGACTTAACTCAACCACAACTGTAACATTGTTTGTGTCTCCTGTATTTTTTACAAAGAATTGGTAAGTGTTTAGCTGGGCAATTTCTTGCTGAACTGTATACTGATAACTGTCTGTTGTGGCCGCGGTTGTAAGTGTTGAATTTACAAAGGTTCGGGCAGAGTTAACCTGCAGCACCCCAGTCGAGTCGGTTAATAAAACATGATTATCGGTACCATCGCTACCATACACAGTAATACTGTCAGTAGCTTGAGATATTTCAACATTAACGGTATCGGAAGAGGTCAAGGGCCTGATATCCAGTTGGCCTGTAGCATTTGTTCTGATAATGCGGTTTGTGGTACCATCATTACCATAGACAGTAATACTGTCATCGGCCTCAGTGATATTAACACTAACTGTGTCGGAGACTGTCAAAGGTCTGATATCCAATTGACCTGTGGAGTTTGTTTTAATTATCTGATTGTCGGTACCGTCACTACCATAGACGGCAATACTGTCAGTGGCTTCTGAAATATCAACATTTACTGTGTCCGAAGTGGTCAAAGGTCGTATATCCAGTTGGCCGGTAGCATTTGTTCTAATAATGTGATTTGTGCTACCATCATTACCATAGACAGTAATGCTGTCATCAGCCTCAGTAATATTAACATTAACGGTATCAGATACTGTTAAAGGTCTGATATCCAACTGCCCTGTAGCATTTGTTTTTATAATCTGGTTTGTTGTTCCGTCATTACCGTAGACGGCAATACTGTTTACAGCCTCGTCTACACCAACAGCAAGGGGAGAAGCTGCGTCTGTTGCAACCTTTAGTCTACCTGTACTGTCAGCTTGAACATTAATTACTGATGAACCGTTTGCTGCAAAAATCTGATTTTTTAGATTCGCCGGGGAATCCTGATAAATTGGCATTCCGGGCATAATGTTCACTCCTTTTTATTTGATTTTATTACATTATATTCAATAATACGCCAAAAGGTTAACATAAAACATTATAATTCGAACGTTATTTTAACTGTGTATTAATTAAATTTGATAACGGGAAACATGATATTATATAATAATAATTGTGATTGCAGATAAATGAGTTTATTTATAGATGAGGTAATTATGAGAAGAGTTTTGAGGGCACTTGGAATTAGTTTTTTTAATGGGATTATAATAATAGTAATGCTGGTGATTATCGTACAGTTAAACCTACCTATAGCGGGGATTTATACTGTCTTCGGAGTGAGTTCAATATTGTTTCCTTTGGCAATATTACTGTTGTACAGAAGAATTTGGGGAGCTGAAACATTGGTGATTATACCTGTGAGCCTTATTCTTTCTGCACTGTACGCATTAGGAATATCAATATATAGCTATTATGGTACCGGTGATTTTTCTATAATGTTTAAGGATTTGATGTACTTTATTTATTTTCTTCCTTCAACTATTTATTGCATTATAGGGTGGATTATCTTTAGGATTATGGCGAAAATGTCTAAGAACACTCGCAGAAGGGAATTTTAACAGATTCAAAAAGCAAAGGAGTAATTGGATTTTGATGAATACTGATAAAATAGGTTTTTTGGATTCGGGCTTTGGCGGGATAACAGTTTTAAGCGAGGCTCTGAGACAGCTTCCCCAAGAAAATTACATATATTATGCAGATATAGAGCATGTACCTTATGGAACAAAGACCAAGGAAGAAGTGAGAGAATATGTTTTTCAAGCCGTTGAATTTCTGGTGAATCAAGGAATCAAAGCACTAGTTGTAGCATGTAATACAGCAACAAGTATAGCCGTAAGAGAACTCAGAGGCATGTATGATTTTCCTATATTAGGCATGGAACCAGCTGTTAAGCCCGCTGTTCAGAATGGGAACGGAAAAAGGGTGCTTGTCCTTGCAACTGCATTAACCTTGCGTGAGGAAAAATTCCACAACTTGGTGCAGAGGGTGGATCAGGAACATGTAGTTGATTATCTGCCTTTTCCGGAACTGGTTGAACTGGCTGAAAATATGGTATTTGATTATGAAAGTGTAATACCTGTTATAAAAAACAAACTGGAAGGCTTTAATCTTGAAAATTATAAAACCTTTGTTTTGGGGTGTACTCATTTTCCTATATATAAGGGTGCTTTCAAGGAGGCGATTCCTCCATTTATTGATGTAATAGACGGAAGTGAAGGAACAATCAGGTATCTCAAGCGTCTGCTGGAGGAGAGAAAGCTTTTTAGTAAAAATATAAATGGCGGGAATGTAAGTTTTTTTGATTCCGGAAGGCTTATACAAAATCAGGATAGGCTTAGAATCTTTAAATGGCTTATTTCCCATTGTTCCTAGCTTTTTGGAGTAAAGGGGTAATTTCCTTTGCATATATAAAGGGAAATATAAATTAAATGTAGAATTATAATATTATATTGTATGTTAAAGCAGCATAAAATCAGTTAAGCCGGGAGTTGGTGCAATGATTAGGAAAGAAATGATAGCAATGTTGCTGGCCGGAGGACAAGGAAGCAGGCTGGGTGTCCTCACTAAGAATGTGGCCAAACCTGCGGTTCTTTATGGAGGGAAATACAGAATAATCGATTTTTCCCTTAGTAACTGTACAAATTCTGGTATTGATACAGTAGGTGTTCTAACCCAATATCAACCACTAAAACTCAATGCCCATATAGGCATAGGTAAACCATGGGATATGGACAGGATAGACGGCGGTGTCACCATACTATCTCCGTACTTAAAAGCGGAAATAGGGGAATGGTTTAAAGGTACTGCGAACGCAGTTTATCAGAATATCCAGTATATAGACAAGTATTCCCCTCATTATGTAATTATTCTATCCGGTGATCACATCTATAAGATGGACTATTCAAAAATGCTTGATTTTCATAAGGATAATCATGCAGATGCCACCATTTCAGTTATTAATGTACCTTATGAAGAGGCTGGCAGGTACGGTATAATGAATTGTCATGACAATGGCAAAATATATGAATTCGAAGAGAAACCAAAAAACCCCAAAAGCACCCTTGCATCTATGGGCGTTTATATTTTCACTTGGACAACTTTAAGAGATTATCTTATAAAGGATAATGACTGCTCCGATTCAGAAAATGATTTCGGAAAAAACATAATCCCGGCAATGCTGGCAGATGGCAAAAGCATGTGGGCGTACCAGTATTCCGGCTATTGGAGAGATGTAGGTACCATACAGGCCTTTTGGGAGTCAAATATGGATTTGGTAAGCAGAGTTCCACAATTTAATCTATTCGACCCGGAATGGAGGATTTATACCCCAAATCCGGTTAAGCCGGCTCACTATATAGCCGGCAGTGCCTGTGTAAAAAAATCAATAGTGGCTGAAGGATGCTCAGTTTATGGAACAGTTGTAAATTCCATTTTATTTCCCGGGGCTTATATAGAAGAAGGAGCAGTTATACAGGATTCAATTATAATGTCCAATTCAAGGGTATGCAAAAATGCATACGTAAACAGGTCTATTATCAGCGAACAGGTTATAATAGGGGAAAAAGCCAGGCTTGGGGAAGGTGAGGATGTTCCTAACGAATACAAGCCAGGAATATATAATTCAGGAATTACAGTTGTAGGAGAACAAGCAAGCATACCCGCAGATGCTGTAATAGGAAAGAATGTTATGATTGATATAGGAGCTTCGGCAGCTGATTTTACATCTTTAAATGTTGAATCCGGCAAAAGCGTATTCAAAGGTGGTGTAGCTGAATGAAAAATATGATGGGAATAATAATGTCAGGCGGACGCAACACAAAGCTCAAGGAGCTTTCAACAATGAGATCCAGCCCGGCAGTGCCGGTAGGAGGGAAGTACAGAGCTATTGACTTTATACTTTCAAACATGGTAAATTCGGGCATTACAAATATAGGTGTAATAACTCAGTATAGTTTCAGGTCACTGATGGATCACCTTGGGTCTGGAAAAGAATGGGATTTAGATAGAAAAACAGACGGGCTTTTTCTCTTCCCTCCTTTTTTGTCCGATGAAGGTACGGGCTGGTACAGAGGTACCGCTGACGCTATGTACAACAATCTGACCTTTCTAAAAAGAAGTAATGAGGAATATGTACTGATTTCCCAAGGAAACTGTATATTTACGACAACCTTTGACGATATGCTTAAAGCCCATAAAGAAAAAGATGCCGATATAACCGTTGCTTATCGTGAAATGAGCGATATACCAATGGAGGAACTAACCAACATGGGTGTTATGCAACTTGATGGTTCATCCAGATTAATTGATTTTCAGGAAAAGCCAATGCACCCAAATAGCCTCAATGGTTCCCTGGGTATATATATGATAAAACGGGAATTGCTTATTGCGCTTCTCGAAGAAAGTGTTGCACACGGGTATTACGATTTTGTACTCGATATTATAATAAAGATGCTTCATAAGCTCAAAATCTACGGATATAAATACAACGGCTATTGGAGAAGTATGTCTACGGTGCAGATGTATTACAAATGCAATATGGAATTGCTGGACCCTGTAGTAAACAAAGAATTGCTGGCGAAATTGAAGATATATACCAAGGTCAAGGATGAAGCACCTGCCAAATACAATGAAGAAGCAGAGGTCAAAAACTCAATAATTGCAGATGGGTGCATTATCGAAGGAACAGTCGAAAACAGCGTACTTTTCAGGGGTGTAACAGTGAAGCGCGGTGCTGTGGTAAAAGACAGCATTATAATGCAGGGAAGCGTTGTTGAAGAAAATTCAGCCCTCAACTATGCCATCCTTGACAAAAATGTGGTGCTTTCAAAAAACAGATGCCTCAAGGGGGAGAAATCCTGGCCAATTATTATTGGAAAGAATGTTATTGTGTAATACTGATGTCATAAATGAATTAAATAATGAATGAGAGTCGGCAGTTATAGTGCAGGCTCTCTTTTATTTTATGCTCAAAACCTTTATTACATGGCCATTACATTTAATTTACATAATAACATATTATGTTGACCCAGTAAAAATTCTGATGCTATAATGAGTATGAAATTGAGGCGTGCAATTACTGGCAAGGCCTTGATTTTAAACCATTTCAAGCCGGGGACGTAAATCTGATGGCCGATTTTATCCCGGTAAAACTATTGGCCAGAAAACATCTAGGGGAGGATTTAGTAATGGGAAATTTTAAAAAGATTTCTGCTGCAGTTGTTGCCGGTGCAATCATGTTGTCATCAGTAGTACCAACATTTGCAGCCGCATACACTCCGGTAAACGGAGAAAAGGCTAGTGTTCTCAATCAGCTGGAACTTTATGCTGGAACTAGCGACACTTCATTCGTACCATCTCTTGAAACATCACTTACAAGAGGACAGGGTGCAACTTTATTAGCAAAACTCTTCAATATGGATACTGCTGCACAAGCATTAACCGAAGATGAAGCAAATGCAATTCTTAAGGATTTTGCAGATGCTGACAAAATACCTACATACGCAAAGAAGAGATTGGCTTACTTAGTTAAGAACAATATTATGTCAGGTTCAAAAGATACAACTACAGGTGATGTATTTGTAAATGCTGATGAGGCTCTTCTCGGAGGACAATTTGCAACTCTGATTCTCAAGCAGCTCGGATACTCAGTGTCAAGCTGGACTGAAGCTATTAATCAGCTTTCAAAGGTTGATGGTGCAAAGGAAATCGCTGATTACCTTGCATATGCTCAGAAGTCAGTTCTCAGAGACCAGGCAGTAGGAATAATGTTTGGTTCATTGACATCAGAATACTCTGACGGAAAAGCAACAATAATAGAAAAAATCGTTGAAGCTAAGCCTAGCTTAAGAGAAATTGCTCAAAATGCGGGACTTATAGCTACTCCTGCAGTTCTTGCAGTAGACAGCGTAAAGGCGTTGAATCTGAAACAGATTCAGGTAGTATTCAACAAAACAGTTGATAAGTCAGTTGTAGAAAAAATTGAATACTTTAATGCATTTAACGGTGGCTCATCAACTGATCTGGCAAGTGGCGGTTCAGTAGCACTCCAAGCTGACGGAAAAACTGCAATCGTAACATTGGGTTCAAACTTCAATAACGGAACAGTAGCAAAGGTTGTAGTAAAGACTATTGCTTCTTATACAAATGATTCAGTTGCAGTTGCAGATACAACTATACCAACAGTTGCAGGAGTAACAGTAACAGGACCACAGACTATCACAGTAGAATACAGCGAGCCTATAAAGGGAATAAACAACGCTGAGTACACAATTGACAACGGTAACTACATTGTAACAAATGCAGTTGCAAACGGAAGCAATAAAGTTGATGTTACAGTTGGTGTTAACCTCACAAACGGTGAACATTCACTTAGAATCAATGGTACAAACGTAAGCGACTACGCTGATTACAAAGTAATTTCAAGAACAATAAGCTTTACAGTTGCTGCTGATACTACAGCTCCTGTAGCAACAGTTAAGTCTGTATCACCTACAGAAGTTAAAGTGACTTTCAATAAGCCTGTAACTAATGTAAAAGAAGCAAACGTGCTTTTCAGACACACATACAATAGCAACCTGTATGAATTAGCAGGTACAAATGCTAAGGTAACAGTTAATTCCTCAACAGAGATTACAATTGACTGGTCAGCAATGCCTATTCCTCTTGGTGCTAACAAGCTGTACATTGCTTATGGCAGTGATACAGGAGCTAAGATTCAGGACCTGTGGGGAAATAAGCTGGAAGCATTAAGCCTTGATTTGGCAGTAGCAATGGATACAGTTAAGCCTGCAGTAACAGAGGTTAAATTTGTTGATGCTTCAACCTTAAAAATAATATTCAGCAAGAAAGTAGAAGAAGCATCTGCTGAAACAGCTTCTAACTTCATAGTTAAAGATTCAGCCGGAAAAGTAGTTACCCTCAATACACCTGTACTTGGCGGTGATGGAGTTAATGAAGTAACATTGACAACTTCAACAGCTAACGCTCTTGGCGGTGGTAGCTACACAGTAGAAGTTAAGAATGTAAAAGATACAGCACTTGTGCCAAACGTAATGGACGCTTACAGTGCAACAATGAATATTAATGATACAGTTAGACCAACTCTTGGTACAGCTAAACATTTAATAGATTCATCAGACGTAAACCACAAAAAAGCAACAGTTTACATCCCGTTCAGTGAAGTAATGGATGCGGCAACATTAGTAAAAGCAAACTTTATGAAGGTTGTAAATAACGGAACAGCAGCAGTTCTTGGTGACAACGATACTCTTACAGTTTCAGCAGATAAGAAGTCAGTAACAATCGTAATTGACAACGGAACTACTGCAGTAACTGATATCAATGTAGTAATTGGAGCTGTAAGAGACGTAGCAGGAAATGGATTGGCAGCATTTGCAGCTAATGCAGATCCTGAAGCGGATGCAATTGCAATCGAAAAGGTTGAAGCAATAGCTAAGAAACAAATCAAGGTAACTTATGACGGAAGATTGTCAGCAGTTACAGCAGCAGGCTACAGCTTGATAGCAAATGGTGCTGATACCGGAATAAATCTATCAGTAGCAGGACACACTGTTAACAGTGACGGAAAATCAGAAGTTATATTCAATCTCGGTACTGAATTAAGTGCTGATGCAAAATCATCAAACTATGCAGTATCACTGGTAGCTTCATCAGCAGCAGGTACTAAGAGCTTCTTGGGAACTGTACTCAGCAACAATGCTGGAAAGCAAGCAGATGATAAGATAGCTGCTTCAATAGTATCAGTAACAGTAGTTGGTGGAACTATCGAAGTTAAGTTTGACGAAGCAATCAAGGCAGAAACTCTTGCAGCAACCTTGAATGGTTTCTCAGTAACAGGCGGAGACGCTAAGTTGACAACAGTAGCATTGAAGGGCGGAGATGCAACAACAATAGTTCTCACAGGAACAGGTCTTGTAGCTAATCAGACTTCAGTATCTTACAACTCAGCAGCAGGTATTACTGATAACGGTTCAAACATGATAGCAAGCTTTACTCAGATTGCTAAATAATAAAGTAATTAATCAGAAATGAAATAATAAAATGAAACAAACCCCGGTATTATTACCGGGGTTTGTTTCATTTCTGTTACAAATTCTTTACACTTAAAATCACCACGTTGACTGAAAATTTTGCCAGTGATATAATACATATGAATCAAGATAGGTAAATTTAGGTAATAGCTATCTATTGATACCGAATCTTGGAAAATAGGTTAAACGAGTTGGGCTATAAATAGTGGGAGAGGCGTAGCCCGCTCTGGATTTTAAAGCCCACCCGCTACAAAATACACAAGGAGGATTTGAGAACATGAGAAATCTCAGAAAGCTTACTGCAGTTGTTATAGCCGTAGCATTGGTGTTAACATCTATGACTGCTGCATTTGCTGCTTCAGGTTCATACGATTTTGAAAATGAAGCAACAGTACTTAAGGATCTTGGCATTTGGCAGGGAGATACTACCGGTGACTTGATGCTTGGAGAAGATTTAACTAGAGCACAAGGTGCTGTATTAGTACTAAAGACTGTACTAGGAAAGACAGACAAAGATATGGAAGCAGCAGATGTTTCCAAAATAGCAAGTTTTGATGATGCTGACGAAGTTCCTGCATGGGCTGAAGGTTGGGTAGCTCTTGCAGTTCAAGAAGGCGTTATGAAGGGTGGCAACAACAAGTTAGCTGCTGGTGATGCATTAAAGGGAAAAGATCTCGCATCAATGTTCATGAACGCTCTCGGTTTTGCAGCTGAGAACGATTATGCTACATCAGTTGAATTGTTAGCTGCTAAGTCAGCTGGAAAACTTCTTTCAGCTATCGTAGATGATATTACTGATGCAGATCTTACAAGAGATGCTGCTACTGCAGTAGTATTCGATACTTTAACTGTAAAGGCTAAAGATGCAACTAAGACAGTTGTTGAAGTTTTAGTTGGAACTGACGCTACTAAGAAAGCAGTTGCTGAAAAAGCTGGTTTGATAGTTGCTCCAGCTGCTCAGACAGTTACTGGCGTTAAAGCTTTGAACTTAAAGCAGGTTCAAATTACATTTGCAAAAGACCTTGTAAAGGCTGATGCAGAAAAGATAGCAAACTACGTTGTAACTGAAGGTTCAACAGATAAAGCTGCTGCTGGAAGTGTTGCTCTTCAGGCTGATGGTAAATCAGTTATAGTAACTTTGGGTTCAGCAATTTCAAATGGCGCAACAGCTATTGTTGAAGTTAAGAATTTTGCTACTTACAAGAGTGATGCTGTTAAATTTGAGGATTCAGCTGTTCCTACAGTAGTTGGTGTAACAGTTTCAGGTCCAAACACTCTTACTGTAGAATATAGTGAACCAGTTCAACTTAAGGCATCTGCAACACCTGTATCAGATGCTATCTCAAATGGAGAATTCAAGGTTGATGGTGGTAACTACATCGTTACTGATATTACAATTAACATTAATAAGGTTACATTAACAGTAGGTGTTCCTTTAACTGAGGGTGCACACAAGGTAAGTTTCGAATCAAAGGGATATATATTTGATTATGCAGGCTACAATGTACTTCCTAAGACTGTTGAATTCACAGTAACAAATGATAAAACAGCTCCTATACTTACATTAAAGTCAGCAGAGCCTAAGACTGTAGTATTGACTTCTAACAAGCCTTTGAACGAAGATAATGTTAAGAATGCTAATGTTAGATACAGACATACATACAATACTGACACATATTATGTAAAAGGTAATGATACAAAAACAGTTGATGGTAAAGATGTTAATAAGGTAACTCTTACTGATGCAGGAACAACACTTACTATTGACTTCTCAGGTAGTGTAATACCATTAGGAACAACTAACCTATATATTGGATATGATGATGCAAATAGCACTCAGATTCAGGACTTATGGGGAAACAAATTACCGGCTACAACTATTCCTATGAACATAACTCTTGATACTGTTAAACCAACAGTTACTGAAGTTAAGTTCGACAATACATTGCAGTTAACAGTTGTTTTCTCAGAAAAACTTGACAAGACAACAGCTGAACAGACAGCAAACTATGTAATCAAAGATTCAACTGGAAAGGTTATATCCGTTACTGGTGCAACTCTTGTTAATGACGATTCACTTAACAAGGTACAGCTTGCGTTTACAGATGAATTGGGTGGCGGATCTTATTCTATTGAAATCAAGGGTGTTAAGGACAACGCATTTGTAATGAATGCAATGGACACTTATACATCAACATTGAACTTTACTGATAAGGTTGCTCCAAAAGTACTTGATACTGCAGCAAAAATAGTTGTTGGTAAAGATTCAGCAGGTAACGATAGCAAGAAGGCATCCATCTATATTCCATTCAGCGAGCAAATGGATCCTACTACTCTTGTAAAAGCTAACTTCATGAAGGATCTTGGTGACACTAAAGGTTTTGTTGCTTTGGGTGAAAATGATACAGTTACTCCTGCTGCTGACGGAAAGTCAGTTACAATTGTATTAGATAAGAGTACTTCGATTCTTGCAGAAGGTACAGTTGCAATTAAGGTTGGTCTTGTAAAAGACGTTGCAGGAAATACTCTGGCAACTTATATTAAAGATGTGACACCTACAAAGGATTCTATAGAAATCGAAAAGGTTGAGGCAATAGCTAAGAAGCAAATAAAGGCTACTTTTAATGGTAGACTTTCAACCATAACTGCAAAAGGCTTTAAACTTGCAAATGCAGATGGCGAGGAAATTGCATTGTCAGTTGCTAGTATTACATTGAACAATGACGGTAAGTCAGAAGTTGTATTTAACCTTGGAGCAGAACTCAAAGAAGATGCAACATATGTAAAAGATACCGCTACATTTACAGCAACAATAGTATTGTTATCTGTTGACAATGCCACAGCTGTGGATACTAAGTCATACTTAGGTGCAGTTATAACAACTAGTTCTAAAACTGCTTCAGACGTAATTGTTCCTACTGTTAATACAGTTAAGGTTACAGCTACTGGTACTATCGAAGTAACATTTAATGAAGCTATTGATAATACTACTTTAGCTACTTCAACATTGAATGGTTTCTCAGTATCAGGTGATGTTAAGATAAAACAAGTAGCACGTACTTCAGCTAGTGTAATTACTCTTACACCTGAAGATGGTAAGAAGTTCGCAGATTCAACTGTAGTTAAGTATAACTCAGTTGCAGGAATAACTGACACTTCTACAAACAAGGTTGCTGACTTCGAAAAGACAGCTACTAAATAATTAAAACTAAAGTTTGGATGCAAATCCATACTATAAAAAGGAACTGCCCTAGGGCAGTTCCTTTTTACATGGTTTTTTCCTTTACAATTTCCAGAGTTTACAAATATGTAACCTAAATCAGGCCCTATCACGAAAATTTGCCTTTATTGTAGATAACTATATTGATATAATGGTAAACAGAGGGAATATTTCAGGAAAGCGAAAAGGGGGACACAATGTACATAAGAAGAAAATTATCTCTAGTATTGGCTTTGGTTATTTGCCTACTATCTTTTACACAGGCTTTTGCGGTTGGTAATGAGGATAGTATGACAACAGACGAGAAGGCAACAGCATTGAACAAGATTTCATTATTATCGGGGACAACCACAGGTTTCAACCTTGATGGATATTTGACAAGAGCCGAGGCAACTACTTTTATAGTGAAGCTTTTGGGCAAGGCTGAATATGTTAATCAGGAAAAAGACAGGCTAAAGTCATCCCACTTTCCTGATGTAATACAGTCTGCATGGTATGCTCCATATGTAGGATATTGCAGTGAAAGTGGTATTATAGGAGGATATCCTAACGGGAAATTTGGCCCAAATGATAGATTAAATGAGAAAGCATTTTTAACTATGGTTTTAAAAGCTATAGGATATAGTGAATTTACAGGTAGTGAAGTATATACAAAGGCATATGAAGCAGGACTGGTAACAGACAGCTCATATTTAGATAAGACAGATGTAAATAGCGAATATAAACGTGGTGATGTGGCAGAACTACTTTATCATACACTCAGCATAAATCCCAAGGATTCTCAGGTGTCAGTTCTGAAAACACTAGTAAGCAGCGGTGCAGTTAAAATGGACGCGGCAATTTCAGCAGGATTCTTAACAGAGGCTGATAGACTTGAAATAACTGAAATTATTCCCCAGAGTGCCATGACACTAATTGTAAAGTTTAATAAGGAAATTCAGCAGATGACAGCAGACGATGTAAAGATAAATACTTTTGGTAATGACAGTGAAGTTCTAAATGCCTCTATTGTTAAGCAGGAAGGAAATACATTGACTATAAAAACTGCTTTACAGGTTCCGCAAAAGAATTATTATTTTAAAATATCAAATGTATCTGATATGGATAACAACATAAAGCTTCCATATGTTGAAGCTGCGTTTCCGGGCTATATACAGAAAGAGATAAAATCTGATTTCTTTAAAATAAGTAGCATAAAACCTGTTAGCAAGAATGTAATAAACATATACTTTACACAGCCGGTTAATATTAATGCAGAAGATCCTACGTTCTATTCTATATTTGACGGTGACAATGAGATAGTTAAAGGCAATGCAAGTACTTTAGCGGTGAAGGCTTTGGACACTCAGAAAAATGCAGTTTCATTGACCTTGAAAGGGATAAGTCTTGCACCTGATAAAGAATACCTGATAAAGGTTTCAGGTGACCTTAACAGCGAATACGGTGTTCGTTTGGGTGAAGCCCAAGGTGACTCCGGAGCATTTATTAGTATAAATGAAGACAATGTGGAATTTGCAGTTGAAAAAATTTATGCATTAAATAACAAGACCATAAGGATTGATTTTAATAAGCAGGTTAATCCTACTCTTGCACAGCATGTGTACAACTATGGCCTTACTTCCCAAGCTGATTATCAGATTCAGATTACAAAGGCTGTAGTTGCACCTGATGTAGCCAGCAACGGAAAAAGTATTCTTCTGACTATAAATGGTGGCTTGGATTCTACTCAGGAATATAAACTTATGATATTTAATCTAAATGATATATCAAAGCAGCAAAGTATTACCGAAAGACAATACTCATTTTCGGGGAAATATACTGACAGTGGAGTTCTAAATGTTACAGATATAAGGGTTATTGATACTGGTACACTTGATGTTTATTTCAACAGGGAGTTGGATAGCGAAACAGCTTCCGTAAGCAATAACTTCACATTTATTGGTATTACAAATGCTATGTATTCGTCAATACCTGTCAAGGCATATTTTGATCCACAGCAACCAAAAAAGGTACGTTTATTTCTTGGCAATGACAGTCAGTTTAAATACAAGGACAGTTACAAGCTGGTGGTACAGGCAGCATTAAAAGATTATATGGGTAATCCAATAGGCACACTGCTCTATGCAACCTTCCCCTGCAATACGGATTTGAAAGCAATAAAGCCTAATATCAGCAGTGCCGTTATAATTGCAAAGGACGCTGTAAAATTGACCTTTTCTAGAGAGGTTTCATTTGAAACTCCTAACATTCTCAATTCAAACTATGTACTTGAGTACAGTGACGGAGCAAATACAGTAAAGAAAATACCAACCTCTGTAAATTATATTAACGCTACTACCATGATACTCAAGTTTGATAAGTTGGATTTTAATAACAGGTATACAATTCGGTTTACTTCACTTAAAGATATCTCCGGATTGTTTAAGTCTTCGGGTGCAGAGTTTAACCCTGTACAGGTAATCATGGGTTCTGACAAATAAACAATTAAAATTAAGGGAATAGTGGATATTCTGCTATTCTCTTTTGCGTTACAGACATTTGTCGAGGCAGTTCCGTATATATGGTCAAGGAGGGATATAATGTATAAAAAAATAATGCTTTTCATTGTATTAATATCATTTACTTTTTCGTCATTAAATATATATGCTACAGAGAAAAGCACAATGACTTTAACTCTTAAAGATTCAACACTGCTTGCGGTGAATAATAGCAGACAGCTGACTCGTCTAGGAAAAACAATCAAGGATTTGAGGAAGAAATATGAAGGCTCGTATGTCATTGGCGTACTCAACACTGACCGATACACAATGGTAGACAGGATGAACGAATTATATGGTAAATTAACTTCACATAAGCTCATGAGTCTTAATGAACATGGTGAGCTTATGATGCTGTATACTGTTTTAGAAGGCACTGATGCAGTAAAAAATATTAAGCTCGAACCTGAAATTAATCCAAAGGATTTTCCTGATGCTTCGGCCTGTGCGACAATTGTAAAAAGTTGCTTGAATAAGGAATTAACATATTTGTCCATTGAAGATGGTGTAAGACAAACCTTCGATTCTTTACTGAGTTTGAAGAAGAATATTGATATAGCACAGAAATCCTATGAATTGAAAAAGAAGAGATACAATAAGGCAGGAAAAGACATTAAAAACGGAACAGTTTCAGAGGTTGACAGGTTAACAATTGAAACAGAATATAAAAAACAGGGTATTGAACTGAATAAGCTCATAAGAACTCTGCAAAATTTGGAGATGTCCTTTAAAAGGCAATTGGGAGTCAGTGTAAATACTGAGGTCACCCTTGTGCCATATAAAGGAAATGCTGATTATAGGATAGATAAGTATGAAAATTATGTTAAAAGAGCGTTAATAAACAGAAATGATATTACGTCTCTTAAAATGGACTTAAAGGTGGCTGAAATTCAGTTGTATACCTTTAACTTAATTTACTCATTTGAATTTAGTAATTCTGAGCTGGACCTTTATAAAAGAAACATGGAACTACAAATACCCGAGATAACCAATAAGATAAAGGAAAAGCAGATTGAAGTAGAACAGGAATTAAAAAGTGCATATGCAGACCTTATTGACAAGCGTAAAACAATGGAAAACTCAAAAATGTCACTGGAGGCTCAAAGAACTAGCTTTGAAGCTTCAAAACTGCTATATAAATCTGGTTCACTGAGCAGTTTGGATTACGAAACAGCAATGATTTCACTGGAGTTGGAGCAAAGTGACTATGACACCAAGGTTAGGGACTTTGATTATTCAGTATACAAGTTTAAAAACGCTTGTAATATAGGCCCCGGATACAATTAATTGAGGAGATGATGAAAATATGAAGGCAAAAGCTATAGTTAGTATAGTATTAGGGTTTTTAATTTTAATTAATACAAGTGTATTCAGTTCTGTACAAGCATCAGGAGAAATAAGCTTAGTGTCTGCTATCGAGAAGGCTCTTAGCAACAGTAAAGAATTAAAACTTTATGACGATAAGATTACATATGCAAAACAACGTTACGATTTAGCATACGCAAAATCAGCCTCTGCAATGGCTAGGGGTTGGGATGATGATGCTGAACTGATATCAAATAAGAAGGAAGAACTTCTGTATCCGCTACAGAGAAAGAACCAAATAGACCAATTGATATGGGAAAAGGAAAATAAAGCCCGATCACTGAGGAGAGATGTTACAAAGGCGTACTATGAAATATTGAATAAAAATACACTGTTAACTTTACGAGAAAAAGCAGTAAAACGCCTGCAAAATGAATTAGAAATTAAAAAGAAGCAGGTAAAGAGCGGAACAGATATCCAAAGTACCGTTACAACACTTCAAATATCAATAAATCAGGAACAGCAGAAAGTAAACAATCTGATAAGAGAAAGAGATGTTCAAATAATCAAATTGAATGGATTGCTAGGACTGGATCTAAGCAGCCGGACTAAGATTAAAAAGATTGATATTCCTTTTTACAGTGTAGATAGCATTAACGTAGAAAAAATTGCGGAAGGTCTGAGCATAAATTATCACGATATTATAAAAGCGGATAAAGATTTTGAGGAAGCTCGCCTGGAATGCGATATAGTAAAAAAATACTCATACAAGCCGGACGCTAATGGAATAGATGAAGTTGAAGACCGGATGCTTGATGCGAAATACACTCTTGATGAGATTAAAAAAGATATAACTATTAAAGTACGTTCGGATTATAATACTCTTCTAAATTTATGTGATGATATAGAAATAAACAAGCTTGAATGTGAAAAAACAAAAAAACTTTCTGAGATATCATCCGTCAAATACAAGTTGGGGCAAATTACATTAGTTGAATATGAAAAAGTAAAGGCTAATGAAGACGAGGCACAAATATCCCTGGAAAAAGCGAAATTAGACTATTTAATCGCTTATGATACCTTCAGGACAAATTTTTAAAAAATTGGAACCTTTTCAGAATTATTACGTCTAAGTTACAGGAGTATATTATTTATACTCCTTCAATTTTACACAAAAACCACTATTACCAAAATATTAATTTTTAATTACGTTTAATTAATGGTATAATTCA